>NZ_JAJUFE010000019.1 GCF_029263785.1 Pusillimonas sp. | reverse complement strand
GAAGCCTTGCCAGTCATCGACGTCGCAGAAGAACCCAAGTCCGATGTATCTGCCAGGTCGACGGCTACCGCCACCGCAACCGGCACCATGCCCGAAATGGAAGAAGACGGCGACATTGCCGTTGAAGAAGACCAGGGGCCGCTGGGCAACGGCACGGCCGCCAATGGGCATGCAGCCCCGGCTGTGGTGCCCCGAGTCCAGCCGATGAAGGTGGATCAGGTGTCACGCAAGCCGTCGGTGCAGCCCATCAACTTCCAGAAAAAGGTCAGCCAGCTTGCCGAAGTCGTTCCGCCGCGTCCCGCCGGTTTCTGTACGGGCTGTCCGGAACGTCCGGTGTTCTCCGCTCTTTCGCTGGCCCAGGAAAAGCTGGGCGAGCACCATATCGCCTGCGACATCGGCTGCCACCTGTTCTCGATTCTGCCGCCGTTCAACCTGGGTGCCACAACAATGGGCTACGGCCTGGGTGCCTCCAGTGCTGCAGCTTTCAATGTGCCGTCTTCAAAGCGGTCGATCTCGATCATGGGCGATGGCGGCTTCTGGCACAACGGTTTGTCATCAGGTATTGGTAACGCCGTCTTCAACAAGTACGACGGCGTCATCATCATCATCGACAACTACTACTCTGCCGCCACGGGCGGACAGGATGTCCTGTCGTCCCGAGCTGAAAACAAACACCGCTCGACCAACAATCCCATTGTGGATGCAGTAAAGGGAGTAGGCGTGAAATGGGTGCGCGTGCTTGACCGTACCTATAGTGTGTCGAAGGTGCAGGCCACCATCGAAGAGGCACTGACTACGCCCGAGAAAGGTCCCAAGGTCATTATTGCGCAGTCCGAGTGCATGCTGAACAAGCAGCGCCGGATCAAGCCGCAGTTCCGGGCTGCCGTCAAAGAAGGCAAGCGCGTTGTGAAGGAGCGGTTTGGTGTCGACCCCGACGTCTGTACCGGCGACCATGCCTGCATACGGCTTTCGGGTTGCCCATCGCTCACCATCAAGGACAGCGGCGACCCCCTCAAGGAAGACCCCATCGCCCACGTCGACAATACCTGCGTGGGATGCGGAAACTGCGGCGAAGTCGCACACGCAGCCGTGCTGTGTCCCTCGTTCTACCGGGCCGATCTCATCCATAACCCGACCCAGTGGGACCTGTTCAAGGCCAAGATCCGCAAACGCGTCATCGGATTCCTGCAATCCCGCCGCACCCAAAGACTGAACCAATATTCGTTCTAAGAGCTCATCCATGACAAGCATTCAACTTAAACCGGGCACGCCCATCAAAATCGCCATTCTCGCCATGGGCGGTCAGGGCGGCGGCGTCCTGGCTGACTGGATCGTCGATATGGCCGAGCACGCCAAGTGGTGGGCTCAGACGACATCGGTGCCAGGCGTGGCCCAACGCACCGGCGCCACCATTTATTACGTAGAAATGATTCCCGAGGCCAACGTCGAGGCTGCAGGCCGGCAACCTGCCCTGGCGCAAATGCCCACCCCGGGAGACGTTGATCTTGTAGTGGCCGCCGAACTGATGGAAGGCGGGCGCGCCATCCAGCGCGGGCTCGTCACGCCTGACCGCAGCACCCTGATTGCCTCGTCGCACCGCAGCTATGCGGTGGGCGAAAAGTCGGCGCGCGGCAATGGCATCGCCGATTCGAACAAGGTCATCGAGGCCGGCGAGGCAGCCGCCAAACGATTTATTTGTGTCGATCTGCAAGCCCTTGCCGACCAGGCGGGCAGCGTCATCAGCGCCAGCCTCTTTGGAGCAATTGCCGGCAGCGGCACCCTGCCGTTCAGTCGTGAAGATTTCGAAGAAACCATCCGTCGCGGCGGAGTGGGCGTCGAAGCCAGTCTGCGCGCATTTGCCCTGGGCTTCGATGCCGCGGCCAATGCACCCGCCACGCCGGAACGCATCGCCACTGAAAGGCCATTGCCCGCCGTACCCGACACGGCACCTAGCCCTCGTGTCCGCAAACTGCTTGACGATTTGCGCCAGAACTTTCCGGCGGCTTCCCAGCCAATGCTCGTAGCCGGTTTGCGCCGCGTCATCGATTTTCAGGACCCGGCATACGGCGCCAAATATCTGGACCGTGTCCGCACTTTGCGCAACCTTGATGCCGAGCATGGCGGCGACGCCAAGAACTGGGCATTGACCACTGCGGCTGCGCGCTATGTTGCCGTTGCCATGGCATACGACGACGTCATTCGCGTAGCCGATCTCAAGACGCGTGCGGCCCGCTTTGACCGGGTACGTGACGAAGTCGGCGCCAAGGACGATCAACTCCTGTACACCACCGAGTACATGCACCCCCGCGTCGAAGAACTGTGTGGCACCATGCCCGCGCCTTTGGGCCGATGGGTAGAAAACTCAAAGATGGCCAGCGGTTTCCTTGAGCGCTTCTGCCGCAAGGGCCGGTTCCTGCAAAGTGGAACCCTCTCGGGCTTTCTGATGCTGTACACACTGGCAGGCATGCGCCGTTTCCGTCGCAGCACCCTGCGTCACCGCATTGAAGTTGCCAGTCTTGAAGCGTGGCTGCGACTAATCCAGGAGACTGTTCCGGTCGATTACGACCTGGCCGTTGAAATCGTCAACTGCCGTCGCCTGGTCAAGGGCTACAGCGACACGCACGAGCGCGGCGAAAGCAAATATCGTCGGCTCATCGCCGCTGCGGCGGGTTTGCGTGGGCGGCCTGATGCCGCACAACGCTTGCGCGAATTGCGTGAGGCTGCACTGGCGGATGACAAGGGCAACAAGCTTGACACAATGCTGGCCGAAGACCTGAAGCTCGCCGCCTGATCGGACTTCTGCCTGCTGACCGAGCCATTTTTAAAGAGGCACCCATGAGCTATCGCGACAATCCTGAAGCTATCCAGGCGCTGGTGCGTCCTTCCGAGGTACACCGCGACCTGTTCATCGACGACGAAATATTCGCGCTCGAAATGGAGCACCTGTTCGCCAACACCTGGGTCTACGTTGGCCATGCCAGTCAAATACCCAATCCGGGCGACTACTTCACCACCACGGTGGGCGACCAGCCGGTAGTCATGGTGCGTCACAACGACAATTCGGTTCGCGTCCTGCATAACCGCTGCCCACACAAGGGGGTCATGGTCGTCAATGACCCTTGTGGCAACACCGGCAAGTTCTTCCGCTGCCCGTATCACGCCTGGTCGTTCAAGACTGACGGCTCACTTCTGGCGCTGCCCCTCAAGCGTGGATACGACCCCGATCACTTCAAACAGACTGAAGCGGCCGGCGGTATGGCGCAGGTACAGAACGTGCGCAACTATCGCGACTTCATATTCTGCCGCCTCAATCCGGAAGGTCAGAGCTTCGAAGAGTTCTTTGGCGAATCGCTAAGTACCATCGACAACATGATCGATCGCTCGCCGGAAGGCAAGCTCGAGGTAGCCGGCGGAGTATTGCGCTACATGCATGACTGCAACTGGAAGATGCTGGTCGACAACCAGACAGACACCTGCCATCCGATGGTCGCGCATGAGTCCTCGGCCGGTACTGCGGTACGTGTCTGGAACGAAGCCCCCGAAGGCACGCCCAAGCCCATGGCCGTCGAGCAGTTTGCACCGTTCATTTCCAATTACGAATTCTTTGAGGGCATGGGTATTCGTGTGTGGGAAAACGGCCACGGCCATACGGGAGTCAGCGATTCCATTCACGCGGCGTACTCCGATATCCCCGGCTATGCCGAGAGCATGGTCGCTGCATATGGCGAAGAGCGGGCCAAACAGATTCTTGGCGACGTGCGCCACAACACCACCTACTTCCCCAACATCATGGTAAAGGGGCCGATTCAAACGCTGCGCATCTTTAAGCCGCTGGCAGCCAACAAGACGCTGGTGGAATCGTGGACGTTCCGTCTGGTGGGCGCTCCGGACAAGCTCCTTGAACGTACCCTGATGTACAACCGTCTGATCAATGCACCCACTTCGATGGTCGGCCATGATGACCACGAAGTTTACGAGCGAGCACAGCACGGCCTGCATTCTCGCGGGCTCGAATGGGTGAACGTGGCACGTCTTTACGACCCTGACGAAGTGAACCGCAAGAACGAGGTCACGAACGGAACGAACGAGTGGCAAATGCGTAACCAGTACCGTGCATGGGCCCGCTACATGACAGCGAGCATGAAACAGAAGGAGACAGCATGAGCGGCTTCACCGATCAGCAACTGATTGATTTCGTTTACGCTGAAGCGCGCATGCTCGACGAGCAGCGCTTCGAAGAGTGGCTCGACCTTCTTACCGAAGACGCTTACTACTGGATGCCACTGGCGCACGACCAGGAAGATCCGCGCCTGCATGCTTCGTTGCTGTACGAAGACAAGCTGCTGCTGCGTGTTCGCATCGAACGTCTGGCTGGTCAGCGCACTTTCTCGCAACAGCCGCGCAGCCGCAGCCATCATTTGCTCGCACGACCCGAAATCGAAACCTCTCACCCCTGGCATGCGCCCGAAAAGGGACAGTACACTGTCCGCGTCGCCTTCCATTACGTTGAAAGCCGCCTCGATCAGCAAACACTTTTTGCCGGGTGGTCGACATTCGAGCTGCTTGATGTCGAAGGCTCACTGCGCATCAAGCTCAAGCGGGTCGACCTCGTCAACTGCGACGCGGCCATGCGAAGCATTCAACTTCTTATGTAACAAAGGGGCAGCGTCTTGTCGTCAACCGTCTATCAGGCATTTGTAGAAACAACGAGAAATTGGCCGACCAACCCCTTTGTACAGGTACTGCCCGAAACCGCCGAAATCTATAGCATCGCATCAGGCGAACTCAGCTATCAGGGAGCGCTGGCGGCGATTGAAGCCCTGAAAGAGTCCTACGACAAAGCGGGCTACGGTCACGGCCACCGGGTTGGACTTTTACTTGAAAACCGCCCTTCGTTTTTCTTGCATTGGTTTGCACTCAACGCACTGGGCGTTTCGGTTGTACCTATCAATGCCGACCTTCGCGCCGCCGAACTGGAATACCTGGTGGGCCACTCGGAAATCATTCTGGCTGTAGCGCTGAGCTCGCACCACGACGTATTGCGCGCCGCTGCCCAGGCAGCCGGCAGCCCCCTGCAGATCATTGCCAACGACGACCCCCCTCCGCCGGCCACCACGCCGGCGCCTTATGCCGCCCGCACGCCCGACAGCCAAACCGAATGCGCCTTGCTGTACACCTCGGGAACCACGGGTCGACCCAAGGGCTGCATCCTGCCCAACGAGTACTTTCTGCACTGCGGCAACTGGTACGCCGGCGTCGGAGGCCTGGCGAGCCTGCAAGCGGGTAAAGAGCGCATGCTGACACCGTTGCCGCTTGTTCACATGAATGCAATGGCCTGCTCGACCATGGCCATGGTGGTTACCGGCGGCTGCCTGATCCTTCTGGACCGCTTTCACCCCCGTACCTGGTGGGCCAGCGTACGCGAGTCACGCGCCACCGTCTTCCACTACCTGGGAGTTATGCCCGCCATTTTGATGAAGGCACCGGAGGGCCCGGACGACACTGATCATCAAGTGCGCTTCGGCTTTGGCGCCGGTATCGACCGCAGTCTGCACGCAGCTTTCGAAAAGCGTTTCGGCATTCCCCTGCTCGAGGCCTGGGCCATGACCGAAACAGGCTCGGGCGCCGTCATCATTGCCAACCGCGAGCCACGCTTTATCGGAACCAGTTGCTTCGGCAAGGAACAGGACGATGTCCAGGTGCGCATCGTCAATGATGCAGGCGAACCTGTGGGCCCTGATCAAGAGGGCGAATTGCTGGTACGCCACGCCGGAGACAATCCCCGCTTCGGTTTCTTTGCCGGCTATCTTAAAGACCCCCAGGCCACTGACGAAGCCTGGAAAGATGGCTGGTTCCACACCGGCGACATCGTTCGGCGCAACGCTCAGGGCTATCTGCATTTCGTGGATCGCAAGAAGAACGTCATTCGGCGCAGTGGCGAAAACATTGCCGCCGTCGAAGTCGAAAGTACGCTTTTGCAGCACCCGGCCATCAAGGCGGCGGCTGTAGCCGCCGTTCCCGACGCCATACGGGGGGACGAAGTGCTGGCCTGCCTGGTATGCGATCCCAAGCCCGAAGCGTCCGACATGGAGCGGCTCGCGCGTGACATCGTCTCGTGGAGCCTGACCCAGCTTTCGTACTTCAAGGTACCCGGATACGTGGCTTTTGTAGACGCGCTTCCCCTGACACCCACCAACAAGATTCAACGAGGCGAGCTCAAGAAGCTGGCACCCACACTGCCTGGCACGGCTCATTGCATCGACACACGCGACCTGAAAAAGCGGCAGGAAGCACCATGAGCACACGCCGAACCGGCTATGACGGCGTTGTCGCCACGGTTCCCGTGACCGTACCTTATGCCCGTTACTCCATCGACAGTGCGCACTGGTGGCTGGGACGGGCACTGGCAGAATTGATCCGGCAATCCGGAGTTGCCAAGGACGATGTCGATGGCATGTGCGTATCGAGCTTCACTCTGGCTCCCGACACAGCCGTCGGCCTGACTCAGCATCTGGGCATGTCGCCTCGCTGGCTGGATCACATTCCCATGGGAGGGGCCAGCGGCGTCATCGGCCTGCGGCGAGCTGCGCGCGCGGTTCAAAGCGGAGACGCAAGCATTGTGGCCTGCATTGCAGGCGACACCAATCACGTCGACTCCTTTCGTGCCACGGTAAGTCAGTTCTCCCGATTCGCCCAAGACGCCGTGTACCCGTATGGGGCCGGTGGCCCCAACGCAAGCTTCGCCCTTCTGACACGCCATTACATGCGCGAGGCAGGTGCCACCCGCGAAGACTTCGGCAAGCTGTGTGTCGCGCAACGAAACAATGCGCTGCACAATCCCAATGCCCTGATGAAAAGGCCTCTCACACTCGAGCAGTACCTGCAATCGCGAGTCATTGCCGACCCGATTCACCTGTTCGATTGCGTGATGCCGTGCGCGGGTGCCGACGGCTTCCTGGTGATGACCGAAGACCGGGCACGAAGCCTCAAGCTGCCATTTGTGCGTATCCTGTCAACGATCGAACGACACAATGCCTGGAAAGAAGACGCTATCCAGATGCGTGGCGGCTGGACGGTGGATCGTGACGAGTTCTATTCACACGCCAATGTGGGGCCGGAAGATGTCGACCTGATGCAAGCCTACGACGACTACCCGGTCATCAACATGATGCAGATCGAAGACCTCGGCTTTTGCGAGAAAGGCGGCGGCCCGGAGTTCGTGCGCAAGCATACCTTCACTTTCGACGGCAGCTTTCCGTTCAATACCAATGGCGGCCAGTTATCGGTCGGGCAGGCCGGCGCGGCCGGAGGCTACCTGGGAATGGTCGAAACCTTGCAGCAGCTTACCGACACCGCTGGCTCGCGCCAGGTGGCTGACGCTCGAATCGGACTGGTAAGCGGCTTTGGAATGATCAATTACGACCGCGGCCTGTGTACTGCCGCCGCCCTGCTTGCCCGGAGCGACCTATGACAGATCCGTTGACCCGGCCCCGCAAGAAAGACCCGACGGCGCGCACCCGCCAGCCCACGATTCCACCTTCCAGTCGCAGCCGCCGCGCGAAAGGATTGGCGGCGGCGGCAGCCGAGGGCCGTTTTGATTTGCAGGTGTGTCAAGACTGCGGAGCCGTACAGTATCCGCCGCGCGAAGTGTGCCACAACTGTCTTTCGGAGCGTTTGCGCTGGCAGCCAGTCAACCCTTCGGGGAAACTGATAGCAACCACCACGCTGCACCACAGCACCGACCTGTATTTTCGCGAGCGGCTTCCGTGGCGCGTCGGCACCGTGCAATTGGATGCCGGTCCAAGTGTCGTAGCACATATTCATGGTGACTGCGTCGAAGGTGAAACCGTCAAACTCTGTTTAAAACTCGATCGCAGCGGTCAGGCCGTTGTGATTGCGCTTCCTGACAAGGGCACTGCACATATGGAAGACGACAAGACCCTGCGCGAAACGTCGTGCGATCCCAAGTTCCGGCGCGCTCTGGTCACGGATGGGAAATCAGAAGTCGGTATGGCCGTTGCCAAGGCATTGCTCGACGCCGGCGCGACCACTGTCTTTGTGGGCGACCCTACCCCCTGGAGAAAGTCAGCGCCATTTGATGCCCTGTGTAAAGATGACCGCATTCAGGCCCAGGCGCTGGATGTCACAGATACCGATTCGGTCGAGCGGGTCTCACGATCCATCGGCGGCAAGGTCGAAATTCTGGTCAATACCGCCGGCCATGAGCGTGAGGGCGGCCTGCTTTACAACCGCGACATCACACGACTGCAAGATTCTCTCAACACCAATTGCGTGGGCCTGATGCGCCTTGCACAGCACTTTGGGCCAGGCATGGCGAGTCGCGCAGCCGACGGTGTAAACAGTGCTGTAGCGTGGGTGAATATCCTATCCATCTACGCACATGTCAGTTTGCCGTCGCGTGGAATCTGGTCCGCGTCACAAGCTGCAGCACTGTCCATGAGCCAATGCCTGCGAGCGGAGTTTCGACCATCCGGTATCCGTGTCGTCAATATCTTTACCGGTCCTCTCGACTACGAATGGCAGCAACTGACTCCGCCGCCCCGAGTGGCACCAGTCGCCCTGGCCAAGGCTGTCGTCAAGGCATTGCAAGACGGTGTTGAAGAGGCCTACGTGGGTGACGTTGCCCAGGAATTTCGTGCGCGCATGCTCGACAATCCAAAGGTACTCGAGATCGAGCTGGGTGGTTGATGCCGCCTTCATCTGAATCACAAGGAAACACCATGACGACCTCCGTACTGGGCCAGTTCATGTCCGAGCTGCTGGCAGGCAAGATCCGAATCGTCGACCTGACCGAAACACTGACTCCGGATTTCCCGACCATTGTCCTGCCTCCGGAATTCGGGCAAGCCTGGCCGTTTCGAATCGAGGAGATCTCGCGATATGACGAGCGCGGTCCCGCCTGGTACTGGAATAATTTTTCGTGCTCCGAGCACACCGGCACACACTTTGACGCACCGGTCCATTGGATAAGCGGCAAGAACCAACCCAACAACACAGTCGACACCATCCCCATCGAAGCATTCATTGCCGAAGCCTGTGTCATTGACTGCTCGAAGGAATCACGCGAGAACCCCGACTTCCTGCTGACCATCGACTTTGTCGAAAAATGGGAAGCGGTTCACGGTCGCATTCCTGCCCGGTCGTGGGTCTTCATGCGCACCGACTGGTCCAAACGTGACAAGCCCGGTGACTACCTCAATATGGATGATGAAGGCGCGCATTCGCCCGGCCCTGACGCCGACGTTGTTCCCTGGCTGATCAAGGAACGCGACGTTCATGGTTTTGGTACGGAGTCGGTCGGTACGGATGCAGGGCAGGCCCAACATCTTGACCCTCCTTTTCCGTGTCACTATTACATGCATGGCAACAACCGCTATGGCTTGCAGTGCATGGCCAATCTGGATCAGTTGCCACCCAAGGGAGCAGTAATCTTTTCGGCGCCGCTCAAGATCCGCAGCGGCTCGGGCAGCCCACTGAGAGTGTTGGCACTGACGCCCAACAGCCCCTACACACCGAATCCAGGAGACCAGACTTGAGCTCTTCAAATACCGCAATCGTCACCGGTGGAAGTGCCGGTATCGGCGCAGAGATCGTGCGTCAGATGCTGGACGCAGGATACGAAGTCATATCAATGGCAAGGCGTGCGGCTGACTTCACACACGAGCGGCTGCACAATGTACAGGTGGATTTGTCGGATGCCGTTGCCACCGAGCAAGCTGCAGCCGAAGTGTCCCAGCGTTTCGCTGTGACGCATTTCGTGCACAACGCCGGTGTCATCTGGCCCAATCTGCTACCCGACGTAAAGCTCGACGAACTCCAGGGCCTGACACAGATACATCTGGGGTCTGCCATCCAGATCACTCAGGCCTGCCTGCCCGCAATGCAGCAACAACAGTTTGGAAGAATCGTGTTGATGTCGTCCCGTGGTGCCCTGGGCCTGCCCACGCGAACCGCCTATTCAGCAACCAAGGCCGGCATGGTCGGAATGGCCCGTACGTGGTCTCTTGAACTGGCAGCCTCAGGCATTACCGTCAACGTCGTGGCACCGGGCCCCATCCAGACAGATATGTTCTACGACGTCGTTCCCGCCGGGAGCGAACGCGAAGCCAATATTGCCAAGGGCATTCCGGTGCAGCGCTTGGGAAGGGCTGACGACGTTGCCCGCGCCGTGATGTTTTTCTGCGATCCAGCCAACAGTTTCATCACGGGCCAGACACTTTACGTGTGCGGCGGGGCAAGCGTCAGTTCGGTCACTATTTAGGCTTTAAGCTGCTTCGCATGGAAGGCCATATGATCTTCCATAAAGGTTGAGATAAAGTAGTAACCGTGGTCGTAACCTTCATGACGACGCAACGTCAAGGGCTGGCCGGCCGCCTTGCAAGCAGCCTCGAAAGCTTCTGGATATAGCTGCTCGGCCAGGAAATTATCGGCCATGCCCTGATCCACCAGAATTCCGCCGGGGAACGGGCACTGAGATTTTTCCATCAGCAACGAAGCGTCGTATTGCTCCCACTGCTTCTTGTCATCGCCCAGATAGCCCGAAAACGCCTTGTGACCCCAAGGGCATTTGGTAGGTGAAGAGATTGGGGCAAATGCTGATACCGAACGGTATTTGTCCTTGTGCCGCTGTGCCAGCACAAGTGCGCCGTGACCACCCATTGAATGTCCGAATATACCGGCGCGTGTAGCGTCGCCTGGAAGCTCGGTGGTGGCTATACGGAACAGCTCGTCGGCGACGTAGCTTTCCATCCGGTAATGCTTGCTCCAGGGCTCCTGGGTGGCATCAAGGTAAAAACCTGCGCCTGTTCCAAAATCCCAACCATCGTCTTCGCCGGGCACATTGGCGCCGCGCGGGCTGGTGTCCGGCGTCACAAGCATGATTCCATGACGTGCTGCCCACTGCTGAGCACCCCCCTTGATCATGAAGGTCTCTTCGGTGCAGGTGAGCCCCGCCAAATAAAACAGCACCGGCACTTTGACATTGGGATCTGCCGCCGCAGCAGGTGGAATATAGACCGAGAAACGCATCGGCAAGCCGATAGCACTCGAATCATGCTTATAAAAACGCTGCATGCCTTCAAAACAACGGTGTTCGCTCAGCACTTCCAACTTATTGGACATCAACGCCCTCCTAAAAGATTAACGCCGGGAGACGCGCGGGTGTGTAGCAGTTACTACAAACCGTGCACAGCCTCCAATTCAAGCTGTATTATGCAATATTGCCCTTCGGCCTACCGGCCGGCCATAGAAACTTGTGCCATGGCCCGACTCGCGCGCCTTTACGCACCCGATACGCCCCAGCTTATCCAAGTCCGATTCCATCGCGCCTTGGCGTCGGCTCACGAACCCACTCCCTCGGCTACCCTGGATTCCCTTGCCGCATGGTTTCGCGATGCCGCCCTGGAAGAGCGCGTACCGGTTCATGGGTGGACCTTGCTCAATGACCGTCTGGTGTTGCTTGGCAGCCCCGCAGACAAATCGGCCATGTCGCGGATGATGCAGGCCTTTGGCAGGCGATTCGCCGCAAGAATTCTCAAGGGCCGTGCATTTTCCGAGCGTTACCGCAGCGCCTTGCTTCAACCGGGCGCGTGGGTATTGCCAGGACTGGTCTGGCTCGAACATCTGCCGGTGCAACAGGGCTATGTTGACGAGGCCGGCCGCTGGCCATGGTCATCCGCCGCCCAGCATACGGGCCAGGAGGCTCCCGGATCGCGCTGGACAAGCGAGCATTCGGACTACTGGCACCTGGGCAACACGCCTTTCGAAAGACAGGCCCGCTATCGGCGCTTGCTCGAGCAGGGGCCCAGTCAATCTCAAGCCAAACAGATTGAAGGCGCCCTGTTTGGACAATGGGCATTAGGCGACGCACAGTTTTTGGAGCGCATCGGACGGGAATCCACCCGCAGACTGGTTCCAGCCAAACGGGGACGGCCCCGCAAAGAGGTCCCTACGTCATGAGCTTGCTGTTCCCCGACATCGCGAGCACACTGCACTGACGCTCCGTCTGTGATCAAAACAGTGGGTTCTGCGGTGCATTCGCCAGCTTGCACACGCAGAAAAATCACAACACCAAGCGCCTCTCTCATCAAGGGCAATAAAAAAATTACTGTGAGATTCACTACAGTTTTTGCGCAGCGCAGCAATATCTCCCACTGAATAATCGCTTGTTTTTCAAATTTTTAGATGTGTCCCCGATTTTTTAAGGCCAGCTAAACCTCGTAATTATTTAGGGACGCACCCTATTTAAAAACACTTGTCATCAAGGCGGGCGACCGCTATCGTTTTTTCTCATTCCAGTTCGCCTGGCAAGCACCTTCTGTGCAGCGGAGCCCCTAATGAACCATCCCTCGAAAGCAACGCCCGTCGTCATTGACGCCCGGCGCATCGGCCACCCGTCCCCTCAGGGTTTGTATGACCCGAATAACGAGCACGACTCTTGTGGAGTCGGTTTTGTTGCTCACATCAAGGGCCATAAAAGCCACTCGATCATTCAGCAAGGACTCAAGATCCTGGAAAACCTCGACCACCGGGGAGCCGTGGGGGCTGACGAACTCATGGGAGACGGCGCGGGTATTCTCATCCAGATACCCGATGCCCTGTATCGCGAGGACATGGCCGCGCAGGGCGTAGAGCTTCCGCCACCAGACGAATACGGTGTGGCGATGGTCTTTCTTCCCAAGGAAACAGCATCGCGCCTGGCTTGCGAACAGGAACTCGAACGCGCCGTGCGCGACGAAGGCCAGGTCGTGCTGGGCTGGCGAGACGTACCGGTAGACTCCGACATGCCCATGTCGCCTACCGTCAAGGCCGTTGAGCCGGTCATCCGGCAACTTTTCATTGGCCGCGGCACCGACATCATGGTGCCGGACGCCCTCGAGCGCAAACTGTATGTCATACGCAAGACGGCCAGCCATGCTATCCAGCGCATGAATCTGGCGCATGGCCAAGAGTATTTTGTGCCGTCGATTTCCGTCCGCACGGTGGTGTACAAAGGGCTGCTGCTGGCCGGACAAGTCGGACAATACTATCGCGATCTGGCAGATACCCGCGCCGTTTCCGCGTTGTCATTGGTCCACCAACGATTCTCGACCAACACCTTCCCGGCATGGCCATTGGCTCACCCCTATCGGCTCATTGCCCATAACGGCGAAATCAACACCGTCAAAGGCAACTTCAACTGGTTGCGCGCACGTGAAGGAATGATGCAGTCGGCGGTGCTGGGAGACGACCTGGCCAAGCTTTACCCCATTGTTTACGAAGGCCAGTCCGATACAGCCACCTTTGACAACTGCCTCGAGCTCCTGGTGATGTCCGGCTATTCCCTCGCTCATGCCATGATGATGATGATTCCCGAGGCGTGGGAACAGCATGCGCAAATGGACGAAAACCGCCGCGCGTTCTACGAGTATCATGCCGCCATGATGGAACCATGGGACGGCCCGGCCGCCATGGCATTTACCGATGGCCGCCAGATCGGCGCCCTGCTCGATCGGAACGGCCTGCGGCCCGCTCGCTACCTGATTACCGACGACGACCTGGTCGTGCTGGCTTCCGAAGCCGGTACGCTGCCCATCCCCGAACATCGCATCGTCAAGAAGTGGCGCCTGCAGCCCGGCAAGATGTTTCTTATCGACCTGCAGCAGGGACGCATCATTGACGACGACGAGATCAAGTCGCAGTTGGCCAGTGCCCGCCCCTACCAACAGTGGATCGAGCGCCTGCGCATCAAGCTGGAATCTTTGCCCGCTCCGGTGCCAGCGCCCGCTCCTGCACCGACCGCTTCGCTGCTTGATCGTCAGCAAGCTTTCGGCTGGACTCAGGAAGACTTCAAGTTTGTGCTGCAGCCCATGGCTGCCAACGGCGAAGAAGCCACTGGCTCGATGGGTAACGATGCGCCGCTTGCCGTGTTGTCGAACCGTTCCAAACCTTTCTACAACTATTTCCGGCAGCTGTTCGCTCAGGTCACCAACCCTCCTATCGACCCCATTCGCGAACAGCTTGTGATGTCGCTGGTGTCTTTCATTGGTCCCAAGCCCAATCTGCTTGACATCAACAATGTCAATCCGCCTCTGCGCCTCGAAGTCAGTCAGCCTGTTCTGGACTTTGCAGCCATGGCCCAGATCCGCAATATCGAGCAGATCACCGGCAACAAGTTCCGCAGCATCGAGCTGGACATCACCTATCCCGTAGCCTGGGGCGCGCAAGGTATCGAAGCCTGTCTTGCGGCCCTGTGTTCCAACGCGGCCGATGCCGTACTTAGCGGCTACAACATCCTGATTGTCAGCGACTACAAGGCTGACGCCGAACGTGTGGCGATTCCGGCCTTGCTGGCTACATCGGCCATTCACCTGCACCTTATCCGTGAAGGGCTGCGGACTCGCACCGGCCTGGTCGTCGAAACCGGCTCCGCACGCGAAGTACATCACTTCGCCCTGCTCGGCGGTTACGGAGCCGAGGCCGTCCATCCCTATCTTGCGCTCGAAACACTGGCCACGCTGCCAGAGGGCGACAAGGCCATCCAGAACTACATCAAGGCCATCGGCAAAGGGCTCAACAAAGTAATGTCCAAGATGGGCATCTCGACCTACATGTCGTACACAGGTGCCCAGATTTTTGAGGCCGTCGGCCTGAATTCCGCCCTGGTTGAAAAGTATTTCACCGGCACACCCAGCAACATCGAAGGTATCGGCATATTCGAAATTGCCGAAGAGGCATTGCGCGTTCACCGGGCCGCCTTCAGCGACGATCCGGTACTGGAAAACGCGCTGGACGCCGGAGGCGATTACGCTTTCCGGGTGCGGGGCGAAGAACACATGTGGAACCCCGACTCCATTGCCAAGCTCCAGCACTCCACACGGTCCAACAACTATTCCACCTACAAGGAATACGCCCAGATCATCAACGACCAGTCGCGTCGCCACATGACCCTGCGCGGTCTTTTCGAGTTCCGTGCCGACCCTGCCCAGGCCATTCCGCTGAGCGAAGTCGAACCGGCCAAAGAAATAGTCAAGCGCTTTGCAACGGGCGCCATGTCGCTCGGCTCCATTTCGACCGAAGCTCACAGCGTTCTTGCCGTGGCAATGAACCGTATCGGTGGCAAGTCGAACACAGGCGAAGGTGGTGAAGATGAGCTGCGATATCGCCCTGAAATGCGTGCCGGAAAAAGCACCGTCAAAAAGGGAGACACACTGGCCTCGATTTTGGGCGCAGAACGCGTGGAAGCCGATGTACCCCTTGCCGCGGGCGACTCGCTGCGTTCGCGCATCAAGCAGGTGGCCTCGGGCCGGTTCGGTGTTTCCGCCGAATACCTGACCAGTGCGGATCAGATTCAGATCAAGATGGCCCAAGGCGCCAAACCCGGCGAGGGCGGCCAATTACCCGGTCACAAGGTATCTGAATACATCGCCAAGCTGCGCTATTCCGTGCCCGGCGTCGGCCTGATCTCGCCCCCGCCACACCATGACATTTATTCGATTGAAGATCTGGCCCAGCTTATTCACGACCTTAAAAACGTCAACCCGAAAGCCGCCATATCGGTCAAGCTCGTTTCTGAAGTCGGCGTGGGCACAGTAGCCACGGGGGTCGCCAAAGCCAAGGCAGATCACGTCGTCATTGCCGGTCACGACGGCGGCACGGGCGCTTCGCCGGTTTCTTCAATCAAGCACGCCGGCACGCCGTGGGAGCTGGGCCTGGCTGAAACCCAGCAGACCCTGATCTTGAACAACCTGCGCAGCCGCATCCGCATCCAGGCCGACGGTCAGATGAAAACCGGCCGGGATGTGGTCATCGGGGCCCTGCTCGGTGCAGACGAGTTTGGCTTTGCCACCGCTCCGCTTGTAGTCGAAGGCTGCATCATGATGCGCAAGTGCCACCTCAACACCTGTCCCGTGGGTGTGGCAACACAAGACCCCGAGCTTCGCAAGAAATTCACGGGCAAGCCTGAACATGTAGTGAACTATTTCTTCTTCGTTGCCGAAGAAGTGCGCGAGATCATGGCTCAACTGGGTATTCGCAAGTTCGACGACCTTATCGGCCGCGTCGACCTCCTGGATACCCGCGCCGGCATTGAGCACTGGAAAGCGCAAGGACTCGACTTCTCGCGTGTCTTCCATCAAGTAAAGTCGGACTCGCCCCTGCGACAGGTTGACGACCAGGATCACGGCCTTGCCTCGGCGCTCGACCATCAACTCATCGAACGCGCACGCCCCGCGATCGAGCAGGGCGAAAAGGTGTCATTCATCACGCCAGTTCGCAACCGCAACCGGAGCATTGGCGCCATGCTGTCGGGCGTTGTCGCAGCACGTTACGGGCACGAAGGCCTGCCTGACGACACGATTCACATTCAATGCAATGGCACTGCCGGTCAAAGTTTTGGCGCGTTCCTGGCCCATGGCATTACCCTGGATCTGGTCGGCGAAGGCAACGATTACGTTGGCAAGGGATTGTCGGGTGGACGCATTATCGTGCGCTCTCCCAACGACTTCCGTGGCTACGGCCCCGAACACATCATTGTCGGCAACACGGTGCTGTACGGCGCGCTTAGCGGCCAGGCCTACTTCAGCGGCGTGGCCGGCGAGCGCTTCGCAGTACGAAACTCAGGCGCCTCGGCAGTCGTCGAAGGTACCGGCGACCACGGTTGCGAATACATGACAGGCGGTACCGTTGTCGTGCTGGGTGCCACCGGACGCAACTTCGCCGCCGGCATGTCGGGCGGCGTAGCCTACGTATGGGATCCGGAAGGCACCTTCATGCGCTACTGCAACCTGTCCATGGTGCAACTTGAAAAAGTGCTTAGCCATCACGAACAGCTTGAAGCCGACGAGAAAGAGTTCTGGCATTGTCCCTCGCGCGGTGCCGAGCGCGAAACCGACGAATCCATCCTGCGGCGCCTGATCGAGGAGCATTACCGTTACACCGGCAGCTTCCGAGCCCGCGACATCCTCAGCGACTGGAACCGCTCGCGCCAGGCCTTTGTCAAGGTCATGCCTTATGAATATCGCCGCGCCATGAAGGAACTGTGGGCAGCGGAAAACCTGCAACAAGTCGCCGCCTGAGGAAGAACGCAATGGGCAAGATTACTGGTTTTATCGAGTTTGAACGCGTGCACGAAGTCACAGAGGCACCACTTACGCGTGTCAAGCACTGGAAGGAATTCGTCCAGTCACTTAACGACGAACAGGCCAAGATACAAGGCGCGCGCTGTATGGACTGCGGCATTCCATTCTGTACTACGGGCTGCCCAGTCAACAACATCATTCCTGACTGGAACGATCTGGTCTACCGGCAGGACTGGCGCGCAGCGCTGGACGTGCTGCATTCCACGAACAACTTCCCGGAATTCACAGGCCGAGTCTGCCCAGCTCCCTGCGAGGCAGCGTGCACGCTGAACATCAATGACGATCCGGTAGGCATCAAGTCGATCGAACACGCGATCATCGACCACGGCTGGCTCAATGGCTGGGTACAGCCACAACCTCCCAGCCGCAAGACAGGCAAGAAGGTCGCCGTGGTCGGATCGGGTCCTTCGGGCCTCGCCTGTGCCCAGCAATTGGCGCGCGCGGGGCACGCAGTATCCGTGTTCGAAAAAAGCGATCGCATCGGAGGCCTTCTGAGATACGGTATCCCCGATTTCAAGCTGGCCAAGTCCCACATCGACCGCCGACTGGCACAGATGGAAGCCGAGGGCGTCGAGTTTCATCCTTCCACCTATGTGGGCAACCCGGCTCACGCCGCTGATGGGCTGACCGTACGCACGCCAGAGTCGCTTTACGAAGAGTTCGATGCCGTGGTGCTGGCCGGCGGATCTGAAACCCCGCGTGACCTGCCGGTACCCGGCCGCGAACTGAAAGGCGTCCATTTCGCGATGGACTTTCTGCGACAGCAAAACCAGGCCAATGCAGGTGCTCGAGTTGAAGATCAGATCTCGGCCAAGGGTAAGCATGTAGTGGTTATCGGTGGCGGAGATACGGGATCTGATTGCGTGGGCACCAGCATTCGCCAGGGCGCAGCTTCCGTCACCCAGTTCGAGCTCATGCCACAGCCGCCGGCATCTGAAAACAAGGAACTCACCTGGCCTTACTGGCCACTGAAACTACGCACTTCATCGTCGCAAGAAGAAGGTTGCGAGCGCGATTGGGCTATTTCAACGGTGGCGCTCGAAGGCTCGGACGGCCAGGTCCAGAAGCTCGTTGCGGTACGGGTAGACTGGAGTCGCGATCCTGCCACCGGACAAATGAAGATGCGCGAGATCAAGGATTCCCGCTTCGACATGCAGGCTGACCTGGTGCTTCTGGCGATGGGCTTTGTGTCGCCTGTGCAAGAGGTTCTCAACGCATTCGCTGTCGACACCGACGCTCGAGGAAACGCTCTGGCCGATACAGAGCGCTACGCAACCTCGGTACCCAAGGTGTTCGCGGCTGGTGACATGCGGCGCGGTCAATCGCTCGTGGTCTGGGCAATTCGCGAAGGCCGTCAGTGTGCCCGAGCCGTCGACGAGTTCCTGATGGGAAGCACTACGCTGCCTCGTTAAGCTCTGCGAGTTGCCTTGCTTTGGCAGGCTGCGACTCGTCTGGCTCGAAGACTCGTGTGCGGACTGCCACCACCGCTCCTTCCGTGCGCGGTTCGCGCCCCTGCCCTCGGATAGAGCTGCTGCGTCTGGATTGGGACTAGATTGAGTTCGTTCAACGGCGCGCCTATGAGCCGCCGTAGCTCTTTATCCATACCGGACCCTAATTCACCTCCAGAGTAGCGTCGTATCTGATTTGGACGAACCGCCGTCTCCCAACCTGCGGGACGACATAAACGCCTAAGTGTTGAAACATTTAAGGACCACAACCAGCCCTAAAGTATGAAAGTCGCGCCACACGAAACCGGATCCCCTGTGATGTGGGGGAGGCCTCAGGCAGACGTTGTCGGGAGAGCCAGGCGCCGCTGAAGGGAGCGCGAAGGCGCTGACGAAGCGGACAGGCGGGCCGGAGGCCGACCGGCGCTGACTGCCCGAGGCCTCCCCCACAGCGCAGGGGCGCCCTTAAAACCCAGACAACACACCTCCAATACCCAACCAAGCGAGCACACCGCGATATCAATCCAGGCCCATCCACACCGATATCGCATAAAACAAACAAATCCCCTCACCGAAAACAACAGAACAAAACCCGTTCCCATAGAGTCACGATACAATGCCCAGTTGATCATCAGGCCCGCATTTACATGGAACCCCATTCGAGCCAAAACCCGGAACAGCTACTTGATTTTTCAGGCGTAGCCCTTGGCTACGGCGATTTCACCGTGCTGCGCGACATCGACTTACAGGTCCAGCGAGGACAGGTCGTTGCCATGATGGGCGGCTCCGGATCGGGCAAGACCACACTGCTGCGCGGCGCCACCGGCCAGATTACCGCCCAACAGGGCCGCATCACAGCCTTCGGCCAAGACGTCGCAAAAGCCACGCCAGACGAACTTCGCAAGCTTCGGCAGCGCATGGGCGTGCTGTTTCAGCAAGGTGCCCTGTTCACAGACCTCAACGTCTTCGAGAACGTCGCCTTCCCACTGCGCGAACACACACAGATATCCGAAGACCAGATCGTAGAATGCGTCCTCGACAAACTTAATGCCGTCGGCCTGCGCGCTGCCGCCCACTTGAAGATTTCTGAAATCTCCGGCGGCATGGCGCGTCGTGTCGCACTGGCCAGGGCAATCGTCCTTGAGCCCGAACTTATCTTGTACGACGAACCGTTCGCCGGTCTTGATCCAATTTCATTGGGAATCACAGCCCAGCTCATCCGTGACCTGACCGACCGCCTCAATTGCGGCTCCATACTCATCACACATGATGTCATCGAGTCCTTCGCGATAGCAGATCAGGTTTACGTCGTAGGCCAAGGACGCCTGCTGGCATCAGGCTCGCCAGCCACCCTGTCAGAATCCACCAACCCCTATGTTCGGCAATTCCTGGATGGCCAGCCCGATGGCCCCATCGCCTTCCATTACCCCGAGACACAGGCCTTCAAGCAGTGGCTGGGCCAGCAGCGAGGCCGGCCATGAACCCCGTTAATGCAATTCGGGCAATCGGTGCCTGGGTCGTCAATTTCATCTTCGGTCTAGGTGCCTTCGCGCGCCTGCTATGGCTGATCCTGGCGCGCAGTGGCGCCGCCATTCGACGCCCCGGCCTTGTGTCGCAGCAAGTGCACTTCATTGGGAACTACTCGCTGATCATTATTGCGGTTTCCGGCCTCTTTGTCGGCTTTGTACTAGGCCTGCAAGGTTATTACACCCTTAACCGCTACGGATCTGAAGAGGCATTGGGCTTGCTCGTGGCCTTGTCCCTGACCCGCGAGCTGGGGCCCGTCGTCACAGCGCTGCTGTTCGCTGGACGTGCAGGCACATCGCTTACTGCCGAAATCGGCCTCATGAAAGCCGGCGAGCAGCTTTCTGCCATGGAAGTCATGGCGGTCGACCCCGTACGCCGGGTCCTGGTGCCAAGGTTCTGGGGCGGCGTCATTGCCATGCCCATCTTGGCGGCCGTCTTCTCCATGGTAGGCATTATCGGCGGCTGGGTCGTAGGTGTACTGCTTATTGGAATTGATCCCGGCGCCTTTTGGTCGCAAATGCAAAGCGGCGTGGACGTATTCAAGGACGTAGCCAACGGCGTTATCAAGAGCTTGATATTTGGCATCGCCGTCACGCTCATCGCGCTTTACGAAGGCTGGAATGCCCGCGCCACGCCTGAAGGAGTTGCCAAGGCCACCACTCGCACCGTAGTCAGCGGTGCGCTGGTCGTACTGGGCCTGGACTTCCTGCTAACCGCTCTCATGTTCAGCAATTAACTCGGAACAACCATCATGACGCGTGAAAAAACCGATTTCTGGGTCGGCCTGTTCGTACTGTTGGGCATCATCGCCCTGGTGTTCCTGGCTCTTCGGGCCGGCAATCTCAGTTCGTTCTCATTCAGCCGCAGCTACCAGGTGCAAGCGTATTTCGACAACCTCGGCGGTCTGAAGGTTCGTGCACCGGTCAAGAGCAGCGGTGTAGTCGTGGGGCGGGTCAGTGGCATACAGTTCGATAATCAGATGTATCAGGCCCTGGTCACCCTCGACCTGGACGAGCACTTTGAGTTTCCCGCCGACTCGTCCGCGTCCATCCTGACCTCGGGACTGCTGGGCGAACAATATATCGGACTGACCCCTGGCGGCGACGATAAAATGCTTGCACAGGGCGGACGCATACAATACACACAGAGTGCCGTAGTGCTTGAAGAGCTGATCAGCAAGTTTTTATACAGCTCGGCCGATAAAGAAGGCTCCGCAACACCCGCGGCTCAACCCTGACGCGGCGACACCTCACTGACAACAAGCCTTGAACTTTCATGAACAATAACGAAGCGATCCATACTCAAACCACTACGCGGTTGGGCCGGTTGGCCGCAACGCTGGCCCTGGCGGGTGTCGCGGCAGGATGTGCCAGCGTGCCCAATCCAACACCCGAAGACCCTTGGGAAAGCTACAACCGCAGCATGTTCCAGTTCAATGAAGCGGTGGACAAGGCTTTGTTCAAACCGATCGCAAGAGGCTACCGCGACCTGACTCCCGAACCGGCGCGAACCTGTATTCATAATATTTTCGCCAACATGGCCGACCTCTGGGCCTCGGTCAACAGCTTCCTGCAGGGACGTGGTCACGACGGCGTCAACATGCTCGGGCGGGTGCTTTTCAATACCACCATGGGCCTGGGTGGCTGTATCGACGTAGCCTCCAAGAACGGCGTCAAGCGTATCCCGAACGACTTCGGTGTTACCCTGGGAGTCTGGGGCTTCAAGCCTGGTCCTTACGTTGTTCTGCCCTTCCTGGGTTCCAGCAACGTACGGGACGGCGCTGGAATTGGTGCCATGACCCTCGCTGGCGCCTCAAGCTATACAGGTATCATGGCAATCGACAACGTGCCATTGCGCAACACGATTCTCGCAGTCGCCGCAATCGATTTGCGTGAACGACTGCTGGATGCCGACGATCTCGTAGACCGGATCGCGCTTGATCGATACAGCTTCATTCGCGACGCTTACATCCAGCGGCGCAAGGCCTTGGTAGAAGGCCAGCATGTGGCTCCCGGCGCCCCGTATGGCTCACTGCCATATTACTCCGACGACAATTTGCCCGATTACTCGGACGATGAAGACGATGACGCCACGGCGGCACCTGCCCCCGCTACGGGTACTGCTCCTGCGGCGCAATAACCTGGGACATTTATGAATTTTTCAGCATCACGATTTCGTTTCACCCAGCTACTTCAACTTGGTTTTGTCTTACTGCTGTTGACGGTTTTTTCGCTGCCGGCTAGCGCGACCAAGCAGGTCGATCCCCATGCCGCGCCGAACGACTTCGTCGAAACCGTTGGCAATAATGCGCTCGAGGTACTTCGCAACGAACCGGCCGCCCAGAAGGGTGACCTGAACCGCATCAACCAACTGGTTGATGAGTACGTGCTTCCGTACGTAAACCTGGAGAAAACCACACGTCTTGCCGCCGGCCGGTATTGGCGCCAGGCGACCCCCCAGCAGCAAAAGGCACTGGTCGAAGCATTCAAGGGAACACTCATCCGCACCTACAGCGGAGCCCTGTCCAAGGTCGACGAAGTCTCTTCGCTGCAGATCCTGCCATTCCGCGGCGATGCAAACGCCGATGATGTCGTGGTGCGCTCAAGCCTGTCACAGCGCAACGGCCCGGCAGTGGGCGTGGATTATCGTCTCGAAAAGACGTCCGAGGGCTGGAAAATCTACGACCTCAACGTCGAAGGCATCTGGTTGATTCAAAACTATCGCAATCAGTTCGCCCAACAGATCAACCAGAACGGTATCGACGGGCTGATCGACGCTCTCAACCGCCAAAATCAATAGATATTGGCCTGAAGCCCGGGGAGCGGCCGTCGATCTATATAATAGAGAGCTTGGCTCAACCACGAGCCAGGCTTTTTCATTATGTCCGCGCTTAAACTACAAAACGTATCCAAGATCTATCCTCCGCAATCGGGGGGGCTCACGAAATTGTTCTCGGCATCAACCCCGAAGCGACAAGGCTTTCAGGCGCTGAACGACGTCAGTCTGTCGGTCGAGCCAGGTGAGTTCTTCGGCCTGCTCGGACCGAACGGTGCCGGCAAGACCACCATGATTTCCATCCTGGCGGGACTGGCACGCGCCACCTCCGGAACGGCCAGTGTCTGCGGATACGACGTCGTCACCGAATACAAGCAGGCGCGCCGGTCTTTGGGTGTGGTGCCGCAAGAACTCGTTTACGACCCGTTTTTCACGGTTCGCGAGACATTGCGCCTGCAGTCCGGATATTTCGGGCTGCGCAAGAATGACGACTGGATCGACGAGATCCTGCTTAACCTGGGCCTGTCAGACAAGGCCGATACCAACATGCGCGCCCTGTCCGGTGGCATGAAACGTCGTGTGCTGGTCGCGCAAGCGCTGGTGCATCGTCCTCCGGTCATCATCCTCGACGAACCCACTGCCGGGGTCGACGTCGATTTGCGCCGCACCTTGTGGGAGTTCATCTCGCGCCTGAACAAGGAAGGGCACACGATATTGCTGACCACGCACTATCTTGAAGAGGCCGAGGCGCTGTGCGGACGCATCGCCATGCTCAAGAGCGGACGCATCGTGGCACTGGACACCACACAGTCACTGCTTGCACGCGTCGGTGGCACCGACCTCGAAGATGCGTTTGTACGTATCATGCATGGCGACAGCTCTCTGGAGATCCTGGCATGAAGGCGCCCATTACACAGCCGCAAAGCGGATTGGGGTCCGGCTTCCCGACCCTGTTGCGCAAAGAGCTGCTGCGCTTCTGGAAAGTCGGCTTTCAGACTATTGCCGCGCCGGTACTGACGGCGTTGCTGTATTTGCTGGTTTTTGCCCATGTGCTCGAAGGCAGGGTGCAGGTGTACGGAACATTGCCGTATACCTCGTTTCTGATTCCGGGCCTGATGATGATGAGCATGTTGCAGAACTCGTTTGCGAATCCGTCCTCATCGTTGATACAAAGCCGGATCACGGGCAACCTGGTTTTCGTTTTGCTTCCCCCGCTTTCGCACCGCCAGATTTTCGGCGCGTATTTGCTGGCGGCCATTGCGCGTGGGCTGGCAGTAGGTTTCGCGATCTGGGTCGTCGCCCTGTTCTTTACCCCGCTACCACCCCAAAATCTGTTGTGGGTCCTGACGTTTGCCATTCTGGCTTGCGGCATTCTCGGGGCGCTGGGCATTATCGCGGGCTTATGGTCCGAAAAATTCGACCAGCTGGCTGCATTCCAGAACTTCCTGATTCTTCCGGCCACTTTCCTGTCAGGCGTGTTTTATTCTATCCACAGCCTGCCGCCCTTCTGGCAAAAGGTCTCGCACTGGAACCCAATCTTCTACACCATCGACGGCTTCCGTTACGGATTTTTCTCTATTTCCGATGTCTCGCCCTGGCGTAGTCTGGCGGTCGTCGCGGGCGTATTCGCCGTACTGTGCTTTTGCACACTACGACTATTGGCCTCTGGCTACAAACTGCGGAATTAGGAACTCAAACCATGCTGCCTACACCCGAGCAAGTGCGTCAATACATCGCTGACAACCTTCCCTGTGAACACATCGAAGTGGTCGGCGACGGCTCTCATTTCGAAGCGCTTATTGTCAGCCCTGCTTTCGAGGGAAAGCGTAGAATCGCGCGCCACCAACTGGTGTATGCGTCGCTGGGCGAACGCATGAAAGACGAGATCCACGCACTGTCGATGCGTACACTCACGCCCGAAGAATATAAAGCGAACCCGAATGGATAAACTGTCCATCACGGGCGGTAACCGCCTGAACGGCGAAATTACCGTCTCCGGCGCAAAAAACGCCGCCTTGCCCATTTTGTGCGCAGCGCTCCTTAGCAGTGATGACATCACGCTTCATAATGTACCGGCGCTCAAAGACATCAGCACTACCCTGACCCTGCTCGAACAGCTGGGTGTGCGCTCGCACAAGCCGGAACCGGCTACGGTCACCCTCAATGCCTCGCAAATCGGTAGCCTTGAAGCCCCATACGAGCTGGTCAAGACCATGAGGGCATCCATACTCGTACTGGGCCCCTTGCTGGCGCGCTTCGGAGAAGCCCGGGTCAGCCTGCCGGGCGGCTGCGCCATTGGGCAGCGCCCCGTCGACCAGCACATCAAGGGCCTTGCCGCACTGGGTGCAGAGATCCACATCGAACACGGCTATGTGGTCGCACGTGCCAAGCGCCTGAAGGGCGCGCGCATACGTACTGACATGGTTACCGTGACCGGAACCGAAAACCTGATGATGGCAGCGGTGTTGGCCGAAGGTCGAACCGTTCTCGAGAACGCGGCACGCGAGCCCGAGATCACCGATCTGGCAGAACTCCTCATCAAGATGGGTGCGCGCATCGAAGGCCACGGCACCGACCGCATCACCATTGAAGGCGTAGACCGGCTCCACGGGGCCTCGCACAGTATCGTCGCCGACCGCATTGAGGCCGGAACCTTCCTGTGTGCAGTGGGTGCCACCGGGGGTGACATCATGCTTCGGCAGGCTGCCCCGGAAACCATGGGTGCCGTGCTCGATAAACTTGTTGAGGCGGGCGTCAGCATTGAAACCGGGCCGGACTGGGTCCGCGGTTCCATGAACCGTCGCCCAAGCGCCGTGGGTTTTCGTACTTACGAATACCCGGCGTTTCCCACCGACATGCAGGCTCAGCTCATGGCCATGAATACCATTGCCGAAGGCACGGCCGTCATTGTCGAGAACATCTTCGAAAACCGCTACATGCACGTTCAGGAACTGCGCCGAATGGGTGCCATCATCGATATCGACGGTCCCACCGCGGTCGTTACCGGCATCAAGGGCCTGTCAGGTGCGACCGTCATGGCGACAGATTTGCGCGCATCGGCCAGCTTGGTGATTGCCGGCCTCGCGGCAGAAGGTACCACCACCGTCGAGCGTATCTATCACCTTGATCGCGGTTACGAACGCATGGAAGACAAACTGCGTCAGGTGGGCGCAGACATTGTTCGCATTACGGAGGCCCAATGAGCCCTGCTGCCCTGGACAAACCACTGACCCTGGCCCTCTCCAAGGGGCGCATTTTTGACGAAACCCTGCCCCTGCTGGCGGCTGCCGGCATACAGGTCAGCGAAAATCCCGAATCCTCGCGCAAACTCATTCTTCCCACCAGCGACCCTGGGCTGCAACTGATCATCGTGCGTGCGTCTGATGTGCCCACTTATGTGCAATATGGCGCCGCCGACTTCGGTATTGCAGGCAAAGACGTACTCTTTGAGCACGCCGCCGGTAACAGCGGTGGGCTTTACCAGCCCATCGATCTCAATATTGCGCGTTGCCGCATGTGCGTCGCCGTACGCGAAGGCTTCGACTACGAGGCTGCCGTGGCGCAGGGCTCCCGCCTTCGCGTCGCCACCAAGTATGTGCGTGCAGCTCGTGAGCACTTTGCGCGCAAGGGCGTCTACATTGATCTGATCAAGCTGTACGGCTCGATGGAGCTTGCTCCTCTGGTGGGTCTGGCCGATGCCATCGTCGACCTCGTCTCCACCGGCAACACCCTCAAGGCCAACCATCTGGTGGCGGTCGAGGACATCGTCGAGATATCGTCACGGCTGATCGTCAATCAGGCCTCCCTCAAGACTCGTGCGAAGCATCTGCAACCGCTTATCGACGCATTTGCCCAAGCATCTGGAGCCTGACCCTGGCTTGAACCGCCTCACCCAGTCTGCCCCGAAACCGGGCCGCTGCCCTGACTTAATATATACTCTTGATTTAAAAGATTTATTTTTGTCTCTTTCATGTCGCTGATCACCCGCCTTCGTTCGCAAGACCCCGATTTCTCCACGTCCCTGCGCACCCTGCTGGCCTTCGATGCCGAGCAGGATGACAGCATTGAGCATGTCGTCGCCGATGTACTCAAGGACGTGCGCCATCGTGGCGACGAAGCCCTGCTCGATTACACGCGCCGGTTCGACCGCGTCGACGCAGCCTCGGTGCAAGCGCTGGAAATCCCGCGTAGCGAATGGGAAGCGGCCCTCAATGCCCTGCCTCAAGACCAGCGCGCCGCTCTCGAAGAGGCGGCGCGTCGTGTACGCAGCTACCACGAGCGTCAAAAGGCAGAAGGCTGGTCTTATACCGAGCCGGATGGTACCCGTCTGGGCCAGAAGGTTACACCGTTAGATCGAGTCGGCCTGTACGTACCGGGCGGCAAGGCGGCGTACCCCTCGTCCGTGCTGATGAACGCCATTCCCGCCAAAGTGGCCGGTGTACCCGAAGTCGTCATGGTAACGCCCACCCCCGATGGCGTACGCAATCCGATCGTGCTGGCGGCCGCTGCCATTGCAGGTGTAGACCGCGCATGGGCCATTGGTGGCGCCCAGGCTGTCGGAGCTCTCGCCTACGGCACAGATACTATCCGGCCGGTCGACAAAATCGTAGGTCCCGGTAACGCTTATGTTGCTGCAGCCAAGCGTCGGGTATTCGGCACCGTTGGCATCGACATGATCGCCGGGCCAAGCGAAATCCTCATCATTGCCGACGGCTCCACGCCTGCCGACTGGATCGCCATGGATCTTTTCTCGCAGGCCGAGCACGACGAGCTGGCGCAGGCTATCTTGCTTTGCCCCGATGCGGCATATCTTGACGAGGTCGAAGCCTCCATAGACCGGCTTTTGCCCACCATGCCGCGCGCTGACATCATCCGCGCCAGCCTGTCGGGCCGGGGCGCATTGATCCTCGTCGACAGCCTCGACCAGGCCTGCGAGATCGCCAACGAAATCGCCCCCGAGCACCTTGAAATTTCCACCGAAAACCCCGAGACGTGGGTTGAGAAAATTCGCCACGCCGGCGCGATCTTCATGGGTCGCTACAGCTCAGAATCGCTCGGCGATTACTGCGCCGGCCCCAACCACGTGCTGCCCACGTCGCGTACGGCGCGGTTTTCCAGCCCTCTTGGCGTATACGACTTTCAAAAGCGCAGCAGCCTGATTCAAGTTTCTCGCCAGGGAGCCCAATCCCTGGGGCGCATCGCCGCGACGCTGGCACACGGCGAGGGCCTGCAAGCACACGCCGGCAGCGCGCAATACCGGCTGGAATCCTGATATAACAGATACTGGCCGCCCATGAACCGCAGGGCCGTCGGCACCGCTTATCGCCGACGCCCATTCTGACTACCGTAATCCTTAACATGCGTACTGCCGAAATCACCCGCAACACCAACGAGACGCGAATTCGCGTTGCCATCAACATTGACGGCACGGGCCGCCAGACCATCAACACCGGCGTGCCTTTCCTCGACCACATGCTTGACCAGATCGCCCGCCACGGCCTGATCGATCTGGACATCCACTGCGACGGAGACACTTACATCGACGATCACCACACGGTCGAAGACGTAGGCATCGCCCTGGGTCAGGCGTTCGCCAAGGCTGTAGGCAATAAAGCCGGCCTGCGACGTTATGGCCATTCATACGTACCGCTGGACGAAGCACTTACTCGCGTCGTCATCGATTTCTCGGGTCGCCCGGGCCTGTTCTACAACGTGCCCTTTACACGCGCCATGATCGGCCGCTTCGACGTCGATCTGGCACGCGAATTCTTCCAGGGCTTCGTCAATCACGCGCTGGTAACGTTGCATATCGACAACCTCAAGGGCGAAAACGCACACCACCAGTGCGAGACAGTTTTCAAGGCGTTCGGTCGCGCACTTCGCGCAGCCACCGAGGTCGATCCGCGAGCCGAAGGCACCGTTCCCTCCACCAAGGGCGTTCTGTAACCCCAAACCAGCCAGTTCATCGTGAATACTATCGCCATCGTCGACTACGGCATGGGCAATTTCCACTCGGTAGCCCGCGCCTTGCGCGCGGCGGCGCCCGATGCGGATGTGCGTATCTGCCGCGAAGCCAGCCAGATTGACAACGCGTCCCGAGTGGTCTTCCCAGGGCAGGGCGCCATGCCCGACTGCATGCGTACCCTGAACGAGTCCGGATTACGGGACGCTGTGCTGCGTGCAGCACAAAGCAAACCATTGCTTGGCATATGCGTGGGTGAACAAATGTTGTTCACCCATAGTGAAGAAGGCGACACCCCCTGCTTGGGTATCTTCGAGGGGCGCGTCAAGCGGTTTTCGGGTCCTGGCTATGCTTCGGCGTCGGCCGATGCCAACGAAACCGAGCTGCTCAAGGTTCCGCATATGGGCTGGAACCGGGTCAAGCATGTGCAGCAGCATCCGCTGTGGGACGGCATTGCCGACAACACGCATTTTTATTTTGTACATAGTTACTACGTACAGCCTAACGACCCCGCATTAACCGCCGGGCTGGCTCATTACGGAGTAAGCTTTACCTGTGCGGTGGCTCGCGATAACATTTTCGCAGTGCAATTCCATCCCGAAAAAAGCGCCGAGGCCGGTTTACGCCTGTACCGCAATTTCATCGCCTGGAACCCCTGATATCCGGTTCTTCGACCTTTCTCTTTTTGCTTAACAAGATTCGATCATGCTTCTGATCCCCGCTATCGACCTCAAAGACGGCCAGTGCGTACGGCTGCGCCAGGGCGACCTCGGTGACGCCACCATATTTTCCGAAGAACCCGCCTCGATGGCCGCGCAGTGGCTTGAGCAAGGTGCAAGACGCCTTCACCTGGTCGATCTTAACGGCGCTGTCGCAGGTACACCCAAAAACCAAACAGCCATCAAGGCCATTCTCGAAGAGATTGACGACGAGATCCCGGTACAGATAGGTGGCGGCATTCGCGACCTGAACACCATCGAGCGTTATCTGGACATCGGCCTGTCGTATGTCATCATCGGTACAGCAGCCATCAAAGACCCGGGGTTTTTACGTGATGCCTGCAGCGCATTTCCCGGCAACATCATCGTGGGACTTGATGCGCGCGACGGCAAGGTTGCCACCGACGGCTGGAGCAAGCTCACTCGCCACGACGTCATCGACATTGCGCGCAAATTCGAGGACTATGGCTGCGAGGCCATCATTTACACCGATATTGGCCGCGACGGCATGCTCACCGGGGTCAATATCGAATCGACTGTCAAGCTGGCTCAGGCTGTCAGCATTCCCATCATCGCCTCGGGTGGTGTCACCAACCTCGACGACATACGGGCGCTGTGTGCCGTCGAAGACGAAGGCATCGAGGGCGCCATCCTGGGACGCAGCATCTACGAAGGCACCATTGATTTTGCCGAGGCGCAAGATCTCGCCGACGAGCTGAATCCGTCATGAGCCACACTGATATCCCCATGAACAATACGCTGACACGGCGCATTATCCCGTGTCTGGACGTCACTGCAGGCCGGGTCGTAAAAGGCGTGAATTTCGTCGACCTGGTTGATGCCGGTGATCCCATCGAGATTGCCCGGCGCTACAACGAGCAAGGTGCCGACGAACTCACCTTTCTGGACATCACGGCGACCAGCGACGACCGCGACCTTATTCTGCCCATTATCGAGGCGGTAGCGTCTGAAGTCTTTATTCCACTTACGGTGGGTGGGGGTGTACGCCAGGTTGCCGACATTCAACGTCTGCTCAATGCCGGCGCTGATAAAGTCTCGATCAACAGCGCCGCGGTCGCCAACCCGGAGCTGGTCAAGGCAGCCGCCGACTATCACGGCTCTCAGTGCATTGTGGTGGCAATTGATGCCCGGCGTACATCCAAAGATGGCGAACCCCCTCGCTGGGAGATCTTCACTCACGGAGGACGCAAGGCCACTGGCATCGATGCGGTCGAGTGGGCCCGGAAGATGGCCAGTTACGGGGCCGGCGAGATCCTGCTTACCAGCATGGACCGCGACGGCACCAAATCGGGCTTCGACCTGGCCCTGACCCGAGCGGTGTCTGATGCCGTGCCTGTTCCCGTCATTGCGTCGGGCGGTGTTGGCAAGCTCGAACACCTGGCCGACGGTATCATCAAAGGTCGCGCCAGCGCAGTATTGGCAGCCAGCATTTTCCACTATGGCGAGTTCACGATTCCGCAGGCCAAGGAATTCATGGCCCGACGGGGCATCAACATGCGACTTTAATCATGAACACCTTGACCCCTTCCTGGCTTGAAGACATTGCGTTCGACGCTGCGGGCTTGATACCCGCCATCGCCCAGGACGCAGATTCCGGCACAGTTCTTATGGTTGCGTGGATGAACCGCGACGCACTCCTCGAAACCGCCTCAAGCGGCCGCGCCGTGTACTGGTCACGTTCGCGCGGCAAACTGTGGCGCAAGGGCGAGGAATCGGGCCACCACCAGGTCGTCCGCGAGATTCGTCTTGATTGCGATGGCGACGTCATACTGCTCAAGGTTGAACAGGTTGGCGGCATTGCCTGCCACACCGGACGTCCCAATTGTTTCTTTCGCCGCCTCGAGGGCGCATCCGATGCGCCCGCATGGAAAGTAACCGACCCCGTGCTCAAAGATCCCGAGCTCATCTATAAATGACCCAAGCCGACAACCCCGCCGACATCCTCTTCCGTCTGGCTGACACGCTCGAAACCCGCTTGCCTGGAAAAGGCGCAGATCCGGCTTCGTCGTATTCGGCCAAATTGCTGGCCCGTGGGCCGGATGCCTTTCTGAAGAAGATCGGCGAAGAAGCGACTGAACTCGTCATGGCCGCCAAAGACAACGTACCCGAGCGCATCGTGTACGAAACCGCCGACCTCTGGTTTCACAGCCTGGTCGCACTCGCACACTATAATCTGCGGCCCGAAGACGTTCTGCGCGAGCTTGCGCGGCGCGAAGGCGTATCGGGATTGGCCGAAAAAGCCGCCAGAGGCGATTCCTGATCAGCGCATGACCACACCGTCGCCTGGTCAGTGCTGTCCGCCCTTATGGACGGCATCCTTAGGTAGAATGGCAATATTCGATAAAAGGCGCTCGCCGCCTATATTTCAACGCAGGCGGTAACCCCGCCCCACGGAGATAGACATGGGTAGTTTCAGCATTTGGCATTGGCTTGTCGTCCTGGTCATCGTCGCCCTCATTTTCGGCACCAAGAAGCTGCGCAACATGGGCGAAGATCTTGGCGGCGCCGTCAAGGGCTTCAAGAAAGGCATGGCGGATGCAGCCGGCGAGGCCGACAAGCCCGAATCCGTCACCGCCGAACGTGTGGAATCCAAAGAGACGATCGACGTTCAGGCCAAAGAAAAGAACGGTTCGTAAGCCCGCCCCGGCTCAGCAGTTGTCGGTGTTGCGTGGTTTTGCCGCGCCTCTCCAATCATGCGCAATGCATGTCGCCCAACGTGCCGACATGCTTGCGTCCTTTAGCCGCTAACAAGCCCTTACCGGCTTTTGACTCATGTTCGGACTAAGCTTCAGCGAACTCATGCTGATCGGCGTCGTGGCATTGATTGTGATCGGCCCCGAAAAGCTGCCAAAAGTAGCGCGCACGGTCGGCCATCTGTTGGGCCGCGCCCAGCGTTATGTCAACGACGTCAAGACAGACATTCGCAAAGAGATGGACGCCGCCGAAATCGGCAGCCTGAAGGACCAGATGCAAGAGGCAGCCAATTCCGTCAAGGCATCCGTGGCAGAAGCCGAAAAATCGTGGCGCGCCCCCATCGATGAAGCACAAGAGGCGCTCAAGCAGGCGTCGGAATCGGTAAAGGCTCTGGGTGAAACCATTCAAGACGCACCAGCAAGCCAAACCACGCCTCCGGCAGTTGCTGACGAAAGCGAATCTGCCAGCCAGGATGGTCCCGTCGTCCAGCCGGACAGCCCGGCTTCCGAGGTCGACACGCGCACTCTGCCGCTGCCTGGTTTCGATCAGAAGCAGGCACCGGTCGGCATGCGCGATGACTCGAACTCCGCTAACAAAGGTTCTCAGCCGTGACGCAGGAAGACAGCTTCATCTCTCACCTGATAGAACTGCGTACCCGCCTTCTGAAGGCGGTCGGTGCAGTTCTGGTCGTGTTTATCGTACTGTTCCTGTATCCGGGGGCATCGGCCATTTACGATGTGCTGGCTCAGCCCATGCTCGCCGCGCTGCCGCAAGGCACCCGAATGATCGCCACAGGGGTCATCACACCTTTCATGGTGCCGCTTAAAGTAACACTGCTGGCAGCCTTTGTCATTGCGCTTCCAGTGGTGCTGTACCAGGCATGGGCCTTTGTTGCGCCAGGCTTGTACAAGCATGAACAGCGCCTGGCCCTGCCGCTAATTTTTTCCAGCACCATCCTGTTTTTGGCGGGCATGGCGTTCTGTTATTTTGTCGTGTTTCGCACGGTGTTCCACTTCATCGCCGGGTTTGCGCCACAATCCATTACGCCGGCACCTGATATCGAAGCCTATGTCAGCTTCGTCATCACCATGTTTGTGGCCTTTGGCATTACGTTCGAGGTTCCCGTGGCGGTCATCCTGCTGGTCAAGGCGGGCATCGTCTCCGTCGAAAAATTGCGTGCTGCGCGCGGTTACGTCATTGTCGGCGCGTTCATTATTGCAGCGGTGGTTACACCGCCCGACGTCCTTAGCCAATTCATGCTGGCGGTTCCGCTTTGCCTGCTGTTTGAACTGGGCTTGCTGGTCGCTGCGCGATTGACGCCCAATGAGCGCCTGCAAGAACCTGCAAACGATATCGAGTAAACCGGGGTTCGCGGCGGGGCAGCCGCGCCGAACGACTTAACGCTTTCGCCCCGCTCCCGGCAGCGACGGCCGGGCGCCAACCTTAACAGGCAGTGTGAATCGCCGACCAGCACGCAGCACCGTCGCGTCCACGGTGGTGTTCGGTTCCAGGCGGGCGATCTGGTTCAGAAAACCAATCGTATTGACGACTGGTTCTTCGCCCAGGGCCACCACAATATCGCCTACCCGCAGGCCTGCGCGGGCCGCGGGCCCGCCACGCAACACACCAGCCACGATAATGCCCTGGCGAGTCTTGAGATCGAACGCACGCGCCAGTTCAGGCGTGATGTCCTGAGGCTCCACGCCCAGCCATCCGCGTGTCACGCGTCCGGTAGAGATAATCTGCTCGAGTATGGTTTGTGCTGCCGCCGCAGGAATGGCAAACCCGATTCCAAGCGACCCACCTGACTCGGAGTAAATGGCGGTGTTGATACCGATGAGCCTGCCTTGCGTATCGATCAACGCTCCACCCGAGTTACCTGGATTGATGGCGGCATCCGTCTGGATGAAGTTCTCGTATATGTTGATGCCCAGCCGGTTCCGGCCGAGCGCCGACACAATGCCCATGGTAGTGGTCTGGCCAACCCCGAACGGATTGCCGATAGCCAGCACAACGTCACCCACCTGCACGTCATGGTCTCCGTTAAAGGTGATGCTGGATAAACCATCCAGATCGATCTTCAGCACGGCCAAGTCGCTTTCCGGATCGGCCCCCACCAGCTTTGCCCTCGCCTCACGGCCGTCGTTCAGGGCAATTTCGATGGCATCCGCCGCTTCAACCACATGGTAATTGGTCAGTACATAGCCATCGGGCCGCACAATCACACCCGAACCCAGTGCGGTTGTTTCGCGTTTTCGGGTAAAACCGGGCATGCCGCGAAACAGCCGGGAGAGTTCCGGGTCGTTCAATAGCGGCGAAATAGGCTCTCGAATCTGTTTGGTGGTATATACGTTGACTACAGCTGGCGCAGCTCGTGCCACGGCCTGCGCATAGGAACCCACTGCACCCGGCACATTTTCGACCGCCACAGCCGGTGCGGGCGTAGACGTCAACGACGGGCCGATAACGTCCGGCGCACGCGCCAGCCAGTCGGGTCGCAATGTTGCGACAATGAATAAAATACCCAGACACACCGTCACGGTTTGGGCGAACAGCAACCAAAATCGACGCATAGGGCAAGAGACCAATGAAACAGATAACTACGACAGAACTAAGCGCGTGGCTGGATGAAACCCTTCAGCCACAACGTTTTCGCGACTACTGCCCCAACGGGCTGCAAGTGGAGGGCAAACCGGCCATCAGGCACATTATCACCGGAGTCACGGCCTCGCGTGCATTGCTTGAAGAAGCAATCCGCCGCAATGCTGATGCCATACTCGTTCACCACGGATGGTTCTGGAAGAACGAAGACGCCCGTATCGTAGGGACGAAACGCGAGCGCATCGCTTTGGCGATCAAGCATGACCTGAATGTGTTTGGCTATCATCTTCCCCTCGACGCGCACCCCGAACTTGGCAATAACGCGCAACTTGCAAAGATTCTTGGATTGACTCCTGATCGCGATAGCGAAGGCAATCCCCGTACCTGTGGCCCGGAAAGCCTGATTTGGCTGGGCAAATGCCAGCCGGGCATGACACTACAGAAACTGAGCGATCACATCGGCCGCACGCTGGGGCGCACGCCGACTGTTTTGGGCCAACCGGATCAAAGCGTTGAGCGGATAGCCTGGTGCACGGGCGGAGCGCAGGACTGGATGGAACACGTCCTGCAGACCGGCGCACAGGCTTACCTGACCGGCGAAGTATCCGAGCCCAATTTTCATCTGGCGAATGAAACTGGAGTAGGATTTATTGCTGCCGGCCACCATGCCACCGAACGTTTTGGCGTCAAGGCGGTGGGTGAAGCAATTGCAAAGCAGTTTGGCATCCAGGTTGACTTCGTCGATCTGACCAATCCGATCTGAGTCGTCGAACCGCGTTCGCCGACGCGGCACACGCCTGAAAGCGGAGTTCTTCCCCGCAGTCAGGCGTGTACTTGGTTTCCGGATACAGACTTATTTCTTGAGCAGGTCGCGTATTTCACGCAACAGCAGAATGTCGTCCGGCGTAACTTCCGGCGCGGCTTCTTCAACAGCCTTGTCTCGTTCGAAGCTGGCACGAGCACGGTTGACAGCCTTGACCATCAGGAACACGACGAAGGCAAGCAGGATGAAGTTGATCAGGATGGTGACGAAGTTGCCCCAGGCCAGCAAATTACCGCCTGCCTCGACCATCGCTTCATAGGTGCGTGGACCGGTATAGTTCTCGGGTTCCTTGAGCACCCAGAACAAATTGGAAAAATCGACCTGCCCGCCAAGAATGAAACTGATGATGGGCATCATGACGTCTCGGACCAAGGAGTCGATGATCTTGCCGAACGCAGCACCGATAATCACACCAACGGCCAGATCGATCATGTTGCCCTTGACGGCAAACTCGCGGAATTCAGCCAAAAAACCTCGCGTCTTACTCATAGAGATATCCCCTGGTAATTTCACCCGTGTGCGGGCTAACGCTATAATACCCGGTTGAAAGAATATCCAACATACCAAATACTCTGAATCGCGCTGCCCGGTTAGGGCACGAACAAGGATACAAGCATGAGTCAGGATAAGTCACAGTTCGACGGCGTTTCGGCTGACGGAACGGTTGCCCTCGATGCCAACCTACCCCCCGATCCGTCGCGACGCACATGGGTGGCCACCACTTGCGTCGTCGGCGGTATTGCCGGAGTCGCTACAGCCGTTCCGTTCGTAGGCTCGTTTGCGCCTTCGGACAAGGCACGCGCCGCCGGAGCGCCGGTTCAGGTCGATCTCACCAGCATTCCCGAGGGTGAAATGCGCACCTTCGAATGGCGCGGGAAGCCCGTGTGGGTCATGCACCGCACCCCGGCCCAGATCGAAGAGCTCAAGAACAACGACGAATTCCTGGCCGACCCTCATTCTGACCGCCCAGGCTTCACGCCCGAGTACGCCAAGAACGAATACCGTTCACGCGATCCTAAATATTGGGTTGCCGTGGGCATCTGTACCCACCTGGGTTGCTCGCCAACACCACACCTGGCTGCGGGCCCCGGCCCCGGCCTGCCCGCCAACTGGGAGGGCGGCTTCTTCTGTCCCTGCCACGGTTCTGCGTTCGATCTGGCCGGCCGCGTGTACAAGAACGTACCTGCGCCCGATAACCTCGAGGTCCCGCCTTACGAATTGTCGTCCGATGGTACGCAAGTCATCATCGGCGTCGACGAGAACAACAAGGCGTAACCCGCATAGAACCACTGCCTCGTAAGATAAAGATATAAAAGGAACCGTTTCATGGCTGGCGAAAAAACCGTCGAAACGACAGGACTCTTGGGCTGGATAGACAGGCGCTTCCCCCTGTCTAAGTTGTTCAAAGAGCACATGTCGGAATACTACGCTCCGAAGAACTTCAACTTCTGGTACTTCTTCGGATCCTTGGCCCTGCTGGTACTGGTCATCCAGATCGTCACCGGCATTTTCCTTGTAATGAACTACAAGCCCGATGGCGACCTCGCTTTCAACTCAGTCGAGTTCATCATGCGCGAAGTGCCCTGGGGCTGGCTGATCCGCTACATGCACTCCACAGGCGCATCGATGTTCTTCGTCGTTGTGTACCTGCACATGCTGCGCGGCCTGTTCTATGGCTCGTACCGCAAGCCGCGCGAGCTCGTCTGGATCTTCGGCATGGCCATCTTCCTTTGCCTGATGGGCGAAGCGTTCATGGGCTACCTGCTGCCTTGGGGCCAGATGTCGTACTGGGGTGCACAGGTTATTGTGAACCTCTTCTCGGCCATTCCCTTCATCGGACCCGAGCTCTCGTTGTGGATCCGCGGTGACTACGTTGTTTCCGACGCGACGCTCAACCGTTTCTTCGCCTTCCACGTCATCGCCCTTCCTCTGGTGCTGATCGGTCTGGTGGTGGCTCACATCATTGCCTTGCACGAAGTGGGCTCCAACAACCCCGACGGCGTCGAAATCAAGGATGGCCCCAAAGATGCCAAGGGGCGTCCGATCGACGGCATTCCCTTCCACCCCTACTACTCGGTGCACGACCTGGTCGGCGTGGCAGGCTTCCTCATCGTCTTTGCTGCCATCGTGTTCTTCGCACCAGAAATGGGCGGCTACTTCCTGGAGTTCAACAACTTCATCCCTGCCGACTCGCTCAAGACACCTCCGCACATTGCGCCGGTCTGGTACTTCACGCCTTTCTACTCCATGCTGCGTGCCATTACGGCCGACTTCACATGGGTGCTGGCAGCAGCATCGGTATTGGGTGCAGTGGCATTGTTCCTGCGCGGTAACCTGCGTGGTGTATGGCGCATTGTCGTACCTGTCATCCTGCTGGTTGTTGCTGTACTGCTTCGCACGATCGACGCCAAGTTCTGGGGTGTGGTCGCCATGGGTGGTTCGGTAGTCATCCTGTTCTTCCTGCCCTGGCTCGACCACTCGCCGGTACGCTCCATTCGCTACCGTCCCACATGGCACAAGTACCTGTACGGTATCTTTATCGTGACATTCCTGATCCTGGGCTATCTTGGCACCCAGCCGCCAAGCCCGGTCTTCAACCTGATGAGCCAGATCGGCACCCTGATCTATCTTGGCTTCTTCCTGCTGATGCCCGTCTGGAGCCGCCTGGGTACGTTCAAGCCCGTTCCTGAACGCATCACGTTCAGCGCTCACTAAGGCCCATAACACTTACGGAATGATCATGATCAAAAAGTTGCTAGGCGTTTTGGCCCTGACCCTGACCTGCTCGGTGGCGGTTGCCGCCGAGGGCGGATACAAGCTTGACAACGCCCCCGACCGAATCAACAACATGGCTTCGCTGCAAAACGGAGCCAAACTCTTCGTCAACTATTGCCTGGGCTGCCATAGTGCCGTGTCCATGCGCTACAACAAGCTCACCGAACTGGGCCTGACCGAAGAAGAAATTCAAAAGAACCTCTTGTTCACCACTGACAAGATCGGCGATCTCATGACCATCGCCATGACCCGTCAGGACGGTTCCAAGTGG
>NZ_JAJUFE010000062.1 GCF_029263785.1 Pusillimonas sp. | reverse complement strand
CGCCTTCGACAAGGTATTTGGACTGCCCGCCTCTGCCCTGCCCGCGCAATAAGCCAGTTACAGCGAATCATGCACCTGCGCGGTAATTTCGTATGAACGAAGCCGCGCCTTGTGGTCGAACATATTCGACGTAATCATGAGCTCGTCAGCGCCTGTCTTGTCAATAAAGTCCTTGAGCTGGCGCGCCACCGTGTCGGGAGCTCCGATCGCCGCACACGACAACACGTGATCGAGCAGATGCTGCGCCTGTGGACCGATGCTTTCCAGATATCCCTTCACCGGTGGCGGTAACCGAATGGGCCGCCCACTGCGCAGGCTGACAAACGACTGTTGCCACGAAGAAGCCAGGAACTGGGCCTGCTCGTCATCGTCTGCGGCAAACACGTTAAAGCCCAACATGACGTAGGGTTTGTCCAGGTATTGGGACGGACGAAAGGTACTGCGATACACCTGGATGGCCTGCATCATTTGCTGTGGAGCGAAATGTGAAGCAAAGGCGTACGGCAAACCAAGAGCAGCGGCAAGCTGCGCACCGAACAGGCTGGACCCAAGAATCCACACTGGTACGTTCAGGCCGGTGCCAGGCACGGCTCGTACAGGCTGACGCGGTTCGTCCGAAAAATAATCCAGCAGTTCCAGTACGTCCTGAGGGAACTCGTCGGCGCTGGCGGCAAGATTGCGACGCAAGGCCCGGGCCGTCGTCTGATCTGATCCCGGTGCCCTGCCCAGCCCAAGGTCAATTCGGCCGGGATACAGTGACTCGAGCGTCCCGAACTGCTCGGCGATAACCAGTGGTGAGTGGTTTGGAAGCATGATGCCCCCCGCCCCCACGCGGATGGTCGTTGTGCCTCCCGCCACGTAGCCAATCAGCACCGAGGTCGCCGCACTGGCAATGCCGGGCATGCCGTGATGTTCGGCCATCCAGTAACGCTTATAGCCCCAGCGCTCGGCATGCTGGGCGATATCCAGGGTGTGCCGAAAGGATTCCGCAGCGTCGCTTCCTTCGGCAATGGGCGACAGGTCGAGAATGGAAAACGGTATCTTGGTCATTATCTGCAAGTGGGGGCTGAACCGGATAAAACAAGCAGAAATTTTTATGGTATAGTTTCGCTCTTTGGCGCATTAGCTCAGCCGGTTAGAGCGACGGAATCATAATCCGCAGGTCCCCTGTTCGAATCAGGGATGCGCCACCAGAATTCAAGCTGCCCCGGGTCCACAAGGCTCGGGGCAGTTTTTATTTCTAGAAAAACCTAGGATAGAATCGATTGGGGACATCGGCATTGTTTCCTTTAGACAAGTTCTTCGCAAAAACACGTCTAATGAATGTCGGTGTCCCCCGTTAATGATGTAGAGCCAAAACAAGTCTAATGAATGTCGAGCGTCCCCCTTTTATGATGTAGAACCACCAGCGATCGCTCGCTTATTGGCGGCGCGTGGGCACCTTGCTGTCAGCAGGTCTTTCTCACAAATCTTGTGGCGCAAAGATGCGCAGCAGGCTCAAAGAGCCGGCAATAACCCCAGCCTGATCACAAGGCTTAGCCTGATACGATCAGGAAGTCATCTATTCGTTGTAGTGCCTCCATGCCCCCCATGGCAAGACTGACGTGGTTTGCATGACCATAAATCTCTGGTTCGCGGGGGTTGATTCGTATGACAGGCGCCGAATGATTGAAGGCGACTGCGTGGGTGAAATCGCGGGCAGTCGAAACTGCGGTACCTGCGCCAATTTCAATTACCAGCAAGCGCTCGGCATTCTTCAACCAGTGCTCCAGTCTGCGTTGCTGCATTACGCTGCGGTGTGGCAGCCAGTTGTCATCTCCAAACATCAATATGTTGGGCCGTGCCAGGCCTCCACAGTGCGGGCAATGAGGCGGCTCGTTGACCAGAACGCAATGTTTTTCGTCGACCACAGGTGTGAAAGCATCGGCGGACCAGATTTCAGGTGTACACGCGTTCAGGCATTGAAGATGGTGGATCGAACCATGGCATTCAGTGACCAGCTTGCTGTCAAACCCGGCTTTTTGAAATTGACCATCCACGTTGCTGGTGAAAGCCATGTAGCCGTAAGGGCAGTCGTCACCCCACTTTCTGAGAATACCGAAGCCGGCATGTGGCACGGTTTGACGATACAAATTGAGCCGGTGACCGTAGAACCCCCAGGCAATGTCCGGGAACTGACGGAAAGCCCTGGGTGACGCAACTGACATGAAGTCGAGTCCGTTGCGTTCCAGTGCAGGATATTCGCGCCAGAAACCCTGCGTGCCACGAAAGTCGGGAAGCCCCGAATCCACGCCCATGCCTGCACCGGTAACGAGCAACAACATCTCTGCCGTCTGTACGAGCTTGGCCGCTTTCTTTAGCAGCAAGTCTTCAGCATTTTTTCCGATCATCTCTGTTATTCACGACCCAAATCCGTTACAGCCCCATTTCAGTCAACAAGACCTTGCCAGGCAACAAGACCTTGCCAGTCAACAAGACCTTGGCCAGGCATCAAGCCATCGTTCAGGCATCAACCCCTGGTTCCGGCAAAAAGACCAGGCTGAGGCAAGACCTTCGCCGATGGTAATTGATACGGACAATATCAGCGACCCGATACGCGCGTTCATTCGAACTCGCAAACCTGATGCACACCACATTCAGGCACACTGACGATACACTACCGTCTTTGCAGAAAACGATAAGAAAGGAGCGCTATGTCTATTCTCACCACCCACGTCGGCAGCCTTCCCCGAGGCGATGAGCTGGCGAAATTGCTGCTGGCCCAGGATCACGGCGAAGATATCGACACCGAACATTTCGAGCAGGTCGTGCAAGCCGCCATAGATCATGCGGTGCAGAAGCAGGTCGAGGCGGGTGTGGGAATAATGAGCGATGGCGAACTGGGCAAGGTGGGATACGCCACCTACATCACCGAACGGCTCGAAGGGTTTGGCGGACACGTAGATCGTACGCCGGCAAAGGATCTGGCCGATTTCCCCGAATTGCGTAAAAAGCTGAGTGCCATCATGGGCACTCAGGAATTCGTGCGCGCAGCGTGCGTCGGGCCGGTCAAATTGCGTACGCTTGAGCCGTGCCATGCAGACATCCGGCGCTTCAGGTCGGCCATGGAAAAATACGGCCGGGGCGGTCGCGGTTTCATGAATGCCGCCTCACCTGGATTGATCACTGCTTTCCAGCCCAACAAGCACTACCCCACGCACGAAGCATATCTGGCCGACCTGGTCGAGGCAATGCGACCCGAATACGAAGCCATTGTGAACGCAGGCTTTGATCTTCAACTTGATTGCCCCGATCTGGCGATGGCGGCGCACACAGGGTTTCAAAACCTCAGCGAAGAGGAGTTCGTAAAGCGGGCATGGCAAAACGTCGAAGCCCTTAACGCCGCCACACGTAATATCCCGGCCGAGAAGATGCGCATGCATATTTGCTGGGGAAATTATGAAGGGCCGCATCATTGTGACATTGCCCTCGAGAAAGTAATTGACCCGATTCTTGCTGCGCGCCCGTCGGCGATATTGTTTGAAGCCGCCAACCCCCGTCACGAACACGAATGGGAAATCTGGCGCGATGCCAAACTGAGCGATGACAAGATTCTTGCTCCCGGCCTGATAGACAGTTGTTCAAACTACGTCGAGCATCCGGAGCTGATCCGGCAAAGGCTGGAACGCTATCTGTCCTTCATGGGCAAGGACCGGGTTCTGGCAAGCACCGATTGCGGGTTTGGTACGTTTGCCAACTACGGAAAAATTGATCCTGCGGTAACCTGGATGAAACTCGCTGCCTTGCGCGATGGAGCCGATCGCGCTGAACGAGCCATGGCATAGCGGGCCGGGCAAGCCTCTTGCTGGGCGAGCGCTTCGGGTAGCCAGCCGTTTGGTTTCGGCGCACAATCCGCTTACCACCATTTAAAAAGGGCTCTAGGTATGAGGACAGAAGAAATGGTAGGGGCCGACGCACCCCACTTACCGACCAACCTGCGGCGTTCGGTTTCCAATACCCTCAAGGGTTCCGCCGGTAACCTGGTCGAATGGTACGACGTATACGTTTATTCCGTATTTGCAGCTTCATTCGAACACCATTTCTTCAGCCCGGATGATAAAAACGCCGACGTTTACATCTGGGCTATTTTTGCGCTTACGTTTCTCATGCGCCCGGTCGGATCGTGGTTTTTCGGGCGCTATGCCGATCGAAAAGGACGCCGCGCTGCACTGGCGCTGTCAGTGACCATCATGTCGCTATGCTCATTTGCGATTGCCATCACCCCGACACGGCTTTCCATTGGCGAATGGGCAGCCGTCATTTTGATTATCTGCCGGTTGGTCCAGGGGTTTGCCACGGGTGGCGAATATGGCACATCTGCCACCTACCTCAGTGAAGCTGCCGTGCCCAAGCATCGTGGATTTCTGGCATCGTTCCACTATGTCACACTGGTCGGGGGCCACGTTCTTGCGCAGGCACTGTTCCTTGCCTTGCTGCTTGCAACGTCAAAGGAGGCACTTGCCGACTGGGGCTGGCGCCTGGCTTTCCTGATCGGTGGCGTGGGAGCGTTAGTGGTTCTGTGGTTGCGACGCACCATGGATGAATCGCTTAGCGAAGACGCCATCGAAATCGCCAAGAAGACCAAAGACTCGGGTTCGATGGGGGAACTGGTCCGCAATTACTGGAAGGAACTCACGGCCTGCTTCCTGGTCACCATGGGCGGTACCGTAGCCTTCTATGCGTATTCGGTAACCGGCCCTAATATCGTCAAGGCCAGCTTCGCGCAAAGCAGCCCTGTCATGGGTTCGGTCATCACACTCATTGCCCTGACCATACTGATGTTGTTGCAACCGCTCGGTGGCTACATCTCTGACCGAGTGGGCCGTCGTACCTTGCTGGTCTTTTTCGGCATCGGCGGCACGCTGTTCACCTGGGTCATATTTACGGTATTGCCGCAAACCAACAACGCGCTGCTCTCGTTTGCGATTCTTACCGCCGGGTTTGTGATTTTGACGGGTTATACCTCGATCAACGCGGTAGTAAAGGCCGAACTGTTTCCAACACACGTGCGCGCCCTGGGTGTCGGCTTTGGTTATGCCATTGCGAACTCGGCATTCGGCGGGACCGCGCCGGTACTGTATTCGGCCGCACAACATGCCGACAAGGAAACGATGTTCATCGCCTATGTGACGCTGCTTATTATCGGGTCGCTGCTGGTATATCTGTTCCTGCTACGCAATCGTGGGGCCAATTGGCTAGACCATCCTGAAGAAATGCGCAAGCGTAAGGACAGTCCGGGACACCGCGTGTTCCCCATGGGCGTGTAGCCTGCCGGAAGCTTCTCGCCACCCGGCCATTACAACTGCAGTCGCATCGTCAGCTGCGGCTGCAACTTCACCTTCAGCTGCGGCTGCAACTTCAGCTACGCCTGCATCTGCAACTTCAGCTGCGGATGCGGCTATGGCTATGGCTACGGCTGTGGCTGTGGCTATGGCTGGGGCTGGGAATGCGGATGCGGCTGTGGCAGAGGCTGCGGCTGCAGTTGCGGTGGCGGTGGCGGTTGCAACTTCAACTGCGCTTGCCCCTTCGACTGCAACTGCGCCTGCCCCTGCGACTACGGGGTCTGCTTAGACTCGCTGCGACGAGCCACACCCAGTTTGGCAAGGTTATCGATCATGTCCTGGGCAGAAGTCTCGGGCCTGACATCGGTATCGATCTTCATGATCTTGCCATCCTTATCAATATAAAAGGTGTGGCGTCGCGCGTATCCTTTGTCATGAAGCACGCCGTAGGCACGGGCGACCGACTTGCCTTCGTCACTCAGCAACGGAAAATCCGCCCCCGTCTCAGCCGCGAAGCCCTTGGTGTCGAGCAATGGATCGACGCTGGCCATGAAATACGTCACATCAAACTCGCGGATGCGGTGTCCGTTTTCGGCCAGAGATTTGCATTCTATGGTGCAACCATAGGTATACGCTTTGGGGAACCACGCCAGCACGACGGCCTGCTTGCCTTTGTAATCGGAAAGCCGGTACGAGTTTCCGTCAGAAGCCGGAAGGGTGAAGTCGGGTGCCACATCACCAACCTCTAGCGCATGGGCCGGCGTCAGGGTTAGCGCCACACTCAGCGGGGCCAGCCACCGCCCGACAAGAGTCAATTTGGGTAAGGTCATCGAATTCTCCCTGGCGTGGAGTACACCTTGGTCAAGATATCAGTGCGCCGATAAACTGCGCAGATCAGCGTCCAACAGATCGGTCAGCAAGCTCGCGCCATCCTGGTCCACACGAAATTCTCCATACCGCGCTTGCTCGAAATGGCTCGCCCTTCCCTCGGGAAAGAACCAGGCATCGGTAGCCACGTGGACCTGCCTGTCACGCAGGCGGTACTTTAACAATACATCTTCGGACATGGAGTTGTCTTGCCGGCTATCCTCGAGGGCATCTGACGTCTTAATCGACACCAGGCGGTGTATTCCCTTATCGTCGGGACGGAGCAGCAAATAGCCAGAGCCGTAACGCTCGTCCGCCCAATCCCGGGAGTCTGGGGCTTGCTGCAACTGTCGAAGGGCGTCATCGGCCACTGCAAATCTCAAACGCATGTAGTCTCCCTGCATCAGGGAGCGCGGATCAACAGGCGCCAGTTCAAGCACAACGCGCCTGCCATTGCCAAGTATCTGTTCGCGTTCGTAAATACCCAGGTTTGCGCCAACGAGAACAAGCAGCAAACCGCAAGCAAGACCCAACCGCCAACGTACAGCCCGCTGACGGACGGCGGTCGAAGCCGGTTTGGAAGTGGCAGGGTCATATTTTTCGGGCCTCGAAGACGACGCAGGCCCGGAGCCATCTTGGCTGGCAGATCCGCTGGCTACCACCCTGCTGAACATCCATGAACTCAGTATCAGCCACGCCCCGGTGCCTGCCAGAAGCACAGACTTTTGCAGCAAGGTCGTGTCCAATTGGTAGTAAAAACGCGCCAGGCAGGCCAGCAGAGCAAGTGCGCCGAAGCCCATCAGGCTGCGATGGCGCATGGCGAAACCGACGACCATCCATAACAGCGCAAGCGAAACGCCTGGTGCGCCCATCCACCCGACGGATGCAACGGCTAATGCAAGAGGAACGCCAAACCTCAGCACCCCCGGCACTATGGGACGACGCCAAAGCACGGCTGTCAGGGCGACGACCGGCAATGCGGCACATGCCAACCATACAAGCATGACCGAGGGATCCAACCCCATTCCGACCGCCGCAGGACGAGGTGCCGGAACAAACCAAACCATAATTTGTGCCAGAAAGGCCAAGGCCCAGCCCAAAGGTCGCCAGCGCTTACCTGCGATTGCACCGCGGCCGATCAGCAGCGCCAGCACTGCAGCCACGCTTGTCCACCACAGACGCAAATACACGCCCAGAGCCGGTTGGCCATTTCGATCCGGGTCCAGAAGCGGAGTATCCCAACCCTTGTCCGGCCAGGTCATGATCAGGAACACCGCCAGCGCAAAAAACGCAGCGACAAATCGAAATGCCGCATTACTGCCAACGGCGTACAAAATGGCGGCAAACACGAGCAATGCGTAGACGGCAATTGGCGACCCATTGTCGTGCAGCGCAAACAGTGACCCGCCGCCAAGCAAGAGTCCTGCGGTCATCAACACCAGACCAGCTTCCTGCGGCACGTCCGATTTGCCGGCGCGGTAGGCCGCCACACCCGCCAGACTCAGAACGAGGCCGGGTATCCAAAGCGACTCAACGTCAAATTCGAGGGTAATCAACAAAAAGACGATCAGCAGTACCGCCGTCACGCCCATCGCAATAAGACGAAACGCGCTGAAGTACCAAGGGTCGGAATCGATCTGGCGAGCACGCAATAACTGCCCCAGCTTGCGCAGCCCTATTGCCATGGCAACAAACAGCACGAGGACAACCAGCAGGAGCCCTGCTTCGGATCCCGCCCAATACAATAATGGCAGGGTCAAAAGAACAAACGCGGCGATCGCAGCCACAGACACGATAACCATGTCAGCACGCCGGCTCGAATAGATCCAATACATCAGCGCCAGCGCTGCCCAACCTATCAGGGAATAGATGATCGGCCCCGAATGGGAGTCGATCGCCGAAAAGGCTGCCAGCACGAGCCAGATTGCCAACGCCGCTGCCAGCGTCCGCGGGCCGATTCTGCAGACATCAGAAAAGCCGGCAAAAAATCGCTCGTAAATCCACAACAGGCCTGCGTTCAGTGCGGCCACAAGCAAGGCTGACACCGCCCATCCGCCGAAGCCCAGCCATAGCTCCACCCCATGGATATCCAGAAATAACGCCAGTGCCGTATTCAATACCAGCGCAAACAGCAGAGCCAGGGCGACAGTCTGCAGCGCCAGCAGCCAGGGGATCAGCAGGCCGGCCCATGCCAGAAACAACTGCCAGGAATCGGCCCCCGTCTGGTAGATCTGTCCGATCAGGGCGAGTAATGCCCCGCATCCCACGCCGGCCAACGCCGTCAGGTGAGCCGAAACCGAAAAATTGTGATTGCCTGCCGCAACGTATGCACGTGTCTGGCCCGTGAACCAAAGGGCGCCGCCGACAAGAAACACAATCAAGAACTGTGTTCCGGCCAGCTTTTGAAACGCAGATGCGTTCGGCCAGTTGGCAGCCACCCAGCACACGCCTCCACTGGCCACCAGCAGGCAGCCCAAGGCCAGCGCCGCGCGGTTCACCTGCCGCAACCGGCTATCACCGGCTGAAGCTTCGTCTGGAGAGGGTTGTGTCATTTGTGCAGCGCCTGGTTCGGAAAAGACGCCCATTATCGACAGCCTAAACTTTGCGTGCAAGCAGTCGTAAAGACATTATCCGCGGGTGCCAGTAAGCTAGCACTCTTGTTTCGAAAATTAAAAGAACTTAACCACTCTTACGGCACCCTTCTCATTATGCGCAAGAATCTGCCAGTAACAAACGTTGAAACCAAGGTTCGCGATAATCAGTACCTGATCTCAAAAACCGACATGAAGGGCCGGCTGATATACGCCAACCCCGCCTTTATCGAAGTCAGCGGCTTCACGCGAGATGAACTCATCGGTAAGCCGCACAACATCATCCGCCACCCCGACATGCCCCCTGCGGCGTTCGCCGATCTCTGGAAAACGCTCAAGGAAGGCAAGCCCTGGCTGGGCGTTGTAAAAAACCGGCGCAAGGACGGCGGCTTTTACTGGGTGTTGGCCAACGCCTTCCCGGTGATCGAAAACGGTGAAGTCACCTGCTATGCGTCTGTCCGGGTCAAGCCCAGCGAAGAACAGATTCGTGCCGCCGAAAAATTCTATACCGACATCAACGCCGGACGCGCCAAAGGTTACGGCGTAGAACAGGGCCAACGCGTGCGCCGCGGCTGGCGTCGTCTAGCCGATCTGGTCACTCTGCCTTTTGGCAGTGGCTTGCGCGTCAGCGTCATTCGCATGAAGCTGGCTGCCCTGCTTGCCATCGGATCAAGCGCTTATTTTGCAGCGACCGGCGGCATGCCTTCCGAATGGCAATGGTTCGCCTGGCCCATTATCGGCCTGCTGACACTGGGCATGTTCGCGCAAGGCTTCATTCTTACCCGCCACGTACTTCAATCCGTCGATCAGATGGCCGAGACGGCCAGGCAAATTTCTGCGGGCAACCTCGCCACCGACGTCGGCCCGATCAACCACAGCGACGAACTGGGTCGCGTCCTGTTCTATCTGGACATCATGCGCAAGAGCCTGATCAGCATCAGCGACGACGTGCAGATCGGCGTCACCGCCACCGGCCACACCGCCCAGGTGCTCTTCGCCAACAACACTCACCTGTCTGCCCGTACCGAAGACCAGGCATCGTCGCTTCAGGAAACAGCGGCAGCAATGGAAGAGCTCACTGCCACCGTCAAGCAAAACTCCGATAACGCTCACGTTGCCGCCGGCCTGGCCGACGAAAGCATGCGCATAGCAAGTCAGGGTGGCAAGGTGGTTTCCGAGGTTGTCGAAACCATGGACGGCATCCGCGAAAGCTCGCGCAAGATTTCAGACATCGTGACACTTATCGAGGGCATTGCATTCCAGACCAACATCCTGGCGCTCAATGCTGCGGTCGAGTCCGCGCGAGCCGGCGAAGCCGGCAAGAGTTTTGCCGTCGTCGCCGGCGAAGTACGTAACCTGGCCCTCAAAAGCTCCCAGGCGGCCAAAGAGGTCAAAGGCCTTATCGACGAATCGACGCAACGGGTCACGATCGGTTCTGAACAAGCTGCAAGGGCCGGTGCCACCATGCAGGAAATCGTCGATTCGGTACGTCGCGTTACAGACATCATGGGCGAGATTTCTACGGCATCCGTCGAGCAGTCGGCAGGCCTGGAGCAAATAAACCAGGCTATTGGCCAGATGGACGGCGTGACGCAGCAAAACGCCGCGCTGGTACACGATCTTGGCCAGACGGTGCGTACCTTGTCCCTCGAGGCCGAAAACCTCGGAGAGGCCATCGGCGTCCTGAACACAGGCCTCAATAAAGAGGGCCGCCCTGCTTCGCTCGATGGCCGGAAAGGACGCACATCGGCCCGGTCCGAATCCAGGCGGCCTTCGGCGGCGGCCAACGAGCCAACGGCCGCACCCCACGTCGAGCACTCGCGACGTCATGCCATCGGCAACTCGTAGCAGCTGAAGCCTCCGGCCTGACAGGGCCGGGGCCCAACAGCTACAATACCAAGGCCGGCCTAGCGCCGGCCTTCTGCATTAAGCCCCTTCCCTTTACCTGCCGGAGTCTACGGTGAGCGTTTCCATTTTCGACAGTTTCCTGACCACGTCTGAAATCATTGCGGTATTCGATGACGCCGCCATCTTGCAGCAAATGTTGCACTTCGAGGTCGCTCTGGCAAAAGCGCAAGCCCAGGAAGGCATTATTCCCCAAGCAGCCGCCGAAGCCATCGCGCGACACGGCGACATCAGCATGTACGACGTACAGGCCATTATTGTTGCCAGCCGGCGCGCGGGCAGCATGGCCATCCCCTTGGTCAAGGCATTGACCCAAGCCGTAAAAGAGGATGAGCCCAGTGCCGCAACCCATGTCCACTGGGGAAGCACCAGCCAGGACGTCATCGATACCGGCATGGTTCTGGCCACCCGTGAGGCCCTGAAACTGCTTGATGAGTCTTTGCTCGCCCTGAGCACCAGACTGCTCGACCTGGCCGACCAGCACCTGCACACACCGGTATTGGCGCGCACATTGATGCAACCGGCGCAAGTCACCAGTCTGGGCTTCAAATTGGCCGGATGGGCGGCTCCGTTGGTCCGCGCGCGTCGCCAGATACACATTGCCGCCCAAAACGCGTTGCAGTTGCAGTTGGGCGGAGCGGTCGGCACCCTGGCCGTCATGGGCGCCAAAGGCCCTGCAGTGCTGCGGCGCGTCGCCAACGAACTGGGGCTGAAGGCACCCGAGGCCACATGGCATACGCAGCGCGACGAGTGGATGCGCCTGGGAATGGAAGTCGCCATACTGGCCGGCAGCCTGAACAAGCTGGCCACCGACTTCAGCCTCATGGCCCAGGGCGAGATTGCCGAGCTGTCCGAACCCACCGGTGCGGGACGCGGAGGCTCTACCGCCATGCCGCACAAGCGCAACCCTGTTTCGTGCATGACCGCGCTGGCCGCGGCAGGCCGTGTGCCACAGCGCGCCGCAGCCTTGCTTGCCGCCATGGGGCAAGAGCACGAGCGCGGATTAGGCAACTGGCAAGCCGAGCTGGCAGAATGGCCGGGCCTGTTCATCAGTACCCATGGTGCCCTGGCAGCCATGCGCGAGGCCGTTGCCGGCATGCACATCGATTCGGCACGCATGCAGCGTAATATCGATGCACTGCAGGGGCTCGTGTATGCCGAAGCAGTCTCCCTATTCCTGGCAGCCGCCATCGGCAAGCCTGCAGCCCATAAGCTGATGGAAGAGCTGACTCAGAAAGCTGTTGCTGAAAGCCGCCAGCTGGGCGACGTTGTAAGCGAAGCGGTCCAGGCCGACAGCGAGCTCGCGTCGCAGCTGGACCTGAATGCGCTGCAGGCCCTGTTCCAACCGCGCGTCGCCAATGCCAATGCCGCCGAACTTGCCCGTGCCTCAGTCCGAACCCTGCGTCAGGCCCTTGACCAGGTCTCATCCGTTTAAGGTAGGTCCTTTCAACTGCAACTTCCCTCGCCGAGGTTCCTTTAGGCGCTACGTCCCATTTTCGTACCTCGAAAACCCGGCGGATCCGTTTTTCAATTCACCTTTTATCGAGCTATTCACATGAGTACTGATCCCATCAATCACGATCTCGAACGCGGGCTGAAGAACCGCCGTGAAATCCTGGGCGACGCCTGGGTGGATCGTTCGCTTTCGAACGCGAACAACTTTAATGCCGAGTTCCAGCACCTGATCACCCGCTTCGCCTGGAACGAGATCTGGGGCCGTCCCGGACTGGAAAAGAAGACCCGTCGTGCCATGGTCCTGGCCATTACGATGGCCCTGGGCCGCTGGGAAGAGTTCGAGTTGCACGTGCGCGCGGCACTGCAAGGTGGTGCCCCCGAAACCCGGCTGACCGTGGACGAGCTAAAGGAAGTGCTGATTCAAACCGCCATTTACGCGGGTGTCCCTGCCGCCAACACCGGCTTTACACATGCCATGGCCATCCTGCGCGAGATCGGACCCGACATCGGTTATACGCTCGAACCGGCCGACATGACTGCTGCCGCGCATCCCGGAATCGGGCAGGAGCGCGCAACGCGCAGCAAACCCGCCCTGCATTACACACTGCGCAAGGCGCGCAACGGTGCACCGCGTCGAACCATCGTCCTGAGCCACGCTTTGGGCTGTGACCTGAGCATGTGGGATACGCTGGCCAACGAACTGGCAGCCGAAAACGACGTCGTTGCCTACGACCATCGCGGGCACGGTCGATCCGATGCGCCTGCTTCGCTTTACACCATGCAAGAGCTTGCGGAAGACGCCGCTCGATTGGTGCGTGAACTGGATTGCGGACCGGTGGTGTGGATTGGCCTGTCAATGGGCGGCATGGTCGGCCAGGAGCTCGCCATACGTCACCCCGAGCTGGTTTCGGGTCTCGTCATCGCCAACTCCACGTCCGCGTATCCTGATGAAGTTCGTGCCGCCTGGCAACAGCGTATCGAGACGGTCCGATCCAAAGGAATTGAGGCTATCGCCGACGCGGTCATGGAACGCTATTTCCACGCCGATTTCCGCCAGAACCAGGCCGCCGCAGTGGCGTCGTTCCGCAAACGGCTGGTAAGCACCGATGCCGAAGGTTATGTTGGCTGCTGCAATGCCGTGGGCACTGTCGACACGACAGGTCGCCTGCCCCAGGTCAAGGCCCCCACTCTGGTCATTGCAGGAGCTCTGGACCAGGGTGCGCCCGTATCCATGTCCGAGACCATGGCCAAGGCCATTCCCGGGGCGCAGCTGGTCGTTCTGGAAGACGCATCGCATTTGGCTGTAGCCGAACAACCCAAGGCGTTTGAACAGGCAGTCACCCGGTTTCTTGCAGATCTGGGTTAATGCCAACGGCCGCTCCAGCAACCTGGAGCGGCCATTTACGGCGAAAAAATACAGGGCCTTCAAGTATGGATTTCCGGCGAGGCCTCCCAAGCCAGTTGCCAGCAAAATTGGTCCGAGGCTGCCTCTTGCCATCGTTACATGGATGCCACATCGAGGCCACCGCCGCGCGCCTGATATACCGTACCGTACGCCCAGCCAGCGTAGCCCGCCTGCATGGGGGTGAAGCTGCTTGAGCATGTTTGGAATGCAGGACCCCGGAGGAGTTGACGTTGCAGTACCGGGGCATGCCCTTCCTCTGCTGCG
>NZ_JAJUFE010000070.1 GCF_029263785.1 Pusillimonas sp. | reverse complement strand
TCACCGATATTTGAAGAGGTGCAGGAATATATCGCCCAACGAAAGCTGACGCGTCGGGTTCACTTATTGGGACGCCGCAACGACGTTCCGAATCTTCTGGCCGGATTTGATCTGTTCGCCTTGGCAACCGAGCAAGAGGCCGCCGGTATGGTATTTGTCGAGGCAGCGGCAGCCGGTCTGGCCGTGGTGGGCACCGACGTCGACGGTGTTCCGGAAATGATGGAAAATGGGGAAACCGGCCTGCTGGTCCCCCTGCACGATCAACAGGCGCTCACCGAGGCATTGCGCACCCTCATCGACGATCCGGTTCTTCGCAAGAAGATGGGAGACGCGGGGCGTCGGCGTGTGCTCGAAGAAGGGCGTTTTACGCCGCAGGCTATGGTAAACAGTATCGAATCCTGCTATTTGCGCTGGTTAAGCGAACGACAATGAAGAAAGCCCATTCGGTTCCTGTACTGATGTATCACCATGTGTCGCCGTCCGATGGCGCCATTACGGTGTCACCGAAAAACTTCGAAGATCAGTTGGCGTGGTTGGCGCGTAATGGCTATTGTTCCCTGACCACAGATGAATTTGCTGCGCATTTGCAAGGCGAGCCCATCGCCGACAAGTCGGTGCTGATAACATTCGACGACGGCTATCTCGACAACTGGGTTTACGCGTACCCCTTGCTGAAAAAATATGGCTATAAGGCCACCATTTTTATCGTCACATCGTGGGTCGGCGAAGGTGAAGCAAGGCCGGTGGCCGGCCAGGGCCAGGTTCCCCATACGCCTCCCCATGTAGAGTGCGAGCAACGGATCGCTGCCGGCGACGCTGACAGTGTCATGCTACGCTGGAGCGAGATCCGGGCCATGCAGGAAAGCGGCCTCATCGAATTCCACAGTCATACTCATACCCATACACGCTGGGATAAATCGGAACGAGCACACGAAAAAAATAGCCTGATTGCCCAGGAGCTCGAGCAATCGCGCAAGACCTTGATCGAGAAATTGGGCAGCGTTTCCGAGCACTTCTGTTGGCCACAGGGCTACTTCGACGCTGACTACGTGCGGGTGGCGCAACAGGCCGGATTCAAATATCTGTATACCACCCACGCGTTTGGTCAGAATCTGGCCGGTAGTGACCCTGCTCATATTCACCGCTTCGCCGTGCGAAACACGACGGGGGCCTCGGTAGGGCGACGTATCCAGGTCGCTTCCAATCCGGTCATAGCACCCGTCTTCAACCGATTCAAATTGTGGAAGCGTGCGCGCCGTCAGAAGGCGCAGGCCGGGGCATGACCTTATCTGTCATCATCATTACCAAGGACGAAGAAGCGCACATCGCAGCTTGCCTTGACTCCGTCGCGTTTGCCGACGAGATCATCGTCGTGGATTCCGGCAGTTCGGATCGAACTTGCGAGATCGCCCGCGGCAAGGGTGCGCGCGTCGTATCAACAAGCGATTGGCCTGGTTTCGGGCCTCAGAAGAATCGCGCACTCGATCTGGCCACCCAAGACTGGGTGCTGTCCATCGACGCGGACGAGCGTGTCACGCCCGAACTGGCCCGCGCTATACAGCAAGCCATCCGGCAGCCTCAGGCAGAGGCCTATGAAATTGCACGGCTTTCCAATTTTTGTGGGCGCTGGATTCGACATAGCGGCTGGTGGCCCGACTATGTCCTGAGGCTATTCAAACGCGGGGCCGCACGCTTTACCGATGCAGCCGTCCACGAGCGCGTGGTGCCCCAAGGTCGTGTGGCCAGGCTCGGAGCCCATTTTCTTCATTATCCCTATGCGGACATGCAGGCGCTGATCTCAAAAGTCAACCGTTACTCAACCGACGCGGCGCTCATGATGTATGCGAAAGGGCGTCGTACATCGATTCCGGGAATGGTGGGGCATTCAATATGGACTTTTATCCGGATATACCTGATCCGAAAAGGTTTCCTGGATGGGCGTGAAGGCTTCATACTTGCCGTGACGGCTGCAGCTGGAAGCTTTTTTCGCTATGCAAAGTTATATTTTCTGGGACGTGGGCAGTGAAGAGTCTCGACATGATTCCCATACTGATGTATCACCAGATCGGGCAGCCGTCCGCTCGTGGTACCCCCTATCGGGGGCTCACCGTTCATCCGGGCAGTTTTCGCCGCCAGATGACCTGGATGAGGCGGTTGGGTTACCAGGGCCTGTCGATGCGAGACCTTTTGCCATACCTGCGAGGAAGTAAACGTGGCAAGGTTTTCGGGATCACATTCGATGATGGTTATGTAAACGTGCTCGAAAATGCTTTGCCTGTGCTGAAAGAACTGGGGTTCACTTCTACGAATTATTTTGTGGCCAACCGTTTCGGCGGCAGCAACGAATGGGATCGCGAAAACGGAGTTCCAGCCTCGGCCCTCATGAGTCAGGAGCAGGCTCGCGCGTGGGTGCGCGGTGGCCAGGAGGCCGGCTCGCACACGCTGGATCATGTCAATTTGCCTGACTTGTCCCCAGAGGATGCGTTTGAGCAAATCAGACGCTCGCGAACGATTCTCGAAGACGTCCTGGACTCCGAGGTGACGTCATTCTGTTATCCCTACGGACACGAAACACAGGCGTTGCGCGACATGGTTCGCGACGCCGGTTATACCAATGCCACGACGACCAGCGGAGGGCTCGCCGGACGGCTCGACGACGTTTTCGGGTTACCCAGGGTAACCGTGGCGCGTTCAACGCATATGCTTCGCTTCCTGCAAAAATGCTTGACCCGTCTCGAGGAAAAAAGACGTCATGCCTGAACGTCGCTTGAGCATCGCGGTTGTGGTGGATCGGTTTGGCAGCCGTTTTGGTGGAGCCGAGGCATATGGCGTGGAGCTGATGCGCGAACTCGCCGCCCGGCATGACATCACCGTGTATGCCCGAGAGTACGACGAGGCCTGCGATCTGACCTTGCCGTTTGTACCGATCAAAAGCTGGAAGCACTGGCCAAGCTGGGTAAGGGTGTTGCTTTTCGCGATCCGGGTTCGTCGCCTGACTCGCGTGGGATACGACATAGTGCATTCGCACATGAATGGCTGGTGCGGCGACGTCGAAGTCATTCACGTGACTCCGGTCCGCTTCAACTGGCGGGTCCGGCCTTTGCCCATGGTCAAGAAGGCGCTTTCGTATCTAAGTCCACGAGTACAAACGTATCTGGGTCTGGAAGCCCGGCGAGTCGAGCCGCGTGCGGCTCATCGTGTCGTCGCGGTATCCACTTTAATTGCCGACCAGCTCGCCCAGGCCTATCCAGGCCTCACCACTATCCCGGTCATCCCCCCGGGCGTCGTTTCTTCATGCGAGGGCGACTCCAGTGAGCGTGCAACGATGCGCGAGTCGCTGGGTTATGCCGCCGACGATACAGTGTGTCTGCTGGTGGCGAGAAACCCGCTGCGCAAGGGATTGTCTACCGTCCTTGAAGCCCTGGACTGTCTGCCCGAGCACATAAAGCTGCTGGTGGTCGGGGGCAATGCTGCAGTACGTGAATATATCGCTCGTCGCAATCCCGACCACCTCCTGTCCCGGGTTCGTGTAATTGCAGAAACGCCACATGTTGCCCAATATTATCGAGCGGCCGATCTTTACGTGCATCCGACCCTGAATGACAGCTTCGGCATGGCACCACTTGAGGCGATGTCATTCGGGTTGCCGGTTGTGCTGAGTCCCGCGCCATGGTGCGGCTTCGCACAGTACATTGCGGCAGAAGAAGAGGCCCTTGTCCTGGGGCATCCGGAGGACGCAGTCGGGTTGGCGTCATGCATCCGCCGGCTGCACGAGAGCACCGACCTTAGAAGCCGGCTGAAGGCCGGCGGGGCCCAGGTCGTGGCGCGCCACAGCTGGCCAAGAGTGGCCCGGCAATACGAGGACCTTTACCAAGCAATACTGATTGAGCGCGCAGGCGCCACCATTCGCGCGGGTACAGTTGACAGATAATCGTGCGCCGGGCCGGATCCGGTTGTGACTGTACGATCCACTGATTACAATTTGCCTCGTTTTGACTCGAAGTGCAGCTTCGGCTTACGGGCATGAAAATATTAATTACAGATATCCATCATGGCAACGGCGGGGGCCATGTTACCTACATACTCAATTTGCTCGAAGGCTTGAAAGCGTCGTGCGACCTGACCCTGGCTTCGCCTCCCACGGGTCGTCTTTACGCCCGCGCGAAATCGATCAAAGGGATACGTGTATTGCCTGGTCTATATACGTCCCGGCCCCTGACACTGGCTGCAGAGGTGCTGAAGCTGCGACGATTCTTGTCAAGAGAGCGCTTTGATGTGGTTCACGTGAACGGCGGCGCAGATCATCGCCATGTCATGCTGGCCCGCATCGGCATGCGCCGACCCCCCGCTATTGTGTGGACCAAGCACAACACCAATCCGGTCGATAGTGTCGGACATCGATTGCGCGCGCGTTTCGGCACGGATTCGGCAATTGCTGTCTGTGAGTATGTACAGCGACAACTGAGTCGATCGGCTTACGGCAATAGGCCGATCCATGTCGTCAGAAACGGCATCGATCCACGATACGTGGGTTTCAGTACCGCCGAGCAGCGCCGGGCTAGCCGTGCGGCTCTCTTTGCCGATCTTCCCGAGGACGCCTTCGTTTTTGGAAGTGTGGGTGGAACGGATTACAACAAGGGTTGGCTGCTCTTGCTTCAGGCCGTTGCACGTTTGCCGATCGAAGAGCAAAGGCGGATTCGCATCGTGATAGCCGGTGACCCGCCCTCAGCGCAAATGCTGGCAGATGCGCAGGCGTCGGGGCTGGATCTTGGCCAAGTGGTGTTCCCTGGTCTGGTACCTGATATTCGCAATGTTTTGGCTGCCTGTGATGTTGGTTTTGTGTTGTCGTACCGGGAAGCAGCCTCTTACGCCAGCTGTGAAACCATGGCCGCCGGCCTGCCCACCTTGGTGTCTGCCGCAGGCGGTTTGCCGGAGAATGTGCGTGACGGTGTCGATGGCTGGGTGGTGCCGGTAGGAGACGTCGAGGCTTTGACGCGCTGTGTGTCCAATATACTGAAGACAAGTCCCGAAACCCTGGCGTCTCTGGGTGCATCGGCAAAGCACCGAATAGAAACGGTATTTTCCATTCCGACCTTTCTGGCGCACACGGAACAGGTGTACCGTGCTGCATGCAAACGCTATGACAGGGTACAAAGCGACGGTGCCCCGCTCAGATCCAGCCGCGTAACCAGTACATCAGCATCCCGACGTACTCCTTTATGATCGACCTGGAGGCGAAGAAGGTCCGTTCGTCAGGCAGCCAGAAAGAGAAGTCGGGGTCGTCCGGCACGACGATTTGTGGTGCCGAAGGGGCTGCTATAGGGGTAAGCCCCTGCTTGCTGAACGCCGCCATGGCGCGGGGCATATGCAGCGCCGACGTAACAAGAAGCACGCGATTTATGTTCTGCTCTTTCAGGATGCGTGCCGAATACAGTGCGTTCTCGTAGGTGTTGAAACTATTCTTTTCGAGAATGAGCGCGTCCGCAGGAACCCCTGTTTTTCTCAGATTGGCCGCCATGAACTCCGCTTCACTTTGCGAGCCTTCAAGTGCTGCGCCAGACAGGACGATAACCGGAGCGCGCTGGGCCTGATAAAGCGTGGCGGCAGCGGCGGTGCGAGTGACGGCGGTATCCCGGTCGTAGGGCTGGAACCAGTTCTGGCGGCCTCCTGCCGTGTGGCCACCCAGGACGACGATGGCTTGAGCTGCAGGTAATTCCGACGGGGGCGTGTACGGATAAAGTTGCTCAAGGCGTCCGCCCGCCCAGAGCGAAGAGGCAGGTAAAGACCAGAACACCCCCCATGCCAGACTCATGGCGACCAGTGCACCTGCTGTTCGTCGCCACCGGAGCATCAACAGCACAACGGCAATGACAAGCAAGGTCACGCACAGGTTGAGCGGAATAACCAGGTTGGCAAGAAAGCTCGATAGAGACATGCGTTAGAAGACAGTTTCCGTGATTAGCCGGGAAGTTTTCTCGGTGACCTCTGTCAGGGTGGGCCACTTGCCCAGCGAACCCAGACAGGTGGCTTGAGGTGACCACGGCCCGGTCCGGTGCTGATCCGTCACTCCGAAAAGCGTCAGCTGCCGTGCATTGACAGCGGCGGCCAGGTGCGACACGCCGGAATCATTGCAGATAACCAGAGCTGAAAGCTTGGTCAGTGTAGCAAAGCCCCCCAGACCCAGGGGTGGCAGGCAAATGGCGGTAGGAGCCGCCTTCAGGGCGGCCTCGCGTTCCGACGCCGGCGGACACATCGCCACGGTGTGGCCATGTTCCTGGAGTTGCCGGGTCAGCGCATCAAAATGAGGCCACACCTTGATTTTGCCCCGATGTAAACCTGTCGCTGTAGGGGCGATCAGAATGAAGCCTCCTGGGGTCATGCCGGCGGACAGCACCGCATCCAGGGCCTGTTCCTCGTGTTGAGGCGTTGTTTCAAGGCCCAGAGTCGCGGGAATGGCAGCAGGCATGATAGGCAGCTTCCAACGCTCCAAAGCCTGCGTCGTCAGATGGAACCAGGATTCCGCGGCGTGCATTTCATTTCGGGGCTTGCTGATGGGCCATCTCAACAGCAGGCTGCGGCCATCATCGCGGTAGCCTGCGGCCGGAACACCTGAAAATTTGAAAACCAGTGCGCTCGAGAGGGAGTCGGGCAGGATCAGACCCCTTGCATGTGCATGCCGCGCCTTCTTGCGATAGCTGGCAACGCGCGCCCGATCTTCGCGTACGCGGCCGGACATCTCGATAAACCCCGCCGTCTGATAGGCTGACAGCAGGTCACGGGCCCAAGACCGGGCACACACGACTACTGGCACGTCGGTATTGAGCATCAGGTTCAGGCAGGGCAGGCTCATGCACACGTCGCCGATCCAGTTGGGCAGACGTACATACAAGGCGGAATAGTTGGACATGGAAATCGGCCGTCGAACGAGAACTGGCGTCTATTATCAACCGTTTTTCAAGAACGTTAAAATGGACCTTTCCTGATCCATGAAAACAAAAGCGAGTCCGTCCTTGAGTTCAGCCTCTTCCATTCAACCGTCGCATGCAGCGCCCGTGCGTTTTGAGATGTGGCGCCGCATATATTCCCGGTTGGGACGTTACTGGAAGGCTGCGGTAGTGGCGATCTTGCTGATGAGCATCAGTGCTGCCACCCAGCCAGCCCTGGCTGTGATCATGAAGCCACTGCTTGACGACGGCTTCAGTGGAAACAAGCCCTATTACATCTGGGCGATTCCGGCAGCGGTTATCGGGTTGATGCTCGTGCGAGGCTTGTGCACCTTCTCCAGCAACTATGTGCTGGCCTGGGTGGCCAACAATATGTTGCTCGGCATTCGTCGCGAGATGTTCGAGCGCTTGCTAAGTCTGCCCGATTCGGAGTTCAGGCGAGGGGATACGGGGCGGTTGTTGAATCGCTTCACCATCGACGCTGGAAACGTCACCGGGCTGGCAACTGAAGTCATAACGGTCATCATCCGTGAAACCATGATTGTCGTGGCACTGCTTGCCGTGCTGCTATACATGTCGTGGCAACTTACGCTCATCGTGCTGGTCATGTTGCCGCTGTCGGTTTATGTGTCGCGAATATTCATCAAGCGCTTGCGCCGCATCAATCGAGACACCATCAATATGAACGCCGAACTGACACGCGTGGTCGGTGAGGCCATCGATGGTCAGCGGGTCATCAAGTTGTTTGATGGTTACGAGCGCGAGTCCGGACGCTTCCAATATGTCAACGCCCGCTTGCGGCGATTCGCAATGCGAGCTGTTTCGTCCGATGCTGCCATGTCTCCCATCACCCAGTTCTTTGTGGGCCTTTCGGTTTCGGCAGTGATTGCCGTGGCGTTGTATCAGGCGAATACAAAAGGTCTTACTGTTGGCAGCTTCGCCGCCTTTATGGCGGCATTGGGTCAGATCTTCGATCCCTTGAAACGTCTGACCAATATTGCAGGCGCCATGCAGCGGATGCTTGTCTCGGCGGAAAGCGTTTTTGCCCTCATCGATTACGATCCCGAAGAAGACAAGGGCAGGCACCAGTTCACTGGTCCCGTCAAGGGCCGCGTTGAATTCCGTCACGTCGTGCACCGTTTTCCTGATGCGCAATCCGACACGATCTCGGATGTTTCTTTCGTGGTCGAACCGGGGCAGACTGTAGCCCTGGTCGGCAGATCGGGCAGCGGCAAGACCACATTGGTCAATATGCTGCCAAGATTTGTCACCCCCAGCAGTGGTACTGTCCTGATTGACGAGGTGCCTGTCGAAGAATGTACGTTGCGCAGTCTGCGAGCCCAGCTTTCCCTGGTCAGCCAGGATGTTGTTCTGTTTGATGGCACCATTGCCGAGAATGTCGGCTATGGTTCACTTCACGAGGCCAGCCATGATGAAATACATAAGGCACTCAAGGCGGCCAATTTGTCAGAGTTTGTGGATAGCCTGCCACAAGGCATGGATACCCAGGTTGGCGAGAATGCCAATATGCTTTCGGGCGGACAGCGTCAACGTCTGGCCATTGCCCGTGCGCTGATCAAGAATGCTCCGATTCTTATCCTGGACGAGGCAACGTCTGCGTTGGACAGCGAGTCCGAACATCAGGTGCAGTCGTCGCTCGAGCTGCTCATGGCGGGCCGCACTACGCTCGTGATTGCTCACCGTCTTTCGACAGTACAAAAAGCAGATAAGATTCTGGTCCTGGACGCAGGGCGGATTGTCGAGCAGGGGCGCCATGACGAACTGCTGGAACAGGACGGTTTGTACGCCTCGCTGTACCGCATGCAGTTCAAAGACCCGGAATAGGGCAACTGGCCCTTACAATCTGCGCCTGAAACGCGTATCGATTTTGTATCTCAACATTGCTGCACCATTGAAACGTAGCCGACGAGGACTCTGCATGAAGAAAGCTGCCCTATTTATCGCAACGGCTGCCGTACTGGCGGGTTGCGCCAGTTCCCAGAGTGGTATGGGTCTTTATCAGATTGAAACGGCCCAATACTTGCGCGACGAGCGCAAATTGCCAATGGATTTCGTGCAGATACAGCGGGCTATATTCAAGCAACAGGCGCGCTGCGGATCGACACTGGACTTTAAAGTGGACGAGCGTCACCCCAGCTATGCTCGCGTTACTCAGCCGTTGATTGAAGGGGCCCAGCCAGGAGAATGGGATAAGTATATGATTCTCGGGCTGACATTGCTGCAGCAATCCTCGGCTAAAATTCTGGGTGTTACGCTGCGCGAAAGTGACGACCCTGCAACACGGGCGCAGCTGTATAGCTACTACACGCCAAGCCGCGATCAGGTGCGTGCCATCTTTGACGCGATTCTCAACCCGGAGCTTTGTCCTGGCGAGACGCCCCCCGAAGAATCCGGGAGCGCCTCGTCAAAAGATCGTAATAACTAGTTCAACAGTCAGATTGCCTTTGGCTCCCGGCGTAGCATCGGATGCGCACAAAGCATGATTACCGGAGCGCCTCGGTCAAATCAGCACAATGTCATATTGTTCCTGAGAGTACGAGCTTTCCAGTTCAAGCGATATGGGTTTGCCTACGAAGTCTCCGAGCATGGCCAGGTGCGAGCTCTCTTCTTCCAGAAACAGATCAATAATGGCCTGTGAGGCCAGGATGCGGAACTCCTTTGGATTGAACTGCCGCGACTCGCGCAAGATCTCGCGCAGGATTTCGTAGCAAACGGTCCGGGCTGTTTTGACGATGCCCCGGGAATCGCAAGTGGGGCAGGTTTCGCATAACTGGTGTGCCAATGAATCCCGGGTCCGCTTGCGCGTCATTTCGACCAGACCCAACTGACTGAACCCGCTGACGGTCATGCGGGTGCGATCTTTTCGCAAGGCCTTGTTCAATTCATTGAGGACCGCCTCGCGGTGTTCGGCATCGTCCATATCAATGAAATCCAGAATAATGATGCCGCCGAGGTTGCGTAGCCGCAATTGGCGAGCCAGCGCTACGGCAGCTTCCAGATTGGTCTTGAATATGGTGTCGTCGAAATTTCGGCCGCCGACGTAGCCGCCGGTGTTTACATCTACCGTGGTGAGCGCTTCGGTCTGGTCGATGATGAGGTAGCCGCCAGATTTGAGATCGACTCGCCTGGATAGTGCTCGGGCGATTTCCTCGTCGACATTGGCCGTATCGAACAACGGCCGTTCACCACTGTAATGCTTGATGCGGTCGACCACGGAAGGCGTGTAAGTGGCTGCCCACTCTTCCAGTTTCTGGGCCGTGCTGCGTGAATCGACGAATATGGTGCCGGTGTCAGCACTTACCATGTCTCGCAGAACTCTTTGCGGCAGGGTCAGGTCACTATATAGAAGGGCAGGTGGAGGAAGCGACTTCACCTTTTCCTGGATGCTGCCCCATAAGGTACGCAAATAGGATATGTCTGTCGCCAATTCTTCGTCGGTGGCACCCTCGGCCTGAGTGCGAACGATGAAGCCGCCGCTTTCTTCAGGCGGCCGTAGCTGCTGGACGCGCTCGCGCAATGAAATCCTATCTTCTTCAGAGTCGATCTTCTGCGAGATGCCAATGTGCGGGTCATGCGGCAAGTACACAAGCATGCGCCCCGCAATGCTGATTTGGGTGGAGAGTCGGGCGCCCTTCGTGCCCAGGGGGTCTTTAATGACCTGTACCATCAGTGGCTGGCCTTCGAACAGCAGTTTCTCGATGGGCGTGTGGGTCATGCCTGCTGCACGTTCGCTGCGGTTCTGGCGCAAGTCGGCTACATGGATGAATGCCGCCCGTTCCAGACCAATGTCGACAAAGGCGCTTTGCATTCCGGGCAGCACGCGAACAACTTTGCCCAGGTAGATATTGCCGACGTGGCCACGCTGGATACTGCGTTCCACGTGTAGTTCCTGCACCGCCCCTTGCTCGACGATGGCCACACGTGTTTCAAAAGGGGTTACGTTGATTAGGATGTCTTCGGTCATGGAGGTGAATTCCTGCGTCCCGGCGGGGTTAAAAGGGGCCGGATGTAGTTGCAAGATACATGAAAAAGACAGCGTTTTCTTCTTTTGGGCCTGGGATTAAATCGATAAAAAATATATTTATTTTCCCGTTCAATTGAATATTCGATACTGATCAATGGCTTACGTTGTGGTGGGTGGATTTTGGGAGCGTGAGGCGCTAAATTTGTGGCTGGTTGGCTTGCACAAGCGAAATTTGCTGTGCTATAGT
>NZ_JAJUFE010000009.1 GCF_029263785.1 Pusillimonas sp. | reverse complement strand
GGATCGATAAACCGCGACACCAGGGTTTCAACAATGCCCAGCAGCATGCCGGCAAGCAGGCAGCCCAGGACATTGCCGACTCCGCCCATGATGACAATGACCAGGGCCTTCATGGTGAACGCAACGCCCATTGAGGCGCTGAACGACAGGAACATGCTGATCAGGACGCCGGCACCGACAACCAGGGCGCCGCCCAGCGCGAATGCAAAGGCGGCCATGGCGCGGGGGTTGATGCCCACCAGATGCGCAAACTGGGGCGCATTGGCCATGGCTCGCAAGGCTGCTCCCCAGCGCGAGCGCACCAGCACAAAGTACACAAGCAGGCCAATGACAATGGCGAAACCGGCAGCCAGAAGTCGGTTCGCGGCCACGGCTGCGCCCAGGACATTGACTGGAGAGGCAAGAAAGCCGTAGCTGTAATATTCGCCGCCGAACAGCACCAGGATAATGCCCTGCACGACAAACAGAATGCCAAAGGTGGCCAGTATGCTGTCGACCTCCAGAGCGGCGGCCGAGGGCGACCGCTTGACCAGCGGAGTAAGCAGAATCTGATATACGAGCCATTGCAGCACAAACCCCACGGGTAGCGCGATGGCCAATGCGAAAAGCGGGTGAACGCCCTGGCTGGTAACCAGCCAGTACGCCAGGAAAGCTGCGCCGACCATAAACTCGCCATGTGACAGGTTCATGATTCGGGCGACGCCGTATTGCAGGGTGAGACCCATTGCAATAAGCGCGTATAAACCGCCTAACGTCAGGGCGGTCATGGTGAGCTCTATAGCGAGCATTTGTATCCCCTGTGAAGGCGCCCGGGCAGATAACCTGGGCGCTTCAGATGCAAGACAAGGATGCGTTGCGGGTAGCAGGGCAACAACTTGGGCAGTGGTTATTTACTGCCCGCCGCTGGCGGGTTGTTGCCCTGGAGGCCTGCTGATGCAGGCCTGATCTGGCTACCGATTATTTCCAGGCCGGCTTGGGAATAATGGCCGGTTGTGCGCCCTGGAGATCGGTGGGTCCGATGCCCTGGAATACGCCGTTCTGCCATTGCCCCACGACGAACGTACCGGTGATCTGGTTATTGACCAGCTTGATGGGGCCCAGTGCTGTATCGAAAGTGCCCGTTTGCAGTTCTTTGGTGATGGCTTCGCGGTCAATCTTGCCAACTCGCTCGATGGCTTGCTGCAGCATTTGCAGGCCGGCGTAGTTGTTGATGCTGCCCCAGTAATCTGCGTCACGGCCCGTAATTTCCTTGTGGCGGGCGCGGTATTCCTTGACCTTCTCGGAGTTGCCGTCAATGCCGCCCAGGCTCATTTGCCCTTCAATGGCCTCTGCGCCATATTTGCCCACGAAGAACGGAAACTGTGTACCGACGCCGGTGTAGAACACTTTGGGATTCAGGCCGACTACGCGAGCCTGATCGCTGACCAGAATGGTGTCGGGCGGATATGACCAGGCGATGAAGGTGTCGGCGCCGGACGCCTTGACCTCATTCAGCAGCGACGACAGGTCTGTGGTGCCAAGGGGGTAGGTCTTGTCGATGACAAGATCGAAGCCGTGAGCCTTCGCCGCCTTGCGAGCGGCGGTGGAGGTTTCGACGCCGAAGCCGTCAGCAACGGCGATCATGGCGATCTTGTCATTGATCTTGCCTTCTTTGCGGGCCTTGTCCAGAACGTCCATCAGCACTTCGGCGTACGTGCCGGCGTTACCCAGCAGGAAGAACTGCGTAGGCCAGCGCTTGGCGAACTGATCGGCCTTGTCGGTAAGGTTGGTGCCGCTGATTTGCGGATAACCGTACTTCATGAACAAGGGGGCTACCGCCAGGTTGGTGGCCGTGCCCCAAGGGGGAAGCAGCAGGTCGACCTTGTCCTGGGTAACCAGGCGTTCGATGGCGCGAACTGCTTCTTCAGTGCTGGAGCGGTCGTCGTACTGAACGACTTCGATAGGAACGCGCTTGCCGTAGGCGCTGAGCATCAGGCCACCGGCATCGTTGACTTCTTTGACCCACATCTCGTAGTTAGGCCGCACGGTGGTGTCGGCGCCAGGAGCGTTGGGGCCACTTTTGGCAAGGGCATAGCCAATGCGGATGACATCGGGCGCGGTGTCTTGCGCGATCGATGCGCCGGTCATGCCGACCGACATCCCCAGCGCGAGCGCCAGGGAGGATGTCCACTTAGTGAGCTTCATATACGTAGTCTCCAACCAGTTGAAAGTTTTTATCGGGCTTATTGTTGTCGCCGGCTCTGGGTCGCCCCGTTCCCGAGCGCGGATGGATGCTTGTTTGCTTAGCCAACCGTGGCTTTCTGTTGCTCGACAAGCCTCACGACTTCGTCAACGAGCGCGTCGGCAAACTGCTCGTCGTTGATATGGCAATCAAACTCTGCCACATTTACAGAGCGGGGCATACTAGCTTTAACCCCATCCAAAAATACCGGGCATAACGAGGGGTCATGCAAATGGCCCTGCGGACTATCGTGGTGCGAGAATCCCTTGAGCGGTACAAAGAACGACACCGGACCTTTTGCTTCGGCAACCAGGCCGCCCAGGTGTTTTGCCAGCTTGCGCAATTCTTCGGCTTCGGTTCGCACGGCAGTGAGCGCGGAGTTATGCAGATGATAGCGTTTGCCTGGAAACTGCTGACGTGCGATATCGATCGGCCCGGACACCATGAAGTCGGCGTTTCCAGGTGCGAAGATGACGGGGATGCCTTTTTTCAAGGCGGCTTTTGAACGGTCAGGGCCGGCGCTGGTCAGGCCGTTGTTGAGAAAGTCGTTATGCTCGTTGACCGATGTATCTACCACTGCAACGACACTGTCCCGCTCGGCAACGAACTGGTCCAGGGCCATGCCCCCGGTTCCCAGAGTGTGGAACACCAAGACTTCAAAGCCCTTTTCTTCGAGCTTTTTGCGAACACGCACCGTGCAGCGGTCGATCGTCCCCAGGGTGCCCATGGCCACGACGGGGCGGGGCTCGCGAGTATAGGGCTTATAGGCCTTGGCCATGGCAGCGGTGGCGATGGCGGCGTTGCTGAATACAGTGCGTGTAATGGTGTTCAGCCCCGCAATATCCGTGACGGGATTGAACATGATGATGTCGCGAGCGCCGACAAAAGGCCGTGTAAACCCGGACGCCATGGTTGATACCAGGACCTTGGGCAAGCCATAAGGAAAGGTTTGCAAGACGGCACTGCCAAGCGCGCTACCCATCGAGCCGCCGATGGCGATGATCCCGCTAAGAGGGCTGCGGGCGTGCAAGGCCTGGGCGACTTTTATGGCACCGGCCGTCATGGCTTCCTGGCATTTGCCTTCGTGATTCAGGTCGCGCACCTGCTGGATGGTTTTTCCCGCCCCTGCGGCTACCTCGGAAGGAGGTATCTCGGCAGCCGGCGTGATCTCTTGGCGAATACTGGGATCCATGTGCACAACCTCGACGCCGTTTGCTTCGAGCTGTTCACGGATGAAGCGGGCTTCAGTGGCCTTGGTGTCGAGCGTGGCAATCAGCAGGACTTTTGGTTTGTTCTCCATGTTTCGTCTCCATTCTGTGTTTTGTGTTTGCTTGGCCTTTCAGCTATGCGATCAAGGCCAGAAGTTCATCGACTCCCGTCAAAGAGCAATGTGGACGCAGATGAGCAGGCAACTGCTCGATATCCCGGGGCGACGTCAATCCTGTATGTACGGCAACTGAAATGGCTCCGTTTTCGTGAGCCATGGCATTTTCCAGCGACAGGTCGTCTCCGACGATGGCGATTTCTTGAGGCTGTAGCCCCAACATGGACCGGGCCACCTCAAACGCGGCCGCGGCGGGCTTGCCGACGATTGTTGCCTCGGCACCGGTCACGCTGGACACGGCCGCTGTCAGAGCTCCCGAAATACCCAGTGTCCGACCTTCGCGGCTTGCCAGAAAGGGGGCAGTCGATACGGTATAGAGTCCAGCCCCGTTCCATACGGCCCGGCATGCCGCTTCGAGGTCGGCCAGTCGAAATTCAGGGTACCAGCCAATCAGCACGGCGTCCGCGTCATCCGCCCTGTCCGGAGAGACGACGATGTCGAGACCGGCGTCCGCCAGGGGTTTGTACACGCCTTCGGTGCCCAGAACCAGCAGCCGCTTGTATCCCTTGTTTTTGAAAAGCGATACAGCGACAGCGGGAGGCGTCAGTGCCTGGAAGTCGGCTACATTCAGCCCGGCAGCGCACAAGGCGTTCGACAGCTGGGAGGGTGTCTTTGTAGAGCCATTGGTAAAAGCCAGGTAAGGCGTACCGCGATTGCGCAGCAATTCGATAAGATCAGCCGCTCCGGGCAAGGCCTGGTAGCCGCTAAGGTGGCGATCAGCCAGCGCAAGCGTACCGTCGATATCGAAAATGAATCCCTTGACTGCGTTCAGGTCTGTGGAAGAGCCGGCGCGGATCATGCAAAACCTCCGGAGTGTGCGTGGCTGCGTAAATCAAGCGTAAAGCCCTCGCGTTCAATGCGCGCATGCGTGACATCGGGTCGATTCGAGAGCGACTTTATCAATGATTCAATCGGTGCGAGTGCCGGGTTGTAATCCTGTCGGCAGGGGCCGGCAGCGACCATGGCGTCGACCTGCTCGGCAGGCATTACCGCACGCAAGAGAAATTCTTCGTCAGAAATTGATGGGCTAAAGCGCTTTCTAAGCTCGGCCACATCGGGCATGGGCGGCTGAGCCATCAGCTCGCGAGCCCGGGGGAGCTGTTCGATCCGATCACGAACGTTGGCATCGACCTCGCCCGATGGCGTGCCGAATCGCCCCATGACGTAACGGATGACTTCGTCCGGAACATTGGAGTATCGCTCGGGTGCCAGCACATTCATGACGGCCATGGTCCCAACCACCTGCGAAAGCGGAGTCACCATGATGGGGTAGCCAAGCTCGGCGCGGACGCGGCTGACTTCTTCATAGACTTCGGGCAGGCGGTGTTGCTGACGGATCTCGCGAAGCTGCCGCAGCATGGTGGCGATCATGCCGCCTGGCAACTGATGAGAAAAATATCGCTCGTCGTATTCCTGTGGCACGCCCACGGGCAGGCCTTCGGCCAAGGCCAGTTTTTCGAACCAGTCGCTTACCTTGGCCACCGCGTCCAGGTCGAGATTATGTGAGTGTCCTCGACTGCGCAGATTGTTGATCACACTTTCGATTGTTGGTTGGCTAGTGCCATTACCCAGGGGGCGTGCGGCAGTGTGGAGCGTTCCGACACCAAGTTCAGGAGCTTCGGCATAGGTGAAAGGAGCTAGCCCGATAGTGCAATGAGAATGCAGCTCAAGCGGCTTGTTGCCCACCGCTTGCTTCAGTGCCGGCAGCAGGCTGCGGGCGCGATCCAGCGTAAGCAGACCGCCCGGGTCCTTGAGGTAGATGCGATCGATGAAGGGCTGTTGGGCCAGTTGCGAGGCCATCTGCGTGAAGAAGGCGTCGTCATGGACAGGGCTGACCGTATAGACCAGTGCACCCACGATTTCACTGGCACCGGCCTTGTGCATGGCATGGCAAGTATCGATAACCGCTTGCGTGGCGTTCATGGGATCCATCACCATAAAACGCTCAATGCCGTTATTGACCAGAAGCCGGTATGACAACGCCATGAGTTCCGGGTGGGCGGTTTCCCACGAGATAAAGCGCATGCCGGTCGACAGGAACGTCAATGACGTGCGCTTGAGTTGCTGCTTCATCAAGCGCAGGCGCTCCCACGGGTCTTCTTTGTGGTAGCGCACGGCTACGGCCATGTGCGTGCTGGTGCTGAAATCGATCGAATGGTAGCCGACGGCATCCATCACAGGAGCGATGGGGAGCATCATTCCGGTGCGCAGACCGGTGGCACCCCACAAGCTCTGGTTGCCGTCACGGACTGTAGTGTCGATGAACTGGATGGGTTCTGTATTCATGATGCAGCCTGTACAGCAGTGTCGGTCGCGCCTGCAAGCAAGCAACCCAGGAAACGGGTGTCCACACCGCCTTTCGAAAATTCGGGAGTGTTCAAAACCAGCTGGTGCAATGAAAGATTTGTTTCTATGCCTTCGATCCGGGTGTTGCGTATGGCTTCTGCCAGCCGACGTCGGGCTTCGTCACGCGTCTTGCCTGTGGCAATGATCTTGGCAATCATTGAATCGTAGTAGGGCGGAACGCTGGCACCGGTCTGGATATGTGTATCTACCCGCAGTCCTTCGCCGGTGGGAAAGTAGGCCGCACGGACCACACCGGGCGAGGGGCGGAAATCGTTGTCGGGGTCGTCGGCATTGATGCGGCACTCGATGGCATGCCCATATATCTGGACGTCGTCTTGATCAATTTCCAGCGGAAGTCCTTGCGCAATATGAAGTTGTTGCGCGATGAGGTCGATGCCCGTGACTTGCTCCGTAACCGGGTGTTCGACCTGAATACGTGCGTTCATTTCCAGAAAATAAAAAGCTTGTCGCTCGACATCGACCAGAAACTCAACCGTACCGGCATTGCGATATCCGATATGACCGGCAAAGCGCAGCGCGGCCTCATGCAGCCCGGACCGCAAGGTGTCTGGCAGGCAGGGTGCCGGGGCTTCTTCGATCAGTTTCTGGTAGCGACGCTGTACGGAACAGTCTCGGTCGCCCAGATGAATGACCCGGTTCCCGTCTCCGAGTACTTGCACTTCTACGTGCCGCCCACGGGTGACAAACCGTTCGATGTAGACCCGCCCGTCGCCGAAAGCCGCCTGTGCTTCGGCACTGGCAAGTTCAAACAGTCTGGAAAGCTGCTCGGCGCTGTCGGCTTTTTTAAGGCCACGGCCGCCGCCACCGCCAACCGCCTTGATAAGTACCGGAAAGCCGATGGACTCGGCCATGGCCAGTGCTTCTTCAAGCGATTCGACCGCACCGCCTGGTGTCACAGGCACACCGGCTTCCTGGGCAATGCGTCGCGCCTCAAGCTTGTCGCCCACGCGGCGAATCTGTTCGGCGGTGGGGCCGATGAAAATAATGTTGTTGTCTTCGCAGGCTTGTGCAAATTCAGCCCGTTCCGAAAGAAACCCGTAGCCGGGATGAATCGCTTGCGCACCCGTGCCGCGGGCAGCTTCGATCAGGGTTCCGATTTGCAGATAACTTTCGTTGGCACGGGCTGGTCCGATACAGACGCTGCGGTCTGCCAGCTGAGCGCCCAGGCTCTCGCGGTCGGGAGCCGACACGGCCAATACCGACTCAATGCCCTGTTGACGCAAACTGCGTACTATTCGTACCGCGATTTCTCCCCGGTTGGCAACGAGCACGCGCTGGATGTTCACGGCCAGACTCCTATGTCCGCACCCGCATCAGCGGTTGGTCGTATTCCACCAGTTCTCCGTCTTGCACCAGAATCTCGACGATTGTCCCGCTGACACCGGCAGAAGTTGAATTCATCAGCTTCATTACCTCGATGATGCCGATCACTGTTTCTGGATTGACGCGGTCGCCAATCGAGACGAAGGGCGCCGCGCCGGGTTTGGGGGCGCGATAGAAGGTTCCGAGCATGGGGGCGCGAATTTCGTGCAGTGCCGAAGCGTCTTCAGTTGCGCTTGACGAGGCGGCAGGAGCGGATGGCGGGGCGCTTGGGGCCTGGCCGGGTGATGGCGGCCTGGTCGTCGTCGCCGTGCTTGGAGCGGGCGCCGATGGCGACGACGAGGTAGCGCCGTTTCGACGCAACTCCAGCTTGATGCCGTTCATTTCCAGCACCAGCTCATCAAAGTGAGAGGCGTCCAGCAACTGAATGATGTTCTGTACGTCGGTGTGGGTGAAACTCATGAATGGACTCCATGCCTGTTGGAACGTGCGTTCGTCGGGCGGCAAAGGCAGTTATGTCGAAGTACGGTCGTGCGCAAGTCAGCGTAAGGCTGTCGCGCTGCTGGCCTATGTCTCCGGCAATTTTTAATAGTGTTGAGTCAAGTGTTGCGCATCGTTTGCCGCGCTGCTAGCATTAGAGAGCATCTTTTCACCTGGTGAAAACCATATCTCTATGCGTGAATACAAAGTCAAGACCATCCGTGCACTTGACCGGGGACTCGAAGTACTGGGCTATCTGCACAAGTCGCGCAACGCCAGCCTGCATGACCTTCACCTGGCTACGGGCTTGCCCAAGGCCACGCTGACCCGGATCATCGCAACGCTCGAAGCGCGTGGCCTTGTATGGCAGCGGTTGGCCGATGGTGCATTCATGGCCAGCCACACCTACCAGCCGCGTCCGCCTCAAATCAACGATGAGGGCTTTCTGGTCGAAGTGGCTTCACCCATTCTGGGGCGCCTGTGTCAAAAGGTGAACTGGCCCTCCATTCTTGCCGTGCCGCGTCTCACTCACATGGAGGTCATCGAGACCAACAGCCCCAAGTCGTATTTTTCTCATATTCCATTGGGCCCCATAGGCTTCCGCGTCAACATGCTGCGCTCGGCAACCGGTCGGGCCTATCTGGCATTTTGTGGTGAGGCCGAGCGTCAGGCTGTGCTGCAGCGATTGCGAGTCAGCACCGAGCCGGGCAACTATCTGGCGCATCGTCCCGCGGCTGTGCAGTCGATCCTTGAACACACGCGGCGTTTGGGCTACGGCACACGGGCCGAAGACTTTGGCGGGCATTTCGACCACACGCGGCGCGATTGGGATGACAAGCGTGATTCGATTGCTGTACCCATTTGGGCGGGCGAGGAGGTTGTCGCCGTGGTGAACCTGACCTGGATACACAACGTGGCAACGGTGTCAGATATCGTCAGGCAGCACCTGGGTGACCTGATGCAGGCAAGCCGCGAGATCTCGGCTCAGCTTATGGCCCACAAGGTATGAGAATGTGCGGCGTCAAGTTCGGCAAACACCAGGGCCCGTTGGGCCGTCAGTCGCTTCCGCGCAATACCGGCTTCAGCGGTACCGGCATCCAGGAAGTACGGTTAATCAAGCAGTACGGTTAATCAAGCAGTACGGTTAATCAAGCAGTACGGTTAATCAAGCAGTACCGTTAATCCTCGATCAGCATGGTTCCCGGTTTCGGAAACCATGTAAAGCAGATCAACATTGAAACCAGGGCGCAGACGCCCATTATCGCTGTCAGTCCCAGTCCGCCGAAATGAGCCATGGCACCCGAAACACCCGAGATCACAGCGCCGAAACCAAACTGCATCGATCCCATCAGGGCTGACGCTGTACCGGCTTGATTGCCTTGCTGGGCCAGAGCCAATTGACTGCCTGTGGGCATCAGAAACCCCAACGACATGACGGCGACGAAGAGACCGCTAGCCCAGATGGCTACGCTGGTTCCCCCCAGCAGCAGATAAATGACCAGCAACAGCAATGAAGCGAAGTACACCACAACCATGTTGCGGAATGTTCCTGACACGCCCCAGCGACGATGCAGGCCTGGATTGACCAGAGCCGCGATCATCAGGCCGATGGCATTGACTCCGAAAATAAGGCTGAATTGCGTCGGCGTAAGTCCATACTCTGAAATGAACACGCTGGCCGATCCCGCAAGGTAGGCGAAGAATCCCGCCTGCGCCGTACACAGGGCCAGGGTATAAGGGATGAAGCGTCGATCAACGAATATCCGGCCATAAAGCGGTACGGTCTGGCGCAGCCTGAACTTCTGCCGGTCTGCAACTTTTCGGGTTTCCGGAAGAAGCATGGCAATCAGGGCGATGAGAACAATGCCAAATGCCACCATGAACCAGAAGATCGTTCGCCATGACCCGATACTTTGCAGCAAGTCACCTCCGAGTGGCGCCAACACTGGCGTGATGCCCAGTACGGCAAGCACCAGCGACATCATTTTCCCGACCTCGGGGCCTTTGAAGTGGTCCTTGATCACGGAAAACGCGATCACCATGCCAATGGAACCGCCAATGCCTTGCAGGAAACGCAGCCACAGCAACTGTGAGATATCGGTGGCCAGTGCGCAGGCGACCGATCCCAGCGTAAAAATCAGCAGCCCCAGATAGGACAGTGGTTTACGCCCGAACTTGTCAGAAAGCGGCCCATACGCCAGTTGTCCCAGCATCAGGCCGAGAAAAAAGGTCATGAGCGTAAGCTGTACTGCGCCTTCGCCCGCGTTCAAGGTTGCTGCCATGGCGGGAATGCTTGGCAGGTACATGTCGATTGCCAGAGGTCCGGTGGCCGCGAGCATGCCCAAGACCAGCACCATGAATCCTTTTTGTTTGTTGCTCATTTTTAGTGTGTCAGAATCCGCACATGGACATGAAGTTTTCCCATTGGATCTTCATGCCTGGAGTAAGGTGGCCGATGAAGCCCAGCGCCAATACTGCTGCAAGCACAATAAGCACCGCTGCTCGACGCAGTTTCACGCTGCGGGAGTTGCGGGCATGGCTGAGAGGTCGTGATGGGTGACTCATTTTGATTAGTTGGTTCGAGATCGGTCATTAACCCGGCAAGCGACGCCGCGGCAAAGCAAACTTGCCAGAACAGCCGGTGTTCAGGCCATTGCCGGCGCGGTTAACGGCCTTTCCCTGATGGGCAGGCAAAGCACCGCAGCAATTACTCCAAGCGCAATGCTGGCGAGCCAAACAATTGTATAGCTGCCTGTGGACTGGTAGGCGTACCCACCCCACCAGACGCCTATGAAGCTGCCGATCTGGTGACCCATGAAGGCGATTCCTGACAGCGTGGCGGCATACCGCAATCCATAAATATGCCCGACCAAGCCCAGGGTCAGTGGAACCGTGCCCAGCCAGAACAAACCCATCCAGGCTGCAAATACATACACGACCCACGGGGTGGTAGGCAGGACCATCAACCAGATAATGCCGAAGACCCGCATGAAATATACCCATGCAAGTATCGTCTTCTTGCTGTGTCGCTCTCCAAGTTTGCCGGCACCATAGCAGCCAAAGATATTGAACAGGCCGATCAGGGCCAGGGCCGTGGCGCCATGGCTTGCGTTCAGGCCATTATCAGTGAGGTAGGCGGGCAAATGAAGCGTCACGAACGCGGTATGAAACCCACATACGAAATAGCTCCAGAAAAGCAGATGAAAAGATCTGTCGCCCAAGGCCTGGCTGACTGCGCTTCCCAGCGACAACGTGCCGGCAGGCGTGTCGGGACGCCCTTTCAGGAACACCGTCAGGGGAATCGCCAGTGCCATCAGCATCGACAGGATAAAAAGCGCACCGTGCCAGTCGGCGGTCGAAATCATCGCCTGGGTTCCAGGGACGATCAGGAACTGACCCAGCATGCCTCCAGCACTGGCAAGGCCCATCGCGGTACTGCGGTAGTCGGCCGGTACGGCGCGCGCTACGACGGGCAGTATCACTGGAAAAGTCGTACCGGCCTGGCCGATTCCAACCAGCAGGCCGGCCGTCAAGTAAAGCTGCAGCTCGCTGTGCGAGAAATACATGCCGATAAGCCCCAGCACATAAAGTAGGGCACTGGCGGCAATGGTGCGACCCGATCCGTACCTGTCGGCAAGCACTCCCATGAAAATGGCACCCGCACCCCAGCACAGATTCTGTATGGCGAATGCCAATGAGAAGACGTCTCTTCCCCAGCCATTTTCCAGCCCCATCGGCTGCATGAACAGCCCGAACGTGGCGCGCGCGCCAAGCGAAAGCAGCGCAACCAGTGAAGCCGCATACAGGGTGCGCATGTACGAAGAGTTGGCGGAATGAGACATTCAAATCAACCAGAGAAGGGGTAACATGAACTCGCCGACCTTCGCATGGAACCTGGAATATCGGCCACGAAATCAGGGATTATACGGATTGATTGAGCTTCCCTTGATTTTCCTCAAATGTCCTGCTTGTGGATTCCCAAAATCGAAACAGAAATACGCTAAGGTCAATTCTTTATCGGTAACGTCTACTTACGTTGGAGTTTCGTCATGAAACGCGTTTTCTCTTCGTTATTGGCTGTGCCCGCCTTGTTGGTCAGTGCAGCGTCCTTTGCCCAATCGCCCGATGTAAATGAGTTACGAGAGCTTGCGGGTCGCTTGTTTGCCCCCATTCCTCAGGTGCAGGAAATCATCGAGCAAAAGAAACTCTCGAGCGATCAGATCGAGCTTGGAAAATGGCTGTTCTTCGAGCCCCGGCTTTCCAGCAGCCACATCATCACTTGCAATACCTGTCATAGCGTGGGCACCGGCGGCGCCGACAACATCCCCACGTCTATTGGTCACGGGTGGCAGGCAGGCCCACGCAATTCGCCCACCGTGCTCAATGCCGTATTCAACGCGGCACAATTCTGGGACGGGCGTGCGGCTGATCTGGCCGAACAGGCCAAGGGGCCGGTGCAGGCAAGTGTCGAAATGAACGCGACTCCCGACCACGTAGAAAAAACGCTCAAAAGCATTCCCGAGTATGTAGAATTATTCGCCAAGGCTTTTCCAAGTGAAAAAGAACCTGTGACCTTCGACAACATGGCCAAAGCCATTGAAGCGTTTGAAAGCACCCTTGTAACGCCCAACTCGCGCTTTGACCAGTTCCTGGCCGGCAAGGACAGCATGAGCGATCTCGAAATCAAGGGGCTCAGCCTTTTCATCAATAAAGGTTGCGTGGCCTGCCACTCGGGCATCAACGTAGGCGGGCAAGGCTATTTCCCGTTTGGGGTAATCAAGCGTCCGGGTGCGGATATTCTTCCCCCCGACGACAAAGGTCGCTTCACTGTTACCGCGACGGCATCTGACGAATATGTGTTCCGTGCCGGCCCGTTGCGCAACATCGCCCTGACGGCTCCTTACTTCCACAGTGGCGAAGTCTGGGACCTGGAAATGGCCGTCGCCATTATGGGTACAAGTCAGTTGGGCCAAGAGCTTGATGAAAGCGAAGTCAAGGCGATTACCGCCTGGCTGCATACGCTCACTGGCGATCAGCCGCGCGTCGAATACCCGACCTTGCCGCCCAGTACGCCTGCTACTCCGCGTCCGACCAGCATGTAAACAGCTGATGAGGTGGCCGGTTTTCCGGCCACTCTTTTGCCTGCCGCACAGAGGTGGTTGACGCAGCGCACGCAATTTGACGGCGCACAGTATGGCTCTATACGGATTTTGCTGATAAGCTGTGGCCACAGCCGGGGCTGGTCTGCCCCCTTCGGGATGTCATGTATGACTGCGAGGAGACCAAAATGGACCGTCGAAGCTTTTTGCTTACCCCTCCTGCCCTGGCCATCAGCGCCGCGGGTCTACCTTCAAATCTCTTGGCCGCACCGGCCGCAATCCATAGCCACACCACGCTGTTGCCGCGTCGCGGCACGGGACCACGAATCGTTGTTGCGGGCGGCGGTTGGGGAGGGATGACTGCGGCGCGCTTCCTGCGTCAGCACATTCCCGAGGCAGATGTTGTGCTGTTAGAGCGCAACCCTACCTTCTGGTCGGGCCCCATGAGCAACAAATGGCTGATCGACATTGTCAATACCGACTTTGTCAATCGCGATATGCTCAGCCCGGCCAATCGCTACGGCTATACCCTGATCAACACCACGGTCAATGGTATTGAACGAGAAAAAAAGTTGGTGCTTACCACACATGGCACCATCGACTACGACTACCTGATATTGTCGGGGGGCATACGCGACGCATACGAGGCCTGGTTCGGCAACGACAAATATGCCGCCGAATACACCCGCCGGCACTTCCCGAACGCGTATATCCCCAACGCTGAAATGTTTGCCCTCAAGCGCAAATTCAGGGATTTCAAAGGCGGTACGGTTGTCATGACATTGCCGCCACCACCTCATCGATGCCCGCCTTCGCCGTACGAGCGTGCTTGCCTGATTGCGTGGCATTTCAAAACCAACAACATCCCGGGCAAGATCATTATTCTCGATCCCAAGCCCAAGATCGCGCCTATCGGAGAGGGTTATCGTGCGGCGTTCCAGGAGCTGTATCCTGACATCATCACCCATGTCCCAAATGCCGGTGTGAAAGAAGTCGATCCGTTCAACAAGCGCATAAAAACAGCCGCAGGTGACTTCGATTTCGATCACGCGATCTTGATGCCGCCTCATCAGGCCGCCGATATCGTTTGGTATGCCGGCCTGATTGGCAAGAGACCCGATGGCAAGCCCACAGGCTGGGCCGATATTCACCCCAGGTTCTTTACTGCCAGGGACGATGACGACGTGTACGTGGTGGGCGACTCCATGGGCACCATTTCCGACCAGTTCGGACACTATCCAAAAAGCGCCCATGTCGCGCACGCCATTGGCAAAATTGTGGCAAAGAACATCGCTGAACGTGTGGCAGGCAAGGAAGTCGTACCGGTATTGCCTGACAACCTCTGCTACATGATGGTCAACGCAGACCCGCAAGAAGAGATCTCTGTTGTGTTCGAGTATGAAGTCGACAGCACGGGCAGGGTGCTGCAAACTCAAATCGACATGGATGTTCGCTCCCCCGACCTCGTCGCAAAAGATTTTGCATGGATCAAGAGCCGTTTTGATGACTTTCTCTGATATGCCCGCCAAGCGCTTCAAGACCCGTCGCCGCCTGCTGGAGGCTACTGCCCTTGGCGTAGGCATAGCTTTGGCCACGCCGGCACTGCGTGCGCAGCAAACCCCGGCGCATTTAAGACGCGCAGACCCGGCCGAAATCCAGGCAATTGTTGATGCGTTTCTCGGGGGCACCCAACCGGTTACAGAAGGCCTTAAGCTGGATATGCCGGTGTTGGGCGACAATCCGGCATCCGTGCCTGTCAAGGCCGTACTCGAAGTGCCCATCAGCCGCGACGTTTACTGCAAGGAATTGATACTTATTGCCGAGGGGAACCCGCGGCCTTTGGCCTGTCGCTTTGAGTTCACTTCGCTTGCCGGCACGACAGAGGTCGCGGTACGCATGCGCCTGATCGAAACTCAGTCTGTCCAGGCCCTGGCCCGCATGAGCGACGGCCGTGTCCTCGCTGCTCGTCGTCACATCACCGTGACGGCGGGTGGCTGCGGCATGTAGGAATCTTTATGAGCACACCCCGTATCTGGATAAGTAGCGATACGCCTCAGGCCGGCGACACTGTTCGCGTTCGCGTCCTTGTCGAGCACCGCATGGAAAGTGGAATGCGTGTCGGCCCTGATGGTGCAACAATCGCGCGCAATATTATTTCCCGGTTCGAGTGCAAGTTCGACGACGACCTGCTGTTTGTCTGGCAGCCGGAAACCGCTATCTCGCAGAACCCGTATCTTGAATTCACGTTTGTCGCACGCCAATCGGGCGAGCTGAACATGCGCTGGATGGACGATGCGGGAGCCGTGATCGAAGGAAAAAAAACCCTCACGGTAAGCGGCTGAGCGTTCAGGTTTTGGCTGTAGTGCTCTGTGCACTTTGATCCAGGTAAAGGCAAATGCGCCAGATATGCCGGCTGGTGCGTTCGAACCACCTGTAAACATCCGTGGTACGCAGGGCATCGGACGCCTTGTCGCCCAATGCTGTGCCGGCAAGCACCCTTTGGCGCGCCTCGTTCATCAGATCAGCTTGCACCGCGGCGTCGTTCTGGAGCTCCTGCAACCAGGTCTCAGATGCGTTCCCGCTCAGTCCAGCGCTTGCGGTGTCGGCCAGATGCGTGGCCATTTTCAGAGCCTGGCGGTAGTCAGATTCCCGGAGTTGCGCAGCTTGCCCGCACATGCTTCGAACACGCCCGAGAAGCCGGAGCAGATGGTCCACCGCATGCAGTTGCGCACTGCGTCGTTCCAGCATGCGCTCATCATCCAGTGGCAAGTGAATCCTTGCTGCAAACTCATACGTTTCGTCCAGCGTCTTCTCGATGCGTCCCAGATCTTGGGCCGCGCTGTCCGACATTATGCCCTTCAGCAGATCCTTGTACAGGGCAAGGAGGCGGCAGGATGTCTCGACAAGGGTCCGCTGCACTGTGTCCAGCGCCACTTCGGGGACGCCCAACTGGCTGACATCGAGGTGATGTTCTGGCTGCGCTGTACGGCCAGGAACCATTTTTTCTACGAGCGATGCGAATCTGTCGGTAAATGGCAGCACGACCAAGGCACCAAATGCAATGAATGTGCTGTGGAACGCGGCCAGAGCGATGGCGCCAGGGGCAAGGTCGATGTACTGACCAACGGCATATATGGCTCGTAAGAAACCCGGCAACAGCAGCATTGCGATCAGGCCCGCCGCGACATTGAAAAGTATGTAGGCAACAGCTGTTCGCTTCGCGTAGAGGGTGCCTCCAATTGAAACCAGAACGCCAGTGAGTGTGGTTCCAATGGCGGCACCGATAACCACGGCTGCCGCCTGATCAAAGTTGACCGCGCCCGCGTCGAGGGCCGTGAGCGTCATGGCGATGGCAGCTGTTGATGATTGCAGCACGGCAGTAAGTGCCAGGCCGACCAGCACGACCAAAAGATAAGCGCCGTAACCTCCGGTGGGAAGATGGGCCAGACTGAACATGGCTGCCAAGCCCTGCATGCCGTCCTGCAAGGTGTTCAAGCCCAGGAAGAGCATTCCGAAGCCGGCCAAAGCCTGCCCCAGACTGCTGCCTTTTCCTGTGGTCAGCAGCTTCATCAGCGCGCCGACGCCAATAAGGGGAAGCGTGTAAAAGCCCAGGTTTATCTTTAGCCCAAGACCCGAGACAATCCAGCCCGTGGCGGTGTTTCCGAAACTTGCCCCGATCACAACGCCGATCGCTTGCGAAAATGTAATCAAACCCGCACTGACAAAGCCGATAAGCGTGACTGTAGTGGCTGTGGACGACTGCGCAAGGGCAGTGATCAGGGCGCCCGATATAAACGCCTTTGCGGGGCGTCCTGTCAATGTCAGCAGGATGCGTTGGAGCGAGCCCCCGGCAAACGCTACCAGACCTTCCGAGAGCAGCATCATTCCGACCAGAAAAAGTCCCAGGCCCCCGGCAAAAGGAAAAATGACGTCAAGCATGTGCAAGTTGAAAAGCAGAAAGCGGCAGTATAGGTCTGAACAGGCGAACCGCGTTTAGAATTCAAGTATGAAGCATGAGCGCCTGAGTGCCGGAAAATCGTCCCGATCGCGATACCTCGCCTGTGTGCTGGTCGTAGCAGCTTGCCTTGCCGTAGCGTTTGCGATTTTTGCGCCGGCAGGGCAGACGCATGACGCGCGACTGGTACATGAAGAACCCTCCGAGTTTTCTACCGTCGTGGTATTTGATTACCTTGGTGAGCGCTGCATGAACTTTGAAAGCATGCACGCGGACGGCCGTCAGACATGCTTTGATCTGTCTGATCCCGACAAGATGGTGTTCGAATACACACGCATGATGACCAGCGCATTATTGGTGCAGCCAAGTCCGCGCAATGTGCTGGTCATCGGGCTGGGCGGCGGTACGTTGCCAAGTGCCCTGGCCAGTATTGTTCCTGACGCTGTGATCGACAGCATAGAAATCGACCCCGCCGTCGTCAGGGTTGCGAAAGCGTACTTTGGCTTTGAGCCGGGGCCCAGGCAGCGAGTTTTTGTGGAAGATGGCCGTCAGTACGTGCAGCGTGCTGCGGCGGAGGGCCGTCGATACGACATGATCATGCTGGATGCCTTCGATGCGGACTACATTCCTCCTCATTTGCTGACGATTGAGTTTTTCCGCGAGATCAAATCCATCCTGACAAAGAACGGCCTGGTGGTAGGCAACTCATTTGTGGGCAGCGATTTATACGACAGGGAGTCGGCCACTTACGGCGAGGTATTCGGGCCCTTTTTCAACCTGCGTGCGCGGCTGGACGGCAATCGCGTCATCATCGCCTCGGCTGGAAGCCTGCCGTCGCCAGAGGTCTTGAAGCAAAATGGGGAAGCGCTGGCCGAGCGATTGAAACCCTTCGGGATTGATGTTGACGTGGCTATCGCGCGGTTCACCCGGGTCGAACAGTGGCCGGACAATGCCGTCCCTCTGACGGACTAAGCCTCTATTGCGCGCCCTATAGTGGCCAAACCCACAACAACATGGGAATCGCGACAATACTCAATGCAATCTCCAGTGGCAGGCCCAGGCGCCAGTAGTCGCCGAATCGAAAACCTCCTGGTCCAAGGATCAGGGTGTTGTTCTGATGGCCAATGGGTGTCAGAAAGGCCGCCGACGCACCGATAGCGACTGCCATCAGGTAGGGATCCGGATTCACGCCAAGCTGCTGTGCGGTACCTATGGCGATCGGGCACATGATCGCGGCGGTGGCGGCGTTGTTGATGACGTCCGACATCGTCAGCGTAACGGCGAGCACCACAACAAGCGCCCAAATGGCATTGCCTTGTGCGACGTTCTCGAGCAGGAATACGGCGATCAGTTGAGCGGTGCCAGTTTCTTCCATTGCCTGAGCTACCGGCAACAGGGCCCCCAACAGAACAATGACCGACCAATCGACAGAGTCGTACATCTTGCGCAAGGGCAGCACCCGAAGCACCATCAAAAGCACGACGCCCAACAGGAAGCTGATTGCGGCGGGCAGAATTCCGGTTGCGGTCAGGGCGATGGAAAAGACCATAATGCCTGCGGCTGTCAGCATGTTGCGTCGATTGGGACTGCGCAGGGGGCGTGGAGCCAGTGGCGCACAACCTGTGTCGGATGCGAAATCGGTAATCAGGTCGCTGGGCCCTTGCATCAAAAGCACGTCGCCATCGCGTAGCGAGGTATGGCGCACGCGACTATGGATGCGGGCGCCTTGGCGTGAGATGGCGAGCACGGTAATACCGTAGCGCTTGCGCAGATCCAGATCTCTGGCACTACGCCCGAGTAGTGGCGAGCCAGGCAAGATCACAAGTTCCATCAGCTCGACATCAGAGGCCTTGGTGGTTTCCTCGATTTTCTTTTCTTGCTCCTTTTCCGGATCTTCTTGCTCTGGTTCGTCTGTGTCGTCGTAGGCGACGCCGACATTGACACCGCCGTCATGGTGCTCTTCACGGCGATCTCCAAGTGAGGCCGCGTTCAGCCCTTCTTGCGGATTCGAGTTCGTATCGGATTCATCGTCGTACTCCTCATCTTTCTGGGCGTGGTCTTTGCTTTCACCAAATTCAAGTCCCAGACTATCCAGCGCCTGGGCCATGGATGCGGGATCGGCCTCAATCAGGACGACGTCGCCTTCACGCAGAGAGCCGGCAGAATACGGCGGTACGCGTACTTCGTTGCGAACCAGGCTGATGATTTGTGCGTCCGCCTCGGCCAAGGCAGTTTCGGCTTCGTGCAAGACCATGCCGATTGCTTTGGAGTGAGGAGCGACTCGTGCCTCAGTCAGGTAGGCACCCGTGTCAAAAGAGTCGGCGCCGGCACGTTCCCGGGCCGGAACAAGACGCCAGCCGATCAGCCCGACGAATACGAGGCCACTGGCGGCGACAATGATGCCCACTGGCGTGAAATCGAACATTCGAAATCCGCTCAGACCGTCATAGGTGCGAAATCCGGAGACAATCAAGTTTGAGGGGGTGCCGATAAGGGTCATCATTCCCCCCATCATGGTGGAGAACGATAGTGGCATCAGGACCTTGCCCGGCGCGATGTCAAGGCGTTGCGCCATCTGTATCGCTAGAGGCATTAGTAGCGCAAGTGCGCCAACATTATTCATAAAGCTCGACATCACCGCTGCGAGTGTGCAAAAAGCGATGATGGTGATGGATGGCCCTGAATTCGCCGGTAGCAGACTTTGCGCCAACTGGTCGACGACGCCGGTGTGAAGCAGCGCTGCACTCAGAATGAGCACGCACGCAACGGTGATGACAGCAGGGTGGGCGAAGCCGAGGAAGGCGTCTTCAGCGGGCACCAGCCCCAAGAGGACCGTCGCCAGAAGAGCGGCGGCCGATACGATGTCATGACGCCACCGTCCCCATAGAAACAGGCCCAATGTTGCAACGAGTATGGCCAGAATCATCCACTGGGGTTGTGTCATGATGCGCGAGTCCGTAGGGCGTCGATAGCGAGTCCACACTTTACAGAAAGCCGATTTTCCCTGCAAACACGATGTAACGGCTTTGTTTGGATGAACGACCGTGTCGGAGCGACTTGAAAATCGCGCGGCTAAATCCATATATATAAATGGTGCCTCGATTCGTGATGCGAACGAGGCTTCGCAACCCGGCTCGGCCGAGATTCGTTTCACTTGTTATTACAGGAGCATACGATGAGTGTTCGACTTTCCAAGCCCTGCAGCCTCCCAAGCGAACCTTCTTCCGTTCAGCACGACCCGCGCACGGTCTTCACATGACCCGCTCAACCTGAGCATCGCTGAATAAGTTCAACCCATATCCACGTCTGCTCGCGAGCTTCTGCACGCGGGTTGTTTGCGCACGTTCTCTGGGAGGGAGCAGTGAAAAGCAGTAACAGACGCATCAGCATTGTTGTCGCCACGCATGAACGGCCCGAACTATTGCGGCGCACCTTGACGAATGTGACCAGACAGACGCTACAACCTTTGGAGGTGGTGATCGTTGACGATGGTTCCGGTCCGGCCACGCGTGATGCCGTGTTTCATTGGAAGGAGAGTACCCGGCCGCGCTTTCACGTCCACTATCAGTGGCAACAGAACCAAGGGCCCGCGACCGCCAGAAACAGAGGTCTGGAAGCGAGCCGGGGCGACTGGGTTCAATTTCTGGACGATGACGATTTGATGGCACCGGACGCCTTGGAGCAGCTGGCGGCAGTGCTTGAAGTCGGGCAGACCGGGATTGCCATGGCTTCGTATCAGTATTGGCAAAATGGCAATCCCACCGGTACTTGCGTCGCTCCGAAAAATTTGGATGCAGACGGCAGGCTCAGGGCCATGATTCAGGGAACCTGGTTTGTGCCTATCCACGGCTACCTGTTTACACGATCTGCGCTGGAGCAGATTGGGCCCTGGAACCCCGTCCTGACTTCACAGGAGGATGACGAGTTCTTGCTGCGGGCCGCCATGGCCCGAGTGCCCATGCACCCGGCGCCCAAGGCCAAGGTGTATTACTGCCAGCATACGGGTCCACGCCGCGCGACACCGGGCAAGCCCGGGGAGACCGAGGCGCAGGGGCTGGAGCGACGGATGTACGCCGACTTGGCAATTCGTGAATTGGCATTCGAGAGCCTGAGCCAAAAGGAAGACATCGAAAACTACCGTATCAGCTTTGGTCTTTGGCAGATGCGTCTGCGCAAGCGGTATTTGCCATATCTGCACAAGCTGAATCCTCCGAGCGAACTCCTGCAATGGCTGGCTGCACCGGTAGAAGAGGACAGTGATGCGTCGGACCTGCCGCCGCCAGTCGCATCTGTGTAAGACCGGGGTCTCGTAAAATGGGGCCATGCCCCCCAGCCTCAAGCTACCCCGACAGCGCTGCCAACGCTGTGCAAGACCCTTATCGCATTGCCTTTGCGAGCATGTGCGCGGCGTTTCGAATCGCACCCATGTCTTGATACTGCAGCACCCGGACGAAGCCAGGCATCCGTTGAACACCGCCAGACTGGCGCTGCTCGGCCTGCAACATGCCGAGCTGTGGGTGGGGGAATCGTTTCCCCAACTGGGTGCCCGGCTTGGTGAAGCGAATCGGTCTCTGCTGCTGTTTCCCGATGCGAAGGAAGCGCCCTCGCCGGGGGCTCAATCACCTGACCTGCATAGGCCGCCTTCGCCGGACCTGCAAGAGGCGCCGTTACTGGGGATGCAAGAGGCACCGTCGTCAGACCAGCAGCCGGACGCCGAACTGCAAGACATTTTGTTGATTGTTCCAGATGGTACCTGGCGCAAGGCAGGACGTATTGTCAATGCGAATCCCGCATTGCAGTGCTTGCCCAGACTGTCTTTGCAAGCGAAGCAGCCTTCGGGCTACATCGTACGCAAGGCGTCAAAGCCTCATGCGCTGTCGACTGTTGAGGCGATAGTATGTGCGCTGGAGCTCCTGGAACCCGGTCAAGATTTCCGGGCCTTGTTGGCGCCGTTTCAGGCGCTTGTCCAGCAGCAGATAAAGGCCATGGGTCCTGAGGTTTTCAGACGAAATTACGCAGGAAAATAGCTAGATACACTATTTCTGAACGAAGTCGCCGTCCACGTAAAACCAGCGTTCGTTCTCGCGCACGAAACGGCTTATTTCGTGCATCCGGTCAGCCTTGCCCTGATAGCGTGAGCGGGCGACGAATTCTACGGTGGCGTGGTTGGGATCAGTCTGTTCATGACGACGAACCTGAAGGCCGAGCCATTTCAGACCGGTTGCGTTGGGCTCGATACGCGCCGGTCGTGTAGACGCGTGCCAGGTTTCAAGCAGATATTCGGTTTCATTCAATACGTAGGCGCAGTAGCGAGAGCGCATCAACGTCTCGGCATCAGGTGCCATCAGGTATTGCGGGCCTTGATGCCAGCGGCCACAACATGCTTCGTAGTTCTTCCAAGCGCCACAAGGACATGGCATCGTGGCGGTGTCATTTTTTTTCATGCATGAATCCGGAGTTCGCTTGCGACCAATAGTCAGAGGTTGGGGCGAAATTGGGAATTGCAAGTGACTGCGCGTCTTGCCCGGGCCGGTGAATGCGGTGCCCTTTGTCATGGTGAATCTGGCACCAGGCCTTACAATTTATACCCCGATTTTCACGGAAAGCCGCCCCATGTCCGATGCTGTTCATACCCATATTGCCGTTATCGGAGCGGGTCCTGCCGGGCTCATGGCGGCGGAAGTGCTATCGCGGCACGGGCGGCGTGTAGTTGTTTATGAGGCCAAGCCGTCGGTCGGACGCAAATTTCTGCGGGCCGGCATTGGCGGCCTCAACATCACGCACGCCGAGAATTATTCGCAGTTTCTTGAGCGATACGGATGTCGGCAAACGCAGGTCGAGCCCATGGTCAACAGGTTTCCGCCCGCTGCGATCCGAAGCTGGGTCGAATCGCTTGGCATACCAACCTTCGAAGGGTCGTCAGGCAAGGTTTTTCCGCAAGGGATGAAGGCTGCCCCCTTGCTTCGCGCGTGGGTGCAGAGGCTGCGTGGGCAGGGCGTGGAGTTTCGACTGCGTCATCGCTGGATGGGCTGGGACACCGATAACAGTTTGCTTTTTGAGGCTGAAACCGGCCGGTTCAAGGCCTGGCCCGGCGCAACTGTGCTGGCGGTGGGCGGTGCCAGCTGGCCTGAATTGGGATCTGACGGAGCGTGGGTAAGCCGGCTGCAAGACAAGGGCATTCCGGTTACGCCACTGCAAAGCGCGAATTGCGGATTCGACGTAGCCTGGAGCGATCATCTGCGTCAAAGATTCGCCGGTACGCAACTGAAATCGGTGACACTTGGCTTTACCGATGGATCCGGCAAGCGTCTTGAGCGCCGTGGTGAACTCATCATCAGCGAATACGGGGTAGAGGGCAGCCTGATCTACCAGTTTTCGCGGCACTTGCGAGAGCGCGTGTTCAGCCATGGCAGCGCTACCTTCACCATCGACCTGGTTCCCGAACGTAGTTTCGATCAGGTATGCGCCGAGATTCGACATTCACGCGGCTCCCGGTCGCTATCCAGTCATCTCAAGAGCCGTCTGGGTATTTCGGGGGTGAGAATGGCCTTGATCCGGGAAACCCTCGGCCGTGACGCAGGGGCCGATTCGCTGCGTTTGGCCCGAACCATAAAGGCGTTGCCCATTACTGTCATGTCGGCCCGTCCTTTGGCAGAAGCAATCAGTACAGCCGGCGGTATTGCCTTTGAGGCGGTAAATCCGGACCTGATGCTTAAAGAATTGCCGGGCGTATTCGTGGCCGGTGAAATGCTTGATTGGGAAGCGCCCACCGGTGGTTATCTTCTGACAGCCTGCCTGGCGCAGGGGCGATGGGCGGGCGAAGGCGTACAGAAATGGCTCACGGCACACCCGAATGGATTACAGTACCCGGATATTCCTTCAGGAACCTGAAGCGCCCAGAGCCGGCCAAGACGCCGGAATGCCTAATCGAGGAAGACAGTGTCCAACGCAGAACAAGCTGTGCCACAAACTACTGGTCCAACCCTTTCCGTCAGCGAGCAAAAGGGGAACATCGCCCGCCTGACAGCGGCACAGGCGCTGGCCGGGGCGAACGCGGTGGTGGTGTATGCGACAGGGTCAATTGTGGGGCATACATTGGCGCCGAGTCCTGCCCTGGCCACGTTGCCGATATCGATATTCGTCGTGGGAATGGCGGCATGTATCCTTCCTGCCGGCGTTGTGGCTCAGCGTCATGGACGGCGCGCAGCCTTTATGGCGGGGACGGTAGCAGGCGTATTGGCCGGACTGTTCGGGGCCCTGGCTGTGTGGCTTGCCTCGTTCTGGGTGTTTTGCCTGGCAACATTCTGTGGTGGTGCATACGCCGCTGTCGTCCTTTCATTTCGCTTTGCAGCCGCCGACGGTGTCAGTCCGGCGATGCGGCCCCGTGCCTTGTCATTCGTGATGGGCGGCGGGGTGGCAGCCGGCATTGTCGGTCCGCAGCTGGTTACGTACACGATGTATGTCTGGCCGGCCTATATGTTTGCCGCCACCTTTCTGGCTCAGGCAGCGGCTGCCGCTATTTCGGCGCTGGTTCTGCTGGGTGTCAGGTTGCCCAAACCGACAGCGGCCGAAATTGCCGGCGGGCGTCCGTTAAGCCTCATCGCACGTCAGCCCCTGTTCATTACGGCCGTCATTTGCGGGGCCGTATCGTACATGCTGATGAACTTCCTCATGACCGTGGCTCCTTTGGCCATGAGGTTATGCGGCCATTCACAGGAGAGTTCCAATCTGGGCCTGCAGTGGCACGTCATCGCCATGTATGCGCCCAGCTTTTTTACCGGCCGCCTTATTTCCCGATTCGGAGCCGGACGCATAGTAGCCGTGGGCCTGGCCCTGATCGGCCTCTCGGCCGCCGTCGGCTTGCTGGGCATCGATGTCGCTCATTTTTGGGGCACACTGGTTTTGCTGGGCGTGGGCTGGAATTTCGGATTTATCGGTGCATCGGCCCTGGTGCTCGAATGCCATCGCCCCGAAGAAAAGGCCCGGGTTCAATCATTGAACGACTTCATCGTTTTTGGAACCATGGCGGTCGGGTCTTTTGCATCGGGTGGGATACTGGCCATGTATGACTGGGACACCGTTTTGTGGGTCTCGTTTGTTCCGCTGATCCTCGCTGTGGCGGTTATGGCGCTGAATGCCCTCCGCAAAAAACCCCTGCCGCATTGAACAATGCCTACGTTTAATGCCGCCTATCACACGCTTTTTCAGCCTGGCCGGCTGACGCTTGGCCTGATGACGCCGCTGGCCCATCAAGGGAAAGTGGCCAATATGGATGATGCGTTCACGCAGGCGCGAGAGGCCGATCAGCTTGGCTTTGCCGCCTTGTGGACACGTGATGTCCCATTGATGATTCCACAGGGTACGGATAATTCCGTGGCTGCGCTGGACGATCCCTTTCTATGGCTGGCGGGCCTGGCAAGCGTGACTTCGACTATTGCACTTGGCACTGCGGCTATCGTGCTGCCATTGCGCCACCCACTGCATGTGGCCAAAACAGCATTGAGCTTGAACAGGATCAGCCGAGGACGTGTGATTCTGGGCCTGGGGTCTGGCGATCGGCCCGAAGAGTTCGCTTCGTTCGGCGAAGATCTCGAGTTGCGGCGCGAAACTTACCGCGAGCGTTGGGAATTATTGCGCGCGGCTCTTTCTCCCGATCCCGGCGATCGAACGCGTCTGCTCGAGCACACGGGCGGGTACGACCTCATGGAAGCGCCCAGCGAGCAGATTCCCATGATTGTCGTTGGATCGTCGCGCCAATCCGTGCAGTGGATAGCGGCGCATAGCGAAGCCTGGGTCACGTATCATCGTCCCGAAACGCGTCAGCAAAGCCGCATTGGTCTTTGGCGTGGCGCGCTGGATCAAAGCGCCGGGGGCGCCGACAAGCCATTTGTTCAATCCATGCAGCTCGACCTGCTTGAAGAGGCGTCCGCACCGCCGGCTGCGCTGGATTTGGGCATTCGCACCGGACGACACGCCTTCCTGGACTACCTGCTTCGTCTGAAGGAACTGGGGGTGGGGCACGTGATGCTCCATCTTCCTCCTGGCAATCGTCCGCTTGCCGAGGTTGTTCAAGAGCTGGGCGAAGAGATCATCCCTAAAGTGTGACGGGCGGTGCCCATCTGACCTTAATCATTCAGTCGCAGCCCTGGCCAGGACCGTGGCGCTCATCACTCTAACTTGGGCCAGGTTCCTCGCTGCCATCGCTCATCCAGTGATACAAGCCGTCGACCCAGGCTCTGGCGGGCAGGCGAAAGGTACGGTGTATCTGGTCTGCCTTGACATACAAGTCGGCGAAATCCACATTTGGAGCCCGTTTGAACGCAATGGCCACTATGTTTCCGTCATGCACTTCGGGCAGCCAGGCCACCGCTTCGAACGACTTTTCGATCATCTGGATATGCTGCAAATGCTCCGGCCAGTCGCAATACAGATTGATGGTCATGATGCCGTCAGCGGTCAGGCAATTGGCACACATGGCGTAGAACGCTTCGGTGCTCAGCAGCGGGCTTTTGGCTTGCGTGTCGTACAGGTCGACCTGCAAGATGTCCACGCTGCGCCGACGCGAGAAATCGGCAACGTAGTCAAGCGCGTTCATGTGAAGGACATTGAGGCGGGCATCGTTATCGGGCAGACCAAAGTGTCGCCGGCATAGTTCGATGACGCCCGCGTCAATTTCCACCGCCGTCACTCGCGCGTCGGGCAGGTGAAAGAAGCAGAACTTGCTGAGTGCTGCGGCACCCAGGCCGAGTTGAACCACATGCCTGACATCGTCGCGAAACAGCAGCCACATCATCATCTGCTGCACGTACTCCAGTTCGATATCGAAGGGCCTGTCGATGCGCATGGCACCCTGAATTACCGGCGATCCCAGATGCAGGGTACGCACTCCGTCGCTTTCCTGAACGAACGAGGAAGACAGGACGGTATCCAACTGGGGCTTGGTGTGCATGGTTGATGGTGGCGGAGGAAACAAAGCGAAAGCAGCGAGGGTGGTAGCCTACCAGAGTGATCAGTGGTACGCCTGAGATTTCATTTTATGCGACCACTCCCAGGCGGGGTCGTGTTGCAGCTTTTTATTGATCAGAGCAATGATCAGGACGGCAATCAGGGCGCCGAGCGCTGCAAGGGCCATATCCTTGTGGGCGTCCCACACATCACCTTGGGTTCCCAGGTAGTGCATGCCCAGGTCGCCGCCGAACAGTTCGGCAGCACCCCATTCAATCAGTTCGTACAAGGCGGAGGTGCTTAGCGTGACGTCCAGCGGCAAAAAATAACCCCAGAATCCGCGAACTTCGACCACACGCAGGAAAAACTCCCGGATCGGATACACCAGCAACAACCCATAGCAGAAGTGCACCAGACGGTCGAAATGATTGCGCTGCCAGCCCAACATCTCGTTAAGGCTGTGGCCTGTCAGCGACTGGAACCATGCGTCGTAGGGGACTTCTGAGTAGGTGTAATGGGAGCCAACGGCGTGCAGCGCCAAAAACGCCAGAATCAAGTACAGCGAAACATCCGAAAACCGGAAGCTGTTGCGTACCAGCCAAAGAAGCAACACCAAGCCCGCGACCAGGGCGTTTTCCAGGACCCACGCGGAGCGATCGGAAGGCGCTATGCCCAGCCACACCCATAGAACAGCATACAGCGTGGCGGCTACGCGTACGCCGGTGCCGGGCAGGTTCTGAAGAGGAGGACGTGTATCCATGTCCGCGAGTATATCCTCAGCCCTGCCCTCGCCTTGTTCCAGGTTTGATGGGGTACAGGCCCTTTATGGCTTGGCCAGATGCCAGACGCCTCCCACGCCGTCGCCGGTTGTGTCGCCTGGCTTGGTGTCCTTGGCAAACAGGTATAAAGGCTTGCCTTTATAGGCCCATTGTGGTTTTCCGTCGTGGCTTTCTACCAACGTCCAGTCGCCGCTGGCGGTATCGTCACGTCCGGCCAGGGCCGGTGGCCAGTTTTTGGCACACTGGTCGGCACAATTGCTCTTGCCTTCAGTGTCCTTGTCGAACGTGTATAGCGTGGCACCGGTTGAATCGACGAAATGTCCGTTCTGGACCTTGGGGGGATCGGCCCATGCCGTGAAAGCCAGCATGCTGCCAAACAGCAGCACGAAGATTGTGTTGCGTTTAATCATGGATGCTCCTTGCCGAGAGGTGCCCGGCCGGCATCCGGAGGTGCTGCGTCCCGGAGGTCGGGCACACAGAGTGAGCGCCCCACACAGGGCGTTTTGTCATCGTATCGGATTCGGTGTCTGCTAGGTGTTACCAGTTGGAAATCTGCCGGTCGAGACACCGGGTGGCGGTGGCTGATCCGGCAAAGGAATGAATTCCTGGTTATCCGCATCCGGCAGCTTCATTCTTCCTGCTTTCCAGTCCGCCGCCGCCTGGGCAAGGCGGTCTTTCGATGAAGAGACAAAGTTCCAGTACAAGAATCGCTCTCCGAGCGGCTCGCCGCCCAGCACCATGACAGTGCTGGGTTCCACGGCGCGAAAATGCATGGCTTCAGCAGTAAGCACGAGCATCTGACCTGCGTAATAGCATGTGCCGCCCAGCTCTATCGATCCGGTCACAATATAGATGGCGCGCTCGGCATGCCCAGCCGGCATTTCAGCGGCGGCTCCACTGCTCAGGTCCAGGTGTGCGTAGAACATGGGTGAGTGGGTTTCGACGCTGGCTTCAAGGCCGTAGGCGTTACCTGCAATAAGCCGCCCCGTCACGCCGCCATCCTCCCAATGTGGCAACTCGCTGCCGGCGTGGTGCGAGAACGAAGGTGACGTTTCCTCAAGGTCGGTGGGCAAGGCGACCCAGGCCTGAATGCCGTGCAGCTGATCTCCGTGCAAGCGCGCACGCTCAAACCGTTCACTGTGCGAGATTCCGCTACCGGCCGTCATCCAGTTCACTTCCTTTGGCCGTATCGGCTGCTCATACCCGAGGCTGTCGCGATGCATGATTTCGCCCGAGAACAGATAGGTGACCGTGGACAGGCCGATGTGGGGATGCGGGCGGATATCGTAATTGTTCTCGCTGTTCGCTGCGATCTGCAGCGGCCCCATGTGGTCGAAGAAGATAAACGGGCCGACCATGCGTCGCTTGGCAAAGGGCAGGACTCTTCCAACCTCAAAGCCGCCGCCGATATCGCGGCGACGCTGTTCGATAAGCATTTCGATCATATTGTCTCCTGGTGGGCACCGCTTACGCCGCTAAGCAGGTTGAGGTATCTGTCGGCAGGTGTCCTGAACAAGGCGTTTGTCTGTTCACTGCGTATTTTTGTGGTGACTCAGGACACTACTTGCCATTACACCGCAACAACACCCCGGAGTGTTAGAAACTTTTGGCCGATAACGGCGTCGCCACTCCTGGCCGGAAGCGGCCCGGGAAACCTCTGCGTTTCACTCTGGGCTGTCCGGAAGATGCTGACGATAAAAAGAGTGTTCAACCCGAGTTCTGCTCCGGGATAATCGGCGCCAACTTGACAATCCGCCAAAGCTTTCCTAGATTAAATAAGCCCTTACGAAAAAGAAGACGGGCATCTTCCTTCCGTAGCTCAGCTTTTCAGCCTTGGCTACGGCCGCTCATCAGCATGTCGATCCCTCGACGCCGCTGATGCCGGCACCTCTATGTGCCGGACGATATCTGCTCTCATCCCGATCGCGTTGCCACGCTGTGAAACCCAGCTGTTGGTTGCGTGCGTCAGCGCGGACGGCGAGCTTTTATTGGAGATTCTTATATGAATGCAATTCAAATCGCCATTGTTGGCGTGGGCAACTGCGCCAGTTCCCTGATTCAGGGGATCCACTACTATCGCGACAAGTCACCAGAGGACGCAATCGGTCTGATGCACTGGAAGGTCGGCGGCTACGGCCCCAGCGACATCCGCGTAGTGGCGGCATTTGACATCGACGAGCGCAAGGTCGGTCGCGATGTCCACGAAGCGATCTTCGCTGAACCCAACTGTACAACCGTGTTCCAGGCAGATCTGCCGCCCTCGGGCGTCAAGGTCAGTATGGGTGCCGTGCTGGATGGCTACTCCGAGCACATGGCCGAACACCCCGCTTCGCGCAGCTTCGTCAAGTCCTCACAGCGCGAAGCGGACATGGACGCCGTGGTGAAAATCCTGAAGGACAGTGGCGCCGAAGTCATGCTCAACTATCTGCCGGTGGGATCGGAAGAGGCCACACGCTTCTATGCCGAGTGTGCCTTGCGCGCGGGCGTGGCTTTTGTGAACTGCATTCCCGTGTTCATTGCAAGTGACCCGGAATGGGCAGAGCGCTTTGCTCGCAAGGGCATTCCGTTGATTGGCGACGACATTAAGGCACAGTTGGGCGCCACCATCACGCACCGCGTACTGACAGACCTGTTCGCACGCCGGGGCGTGAAGCTTGAGCGAACCTACCAGCTCAATACCGGGGGTAATACCGACTTCCTCAATATGCTGAACCAGAGTCGTCTGGCGTCCAAGCGCGAGTCCAAGACCGAAGCGGTTCAGGCCGTGGCAGCCAGCCGTCTGGATGACCAGAACATTCATGTCGGACCTTCGGACTATGTACCTTGGCAGAATGACAACAAGGTTTGCTTCCTTCGCATGGAGGGCAAGCTTTTCGGCGACGTTCCGATGAATCTGGAGCTTCGTCTGTCGGTTGAGGATTCGCCGAACTCTGCCGGAGTGGCGATTGACATGATTCGTTGTGCCAAGCTTGCGTTGCTCAACGGCCAGGGTGGCGTTATTGATTCGGCCTCTGCGTACTTCTGCAAGCACCCGCGACGCCAGATGACTGACGATCAGGCCCACGCCGAAGTCGAGCAGTTCATTTCTCAGTGCGTCGAGCAAATCAAGGCTGCCTGAGAATGAGCAAACCCAGGCAAGCCGTGGTGCTCGCCGCCGGCCGGGGCTCGCGCTTGCGCGCCCTGGCTCCGGTCAAGCCCCTGCATCCCGTAGCGGGCTTGCCCTTGCTGGAGCGTAGCATTCGCACGCTCCAGCAATGCGGCGTCGACGACATCATTATCGTGACTGGTCATGCCCATGCAGCCATAGAAAGCTGGCTGCACGACAGCTCTTATCAGGCTCGTCTCGTCTATAACCAAGACTGGAGCAGCGCCGAGAATGGTACGTCCCTTCTGGCGGCTGCGCCCTATGTCAAGGGGCCGTTCCTGCTCTTGATGGCTGACCATGTGTATGTTCCCGAGCTGATCGCTTCATTGTGCAGTTCAAGTAGCTGGGCGCCCGCAATGCTGGCTGTAGACGGCCAACGCTCGCGCAAGGACATTGACCTGCACGATGTCACGCGGGTCATGCTGACGGGTGATCGTGTCACCCGGATCGGCAAAGGTTTGCCAGAGTACGACGGGTTCGATACCGGCGCCTTTCTGTGCCAGCCCGAAGTGTTTTCGCGTATGGAAGAGTGCGTTGCGCGCGGCAAGACACGAATCACCGACCTTATGCAGGGGCTGGCAGATGAAGGCCGACTTCAGGCCCACCGCATAGATGGCCATTATTGGCAGGATGTCGACACGCCGGAAATGCACGCGCAAGCCGAAACCGCATTGCTTGCATGGGCTGCGGGCAAATCATCTGACGGTCTGGTCGCCAAGCGGTTGAATCGTCCAGTGTCCCGTTGGTTTACCCGGTATTTTCTTGCGTATGACCTGACACCCAATCAAGTGTCGATGCTGGCATTCGGCATTGCCTGCCTCGCTGCGCTTTGCATGGCTGCAGGGTCGTACTGGCTGCTGGCGATTGGCGGGTTGCTGGTTCAACTGGCGTCAGTGGTAGACGGCTGCGACGGAGAACTGGCGCGGTTGCGCCTGGCGCCGTCTGAATACGGCGGCTGGTTCGATGCCTTGCTCGACCGCTATGCCGATGGTTTTGTTCTGGCTGCCCTGACCTGGCATCTGATGCAGCGCTGGGATCAACCCGCCTGGATGTGGCTGGGCATGGCGGCGATTGCCGGCAGTTTCGTCGCGAGCTACAGCGCACATAAGGCAGATCGTGCCTTGCCGGCTTCGAGATGGCGCATGGGGCGTGACACACGGTCGCTGCTTGTCATGTCGGGAACGTTGCTGAATTTGCCGGCGCTGACATTGGCATTGATCGCCGTAATCATGAACATCACTGTCATTCATCGCATGTTCAGATTGCGAGAACGTGAGCACGTCATGGCCGATGCTTGACCTGGCTAGTGACCCCCATTTGCGCCTTGCCACGGCAAAGATTCGCGCCGTGCTGGCCGGCTCACCCGTACCGGAGGATGCCGGCCATGCTGAAAACACTTTGTACTGGCTGAGGCGGCTGGATCCGCAAGCTGGCGTTGCATTGCAGCTTGCGGCACTGGCCCACGATATCGAGCGAGCGAGGCAGGACAGGTTTCAACGGCATCAGTTCGCCGATTACGACTCATTCAAGCAGGCGCACGCTGATCTGGGCGCACAGATCACCGATCAAATACTTTCAGACGCCGGCGTGTCGGGCGAAATCCGGCAAGATGTTTCATTATTGATACGGCGTCATGAAACGGGTGGCGATGCCCAAAGTGACTTGCTTAAAGACGCCGACAGCCTGTCGTACTTTGATCATAACCTTCCCCTTTATTACGCGCGAGAAGGCCACGAAGAAACACTGCGCAGGGCCCGCTGGGGCTATGAAAGGCTTTCATCGCGTGCACGAGCTGTTTACAGCAGCATTTGTCACGATTCTCCGGAACTGAATCGATTGCTTTTGGAAGCCCAGGAAATACGCTAGCTGTTTAGGGTTTACCCCTAATTTAATGTGGTTGGTATGTCAACAAGTTGACTTGCCAATTAGTTCGGTCCTACCATTCGCGGGTCAATGCAGGAGCTGCATCGACAAGTGGCGGCATATCTCATTGGCCTTGAGGCCTTGCGATTGCCAATGGTTTTTTTCGCGAAGGGGCGTGTGGTATAGCCGCCCTCACAAGGAGACAGAACATGAAATTGCTGCGTTTGGGCTTGGCAGCCTGCATGGCCTGGGCCGTAGCTGGGCCGGCGGCCGCAGATACCGTCAAGGTAGGAATCATCGCGCCATTCTCGGGCCCATTTGCCCACTATGGCAAGCTCTTCAAGGACGGTGCCGAAGCATACACCAAACTGCAAGATGGCAAGTTCGCCGGCAAAACCGTCGAGATCATCTATCGCGACAGTGGCGGCCCGAACCCCGCCGGTGTCCGCACCGCTGCACAGGAACTCATTGTCAACGACAAAGTCGACTATCTTGGCGGCATCGTCTTTACCCCTAATGCCATGGCCGTTGCGCCATTGATTCAACAGTCCAAGACTCCCACGGTAATTTTCAACGCCGCGACGTCTTCGATCACGCCTCGCTCGGATTATTTTGTCCGCAGCTCGTACACGTTGTGGCAGGTTACCCAGCCTGTGGCCAAGTGGGCCTACGACCAGGGGTACAAGAAGGTCGTGACTGCCGTCATGGATTACGCACCGGGCGTAGACGCCGAAAAGGCGTTCGACTCCGAGTTCACCAAGCTGGGCGGCGAGGTTGTAGAGCGCATTCGCATGCCCATGAGCACCAATGACTTCAGCCCGTTCGCGCAGCGCATCAAGGCATCCGGCGCACAAGCGGCTTACGTGTTCCTGCCCGGTGGCCCACCAAATCTGGGCTTTGTGAACGCATACAACCAGAACGGTTTGCGTGAAGCCGGCATTGCTTTCCTGGGCACGGCCGAAATGGATGAGTTCGACCTGCAGAAGTTCGGTGATGCCGCATTGGGCCTGCTGACTTCCTTCCACTACTCGGCGGCGCATGATTCTGATGCCAACCGCAAGTTTGCTGAAGCCATGAAGGCGCAAGCTCCTGATGCCCTGCTGAACTACGCTTCGGTCGGTGCCTACGACGGCATGCACCTCATCCACAAGATGGTCGAAGCCACTGATGGCAAAAAGGATGGCGACAAGGCTATTGCTGCGATCAAGGGTTACGAGTGGGAAAGCCCGCGCGGACCGGCCCGGATCGATCCCGAAAGCCGCCACATTACGCAGAACGTGTATCTGCGCAAGGTCGAGCGTGGCAGTGACGGCCTGTTGCAGAACACCGAGATCGAGAACTTCGGCATGCAGCCTGATCACGGGCTGGCGCAGTAAGCGCTATTCAACAACCGGGAGCTTTCCGTGCCTCATCTGAGCAATATTTTGATCGATGGCATCGTGTACGGGATGGTGCTTTTCATCATCTCCGTCGGGTTGTCCGTGACCATGGGGTTGATGCGGTTCATCAACCTCTCGCACGGCGCCTTCGCCATGGTGGGTGGCTATGTTGCCGCCATACTGGTGCGCGAGCAGGGCTGGCCTTTCATGGCCAGCGTTCTGGCGGGCATCGTATTCACCATGGTGTTGGCCGCTGCGGTCGAGGCCACCGTATTCAGGCGTTTATACCGACGAACCGAGCTCGAGCAAGTGCTTTTCACCATTGGCTTCACCTTTGCGTGTATTGCCTTGGTCAACTTTCTGGCGGGGGCGTACATACAGCAACTGCCACTGCCGGACTGGATGCAGGGCGGCATGCGCCTTGGTGATCGGACCTTGCCCAAGCAGCGTGTGGTTGTGGTTATCTCCGGTCTGGTTGTGGTGGCTTTGCTCTGGTGGTTGGTAACGCGTACCCGCTTCGGTATCTGGCTGCGGGCATCAGTCGACAACTCGGGCATGTCGGCTTCACTTGGCATCAATATCCGCCTGGTGCAGTGCATGACCTTTGCCGTGGGCGCCGGCCTGGCTGCCTTGGGCGGAGTGATGGGTGCCGAACTGATGCCTCTGGAGCCTTACTACCCGTTGAAGTATCTCGTGTTGATGCTGGTGGTGGTGTCCGTCGGTGGGCTGGGCAGTATTTCGGGCACGCTATGCGCAGCCCTGCTGCTGGGCATCGTCGACACCGCCGCCCGTTACCTGGCTTCCGGTTATGGCAACTTCTTTTTCTACGTTGCCATGATCTTGCTGCTGGCCGTACGTCCGCACGGCATACTTAGGAGATAAGCATGCATACCGCATCCATACGTCTGCCGGCAGTGCAATCCCGTTCATTGAACTGGATGCCGATACTCGCCGGCCTGATCCTGATGGCCGTGCTGTATTGGGCCATGCCGGGTCAAACCTTGATTCTGACTCGCGTTGCGATCCTGGCCATTTTCGTGATGTCGCTCGACCTGGTCACCGGCTACGCGGGCCTGCCCACCTTGGGCCACGCCGCCCTATATGGTGTGGGCGCCTATGCTGCCGGCCTTTGCGCGATGCACTTTACCGCTGATCCTCTGGTCGGCCTGCTGTTGGCGGCCCTGGTGGGAGGGCTGGTGGCGCTGGTGTCAGGGGCTTTTCTGGTTCGCTATCAAGGCCTGACATTCCTGATGCTAACGATTGCCGTCGCCCAGATCCTGCAGAATCTTGCCAGCAAGATGCAGTCGGTCACCGGGGGTGACGACGGGCTGTCAGGCTTCATGGTCGGCCCCATATTTGGTTATTTCGAATTCGACATGTTCGGCGTGACCGGCTATTGGTATAGCGCCATCGTCTTGCTGCTGTGCTATGTGTTCCTGCGTCGCGTCATGCGATCTCCATTCGGTCTGGCCTGCCAGGGCATTCGCGAGAATCGTGATCGCATGCAGGCCAACGGTACGCAGATCTATCCCTATCTGCTCAAGCTTTATGTCTTGTCGGGTCTGATTGCAGGGTTGGCAGGCGGATTGTCGGCGCAGATCACTCAGGTGGTTGGTCTGGACAGTCTCGGATTCAACCTTTCTGCAGAAGCCCTGGTCATGCTTGTGCTGGGCGGTCTGGGCAACCTGTGGGGTGCAATCATCGGTACGGCCTTGTTCATGGGCATTCACCACTTTGCCTCGTCGGCCAATCCCTTCCACTGGTTGTTTGTGATTGGCGTTTTGCTCATGGTGGTTGTGTTTCTGCCCAGGGGCTTTGTCGTACGGGTCTTGCAGCGAGCGTTCGCGCCATTCGTGACGATGTTCAGGAGGCGCGCATGAGTATCTTGCAAGTCGAAAACCTCAATAAGGCTTTTGGTGGGCTCAAAGTCACCAACGACGTCAGCCTCAGTCTGTCCGTTGGCGAACGCCTGGCCCTGATTGGCCCCAACGGCGCCGGCAAGACAACCCTGGTTAATCAGGTGGCCGGATTCCTGCACTCAGATCAAGGCACCATTTCCCTGAATGGACAGGACATCACCCGTTGGCCGGCGCATCGGCGCGTGCAGAACGGATTGGTTCGCACGTTTCAGATTTCCAAGCTTGCTCCTGGGCTGCCGGCGGTTGAACAGGTGGCCATGGCCATTCACCAGCGTGAAGGCAGCTTGAAGAACATGTGGCGCAACCGCTGGAACTACAAACCCGTGGTGGACGAAGCCATGAGCCTGCTGGAAGAGCTGCGCCTCACTCATCTGGCTATGGCTACGCCCGAGTCAATGGCGTATGGCGACCAGCGGCAACTGGAGATTGCGCTGGCCCTGGCGCTGCGTCCGAAAGTGCTGTTGCTGGACGAGCCCATGGCAGGGGTGCCACAAGGTGAGGCGCAACTGATCCTGAACGCATTGACCTTGCTGCCAAAGGACCTGGCCGTGATCATTATTGAACACGATATGGATCTGGTGTTCCGGTTTGCCGACCGCATTGTGGTCCTGGCCAACGGGGCAGTCCTGGCAGAAGGCACTCCAGACGAAATCCGCAAGAATGAGGTCGTTCGTGCGGTATACCTTGGCAAGGCAGAGCTGGCATGACGCATTTATTTGAATTTGAATCCGCAGTGGCCGGCTACGGCCCGCTTACCGTGCTTAACGGCGTGTCGTTCCATATTGCACCCGGCGAAAGGGTGTGCCTGCTGGGTCGCAATGGCGTCGGCAAATCGACAACCCTCAAAACCATTATGGGTTTGACAGTCTGGCGTAGCGGCAAGGTCATTTGGAATGGCTCTGACGTTACCCGCCTCAACACCGTGGCGCGCGCCCGTATGGGAATCGGTTACGTACCTCAGACACGAGACGTGTTCCCCTCGCTGACGGTTGAAGAGAACCTGATTGCCGGCCTGCAACGCAAACCGAAGTTGGGCATCGAGCGCGCGTACAAGCTCTTCCCACGCCTGCACGAGCGACGCCATCATGGCGGTGCCGAGCTGTCCGGAGGGGAGCAACAGATGGTTTCCGTAGCCAGGACCTTGCTGGGCGACCCCAAGCTTTTGCTCCTGGACGAGCCCCTTGAAGGCCTGGCACCCATCATCTGTCAAGAACTTATGGAAGCGTTTGAAACGCTCAGTCGCGAGGAAGGCGTTGCCATTCTGCTCGTCGAGCAGAAGGTGCAAGAGGCGCTCGCATTCTCGAATCGTGCGCTGATCATGGATCACGGCACGATCGTACATGTCGGCCAAGCGCAAGCTTTGCTGGAAGATTCACAACTGCTCGACCGCTACGTTTCGGTCGCCGAAGTGCCGGTAGCGCAAGCCGGCTGAGACAGGAGAACACTATGCAGTTCGCTCAAGACAATACTCAGGAAAACGCAATTCCGCGCCTGGACATCGATCCGTTCAGCGAAGAGTTCCTGACGGATCCTTATCCTTATCACGTAGAGCTTCGGGACGCCGGACCGGTTGTATGGCTCGAAAAATATGGTATTTGGGCCGTTGCACGCCACGAGCAGGTGCATGCCGTCATGACCGATTGGCAAAATTTTATTTCGTCGGCGGGTGTGGGGCTGGCCAACTTCCGCACCGAAAAGCCGTTTCGTCCGCCCAGCCTGATTCTTGAGGCCGATCCGCCGCAGCACACGCGGTCGCGAGCCATCTTGTCGCGCATCCTGTCACCCAAGGTGGTCATGCAGATCAAGGCCGATTTCCAGAAAGAAGCTGAAACCCTGATGGACAAGCTGGTCGAGCAGGGCGAAGTTGACATCATCAAGGATCTGGCCGAGGTCTACCCCCTCAAGGTGTTCCCGGATGCGCTGGGCCTGACCGAAGAAGGGCGCGAGAACCTGCTGCTGTACGGCAATATGGTGTTCAACGCCTTCGGACCGCGCAACAAGATCTTCCAGGACGCAGTTGAGCGCTATGAGCCCGTCCGCGATTGGATCATGACGCAGTGCCAGCGTGAGAATCTCCGTCCCAATGGGTTTGGCGACCAGATTTATCAGGCAGCCGAGGGCGGAGAGATCACTATGGAAGAGGCGCCCATGCTGGTGCGTTCCTTCCTGTCGGCAGGGGTCGACACCACGGTCAACGGTATCGGTAACGCCATCCATGCGCTGGCCGAGTACCCGGGCGAATATGACAAGCTGGCAGCGGATCCTTCCAGGGCACGTGCGGCGTTTGAAGAGAGCCTGCGTTACGACGGCGCGGTGCAGACCTTCTTCCGTACCGTCAACACCGATCTGGAGTTCGCCGGCGTGCAGATGCGCGAGAACCAGAAGGTCCTGACCTTTCTTGCCTCGGCAAACCGCGATCCCCGACACTGGGAAAACCCGGAGGTCTTCGACATCGATCGCAAGGCGACCGGCCATATGGCGTTCGGTACCGGAATCCACGGTTGTGTTGGCCAGGCCATTGCACGGATGGAAGGCGAGCTCGTTCTGTCGGCCCTGGCCAAGCGCGTCAAGCGCATTGAAATCACCGGCGAACCGCAACGGCGTCTGAACAACACCTTGCGATCCCTGGGTTCGCTTCCTGTGCGCCTGATTCCGCACTAACTGTAAAAGGCCGGCCGGCTCGTGTGAGCCGGCCGATGAAATACACATAGAACACTGTAGGAAGGTAGTTGTGGCAAAAATTCGATATGTTGATCATCTGGGTCAGGAAACCGAGCTTGAGGTAAAGCCTGGAACCTCCGTAATGCAGGCGGCGGTCAACAATGGGCTTGCCGGAATTGTGGGAGAATGTGGTGGCTCTGCCATGTGTGCGACTTGCCACGTGTATCTCAACGAAGAAGACATGGACAAGTTCCCGCCCATTTCGGCTCCCGAGCAGGAAATGCTCGAGTGCACGACAAGTCCACTTAAACCAACCAGCCGTCTGGGGTGCCAGTTGGTCGTGGCAGAGGGGATGGAGTTGACGGTTTATCTTCCTGAAACACAGCAGTAGCGCGGCCACAGCGTCGCGTTAGATACGATGAGAAAACCCTCTTTAACGCGGCCGGCCTCACGCAAGCGCATCGCAGCAACCACCAAAAAGCCCGAAATCGAACAGCCCGATGCCAAGCCTTGGCTATCCAGCGCGATTGACCTGGAGCATTACGCACCCGCTTACTTCACTTTCATTACCACGAAGCTGGCGGGGGGCGCGGCATCGGTCTATCGCAAACATTTTGGCGTCGGAATAGAAGTCTGGCGCGTACTGGTCATGCTGGCGCTGGACGAAAAAGTCTCGGTCAACATGGTCTGTCGCCTGATCGGCATGGACAAGGGATCTGTCAGTCGTGCCTTCAAAAGCATGTACGAGATGGGGCTGATCAAGTTCTCGCATGATCCCAAGGACGGCCGCGTGCGATATGCCACCCTGACCGAGGCCGGTCGGCGCAAGCATGACGAAATCAAGGCGGTAGCCATGACACGCGAACGCGCGTTCCTGTCCTGTCTCGAGCCTGAAGAAGTGCCGGTTTTATTGGAAATGTTGTGGCGCCTGCACGCTAATTTGCCCGAGGTCGAGAAAGCGACGCAGGCGTTTCTCAAGTCGCAGTGCGCGCCTGCATCAAAACCGGCCCGCAAGAGAAAGAAGGAGAATTCGTGAGTCGAATCGTAGTTGTTGGTGGTGGCCACGCCGCCGCCCAGTTATGTGCCAGCCTGGCCGAGGCAGGAGCCGGCAACCGCGTGGTGATGGTCACTGCCGAGCCGCATGTGCCGTACCAACGCCCCCCCTTGTCCAAGAGCTATCTTAAAGACGCAGAATCGGCGCCTGCCTGGCTGCGTGCCCAAAGCTATTACGACACCCATGGCGTCACGGTAAAGCTCAGCACCACGGTAACCGCCATCGACCGGCGGGCCAGGGAACTGGCTTTAAGCGATGGTTCACGCCTGCCGTACGATCAGCTGGTGCTGGCAACCGGTACACGCGCCCGCCAGCTGCCCGAGCTGGACGCCGCAAAATTCTCCAACGTGCACACCTTGCGTACCCTTACCGACGCGGACCGCCTGCGGGCTCAGTTTGAGCCGGCCCAACGAGTATTGGTGGTGGGCGGTGGTTTCATTGGCCTTGAGATTGCCGCCACCGCCGCGCAGTCTGGCAAGAGCGTGACGGTTCTCGAAGCGGGCGGCCGACTGCTGGGCCGGTCGGTATCGGAACCCATTGCGCAGTTCCTGTACGCCCACCACAGTCTTCGCGGCGTCCAGATCCAGCTCAACAGCCGCATCAGCCAGGTTGAATACGAAGATGATCGCGTCGTCTCGGTGCAGATCGGCGACCAGACGCTAGCGGTCGACCTGGTTTTGGTGGGCATTGGAGCGGTTCCAAACGACGACCTGGCTCAACAGGCCGGCTTGCCGTGCGACGATGGTGTGATTGTTGACGCACAACTGCGAACGTCCGACCCTGCCATTTGGGCGATAGGCGATTGCGTGCGCTTTCCGTCGCATAGCCTGGGTTGCCCGATTCGTCTGGAATCAGTGCAAAATGCCAATGATCAGGCGCGTTGCGTGGCCGCCAACCTTCTGGGGCAGGAGCAGCAATATGCCGCCTTGCCATGGTTCTGGTCCGACCAGGGCGAAGTCCGCCTTCAGATTGCCGGGCTTGGCCAACCCACGTACAACTATGAAGTACGGGGGGAGCCGACTACTGGAAAGTTTTCGGTAATAGGTTTTGAAGGCGATGTAATCAAGGTGGTGGAATCGATCAACATGCCGGCCGATCACATGGCAGCCCGAAAGCTGATTACGGCGGGTAAACCGGTAGATCGGGTGCAGGCCGTTGACGCGGCGGTGCCGCTTAAATCCCTGGAAGGCGCTGTGGCTGCGTAGCGCAGGGTAGGGCAGGGCTTGGGGTTCAAGGAAACCGCAAGCCCTTGCCTTTTTCAAGTACGGCGCGCACGATGCGGTCGCAGCGTTCGCCGTCAAACGAAAATGCATCTTCCAGTGTGACGTCCATATCGCTGACCAGGCCGGCACGAAGTAATTTCCGTGCCCGTGACAGGCGGGTACGCACTGTCGCTTCGGGTATTTCCATTGCCAAAGCCACTTCGTGCGTTGTCATTTCTTCGACCGCACACATCACAAATACAGTTCGATAGAGGTCGGGCAACTGATCGATATGAACCTCCAATACGTGGCGCAGTTCGGATCGCATTGCCATGGGCTCGGGTTGCTGTTCGAACCTGGCCGTCAGAGCGCCCTGGGCTTTCGGGTCGGGCAGGGTCATGATCGTGTCCAGTGGGATCAGTTGGGCGCCACGGCGCCGCAAGCGCCCCAGAGACTCGTTAACCACGATGCGCACCAGCCAGGTGGATAGCCTGGCATCGGCACGAAACGTGCTCAGTGCCTGCCAGGCACGTAAATAGGCCTCTTGGAGTGCATCCTCAGCATCGGCATCGTTTCGCAAAATGCTGCGCGCCGTTCGAAACAGGCGCTGGTTGTGCTGCCGCATGATGAGCGCGAACGCGTCAGCGTTACCGTGTGCCGCGTGCTCGATCAGTTCGCTTTCGTGTGTGCGGGCGGTCAAGACAGCATTGATTTCGCGATGTGCATTTTTCATGGCTATTCTCGTTGCCTGTATTGCAGACAAGTCCGGAATTCACGGCGCAGGTTCGCATCGTGCAACAGTGTGCCCCGCGTTACCGCTTTCGTCATCAGGGCTTCATCGCTCTGCGTGCCACGTCAGCTCATGCAGGAGTGAGCTCTATGCCGCTCCGTCGTACGGGTATTGTGATCTTTTTCAATGTCGATCACCAGCGCCTTGAGCATCTGACGCGAGAAAGGCATGCCTACTCCACGATGATGTTTTTCAAGATGTCTTCCACGGTGGGAAAGCTGGATAGAGCCACCTCGGGCAGCTTGCTATCCGTTGCCCGGTAGGGCGGGTCGGCTGCAGGCTTGTCACCCACCACAATGCGCCCGACCATGCCCGCGTGTTCGTGAGGAAGGCAAAAGTAGTCGTACACGCCCGGCGTGGCAAACACCCAGACAAATGATTCACCCGGCATCAAGTAGCCCGAATCCCACCCCTTGGCAGATTCAGGAATTCGTAGCGGCTTTCTGTTTGCGGGATGGTAGGCGGTGACCGTATGTACGTTTCCTGCATCGTCATTCACCCACCGAATCGCTTGCCCCACGCTTACCCAAAGCCCGCGCGGGCGAAACCATACGTGGGATCCGCTTGCGGTGCCCGCCATACTGATTTGCATTTCGTTCGCTGCAAGCACTCGCCTGACGGCGATCGAGGTCAATACCAGTCCGGCGCCTGCCATCACCAACTGGCGACGCAGGGGCTGCTCAACAAGCGATGTCATTTTGCGACCCGCGCTTCCTGGTCGGCAGGCACATTCCAGAGCACGATGTGAATATGAGGTTCTTCAACCCCTGGGTGCCCCGCGTTGTAGACAATATCTACGTGGTCGACAGTGCCGGCAGGCGCTTTGAGATCCTTCAGATTCATATCCGCCTTCATCAGCGAAACGGGGATCATGTAGGTGGTGTTGACCAGTTTGCCCTCCCGGTCGTAGCCCAGGAAGGGGCCTGCCGGCAGGGTATTGGGATCCACAAAAAGTTGACCCATGCCCGGAATGAAATCCGGCAGCTTTACCAATGAGCTCACGGCCTTGTAAGAGTTCCCCGGAGGTGCCTTGAGCACGGCAGGTTCGCCGGCCATAGCGACAGGAACGGCAAAGCAGACAGCAACAGCCGCTGCGGCGGCAAGAAGGGTACGAGTCATCTCATTGCTCCAGAACAGGCGGCGGGTGTCGCCACCATTTGCCCATTGGATGCAATGGGAAAGAGAAGTGTGTCAAGCTGGGCAAAAAGAAGCCGCCGGATGCCCTACCCGACGGCTTAAACTCAAATGAAGCGACTTGCTACTGGGTTGAAATACTTATCGAGTGCTTTCCTGTATTTTTTCCCCACCCCTTTCAATGTCTTCGCCGGCGCCATGTAGCGTGTTCTTGCATCCACCCGCTAACGCCGCAACAGCTAAAAGAATAGGCAACCAGATTCGTGTTTTCATGTGATTCTCCTGGAATGACTCAAATTTTCGAGGCGTACTCCGGCGAAGACTCGAATGAGGCCCGCCCGGAACCGCCTGGTTTCTGGGTAGCAAGTAACGGGCCCAGGGTATGAAATTAAAGCGTGTATAATTACGCTCTTCCTGCCACGCCCGGTGCTCTGCCGGGCGACTATTCGATGCCCGGGTGGTGAAATTGGTAGACGCAGGGGACTCAAAATCCCCCGCCGCAAGGCGTGCCGGTTCGATTCCGGCCCCGGGCACCAGTCTAGAAAATCCAATAAATACAATAAAAAAGGGCGGTTTCAATCCCCACCCCCATACCTCTGCAACCCCTCCCGCAAAAACTCAACAAACCTACGCGTCTTCGCGGGCACTAGCCGGGTCTCGGTCACCGCGTAGATGGGCACCGGCGTTGCTGACCACCCTGGCACAACCCGGCATAGCCGCCCTTGCGCGATGTCTTCTTCCACCACCTCGGGAGGCAGCACGCCAATTCCCTGGTCTGCTTTGCATAGCCGGTGAATCAGTCCGGCACTATTCAGTTGAAATCGTCCGGTTACCTCAACCTCTATCTCTTCTTCGGCCCGGTGTAGCGTCCAGGTTTTGGCTCCCTGGAAGACTAGGCATTGATGATGCGTCAACTCCTTGGGTTCGCGGGGCAGTCCGAATTCGGCGATGTAGTTGGGGGAAGCGTACAGATGTCGCGGTAGATCCACCAAGTGGCGCGCAATCAGCTGCGAGCTCGGCTGTTCGCCCATTCGAATCGCGACATCGATGGGTTCCGCAACCAGGTCGACAAGGCGGGGAGTCATGTCGAAAACGAAATCGATGTCGGGGTACAGCCTGGAGAATTCAACGATGAGTGGTGCGAGGTAGATGGTCGCAAACTCTACCGGCAGCGAGGCCTTCAATGTGCCAGTGGGCTGAACCTGTAGCTGGCCAAGTTGTTCATGAGCAAGCCTGGCCTCATCAACAAGATGCTTGCACCGCTCGAAATAGATGCGGCCTGCTTCGGTAAGCTCGATCTTGCGGGTGGTTCGGTGCAGCAGCCGCAAACCTATGGTTTTTTCCAAGCGGGTGATTCGACGCGAAACGGTGGAAATTGTCAGCCCAACTGTTTCGGATGCGCGCCGGAACCCGCCGGCTTGGACGACCTCGACAAACAGGGCCATGTCGTTCAGCAATTCCATTTATTGCTCCGTAAAATGGATCAGTCATTTCGGATTTCGCTACTTTATTGCTCGCCAGTGCAGGCGGATGATTGGTGTGTCGAGTTATTTTTCAGGACATCACCATGAGTCAGCTATTTACTTCGCTTCAGATCGGTCGTACTACCGTCCGAAATCGTGTCGTTATGGCACCCATGACGCGCTCGCGTTCAGACGATGAAGGTGTGCCAAGCGATCTGGTTGCGCTTTACTATGCCCAACGCGCCAGCGCCGGGCTGACTATTACGGAAGGGGTCTTTCCGACAGCATTGGGGAAGGGGTATGTGCGTACGCCGGGTATTGAAACCACCGCACAAATTGCGGCATGGCAAAAAGTAGCCGAGGCGGTACACGCGAAGGGCGGCCGTATTTTTATGCAACTGATGCATTGCGGGCGAATCTCGCATCCTTCTCTACTCAACGGGGCGACCCCAGTGGCTCCCTCTGCGATCAAACCCGCCGGGCAAGCCTGGACCCCGATTGGTCAAGTCGATTATGAGACGCCCCGCGCGCTGAGTCTAGTAGAGATCGCTGAAGTCATACGCAGCTATGCGCTGGCCGCTCGTCGTGCCATCGACGCCGGGTTTGATGGTGTCGAACTTCATGCGGCCTCGGGTTACCTGCCGGAGCAGTTTCTGTCGTCCAATAGCAACCAGCGCCAGGATCTGTACGGTGGATCGGTGCAGAACCGCTCGCGGTTCATCCTGGAAGTGCTGGATGCGATGGTGGACGAAGTGGGTGCGGGACGCGTTGGAATCAAGATTGCGCCCGAGATGAACTTCAATGACATCAGCGACGACACTCCGGTGCAAACCTACTCGTCGCTGGTTGAGCAATTGCGTGATCTGGACCTGGCCTATCTGCATGTTGCGCTGTTCAAGCCTGGTGTTGACTATCATGGCCTTCTGCGTAAACGCTTTAAGGGTCCATACTTGGCCGGGGGCGGTTTAGACAAGCTTCGTGCTGAATCCCTTCTGGCTGAAGGGCGTGCCGATGCAGCGGTATTTGGCGGGGCTTTTCTGGCGAACCCCGATCTGCCGGAACGCCTTCGATTGGGCGCTGCGCTAAACACGCCCGACAAAAACACCTTTTATACGGCGGGCCCGGAAGGGTATATTGACTATCCGTTTTTGAACGAGACCATAGTGGCTTGAACGGTGCAGAACCTTGCGTCTGTTGCGGATTGACAGAATCGTGGCAGACGCATGTCAGGCACGTGGCCGGAGCCGTCTACCACCCCCCAATCCCACCTCCACCCCGACCACTGCCACTGCTACCCACCGAGTCGGTTCCATCTGATTCGCTCTCTCTCGGAAGACTTCTCTCGATGCTTGCAGCCATGCGAGAAGAGAACTCGCCAAGTTCGGCAGCCCGGGCAAGTGCCCCAGTGCCAGGCTCTGAATACCATAGGGGATGGTAGGTGCCCGAAGCGTCGGTCGACCGGGCTTCGGCCAGTACAGCCTCAAAATGGTTGCTCCAGGCCTTCTCCACGCCCAGCGCAATGGCATAAGGCAACAAGGTCTCGTAGTGCGCGGGCGAGATGGCCGGCGCGCCGGCCAGTGCCATCCTGTCCTTTTCGGCCAGCTCAAGATACAGCCGTAGACCATCAATTCCATCCATTACTTCACGCCCCTTGCGGCTAAGGCGTCCGATGAAGGCCCAGAGCAGGGTCGTGAGCATTGCCAATGAAAAGGTCAGCCATAAGCCATCGCGTGACACAGGTGCGTCGGCGTAGACAAGCAGGGTGAACAACAGCAATATGGCCGCCGCAACAAAAAGGCTCAGCAGAACGACAATCAGATCCTTTGTACTGGCACGCTGCGACGAAAACAGCAGCTTCCTCCACTTGCCCACGGCGTACGCGGCGAAGACCCATGCAACCAGTGCTGCGAGGCAATGATCCGGCAGCCAGCCGTCCAGATATTCAACGCCGATGGAAAAGCTCATCTCGTGCCCAAGCAGTGCGAAAAACATGAGCAGGCCGAAGCTTATCCAGACCCATCGTTTTGGTTTATAGAAGGTGTGGCCAATGTCGGTTGCTACTGCGTCGCAGAATTCGTCTGCCAATCTTAGTGTGCGCGCGGCATGGTCACCATTGAAGCGGAAGCTGTCACCGCTTGGCGGAAGCATCCGCAAGATGGCGGCCTGTTCGTTGGGCAAAGCTGAATCGTCCGCGTCGAATATCCTCCTTACAGAAATGCCATCCGCAAGGTCCTCCAGCACGACCTTTCCCTTTATGGCCAGGTCAATAATTGAGGCAGAAAAGGCCGTCCAGAAGCCCGTCGCAAAGTTTCGGGAAATGCTGTAGTGGACGCGGCCCGGCGACATTCCATTCGGCGGATCCCATCGCGGCACAATCACGCCCGGACGGGGGTCACGCCCAAGCACGAACCACAGAAAGAGCGCCAGCAATGCGCTCCAGCCGGCGGTCATCGCAGCGGAGCTGGTCGATGCATAGTCGCCGGCCTTCCAATCGGCCAGGGTTGCCTCATCCGGGGGCTGGATTACCCCCTTGGGAAGCAGTATCTCGAAGGTCATGTTTTGGCCAGGCAAGAAGGTTCGGGTAGTCTCAAAGGTGATCACATTGCCGAATGTACTAATGACGGCGTCCTTGCCATGCTCTGTTAACGCGCCTGTGTGTACGTATACACCAAGGGGTGCTGCCCCCTCTGGCAACGTGACTCGCGCCGAAAGTGAGTCGATCGGAAAACGCCCTTCGTTGCCGTTGACGTTCCAGATGAGCCTGTCGTGCTCTGCTGAATGGTTAATGATACGGTTGACTTGATACTGGATGCTGTACAGGTAATCGTCCGGAGTCAGTTTGACACCGCTCGTACCGATGCGTATCACCGCACCACGATTGTTCTCGAAGACTTCGTAATGTTCTGGTTCGCCGTCTCGCTGGATATCCAGTACCGTCAAGTGCGACCGGGCGCGATGGCCGTCGGCGGTGATAAATGCCAAGGGGATCTCCCGGTCGATCCCATGTACGATCTGTTCGCCTTCTGCGGTTATATGAATGTGCTCGGCAATTTCCAGATTGCCGTCTTCGGCAACTGCAATGTCGACTTCATAGACGTGGATTCTTTCCTCTGCCCGCAGCGAAAGCGGTGATGTGAGCAGAACGCCGGCACAAGCCAGGCCGGCCAACATCCTTCCAATCGTTGCCATAGTCAGATCGAAACTTGAGGAAGCGCGCGATCAATGGCTTCGGTGATCTCGAAGTAGGCTTTCTTGGTGAAACCAAAATGGCCGGCCACCAGGTTGGAGGGAACGCTTTCTATACGCACATTCAGGTCGCGCGCGGCGCCGTTGTAGTAGCGGCGCGCCATCTGGATTTCACGCTCCAGAGTTTCCAGCGATGTTTGCAGTCCAAGAAAATTTTCGCTTGCCTTCAGATCAGGGTATGCCTCGGCAAGGGCAAACAGTCTGGCCAGTGCTTGGCCTAGCGCATCTTCGGCTGCGGCACGCCCGGAAACATCGCCGGCAGATACGCCAAGCGCCTGGTTTCGGGCAGCAATAACGGCGTCGAGGGTTTGCCTTTCATGGGTAGCATAACTGCGTAACGTGTGAACAAGGTTGGGAATCAGATCGGCGCGTCGCTTGAGCTGTATGTCTATTCCGGACCATCCTTCTTCAGCCAACTGCCTGGAACGCACCAAGCCGTTGTACAGATGGATAAGGTAAAGAAGAGTCAGAATAATAACGGCGACAGCTGGTAATAGAATTTCCATGAGGCGGGCTTGTTTATTTGTGCGGAAATGTACAGTTTGCACCGGGTCACAGGGTCTTTTCTGCAGCGAACCGACGGGCCAAAACAAACACGATCCAGCCCAAGAGAAACCCCAATGCCAAAACAACGAAATTGATGACCGGAACGATTATGAGCACCAGGGGTGACGTCGAGGTTGTGGGAGCGATGGTCGCCTCGTGCAAGGCTTCTAGGTCTACCCACAGCAGCGGCAATATCGCGCAAACCGCCATCAGTTGCCCGCAAGAACCATTCATGCCGGCAGCAAGGCAGGCCAAGTAAGGAAGAATCGACAGCGCAAACAGACCGACCGTGAATGAATTCGGCGCACTGTCTGCAACGATAAAGCAGATGTAGGCATGAAGCGCCAAGCCCGCGAACACTCCCGGAAACACGATCCATCGCAGCTTCGAGTCAGGCATCATTTGGCCTTTTATCTGGACAGGGGCCATCAGTGCCTCTGGAGTATGCCGGGTGCCAAGGCCCCGGCACAGTTGCCTTAACGGGCATGAATGCGCTTTTCTTATTCGGTGAACGCGAACTCGCCGATCTTGCAGACGTCGACGTTCGCCTTGACAACTTCTTCGCCGTCCTCGAACTCGCCCTTAAAGTCGTATTTGCAGGCGCCGCTGCCGTCGTCGATGTTGATCACCATCGACTTGCCCGGCATGATCACGTCCTCGCCCAGAATGTCTTCTTCCCAATCGTTGGAAGAGGTGCGCGATGCGTAAAAGCTGAGAATGGCGGTCTTGGTTTTGTTGATGACCTTGACATGGCGATCGGCCGCCGCGGCGGTATTGGCGCCGGCCAGGGCGGTGAGGGTAATAGCAGACAGCAGGAAAAAACGCTTGAACATGATTTACCTTATAAAAGGGTGGGAAATTGGTATTGGTGCCGCGACGTACTGTACGATTCAGAAATGCTTTGCAACATCCCTGAAATTGGGTAATTTTCGATTTCGCCGCCAAAATCCCTGTTTTTGGGGATGACAGGCACAGGGGAGCCGCATACGATGTCGAAACTTTGGCGTGTGGCGGAACCAGACCGAATGTCGTATGCGTAATTCCCTTCCCGAATTTCAGGCTATCCTGCCTTCCCCTGTGCTGGTAGTAGAAGACGAGCCTCTTTTGCAACAGCGTCTGCACGGCATATTGCGGCAGCTTGGTTATGCGTCTGATGCCTTGCTTCACGCCGCCAGCCTGGGCGACGCACGTGCGTGCCTGGCCAGCCAGCCCGTGTCCCTGGCGCTGGTAGACCTGATGCTGCCCGATGGCAGCGGCTTGGACCTTATTGCACAGATGCGGGCCGAGTCACCCGACATGGGTATTCTGGTGGTGTCCGCGTGGAGCTCTGAAGAGGCAATTCTTAGCGCCTTACGTGCGGGAGCGACGGGATATGTGCTGAAAGAGCGGGACGATATCGAAGTCTCCATGAGTATTCGTAGCGTGCTGCGCGGCGGCGCGCCAATCGACCCCTTCATTGCGCGTCGCATCCTGCAGCTTCTACCCTTGGGCGACGTGACTGCCGCACGTGCTCCGGTCACTGCTGCAGAGGTGGCACCGGCGACTCCAGCCATGACGCTCACCACAGCCCAGGGAGAAACTCTTAGCGATCGCGAAGGGCAGATTCTGCGTCTTGTAGCCGATGGGCTGACAAATCGCGAGATTGCCGAGCGTTTGTTCCTGTCGCGTTATACGGTTGAAAGCCACATCAAACGCATCTATCGCAAGTTGGCCGTGTCCTCTCGTACGATGGCTGTGCGCGCGGGCCGCGCACGTGGAGTGGTCGAGTGACGCGTGTGCTGGCCGGGTGGCTGGCTTTCTGTGCGCTGTACTTGGGTCTGGGTCTGGCGACTGTGCCTGCCTGGGCAGCGGTGCCGCAGGATTGTTCCCCACAAGTGTTGTCCATTTCGGCGGCGCGTGCCGGTACGCCCGAGACGTCGCGGCCGGTCGGAGGTTGGGAACCGGTGCAGTTGCCCGACATTTGGGTGAAGCGGTGGCCGGGTTACGAGGGGACGGCTTGGTATCGCATCGACTGGGAGAGGGCTTGCACGCCCGATGCTGTTCCGGCATCCAGCCGGCCTCTGGCACTCAGCTTGGCGGGCATCAGCATGGCTGGCGAGGTGTATCTTAACGACGACCTGCTGTGGCGGGATGTTTCTCTGGGCGAACCCTTGTCTCAGTCGTGGAATATGCCGCGGCGCTGGCTACTGCCCGAATCGGCATTGCGGGATGGGGTCAATACGATATGGATACGCGTGGTGGGGATGGCTGCGTACACCCCCGGCCTGGGAAGCTATTTTTTGGGCCCTGCGGAGCAGGCTGAGGCCGTGCACGCCAAGAACCTGTGGCGCCAGCGAAATGTTCATCTCATCGCTTTAGGTCTGTCGGGTGCCATGGGTTGTATCTACCTTGTGGTCTGGTGTTTGCGGCGTTCCGAGCTCGCGTTTGGCTGGTATGCCCTGATGTCGCTGTGCTGGGTGCTGTACATGGCCACAATTCTTGCGACGGATGCCTGGCCATTCAGCAGCATCGAAACACATTCGCGACTCAACAACATTGCATTCATCCTGTACGTGGCGGCCTTTTGCCTGTTTACCTGGCGTTTTGGTGAGCAGCACCTGCCGCGGGTACAGAAAGCGCTTTGGTTGGTGACCGCGGCTGGAGTATTGGTGTCTGTAGTGGCATCGCGCCCGGCCATGGAGTTGGTCTGGGCTGGCTTCGTGCTCATTTTCCTGTCCAACTGTCTTCAGTTTCAGTGGCACGCGTGGCGTACGCGCGAGCCTCAGCACTTGCTTTTGGCTCTTTGCTGGTTGGTTTTTCTGGTGGTGGGGGTCCACGATATTGTCGTGTTGCTCAATGGTTGGGGGTCGCACGAAATGTGGGGGGCAGTCACAGGCCCCATTACCGTGTTGTTCATGGCCTTGCTGCTGGGCGGGAGACTGGCTGCGAGCATGCATCGCATCGAGCACTTCAACCAGGAATTGCAGGTACACGCTGCGCAGGTGCGTGCGGAACTGGCCGAGGTTCTGGCGCGAGAGCATGACCAGGAGCTTTCCCATGCGCGGCTACGAGAGCGGATGGCCATCGTCCACGATCTGCATGATGGCTTGGGCGGAAGCCTGGTGCGCAGCATGGCCTGGGTAGAGCAGGCCAAGCAGCCCCTGTCCAATGAACGCATGCTTTCCTTGCTGAAAGTGCTCCGCGACGATCTGCGTCAGGTGATCGATTACGACTCCAGCGCAACGACAGTGGTGCCCGAAACGCCCGTTCAGTGGCTGGCACCATTGCGCCACCGGTTCACGCGCTTGTTTGATGAGCTCGAAGTCGCGATCACTTGGGACGTGGCAGAAAAGTGGCGCACCAGGCCCAGCGCATTGCATTGCCTGGGATTGGCACGGCTGGTCGAAGAAGCATTATCCAATGTCATCAAACATGGTCGGGCTCGCCATGTTCGCGTGGTCTGCGCGCAGCCAAAGGCCGACATCCTGCGTATTGTTGTCGAGGACGATGGGGTGGGATTCGATGTTCAGGCTGTGCGCGACGCCGGACAGGGTGTGGGCATGCGTAGTATGGCGGCACGCGCCGAACGCTTGGGCGGTAGTCTGGATGTCGAGTCCGGGCCGGATGGAACGGTCGTGTGCGTCACTGTGCAAGTAAAGCAAGACGGCCACCCTGTTACCGGGAGCGTCTCTGAATCGCGAGAGGCTCCCGGTTGACGATGCTTAAGTGCTATTTTCTGGACAGGAAGCCGGCTACCTTCGCCACACCACCGGTGCCGGATGCCGCCCGACCAACCAGTGCACCTCCGGCGGCGGTCATCACCATTCGAGTGAGCGCAGAACGGCGCTTTCCCGCACCCCATAGCAGCAATATTCCGGCTGCGAACACAATGAGGTGTTCGCCTGGAAAATTGGGGCGCTTTTCATCAAATTCCTTGGCGGCATCGGCGACCTTTGATACTGCCGTGGTACCCTCGTTTTCGGCGAGTTGCGCGGAATCTTCGACTTCTCGAGACGGGGTGGAGGGTTGACCTGCGCGTGTGTATGGGCCGCTCATACGCTCCAGGGCGTCATCGGTGTCACGCGTCAGGCTGCGCACCGATTTTTGACCAGGCCCCCCACCGCTGAACTGGTAGCCAGTGTCTTGAGGTGCATCGGAATAGTCCTCAAGCATATTCTGGGGCTCTTGAGGTTTTGGCATGGTGCTCTCCTTTAAGCGTGGCAGACAGACAATTTCCCACTGTTGCTCTGTACAGCAAAAGCCATTCCCAAATCCCAAACCTTTGAAGCCCGCGCTATTGGGCCGCCATCCCGTGCCATCGGGGTCTTGATGTGTGGACAGGGCCACGTAAAACCGGCTACTCGACAGAACAGGGTACAAGCGGAAATAATTGCGAACTACACACCAAACAAGGAGCCCTCATCATGGCAAAACTCCGTCACATTGCGCTTAGCGTCCCAGACCTTGAAGCCGCTACCAAGTTCTACCAAGAGGTTTTCGGGCTCGAGAAAGTGGGCGAAGAGACGTTGGATGCAGGCACGGGAGTGTATCTGACCGATGGTGTGGTAAATCTGGCGCTCTTGAAACTGAAGGGTACTGATTTTGTCGGTACTCATCACTTTGGTTTTATTGTGGACGACACCGAAGCAATGGGCGAGCGTATCAAGAAGGCGGGCGGAGAATTCCTGTTTGGCCTTGGTGAACCCGGCCGCAGCAATGCCGAACTCAAGTACAAAGATCCACAGGGTGTGGTGTTTGATATTTCGAAATCCGGCTGGGACGGCAACAGCGATATATAGGCCGCCGCTTCATAAGGGGGCGTACTACTCGATCAGCTGTAGAAAACCTTGCGCCAGCAGGCCTTCGCGGTCGGCAAACGTGGTCAGGATTTCGAAATGATTCAGCCCTGGGCCAACCAGTTCGGCTGGCTCCATGCCGCCTTTTCTCAGCTTTGCTACATACTGATCATGCTGTCGAATGAATTCAGGCGATTCGAGTTCTCCACGCGCGACCAGGTACCTTGGCCTGCGGTTTACGCTGTGGCGAATTGGGCTTAGCGCATGTATTTCAAGTGGGCTAAGTTCCAGATAGTGGCGCCGCTTGGAATGCACGACGGGTTCCAGATCGTAAATGCCGCTGCACAGCAGCACAGTTTGAATCAGTCGTGGCGTTTCCGGCAACAGGGTGTCCCAATCGAGCGCTGCCAGACAGGCGGCCAGATGCGATCCAGACGAGTGGCTTGCAATATGAATGCGGGGGTTGGCGTCGTACTGATGGTGGTTTTGGCTGATCCATGTAATTGCCGAAACCAGCTGGTTAAGCATTGGGAACAGTCGTCCGCCATGAACGCCCACATTGTCGAAGTTCAGGCAAACATAATTCAGTCCGTGTTCAACCAGCCACGAAGCGGGAAAGAGGTAATCGCGTGCGCTGCCTAAGCGCCATGCGCCTCCGTGGATGAAGACGACGATATCTGCTCCGGGTGTGCCGGGCCTGAACCAGTAACCGTGTTCCGAATCGTTCAAGCCATATTGAAACTTCTGCCCTTCGAGGCGCGGCTCAACCAATTGGCTTTGTGCCGAATACCAGGCAGTAATCTCCTTGGCATTGGCCGCGTAGACGCCCTGGTCGTATCGGAGTTCGAGTTCGGCAACGCTTAGAGATTTCCAGTCGGTGGTCATGAGCAAGTTCCGTTAAGTTGAAGTTAGGGCGGTTTACTTCGCAGTCAGGAATTTCTCTGCGCCATGCTCCTTCAATGCGGCTTCCAAGGCTTTCTCGTAGTTCGGCCTCGCGCTTTCCAAGCGAGCGCGTCCCGCGTCGGTAAGCACCGTATACACACCGCGTTTGTCGTCCGGGCAGACGTCACGCACAGTCAGGCCGCCGCGTTCCAGGCGTTCGACCATGCGCGACACTGAGCTTTGATTCAGACGCAGATGAGCTGCCAGGTCTTGCATGCGCAGTTCGGAATCGGGAGATCGCGAAAGAATCTCAAGGGCGCGGTATTCTGATAGTCCCAGCCCTTGATGTGCTTGCAGCACCTTGCCCAGGGCGGCTTCGACGTTGGATACGGTTTGGATCAACTTCAGCCATGCGTCGCTTCTTTTGGACATAGCCCGCAAACACCTCTATCAGACATTGAAGAAGTGATTCTCGCATATGTATGCCCATACAAGTGAATTCAAGTCTGTAGCTTGGCGCTGTCGGCCAACTTGAGCCATACGACTCCGACAATTATCACTGCCAGCCAGAATGCCTGGGCGAGGGTGAGGGGCTGATTCAGAAGGACGCTGCCCAGAGTCGCCGCGCCAACCGCGCCGATACCCGCCCATACGGCGTACCCGATGCCCACATCGATGGTTTTGAGGGCGACGCTCAGGGCAAATAGGGTAAGCAGGAAAAAGATGGCTGCCGATATAGACCAACCGGGCACTGTAAAGGCCTGACTGCCGCCAACGCTCAGGGCATAGCCGATTTCGAAGGCACCGGCCAGAAGAAGCATGGTCCAGCTTCGCCCGTTTTGGCCACGGCGCGAGAGGGTGGTTGTATGAATTGCCGACATAAGTAGCTCCTTGATTGGGAGGGAGTGTTTGAAAGCTATGCGGGGTTTACGCGGCCCCGCTAAGCCGCAGGCCCACGACACCGCCAATGACCAGGGCGATCCCGAAGAACTTTCCCCAGTTCAGCCGCTGGCCAAAAAACAGGGCGCCCAGAATGACAATTCCTACACCTGCCACAGAGGTCCATATGGCGTACCCCACGCCGACATCGAAGGTAAGCATCGCGAGACTGAGAAAGTAAGTGGCGATGGCGCCGGCAATAAGGGTGCTGGTGGTCCAGCCAATTCGGGTGAATCCAGCCGCTTTGCCGGCAGAGATCGCCACCAGAATTTCGAAGATCACGGCCATACCCAGATAAAGCCAATGCATGATGAAGTCCTTTGAAAAGTGCCCGGGAGGTCTGGCGTCGTCTGAAAACGACCCCTGGCCGGTGGAGCGGATTTGCTGTGAATGACGGCACGCTTGCGACGGAATCTTTCCCGCCATTTATTTGCATGTACATGCATCTTAATGGAGGGTTTTTTGGGCTGTCAATATTTTTCTGCGCCGGCTGCACATGGATGCCGACTCTCTGATCCGTTACGTGTCTTGGCGGAAGTCGTACCGGCGTGCACTAAAAAACTCTTGACGTGCCACTCAACGCATCCTTAAAATTCACGGATAAAATTTATCCACGATAGGAGAAAAGGTGAAACTTGGTGACGGAGTAGAACAGGCGATTCATAGCGTCACCATGATGGCGGGGCTGTCCGATGGGGGTGTGCTCTCCGCCGCGGCGCTGGCAGAGTTTCACGGGGTGTCGCCCAGTTATTTGCTCAAGCATCTGCAAGCCTTGTCTGGCGCGGGGATTGTCGCGACCGTTCCAGGCCCGAAGGGTGGCTATCGCCTGGCGCGTCCGCCGTCAGAAATATCCTTGCTCGATATCGTGCTTGCGGTCGAAGGACCAGCCCCGGCATTTCGCTGCAATGAACTGCGCCGTCGTGGTCCCGACCCTTTGCCGTCTCGGATGTTTTCGAGACCATGCTCCATCAACGCTGCCATGTTGCGCGCTGAACAGGCGTATCGCGACGAGCTCAAGCGAGTAAGCATTGCCGACATTCTGTCTGACGTCAGCGCCATGGACGACGGATCAATCGAAAGAAGAAGTTGTGCGTTTCTCGAGCTTCACGAACGCAAACCGGGCCGATGAAGCCTGCAGTTTTCATTACCAAGCAAGGAGCAACACCATGCAAGAACGACTGGATTTCGCGAAAGCAGCGCCGGATGCCTACAAGGCGGTCTACGAACTCGAGCGGTATATACGCGAAGAGTCCGGCCTGGATCCCCGCCTTCTTCATTTGATCCGGCTACGCGCGTCGCAGATCAATGGCTGCGCGTACTGCGTTGACATGCACGTCAAAGAGTCACGTCGTGACGGGCTTAGCGAGCAGTGGATCAACATGATGAGCGTTTGGCAGGAATCGCCTATCTACGACGACCGCGAGCGCGCGGTACTGGGATGGACAGAAGCGCTGACCAACGTCGCGCAGACCCGAGCGCCCGATGCGGATTACGAGCGGCTGCGTGAATTTTTTGATGATGCCGAAATGACCAAGATCACCGTGGTGATCGGGGCAATCAATGTGTGGAATCGCCTGTGCGTGGGCTTCCGCAGAATGCATCCGGTGGATGCACCCGCAGAAGTGAGTTAAGACGTTGTTGGCCAGCTGCGGTAATTATGGCCGGGCAACAGCTGTACCGCCGTAGACCGACGCCGGGTCAATCTTGACGTCTATCACCAAGGGTCGCTTGCGATCCCGGTCGTTCACGGCAGCCATGGCTTTCTGTAGTTCCTCTTTGCTCGTTACCGTCGTGCCCTGGCAGCCAAATGCCTCGGCAATGCGCGCAAAGTCTCTGGAAGGGAGCAAGGAGATGTCCGGATCCATATTGTGCATGGTCAGGGCAATATGCTCGGCGCCGTAGCTGCTGTCATTCGCCACTACGATTACCAGGTCCAATTGTTCGGCCACGGCGGTAGCCAGCTCGCTTAATCCGCCAAGCATGAAACCGCCGTCGCCGGTAACGAACACTGTAGGACGGCCGGCGGCAGCGACCGCGGCGCCCATGGCTGTTGCCGCACCTAGCCCAATGGACGAGAAGCCATTGCAATCTACATATGACCGAGGATTCGGCACCGAAAGTACATCCCAGAAGGCGAACATGAATCGACCGGAATCGGAAACATAGACGCGGTCCTTTGGCAGGGCCTCGTCCACCGCGAAGGCGAGCTCATAAAGGTCGACAGTGCCAGGGGGAGTCGAATGCACGAGCTTCTGTTTCGCTTTCTCGCGATAGTTCTCCAGTTCTTGTTGCAGGTCGTCGTTGCGCGCGCCCGAACCAGGAATTTCGGCTTCGTCAAGCCACTTGACCATGGCATCGGCCGTCAGGCCGGGATCCCCCACCATGCCTACCGTCACGGGTGTGCAGCGTCCGAGTTCGCTGGGCAGCGGATTGATCTGAATGATGCGCTTGCCACGAGTCAGGCCACGCTCACCGGATGTGTACTTGTTGAGGCTGGCGCCAAATACGATCAGGCAATCGCTGCGACCAATGACATCAAGTGCCACTTCGTTGGCGATAGTGCCCGAAATGCCCAGGTGGAAGGGGTCTTCGTTGAACAAGCCTTTGCCGCGCGCCGAGGTGGCGACTGGTGCCTCGATTCGGCGGGCGAAGCGCAAGACCGCTTCCTCGGCATCCGCATCACAGACTCCGCGGCCGGCAAGAACGACCGGCAGGCGTGACGAGGCGATGATACCGATTGCGTCGTCCATGTCGGTACTGCTTGGAATGGCGCTGCGGGTTTCAGGCAGGCGCAAATAAGGCTTCTCGTATTCGACTTCGAGCCACTGAAATTCAACCGGCATGTTGAATACGATGGGGCGACGTTCTGTATGTGCGCGATAGAACGCGCGGGACAAGTCTTCGGCTATGGTGTTTGGACTGCGCAGCGGCTCGAAGCCCGCGCCGGTCGCTGCAACCAGCTGAGCCTGGTTAATGTTCTGGGCGTGTTCGCGATCGGCCACAGGAGTATCACCAGCCAGCAGTACCATGGGTGTACCGGCCTTGGTGCCTTCTATGAGGGCGGTGACGACGTTCGCAAGCCCTGGTCCATGGGTGACGGCAGCCACACCAATCTTGCCTGTAACGCGTGCCCAACCCTGAGCCATCAAGACTGCGCTGTTTTCATGAACTGCCGCGATGTATCTTCCTTTGCAGTCACGGCGGAAGCTGTCAATGACATAAACACATCCGTCTCCCAGCACTCCGAACATCTCGGTACAGCCCAGATCGGACAAACCTCGGGCAATGGCTTCATGGACTTTCACGACTCACCTCGGATTATTGATATTGCAAAAAATCAGCAGTATTGCCGCCACCCCTTATACTTTCAAACACTGCGTTGACCAATCTTAGTCAGAGAGGAGACACATGGCTTCAGAACAAAAGAAAGCGAACTGGAAATCAACGCTGTTGATGCCCGTATTTATGCCTGCTGTCGCACTCATATTAATACTAGTAGCCCTGACAGTCGCAAACCCGGATCAGGCAGGAGAGATATTTTCAAGTTCGCTCGCGTATGTCACGCGCAATTTTGGATGGTTCTACATGCTGTCCGTTGCGATATTTCTGGTCTTTATCGTGTTGGTGGCGACCAGTAAGTGGGGCAATATCAAGCTGGGGCCCGATCACGCCGAGCCTCAATATAGCTTTCTGTCCTGGTTTGCCATGCTGTTCTCTGCTGGCTACGGGATTGCGCTGCTGTTTTTCGGTGTGGCGGAGCCGGTATTGCATTACGCCATGCCACCCCAAGGCGCGGCCGAAACGATCGACGCAGCGAAGCAGGCCATGCAGATAACCTTCTTTCATTGGGGGTTCCACATTTGGGCGATATACGGGCTGGTGGGGCTGGTGCTGGCCTATTTTGCCTTTCGCCATGGCTTACCGCTGTCAATGCGGTCTGCACTTTTTCCGTTAATAGGAAAACGCATCCACGGACCTGTCGGGCATACGGTCGACGTGGTGGCTATCCTGGGAACCATGTTCGGTGTCGCCACGTCGCTGGGTCTGTCGGTCATGCAAATCAATACGGGGTTGAATTACCTCTGGCCGTCTATTCCCATTAACAATACCGTTCAGGTTATAGCGATCGCCGCCATCACAGGAATCGCGCTTTTCTCGGTAGTGGCGGGGCTGGATAAAGGAGTCAAGAACCTTTCTCTTTTGAATATGGTCCTGGCAACAGCGCTGATGATGTTTGTTTTTGTATTGGGCCCCACGCTTTTCATCCTGGAAACTTTCCTGGAGAACACGGGCGCTTATCTGAACAACATTATCGAACGTACATTCAATCTGCAGGCGTATTCGCGCAGCGACTGGATAGGGAACTGGACCCTGTTCATCTTTGGGTGGACGATTGCCTGGTCCCCCTTTGTCGGGTTGTTTATCGCGAAAATCAGCCGTGGCCGCACGATTCGGCAGTTCGTGTTTGGTGTAATGCTGGTGCCAACTACGTTTACCTTTTTTTGGTTTTCCGTATTCGGTGAGACGGCGCTGTTTGCCATCATGAACGAAGGTTATGTCTCACTTATCGCTGACGTGCAGGATAACAATGCAATAGCGCTGTTCAAATTGCTCGAACGTCTGCCATTGACGGCCATTGTCTCGTTTGTCACGGTAATTTTGATCGTCACATTTTTTGTGACGTCGTCCGACTCAGCGTCGCTTGTTATCGACTCCCTGGCGGCGGGGGGCATTGCCAATACACCGGCCATTCAGCGTGCCTTCTGGGCAACCGCCGAAGGCGTGGTTGCGGCGGTGCTGCTGCTTGCCGGAGGCCTTCACGCGCTTCAGAGCATGACAATAGTCAGCGCCTTGCCATTCTCCGTTATCTTGCTGGTGGCGGCTGTTGGGATGTGGCGGGCCCTGGCTATCGAAACTCACCGCGATAAGAGTCTTGAGCAGCAGAGACAGCAACGGCCCGCTGCCAGCTCGTCCACCGCCTGGAAGAAGCGTCTGGCGGGCATTGTGGATTACCCGGATCAGAACCAGGTGCAGTCGTATATTACTGAAGACGTATTGTCAGCCATGAAGCGATTGGCCCAGGGCCTCGACGAGCAGGGATGGCCGGCGAAAGTTACGGTTGAGAGCGATCCGTGTCGCGCGTACCTGGAAGTCGAAGTACACAAGACCGATCAACTCGATTTCTTATACGAGGTGCGACTGCGCGCCTACGAAATGCCCGTATTTGCATCCCCGAGTTCGGACGCGCCCGAGGCTGCTGAGCGAACCAGCGGTTCCGCCGCCAGTTCCGAAGAAACGGCTTCGCACTACTATCGAGCCGAAGTATTCTTGCAACGTGGTGGGGTCGACCAGGATGTGTACGGCTACACACAACAAGAACTGATCGCCGACATTCTCGACCATTTTGAAAGGTATCTGAATTTCTTGCAGATCTCTCCAGGTGTGCTGCCCTGGAAGATGGCGGAGCACGACGACATGCTGCAAGAGAAAGCAAATGACACGGCGACAGCAAATTCTTGACTCGATGCTTAGGCGCTTCGCGCTCGCAAGCCCGTCGTAACGGTACGAACGGGGTGTTGCCTGCAGGCAGAACTGGAGTCGAATTGAAGAATATCACCTACGCTGTGAAAGCGGCCGGAAGCAGGGTTGTTCGCATGTCGAACAGCTCTTGAAATTCGCCTGTCCGCCCCTATCTGTTGTCCAGCCATTTTTTCGCGTCCGCTTTTTGCGGCGCGGTTGCCAGGAAGCGATCGCACCGGCCCGGCGGGCTGAATTCTTGAATTTTTTTGTCGAGTAAACCATGAGTCAAGCAGAAACCTCCACTACCTCTTCCGAAACCCTGGGTTTCCAAGCCGAAGTCAAGCAGCTTCTGCACTTGATGATTCACTCGCTGTACAGCAACAAAGAGATATTCTTGCGAGAGCTGGTGTCCAACGCGTCCGACGCTTGCGACAAGCTGCGCTTCGAAGCCATTGACAAGCCGGAACTGTTGCAGGGTGATGCCGATTTGCGCGTGCAGGTGGAGTACGACTCCGACGCACGCACTATTACGATTTCGGATAATGGAATCGGCTTGTCACGCGATGAGGCGGTTGCCAACCTGGGCACTATCGCGCGGTCTGGAACCAAAGAGTTTTTCTCACAGCTGACGGGCGACAAGCAAAAGGATGCCCACCTTATTGGCCAGTTCGGCGTCGGCTTTTATTCTTCGTTTATTGTGGCAGACAAGGTTACGGTACGCAGCCGTCGTGCCGGCCTGGATGCTGATCAGGGTGTGCAGTGGGAATCCGACGGTCAGGGTGAATTCACCGTTGCGCAAATCAATAAGCCTGGTCGTGGAACCTCCATTACCCTGCATCTGCGCGAGGGTGAAGACGATTTCTTAAGCGGCTGGAAACTTCGCGAAGTGCTGCGCCGATACTCCGACCACATCTCGCTGCCAGTGCAGATGCGCAAGGAAGAATGGGACAGCGAGAAATCCGAGCAAGTCAAGAAGGACGAGTGGGAAACGGTCAACCAGGCCAGCGCATTATGGACGCGCTCTAAGTCCGATATTACGGATGAGCAGTACAAGGAGTTCTACAAGCATATTGCCCACGATTTCGACGACCCTCTGGCCTGGACGCATAACCGGGTCGAGGGGCGCAGCGAATACACGCAGTTGCTTTATCTTCCCAAGCGTGCCCCGTTCGACCTGTGGGACCGCGAAGGCCGCCGCGGCGTCAAGCTGTACGTCAAGCGTGTCTTCATCATGGACGACGCCGAGCAACTGTTGCCCAACTATTTGCGCTTCGTTCGGGGAGTCATCGATTCTGCGGATTTGCCGCTTAACGTGTCGCGCGAAATCCTTCAGGAAAGCCGCGATGTAAAAGCTATTCGCGAAGGTTCGGCAAAACGGGTTCTCTCGCTTATCGAAGACCTGGCCGAAAATAAGCCCGAAGAGTTCGCCCAGTTCTGGGAACAGTTTGGTCAGGTGCTGAAAGAAGGTACCGGCGAAGACCCTGCCAACCGCGAACGAATCGCCAAGTTGCTGCGCTTTGCCTCGACGCATAACGACAGCTCGGTCCAGTCAGTCTCGCTGTCTGATTATGTCAGCCGGATGAAAGAAGGGCAGGACGCCATCTACTACATCACTGCCGAATCGTACGCTGCTGCAGCCAACAGCCCTCAGCTGGAGATCTTCCGCAAGAAGGGACTCGAAGTATTGTTGATGTCCGATCGCGTCGACGAGTGGATGCTTTCCTTCCTTGATGAGTACGACGGCAAGAAGCTGGTTTCTGTTGCCAAGGGCGGCCTCGATCTTGATAAGCTGGCTGACGAAGAAGAGAAAAAGCAGCAGTCCGAACTGGCCGAATCGATGAAGCCTTTGGTCGAGCGCCTGCAGAAGTCTCTTGGTGAAAAAGTGAAGGAAGTGCGGGTTACGGCTCGCCTGGTGGATTCACCTGCCTGCGTTGTGGTTGATGCCCACGAGCTCAGCCCCTATTTGCGCCGTATGTTGAAGGCGGCCGGACAACAAACCCCCGAGAGCAAGCCCATTCTCGAGATCAACCCTGAGCACGCCTTGGTGGCCCGGATCAATGAAGCCAAGGATGAGGCCTTCGACGAGTGGGCGCAGTTGCTGCTGGATCAGGCTCTGCTTGCTGAAGGTGCCCAGCTGGAAGACGCGGCCGGATTCGTCAAACGCCTGAACAAGCTGTTGCTAAGCTGATGGTGTCAGGCTGAAGGCGGCATCTGCCGCCTGAGCCAGCCGCTTTCCCTTCCGTAGCGATTCCAGTCGAAGGACCGTCCGGGGTCAGTCTTGCGCCCGGGAGCGATATGCTCGTGGCCCCGTACCGCTCGCAAGGGGTATTGACTTTTCAGTGCCAGGGTCAGCCTTTTCAGCGTGGCGTACTGTTCGTCGGTATACGGCTGTGTGTCGGTGCCTTCCAGCTCAATCCCAATGGAAAAATCGTTGCAGCGCGGCCGACCTTCAAACTGCGATACGCCAGCATGCCAGGCGCGGTGGTCAGTGGATACAAACTGCACGAGGCCGCCATCGCGGCGGATCAGAAAGTGAGCCGACACGTGCAGCCCACGCAACTGTTCCAGCCAAGGGTGTGAGGTGTAATCCAGCCTGTCCAGGAACAGGTCGATAATTTCCGGCCCGCCAAAGATTCCAGGCGGCAGGCTGATATTGTGGATGACCAGCAGATAGGGTTGGGTGTCAGTGGGGCGCTCATCGCAATGGGGCGACGGCTCGAGCCTTACACCGGGCCTGATCTTGAGCCAGCCATGTCGATCAAGGACCAACGGGCTATTCACTGACGCTGCCCCAATTTGGCGTGCTCGCTGCTGCACCAGGTCTCGCCGTTGATCAACAAGGCTTCCGAGCGCGGCATGTGTATGCCGCAGTGGGCACAACGTACCATTGCTTCGGGTTCATCGACCGGCGGCGGTGGTGCTTTACGGGGTAAGGAACCGGCGCGGGGCGTTTCATTGTTGACACGAGCGCTTCGCGCCAGGAGACGAGCCACCAGCAAGGCACCCACGATGACGATGGCCCACAGAAGCAGTTTTCCCACTTTATCCTCGGTTCAAAATGACATCGATAACGAACCTGCTTCCGCTGTATGAAAGCAGCATGAAAGCAAAGCCGACCAGCGTCCATCGCAAGGCCTTGCGTCCACGCCAGCCGCTCAAATGGCGGCCAGTCAGCAATACGGCAAAGGTCGCCCACGAAAGTAAAGTGAATATGGTCTTGTGATCAAGCGGAAACAGGGTGCCCGCCAGTTGTAGCGAGACAATGGCGCCGGTGATGACAGTAAGGGTCAATACAGAAAAGCTGATCCAGATCAGATGGAACAGCAAGTGCTCTTGTACAAGAAGAGGAGGCATGGCGTCGAGCGCCCGGGCAAGCAGGTTGCGTTGACCGGCTTGTTCAACGGGGCGGTGCAGGTAACGGTCAAGCGCAGCCATCAGCATCGCCTGCAACGCTGCGACGGTGGTCAGTCCGTATGCTGTAAGTGCGATCAGCAAGTGGATACGCAGCCATTCGTTAGCAGCGTTACTGACGACATGCCCCTGATGGAATACAGCGGCCCCGGCCGAGATAATTGCGGCAGCAGGGAGTAAAATTAGCAGCAGGCCGTCGATGCGGGTTACCAGACTTTCGAGCCAGAAAACGATCATGCCCAGCCACATTGCGGCCGACAGGGCCAGCGCCCAACCCAAATACAGATGGCTGGCGCTATGCAGAATGGCCATATACAGCCCCACGCCGTGTAGTGCGATAGCTCCCAGCAGGCAGGCGCGACGCACCGCGCCCGCGCTCGTTTGCGGGTTTCCGCTTTTAAGAGGCTGCCACAATGAAATCGCCAAAAGGCCATAGGCCAACGCTGCGAGTGAGTGAAATACAATGCCTGCAGACATAGATCGGGTCAGTTCCCACGAGGGTGTTGAGGCATAATGCCTGATAGCCCCTGTATTTTAATGTTTGGCGGTAGCTGTCTTGTATTCAGCTATCCGACCAGCTAGTTTAAGCGATAGAGTGCCATGCTAGAAAACCTGACACAGCGTTTGTCCCGGGTCGTTAAAACGATACGCGGAGAAGCTCGCCTTACCGAAGCCAACACGCAGGAAATGCTGCGCGAAGTCCGGATGGCCCTGCTTGAAGCCGACGTGGCCCTTCCGGTGGTGCGCGATTTCATCGCACGGGTAAAGGAAAAGGCACTTGGACAAGACGTCGCCGGCAGTCTAAACCCCGGCCAGGCCCTGGTGGGCGTGGTTCACAAAGAACTGACCGCCCTTATGGGCGGCGATCTGGGCGCTGATGCCGGTGAACTCTCGCTGGCGGTTCAGCCGCCTGCCGTGATCCTGATGGCCGGCTTGCAGGGGGCGGGTAAAACCACCACGACGGGTAAGCTGGCCAAATGGCTCGCCGAGGGTGGCCATGTGCAAAATGGGCGCAAGTCCGGCAAAAAGAAAGTGCTGGTGGTCAGTGCCGACGTATATCGTCCGGCGGCTATCGAACAATTGAAAACCGTAGCGGCGCAGGCTAAGGTCGATTTTCTTCCCACCGACCCCTCGCAGAAGCCCGAAGCCATCGCTGTCAATGCGCTGGATCATGCCAAGCGTCACCATTACGACGTGCTGATCGTGGATACGGCCGGCCGCCTGGGTGTTGACGAAGAAATGATGCGCGAGATTCGCGCGCTGCACGATCTGCTGCGTCCGATCGAAACGCTTTTCGTAGTCGACGCCATGCAGGGTCAGGATGCCGTCAACACAGCCAAGGCGTTCGGTGAAGCGCTACCACTTACCGGCGTTGTGCTTACCAAGCTTGACGGCGACGCACGTGGGGGGGCGGCGCTATCGGTACGGCATGTCACAGGCAAACCCCTGAAGTTCGTGGGTGTGTCCGAAAAGCTTGACGGCCTCGAGCCCTTCCACCCAGAGCGGATGGCCCAGCGCGTGCTGGGCATGGGCGACATTGTTTCGTTGGTCGAGCAGGCTCAAAAGAATATCGATATTGCCGAAGCCCAGAAACTGGCCACCAAGATCAAATCCGGCAACCGCTTCGATCTGAACGACTTCCGTGATCAACTGCAGCAAGTCAAGAAAATGGGCGACATGAGCTCCATGCTCGAAAAATTGCCGGCCCAGTTCGCCCAGGCAGCTTCACAGATTCAGGGTGGTCAGGCAGAAAAGCAGTTGCGGCGCACCGAGGGCATTCTTAACTCAATGACGCCTGCAGAACGCGCCAAACCGGAAATCCTCAAGGCTTCACGCAAGCGCCGCATTGCGGCGGGCGCCGGTGTGCCGGTTCAGGAAGTGAACCGTCTGCTGTCGCAGTTCGAGCAAATGCAGGGGATGATGAAGCAAATGAAGAAGGGCGGTATGGCCAAGATGATGCGCGCCATGGGTGGCCTGAAAGGACTCGGAGGCGGCGGCTTCGGCGGCTTTGGCGGTTTTCGCAAGTAAAACCGGGTGCCTCGCCCCAGCTGGGGCGGGGCTTAACCGCCGCCCACGGCGACAACGATCTCTACCACGTCGTTGCTGTTCAGCAGCGTGTCAGCGTGCTGGCTCTTTGGGACGATATCGCCATTGCGTTCTACCGCAATGCGTTTGCCTTCAAAACCCAGACTACGTATCAAGTCGGCCACACTGCGGTCGTGGCCCAGCGCATGTGGCTTGCCGTTCAGAGTTATGTTCATGAAGCTCTCCGGAAATCAACGGCCTTGCGGCTTAACAGAATTCATATCAGGGCTTTCGCGTAAAGATCAAGTCCCACACGCCGTGCCCCAGGCGCAAGCCGCGGTTTTCGAACTTGGTAAGGGGGCGAAAAGCCGGCCGTGGCGCGAAGCCCTCGCAGGTGTTGGCCAATAGTGGCTCGGCGCTTAGCACTTCGAGCATCTGGTGGGCATAGTGTTCCCAGTCTGTGGCGCAGTGGATGTAGCCGCCAGGTTTAAGACGGCTGGCCAGCAACTGCACAAAGGGCGGTTGTATCAGCCGCCTTTTGTGATGGCGCTTTTTGGGCCATGGGTCGGGAAAGTAAATGTGCACCCCGGCCAGTGAGTCGGGGGCGATCATGTCACGCACGACCTCGACGGCGTCATGCTGAATGATGCGCAGATTTTGCAGCTGTGAGTCTTCGATGCGCTGAAGCATCGCTCCCACCCCCGCGTTGAAAACCTCGACACCCAGGAAGTTATCCTCGGGTCGCGCCAAGGCAATCTTCTCGGTTGTCTCGCCCATCCCGAAGCCAATTTCCAGCACCGTCGGTGCATCGCGACCGAACACTTGCTCGAAATCGATGGGCGACGCGCGAAATGGGACAGACCACTGTGGCAGCAGCCGGTCGAGCGCGTCTTGTTGACGTGCGGTGATATGACTGCGACGGTGGACGAAGCTGCGGATATGACCGAATTCAGGGTGCGCTTGCGGGGTCTCACTTTGCGACTGCGCGCCAGGCTGATTCTCGGTGTGTGGTGGTGTCGAATTCATAGTTTGAATTGTAGCCATTCTTAGCGCCAGCCAAGTGCCGGTGCGACGTGAGTAAGAATGGCTTCCATAATGTGAGCGTTGTAGTCGGGGCCAAGCTGGCTGGGTATGGTAAGCAGCAGCGTGTCAGCTTCGGCAATAGCCTCATCCTGTTTAAGCTGTTCAACCAGTACATCGGGTTCAGCGGCATAACTGCGTCCAAAGACCGCGCGTGTATTTGCATCGATATAGCCCACCTGGTCTTCGCTTTGGCCCGAGCGTCCAAAGTAAGCCCGGTCTTGCTCGTTAACCAGTGCGAAGATGCTGCGGCTGACGGACACCCGTGGTTCGCGCGCGTGGCCTGCTTCTTTCCAAGCCTGTTTGTAGGCGCGAATTTGTGCGGCCTGTTGAATGTGGAAGGGTTCCCCGGTTTCATCGTTCTTGAGGGTTGAGCTTTGCAGGTTCATGCCCAGCTTGGCCGCCCAGACGGCGGTCGCGTTGGAGCCTGCGCCCCACCAGATCCGGTCGCGCAAACCTTCCGATAGGGGCTCAAGCCGCAATAAGCCTGGAGGATTGGGAAACATCGGATTGGGGTTCGGTTCGGCGAATCCTTCGCCCTTGAGCAAATCAAGGAATATCTCTGCGTGCATCCGGCCCATATCGGCATCAGTCTGGCCCTGCGCCGGTTGGAAACCAAAGTACCGCCATCCGTCGATGACCTGTTCGGGAGAGCCCCGGCTGATACCCAACTGCAGTCGCTGCCCTGCGATATAGTCTGCTGCACTGGCATTCTCGACCATGTACAGAGGGTTCTCGTAACGCATGTCAATGACACCGGTGCCGATCTCGATACGTTTTGTGCGCGCCCCAATCGCGGCCAGCAGCGGGAACGGAGAAGCAAGCTGTCGTGCGAAGTGGTGCACCCGAAAATACGCACCGTCCATCCCGAGCTCTTCTGCAGCAACGGCGATGTCAATCGATTGCAAGAGGGAATCGGCTGCTGTGCGTGCCTGAGAATGTGGCGAAGGCGTCCAATGGCCAAAGGAAAGGAATCCGAGTTTCTTCATGGGGTAAGGGGTAATGAGTTGCACGACGGCTGTATCGGTAAGCCACTTGTACACATTCTAGCCTTCAAGCAGCAGTCGGAACGGTCGGACGCTTCTATGGTAGTTTGTATGTATCCGGCGGCCATGAGCTGGCTTGTGCGGGACTGTTGACTATAGGAATTACCATGCAAAAACGTGAACTGGGCCGTTCCGGCATTTCCATTGCACCGCTCGTTTTTGGCGGGAACGTATTCGGCTGGACCGCCGACGAAGAAACCTCCTTCACTCTGCTCGATCGCTTTGTCGATGCGGGTTTCAACGCCATTGATACCGCCGATATATATTCTGCGTGGGGGCCGGGGCTAAGTGGTGGTGAATCTGAAACGGTAATCGGCAACTGGCTGGCCCGTCGTGGCCGCCGGGACGATATCGTTCTTATGACCAAGGTAGGGATGTGGGAAGCCCGCAAGGGTCTGTCAGCCAAAAACATACAGACAGCGGTCGAAGATTCGCTGAAGCGCTTGCGTACCGACTACCTCGATGTCTACTTTGCCCACATCGACGACGAAGACGTGCCTCTGGCTGAAACCCTGGATGCTTTCTCGAAGTTGATACAGGCAGGCAAAGTACGCACCATCGGCGCATCCAACTACTCGGCAGCTCGGCTTCGCGAAGCGTTGGCCGTCTCAAAAGACAATGGCCTTCCACGCTACGAGGTAATGCAGCCCTTGTACAGCTTGTACGACCGGGCCGCTTTCGAAGACGAGCTGGCAGACCTGGCGATACAACAGCAACTCGGAGCCGTCGGTTATTTCTCCCTGGCCAGCGGCTTTCTTACCGGAAAGTATAAGAGCCTGGAAGACCTTGAAGGCACGGCCAGGGCCGGCATGCTGACCAAATACTTTGATGATCGAGGGCAAGGAATTTTGCAGGTCTTGCTGGAGGTTTCTGAAGAACTGGCAGCCAAGCCCTCTCAGGTGGCCCTGGCCTGGTTGCAGTCGCGCCCGGGGCTGACCGCGCCCATCGCAAGTGCCACCAGCGTGGCGCAACTGGATGAAATCATGGGATCAGCGCAACTGTCTCTGCCCGAGCAGGCGCTTGCGCGTCTGGACGCTGCGAGCAAGTAGAACAAACCGGCGCTACCAGAATGATTCCGCAATAGCATATTTTTGCTACACCCCAGCCATTTCGTCGATCCGAAATCGCGTTTCGTCGAAAACATCTTGGACTGCACTGCTCTTCTCGGCACACTGCGGTGCAAGAGTGCAACCGGGTGTTTCAGCTTAAGGCGCGCCGCAATCGGATCGACGCCGTGCGTCCCAGAAGTATCGGCTGAACTCCATTGGTGAAAAACACCTCTACCTGAGATCCAGGACGGTGAACCAGATGCGAAATATGCTCCAAGTTGATGATCATCGACCGGGAAACAGAATGAAATGGAGGCGAGGAAAGTTGCTCGGCCAGCCTCTTGAGCGTCGTATGCATGAGCTCGCCCGGGTTTTCTGCGCTACAAAGCAGGACGTAGTCTCCTTGGGCCAGTGCAACAGTCAGATCGCTTACCCTGATTACCCGCGTTCCCGATTTGCTGCGTGTCGAAAGATAGCCGCCGTTCTGAGGTTTGAGCCTGGCCAGGGTTTGTGCCAGCCGTTCGGGATTGACCGGCTTCAGAAGGTAATCGACGGCTTCGATATCAAAGGCCTGGGTTGCATAGTCGCTGTGCGCGGTGACAAACACAACGCTGGGAGTGTGATCAATTTGTTGCAGAAGATCGAACCCGGTCTCGTGCGCAAGCATTACGTCCAGGAAGAGGACGTCGGGCTGGTGGTCGCGGATCAACCGTCGAGCCTGTTCGAGCGTGGCCGCTTCACCTTCGATCCGGACACTGGCAGTGGCGTCGAGCAATCGACGCAAATAGCGCCGTGCCGGGGCCTCGTCGTCAACAATTACCGCACGCAGCATGGTTTTCGTTTGTGTTGTGGTTGTGGCGGATGAGCGTCTCCGGGCCGATTTTACTACTGACATGAACATACGTCCGATCACTCTCGAAAATAACTCGTCCGAGACATCTGGTGTATTTTGGCGTGCCCAGGTTGTGGTGTGGCTGTTACTGGCGCTCGTGGGCTTCTGCATCCGGTTCATCATTTTTGGAAATGCACTGGCCGCGTTCTGGCTGACGATTGTGCTCGAGCCGCTGGCGTTTGTGCTGACCAGTGCAGCTGCGCTCGCTCATGGACGCTACGGGAAAAACACAGCGCTTATCCCCACCTTGGCGTTTGCAACCCTGTTGTGTTTGCTGGCATCGGCCCTATTGCCGGCCATTGGTTATGTCATACACGGC
>NZ_JAJUFE010000035.1 GCF_029263785.1 Pusillimonas sp. | reverse complement strand
GCAGTGCGTGATGACGAAGACGCCGCACGATCCAGCGGAGTCGATGTCAACAAGATCAAGTCGGTCGTGTTTCTGGTTAGTGCAGCCTTGACCGGGCTAGCTTCCGGCCTGTACTTCATGGATGTGGTCATCATCACGCCCAATTCGGCATTCTCGATTTCGTGGGCGGTGGTGATCGTGTTTGTGGTCGTGGCGGGGGGGATGGGGACGATATCCGGCCCTTTGATTGGGGCGGTGATATACATCATCATTGATCGTATCGTCGGAGCCGCCGCGGGCCATGGACAACTGGTGCTTGGAGCACTGTCTATCTTATTGATGCTCGTTGTTCCTCGCGGAGTCATGGGTGTCATTCAGGATCTCAGGCAGCCAGTCCGTGGCCGCAGGAAAGGCTCTCAATGGGCCAGGTTGCGCAGCCTGCTCCTGGGCGATAACCCCAAGGGTATTCGCGAAGCTCTAGGAGACCGTCCCGGCGTTGTTGCAGCCTACATGTTACCGGCCAGCCCGTTGTTGTTCCTCCAGCGCAACGAAGCCCGTTACGCCGAGCTTGCCCAAGCAGTCAATAAAGTTGCCAAAGAGCTCGAGGACCTCGCGCCGGACACGTTGGTAATCTATTCGACACGCTGGTACGCGGTGCTTGATCAGCTTTGGCAGGGCCGAAGCAGAATGAGCGGTTTACATGTCGACGAAAACTGGCATGAACTGGGAGAAATGCGCTTTGACTTGAGTACGGATGTTTCGATGGCGCGCGCGTGTGTCCGAAACGCCGAAAGCCTGGGCATTGCGTCCAAGCTCGTTGATTACGATGGCTTTCCTCTCGATTCTGCAACTGTCGCCGCTAATGCTCTCGTCAACCCGCGCAGCACTATCCCCACCGTGATCGTGGCAAATAATCTGTACCACGATTTTGATCGCACACGGGTATTGGGCTCCATCGTTGCAGAAGAGGCCGAGAAGCAAGGGAAACGGGTTGCAGTTCTGGTATTGGGCGGGCTTTCGGGTAGTGAATTCCGTGATGCACGGTCGTTTTCCGAGGATGACATTGCCAGCCCGCTGGACGATGAATGGAACCGCAGGATCCTCAAGTTGATTGAAGAGCGGGACGTAGACGCACTGCTTCGAGAGCTACCCATGTTTGTCTCGCAAGCTCGCGGCGACATGGGGTTCAAGCATTTGGCTTTCGCGCTGGGTGCTTTGGGTGGCCGTCTTGGTCTGGCCAAAGTATATGGCTATGGTCCGTTATACGGTAGCGGAGCGGCCGTGATTCGTCTGTTATAGGCAAGTGATGGCGCTACCCCCCGAACGCCTCGGGCAGCGCCAGATTGCCCTTGCTTACTTGTTCTTTACCAGCACGAAGTCATACTCTGAACGCCATTGCGCTTCGCCGCCGTCGAGTTTCTCGAACGGTGCCACCAGCGAGTGCTTGACCCCAAAAACGGCGTCAGAGGTAATGTATTTGTCTTCGCCCACAAAGGTGTGGGTGACGAGCTTTTGGTAACCGTCAGCGACGACCATGAAGTGCATGTGGGCGGGCCGGTAGGGGTGGCGCCCCAGGGCGGCCAGCATCTGGCCCACAGGGCCGTCATCAGGAATGGGGTACGACACAGGCTTGATACCGATGAAGCTGTACCTGCCATCGTCGCCGGTCACGAATACGCCGCGGTTGTTCCACTTGGGCTGGATATCGGGTTGCTGCACATCGTAATACCCGTCGGAGTTGTCGGACCAGACATCAATCCGAGCACCTGCAATTGGATTGCCTTCAAGGTCGAGCACACGACCTTCGAACAGACAGGTGTCACCTTTTCCGTCCAGGGTAATCTTGGAGCCCATAGGCAGCTCGGGTGCGCCTTCGACATGAAAAGGCCCGAATACCGTGTTTTCTGTGGCGCCTTCCGGGCGGCGGTTATTGATTGCATCGACCAGCATCGAGAAACCGAGCGCGTCGCTCAGCAGGATGAATTCCTGGCGTTCTTTGGTGCAGATCTGTCCGGTTCTTGTCAGGAAGTCGATAGCAAATTCCCATTCGGCCTGGGTAAGGTTGATGTCCTTCGCGAAGGCGTGCAGGTGCTTGATCAAGGACGTCATTACCTCTTTGAGGCGAGGGTTGATGTCATCGGCCATACGGCCATTCACGACGTCGACGGAGTCCTTCTCGCTGAAAAATGGGTATTCCATGGTTTTGTCTGCTCGTCAGGGTTGATGTGTGGATGCGTAGATAATCGCCGAGCCCTCATCTTGTGCGCAGGCGCTTGGGGTAGAGGAAGCAATTGGCAACAAACAGAAGAATACGACAAGCTGGCGCAAGGAGCCAGCAAGTGTTTGGCCCGCTTCCATTTAATTGGCACGGTTCGTGTGCTCCAGCTTTTAAAGCGCTTTATATCCCGCCCAAGGCGAGATATTTGAGCTCAAGATATTCGTCCAGACCGTGACTGGAGCCCTCGCGACCCAGGCCAGAATGCTTGATGCCGCCAAAGGGTGCCACTTCGGTCGAGATGAGCCCGGTATTGATTCCCACCATTCCGTATTCAAGCGCCTCGGAAACTCGCCAGATGCGAGCAAGGTCACGGCTATACAGATAAGAGGCAAGTCCGAACTGAGTGTTATTGGCCTGGGCGATGGCTTCTTCTTCTGTGTCGAACTTCATTAGCGCCGATACGGGACCAAAGATTTCCTCGTCCAGCAACTTCATGCCGGGGGCGACGTGGGTAAGGACTGTCGGCTGGTACCAGAGCCCACCAAGTTCGTGCTGACTTCCACCTGTCATCACACGGGCCCCTTTTGCTGTTGCATCGGACACAAGCTCGTGAACCTTGTCGAGCGCCTGCTGGTTGATCAGCGGCCCCTGCACGACGTCCTCGTCAAGCCCCGAGCCCACTTTCAAGGCTTCAGTCGCTTCGGTCAGTTTTTTCGCGAAGGTGTCGTAGATACCGCTTTGTACCAGGAAGCGATTGGTACAGACGCAGGTCTGACCCGTATTGCGGTACTTGGAAGCCACAGCGCCGGCGACCGCGGCATCAACGTCCGCATCATCAAACACAATAAAAGGGGCATTGCCGCCCAGCTCCAGCGACAGCTTCTTGAGGGTTCCAGCGCTTTGTGCCATCAAACGTCGCCCGATCTCGGTGGAACCGGTAAACGACAGTTTGCGGACGACATCGCTACGTGTCAGCGTTTCGCCAATAGGACCCGAATCGCCGGTAAGCACATTGAAAACGCCCGGAGGAACCCCCGCGCGGGCAGCGAGCTCGGCCAGTGCGAGGGCCGACAAGGGAGTGGCACTGGCGGGCTTCACGATCATGGTGCAGCCGGCCGCCAAAGCGGGGCCGGCCTTTCGGGTGATCATGGCCGATGGGAAGTTCCAGGGAGTAATGGCAGCGCAGACCCCTACCGCCTGCTTCAGCACGATCAGTCGTCGGTCGGGAAAAGGAGAGGGTATTACTTCGCCGTAGGCGCGTTTGCCTTCTTCGGCGAACCACTGGATAAACGATGCGGCATAGGCAATCTCGCCGCGCGATTCGGAAATTGGCTTGCCTTGCTCCAGTGTCATCAGGCGAGCCAGGTCTTCCTGGTTTTGCATCAGCAGTTCGTACCATCGATGCAGGATGGCGGCACGATCGGCCGCAGTGCGTGCCCGCCAGGCCGGTAGTGCCCGCTCGGCGGCCTGAATGGCCCGCTCGGTTTCGGCCTCGCCCATACGTGGCACTCGTCCAACCAACGCGCCGCTGGCCGGGTCGCTAACGTCGATACTTTCGCGAGAGTCGGCATTAATCCATTGACCATTGATGAAGCACTGGTTGCGCAACAGAAGTGGGTCATCAAGTTTGAGCGCAAGTTCCTGAACCATGGATTCCCTTGTTGTTTGTTCGCCGAGTTGCGGCTTGTCACGATTCCATTGTAGACCTCGCCGACCAGGATGATCCAAGGGCGGATGTCTGGCTGAAGGGGGTGAATCAGTGGTGGAACCTGGGGTCGTTGGGGTCGACGGGGTCGAAGTGAGTCATGACTTCAAGCACGGGTTCGTTTTCCATGACGCGCGCGCGGGCGCGAACGGCAATTTCATGCCCTTCGGCAATCGAGAGACTTCCGTCCATCTCGATGTCGACCTCGACCCAGATCATGTCCCCCAGCTTGCGGGTCTTCAGGTCGTGTATGCCCAATACCCCCGGAGTTGAAAGCAAATGTCCTCGGATACGGTTCTCGGTGTCGGTATCAACTGCGCGGTCCATCAAGTCGCCAAAGGAAGTGGAAAAGAACTTCCATCCCATGCGAAAGATCATGAGTCCGACCACGAGTGCTGCCAGGGGGTCTGCCAGCGTGAAACCAGCCAGGTTTGCGATGATGCCCAGCGCAACGACCAGGGAGGACGCGGCATCTGAGCGAGCATGCCAGGCGTTGGCGACCAGCATTGTTGACCGGATGCGTTGACCGACGCGCAGCATGTAGCGGAACAATGCCTCTTTACCCGCAAGGGCCATCAAGGCGACGACGAGTGCGGCCGGGTGCACTGGCTGCAGGCTCGAAGGGTCCTGCAGAAAGCCGAAAGCCTTCCAGAGCATGCCCGCACCCACCGACATCAGCAGGACCCCCAACACCATGGACGCTGCCGTTTCAAAGCGCAGATGTCCATACTGGTGATCGTCGTCGGGCGCCTTGCGGCTCTGGGCGTTGGCCGCCAGGACTACGCCGTCGGCCAGCAGATCAGACAGCGTGTGAATGGCGTCGGCGATCAACGCCTGCGAATGTGCAAACACCCCGACGATGATCTGCAGCAGGGTGAGCAACAGATTCGTGGCGACACTGACCAGGGTGGCAGTGCGTCCTGCTCGATGACGTACGGGGTCGAGCCCGTTCTGCATTATGAAACGCGCATGCCGGGCTGTGCGCCAGGCCATGGCTCGAGAATGTAGATTCCGGGGTGGGAGGCCTCGTCGGCGTGACTGGCCGCCAGCACCATTCCTTCGGAAACTCCGAACCGCATCTTGCGTGGTGCCAGGTTGGCTACCAGTACCGTCAGCTTACCTACAAGGTCTTCCGGCTTGTAGGCCGACTTGATTCCCGAGAACACCTGGCGCAGGCGGCCTTCGCCCGCATCGAGCGTCAGGCGCAGCAGCTTGTCCGAACCTTCGACGGCTTCGCAGGCTTCGATTCGCGCAATTCGCAAATCGACTTTGGCAAAGTCCTTGAAATCGATGATTTCGGCAATCGCTTCGCCACCTGGCGTCGGCACTTCAGGTGCCGGGGGTTCGAACAGCTCATCCAGCATGGCGGGCTCGACGCGTTGCATAAGGTGCTTGAACTTCTGAATGCGTGTCGGCAGGGTCGTCGCATCTTGCCAGCGATACGGTGATTCATCTTCGAAAAGTTCGCGGGCGACACGATCAGTCAGGCCGGGAAGCACGGGCGTCAACATGACGGTCAGCGCCTTGAAGCCGGCCAGGGCCCGGGAGCAGATGTCCTGCAGCTGAACCCGGCGTTCGTCGTCAGGGGTAATGCCTTTGGCCAGCACCCATGGCTGTGCCGCATCGAACGCCTGATTCACCGTGTCGGCATAGGCCATCAATCGGCGAATGGCGCGACCGTATTCCCGCGCCTCGAAATCCGCGCGGACCTGTTCGGTGGCGGCGGAGATATCGCTGGCAAGGGCGGTGACGTCGCCTGCATATCCAAGCTGTCCATCAAAGAACTTGCTGATGAAGTTGGCGGCGCGGCTGGCAATATTGACGTATTTGCCGATAAGGTCGCTGTTTACACGTGCCACAAAGTCGTCAGGATTGAAGTCGATGTCTTCAACGTGAGAGTTCAGTTTTGCCGCGATGTAATAGCGTAACCATTCGGGGTTCATGCCGATTTCCAGGTAGCGGATGGGCGAGATGCCCGTGCCGCGACTCTTGGACATTTTTTCGCCACTGACCGTGATGAAGCCGTGTACGTGCAGTCCATCCGGCGTCTTGCGGCCCGAAAACTTGAGCATGGCCGGCCAGAACAGGGCGTGGAAATAAACGATGTCCTTACCGATGAAGTGCACTTGTTCAGTGTCGCCGTTGGGGTCCAGCAATGCGTCGAAATCCAGACCTTGCTTGTTGCAGTACGCCTTGAACGACGCCAGATAGCCCACCGGGGCGTCCAGCCATACATAGAAGTATTTGCCGGGAGCATCCGGAATCTCAATTCCGAAGTACGGTGCATCGCGCGAGATGTCCCAATCGTTCAGATTGGCTTCTGCGCCGTCTTCGCTCGTTCCCAGCCATTCGCGAGTCTTGGCCAGCACCTCGGATTGCAGTCGTTTCTGGCCACGACGGTTAGTGCCGGTGGTCCACTCTTGCAGGAACTGCACGCAGCGCGGATCGGACAGCTTGAAGAAAAAGTGCTCGGAAGACTTGAGTACGGGCTTTGCCTTTGTGAGTGTGGAATAAGGCTCTATCAGGTCGGTAGGCGCATACACCGCTCCGCAGGATTCGCAGGAATCTCCGTATTGGTCTTTGGCATGGCAGGTCGGGCATTCGCCCTTGATGTATCGATCGGGCAGGAACATGCCCTTGACCGGATCGTAGAACTGCTCGACGTTGCGCGAGCTGATGAACCCAGCCGCCTTCAGGCTTTTGTATATATCTTGAGACAGCTCGACGTTTTCGGGCGAGTCGGTGGAATGCCAGTGGTCAAACTTGATCTGAAAGCCGTCGAGGTATCGGGGTCGCTCTGCCGCATATCGGGCAACCAGCTCTTGGGGCGAAATGCCTTCGGCTTCGGCCTTGAGCATGATCGGCGCCCCATGGGCGTCGTCGGCACCGACAAAATGCACCGTGTGCCCCGCCATCCGCATGGATCGGACCCAGATGTCGGCCTGGATGTATTCCATAATGTGACCGATGTGGAAAGAGCCGTTGGCGTAGGGTAGGGCGGTAGTGACAAATATCGTGCGCGACATGAACAATGGGTAAGAAAAAGTAATGGACCAGGCCCGGAAAGGCATGGATATGCACAATAGAACGGCCCTGGCGCGCAGGCACGCGCCAGGGCCGTTCTATTGTAATGAATCGCCGGGCGTTTAGTGGGAGGTGAACGGGACCCTATGGAATTTCACGCATCTTGACGTCGACGACGTCCTCTTTGCGAAAGCTGGGAGTGCGGCTGTTGGGCTTGCGACGCTGGTCCCAATAGGCACGGACCCCAAAGGGCCGGCCTTTGATACGGGCGACAATGTACAGCACGCCGATTGCGATGGCCGTGGACACCATGAAGATGAAGGCCATGGCCATCCCGCATACCGCCAGGATGATAAATAAAATGCCGCGGAGGATTTGTGAGAGTGTATTCATATCGGTGTGTATGACAGCCGATGCAGAAAATAATTCCCCGATCCGCTATTCTTGAGGTTCGCGTCGAGAGTTATTTTTTACAGGGCATGAAAATGAGCACTACTTCTGAGCGAGTCAGCGCGGCACTGGCCGACGTCATTGATCCCGCGACCAAACGAAAGCTGGGGCCGGCGACCATCAAGAACAGCACAGTGCAACTGAACGGAAGTCAACTAGATCTTACTTTAGCGCTTGATTACCCTTTATACAACGACCCGGCCGAATTACGGAAACAGCTTGAAACGGCTATGCAGGCGGTAGGCGTTAATATCAGCAGCCTCCAGTTCACCAAGCATATACAGACTCATGCCGTGCAGCCGGGCCTGAAGCCCCTTCCCAATATCCGGAACATCATTGCCGTCGCCTCAGGCAAGGGGGGAGTCGGCAAAAGTACTACGTCGGTCAACCTGGCTTTGGCGCTTAGTGCGCAAGGCGCCAGCGTTGGCCTTCTGGATGCCGATATTTATGGTCCCAGCGTTCCGATCATGCTGGGAGTATCGGGCAAACCCAAGAGCCTCGACAACAAATCGATGGAGCCCCTCGAAGGGCACGGCCTGCAAGCCAACTCTATCGGGTTTCTAATTGACCAGGACGCCCCTGCCATCTGGCGCGGGCCAATGGTCAGTCAGGCACTCGAGCAGCTGTTGCGCCAGACCAATTGGCGCGACCTCGATTACCTTATCGTCGACATGCCCCCGGGTACCGGCGATATTGCCCTGACGCTTTCCCAGAAAGTACCGCTTACTGGCGCGGTCATTGTGACTACCCCGCAAGATCTGGCGTTGGCGGATGCTCGCAAGGGCTTGCGCATGTTTCAGAAGGTCGATGTCCCGGTGCTGGGTATTGTCGAAAATATGTCAGTGCACATTTGTTCGAATTGTGGTCATGCGGAACCGATCTTCGGGCAGCATGGGGGTCGGGACATGGCTGCCGAATACCATTTGCCCTGGCTCGGAGCCTTGCCACTGGCGATGGATATCCGGCAGCAAACCGATTCAGGCAATCCCACCGTGGTGGCTGACCCCGAAGGTCCCGTCGCGCGGATTTACCACGATATTGCGCACAAGGTCGCACTGCAGGTTGCAGCGCTTCCGCGTGATTTCTCAGCCAAAATGCCCACCGTCGTTGCCAGGCACTGATATTTCGCTCATCAATGCGTCTTGCGATCGCGTCCACCGTGTTGTTCCTGGGGCTCATGCAGCAAGCGCTGGCGGCTCCTCCCGAAGTCACGATCGATCCCGGCGGGGTACCACCGGAAGCACTGCAGTCCATTATGGGGGCGGTGGGGGCCATTACGCGGTTGGCCGATGACCAGGACGGTGGCGAGGTCACGCGATTGCGGCGCCGCGCGCGTGACGCCACTTTGTCAGCTCTTGAAACGCAGGGCTATTTTTCCGCTGTCGTCAATCTCGAAGTCGGTTCGGACATAGTAGGCGAGACCTGGGACATCACCATCGATCCAGGCCCGCGCACGCGCGTAAATTCGGTTGATCTGGATTTTTCGGGCCAGATTTCCACGCCCGAGTTTGCAGCAAGGGTAAACGCCTTGCGAGAAGCCTGGCCATTGACCCAGGACATGCCTTTCGTAAATGAAAACTGGAACCGTGCCAAGTCAGGGCTTATCGACAGCGTCAGTCGCAAGGATTTCTATCTGGCTCGGGTGACTTCGTCGCAAGCCACGGTTGTTGCTGACGAAGCGCAGGCTGATCTGCATGTAGCGGTAGACAGCGGCCCTCGCGTGCGAATGGGCGAGCTGCAGGTATATGGCTTGCGGCGGGTGCCACGAAAGCTGATAGACCGCTACGTGAAGTACACACCAGGTGATCCCTACGACCAGGATCTGCTTGATGAGTGGCAACAGGCCCTGGATGCGACCTCCTTCTTTCGAGGCGCCTTTGTGCGCCTGGACGATGATACCCAGCACCGGACAACCCGCCCTGACGGTGAAGTCGAAATGCCCTTGGCCGTGCGAGTCACAGAAGCCCCGGCGCGGCGTGTTTCCGGTTCGTTGGGGGTGGATAGTGATAACGGCGTACGCATAGAAGGCCTGTACCGACAGAACGTTGTCTTTGGCCAGCCTGTCTGGATCGAGACGGGTTTCGGCGTCGACCGGCGGCGCCAGCGTGCTTTTTACGACGTGCATTTTGCGCCGACTGAGCGGGGGTATAACGACAGCGTGGGTGTGCTCTACAACCATTCCGATATCGAGGGCCTGGACAACACCCGGTATGGACTGGGCTGGAAGCGCTCTCAAGAGCGTAAGGCCGCGGGCGACAGTCGCGTCGAATTTGAAACGCACTGGGGCTTGATCGCCGCGCATGACCGGACGCGCATTGAGGGAGCTGAGAGCTATACGGTGCCTTCGCTGGTGGGCACCTGGCAGTGGCTGCGCCGGGACGTCAATGACAAGTACGATCCTCGCGAAGGCAACCTGGTTGATTTCGGCTTGGGCGCAGGTGTAACCCTTGATAGGGGCGAGCCGTTTTATCGGGCGAGTATCCGAGGGCAGAAGTGGTGGCCGGTTGGCGAGCGCGACCAACTTACCGTTCGGGCAGAGGTCGGCAAGGTCTGGACCGATACCACCCGTTTGCCGGAAGACTTTGGATTTCGCACGGGCGGGGCACGAACCATCCGGGGCTACCGCTTTCAAAGCATAGGCCTGCAACGGGGTGAGGCAATTATCGGGGCGCCGGCGCTGGCAGTCTTGAGCGTCGAGTACACCCGCTACTTTACCGAGACCATTGGCATGGCCATGTTTGTCGACGTGGGCGACGCCGCCGAGTCGTTCAAGGATATGGATTGGGCATTCGGTTACGGCCTGGGTGCACGTGTTCGGACCCCTGCCGGACCTTTTGGTATCGATGTGGCCTACGGGCAGCGTGACCGGCGGTTGCGCCTGCACTTCTCGCTGGGGATCGCATTTTGAGAGGGTTTATACGCTGGTGCCTGCTGTGGCTGACTCCGGGGCTAGTACTGCTGCTGGTGTTGGTTTGCGCCTTTGCCGCCTGGGTTGTCGGGTCCGAGCCGGGCACCCGCTGGGCCTTGCGTACTGCCATTTCTCAGGTCGACGGACGTATCGCGCGGATCGATGGAACTATCTGGCGCGGCCTCAAGGTTGGGGAGCTGAGCATTGATCTTCCGGCAGCAGATATTCGCATCAATGATCTTGAGCTGCAGGTCCAGTGGCGAGACTTGCTGGATTACCGTCGCCTGCACGCGACAAATCTTTCTGTGGGTCTGCTTGACCTCGATGTGTTGAAGGATGCAGAAGATGAGCCCCGCGGCGAGCCCTTCTCGATGCCGGCCATACCTTTTCGCATTGCCCTTGACCGCGTTTATTTAGGCGCGCTTGACCTCAAGCTGGACGGCGAGCCCTTGTTGCTCGACGTGCGTGACCTGCAGGCGGCGCTTTCCCTGACCGAACGCGAAGGCCAACTGGTCTTCCAGAATTTGAATCTGGGACGCGATGGGATATTGGCGGATATCGAAGGCGAATTCCGTTTGCTCGAACTTGCCGATCCATGGCCTCTGGCCCTGCATATCCAGACACGTGCTCACACCGAAGAGCCGGATTCTCCATTGTGCTTGCGACACTTTATGCCGGAACTGCCCAAGTCTCAGGGCGCTACGCATCCCGTCACGGACGTCGCCGGCCTCAGTTCGGCCTGCGCCCTGGATCTGACCATCAATGCCACGGGGAGCCTGGATGACCTGGCTGTTCACCTGATAGGCGAGGGGCAAGACCTGAATCTTGATCTCAAGGCCCAGTTGGCGCCGCGGGCGGGTTTTCCTCTCAAGCAGGGCCAGCTGGATCTGGCGCTGGCGGATGGGTCGACACTTCAGGCGGATGTCGCCTGGGATATGGTGGAGCGTGAGGGGCTTGCCCAAGACCACGTGACAGGTTGGGTGAATGCCAACAGGCTGAACTTTCAACTGCTGGCCGGCCAAGCTGTACCGCCGGGGATGTTGTCGGCCAAACTCGATTTCGATGCGCATCTGCTGGATCATCGGGAGCCATTGTCGGCGACAGTTCATCTGGATATCCAGCCCGAGTCACGCTGGAATGAGCAGACCTTGTCCGGTACGGTGCATGGCACCCTCGTAAACGACGCTCCTCAGGGGAAGCGGCCTGATGAACTGGCGGCTGGTACTCTCTGGCAGAGTTTGCGGCTGCCCGAGCTCAAGCTCGACCTCAGGGTCGGGCAGCACTCCGTCAAGGCTGAAGGTTCCTTGGGGGATCCAGGAAGCCGGATAGATATTGACGCCAACGTGGCGCAACTGGCTCAGCTCTGGCCGGGGCTTCCGGGCGGTGTAGTGGCGAACGGATGGCTGGGGGGCACGCTGCCTGAACACGAGCTGGACCTTCGCGCCAATTACCGCCCGGACGAAACCATTGAGAACAGGCCGGGTAGTGCTCCTATAGACGCGCATCTGGCCTTGCACGGCGGCTGGGGACAATTGGAGTCCGTTGCCGGGCGAGAAGGCTGGCGCGGCAGGCTGGTGGAACTCGAGGTCACTCACGCGGGTCTTGGTCTGGATCTGGGGGCGCCCATGGAGTTGTCCTTTGCGCCCGGGGTGGCTGGCACTGTCGCGGCTATCGAGCCGGCTGTCGTCTCCGGCGACGAGACAAACGTCGGGGTAAAGACACAGCCCACTGACGCATCAGAGGTACAGCACAGCGATGTATCAGAAGTGCAGCCCAGCGATGTATCAACAGATCGATTTGCGCAAGACTGGTTCATGCGCTTTGGGCCCACTTCAGTAACCCTTCGCTTGCCTTCCGGCAGCGAAGCCGAAGTGACTCATGAGCGCAGCAGTGTGGGACCGGGGCGATGGGAGACTCGCGGAGGTGTGGACAGGTTGGTGGTTTCCCGACCCATCGTCAAGGAGCTGCAGGCTCTGGTTCTGACCGGCCCTGATGATTCTCGTGGTCGTGTGATCGTCGCCGGCGACGATGGTTACTCCACGGTCGAGATCGTGTTCGACGCTGACTGGGATCTGCGCTTTACAGGTGCTCTTGCGGGCACCGTCGAATTGCGTCGCATGTCGGGCGATTTCATCGTTCCGGCCGAGCCCGAATTTCCCTTGGGCCTTCAGCAAATGGATCTGGTCGTAACCGCCACACCGGCAGGTCCAGCCGCAAGCCGTATCAATGCCAGTATTGATATCACTACCGAGAAAATGGGCGGGGTCAAAGGGTCGGGCACGGCCATTTTGCGAACGTCCCCGCAAGGCGGGTGGGTAGTGGACGCAACGCCCCGAAGCTTCAATTTGCTCGCCGATATCAATGATATGAGCTGGGTCAGCCTGTTCACCGGCGATCTGATGGATATCGGCGGCGTCTTGCAAGCCGATGTTCAGGGCAACGCACGTGCCGACGGCACCTGGCAAGCCCAGGGCACGGTGACGGGGCGCGAAATACGCGTCGTGAGAATTGATGATGGCGTGCGCCTGCTCGATGGCGAACTGGCAGCCCGGCTTGAAGGCGATCGCTTCATACTCGAGAAGCTGAGATTTCCTGCGCGACTTCGTGTCACGCCGGACGAATGGCGAACCGCCGAATGGGTCTCGACCAACCCTGACGCCAAGGACGGCCATCTGACCATCAGCGGAAGCTGGCTGCTGAGCGAATCGATTGGGGCCGTCGATATCGACCTGTATCGCTACCCCATTGTGCAACGCTCTGATCGTTACGCGATGGTTACCGGCAAGTTGACCGTCGACGCACCGTTGCCGGTGTTTTCACTTTCGGGAGAGCTGGTTGCGGACGCGGGATGGATTGACCTGGACATGCTAAGCAGTGTTCCAACTCTTGACAGCGACGTAGTCGTGATCCGGTCAGGGGGGCGTGCGCCCAAACAAAGCGCCCCCATGGACGTGAATCTGGACCTTTCCATTGATCTTGGCCCGCGTTTCTATATCACGGGCTATGGTGTGAACTCGGGGCTGGTGGGCAAGATGCGCCTGCTGATGCACGAAGGGCGGCTCACTGCCGAAGGCGCATTGCGTACCCGAGGGGGCGCGATTGAAATTTATGGCCAGCGTGTGCAGTTGAGGCGAGGCACGATTACTTTCCAGGGCGATGTCACCAATCCGGTGCTCAATATCGAGGCGCTGCGCACTGGTGGCGCCGTCGAAGCCGGAGTGCGCGTTGCCGGTACGGCAAAACGGCCGCGTATCGACCTGGTCTCCTATCCGGAAGTCAGCGACGTGCAGAAACTGTCCTGGCTGTTGCTCGGGCGCGGGCCAGATGACTCCGGTGGTGACGCAGCCTTGCTGTTCTCGGTGGGCACGTCGTTCTTGGGAGACGGCGAACCCTTTTATCGCAAGTTTGGCATCGACGAGCTGACGATGCGGTCCGGCGAACTGGGCAGCACTGGCAGCATCCTTCCCGTTGAAAGCGTGGTGCGCGGGCTCGACAGCGGCACAAGCAATATAGAAAACCAGTTCATCGTGGCAAGCCGGCGCCTGACTGAAGGGATCACGGCCAGTATCGAGCAGGCCTTGTCCGATACGGGTACAGTAGGTCGACTCAGCTATCGGCTGGCGCGTGGGCTCTCGGCGCAGCTGAGTGTGGGCACGGTCAATGGTTTAGCCCTGATCTATCGCACATTTTTCATGGATTGAACCTTTTGCGGCCGGCGTGCGCCCGCGGGCCCCGGCGACGGGATAAAATAGGCGCCCTCGTTATAAGGGATTGGGCAATGGGTATAAAAAGTGATCGTTGGATACGGGAAACGGCCGCAAAGCACGGCATGATCGAGCCATTTGAGCCGGGTCAGGTGCGGCAGGCCTCCGATGGTTCGCGCATTGTCAGCTATGGCACCAGCAGTTATGGTTATGACGTGCGTTGCGCAGACGAATTCAAGATCTTCACGAATATCAATTCCACTATCGTCGATCCCAAGGCGTTCGACGAAAAATCCTTCGTTGATTTTCAGGGTGATGTCTGCATCATCCCGCCGAACTCGTTCGCGCTGGCACGTACGGTCGAGTATTTCCGCATCCCTCGCAGCGTCCTTACCATCTGCCTGGGTAAAAGCACGTATGCCCGTTGCGGCATCATTGTGAACGTCACGCCACTGGAACCCGAATGGGAAGGCCACGTCACGCTCGAGTTTTCCAATACCACACCTTTACCCGCAAAAATTTATGCGGGAGAAGGTTGCGCGCAAATGCTGTTCTTTGATGGCGACGAGGTTTGCGAAACCTCGTATCGTGATCGAGGGGGCAAGTATCAGGGGCAGCAAGGAGTCACCTTGCCGCGCACCTAGCGCCAAAGGCGATGCTGCTGCCTCTGCAGTGTCCAGCCCGTGTGGTTCGTTTCAACAGGCTCCAGGGAGTCACAGCATGAAATTCCGTTTCCCCATCGTCATCATTGATGAAGACTATCGCGCCGAGAACACGTCGGGGCTTGGCATACGCGCCCTGGCGGCGGCCATCGAGGCCGAAGGCGTTGAGGTGCTGGGTGTCACCAGCTATGGTGATCTCAGCTCTTTCGCCCAGCAGCAAAGCCGCGCGAGTGCGTTCATTTTGTCGATTGACGATGAGGAATTCGACGTCGATTCTCCCGAGGACGTCGCCAACGCCATCAAGAATCTGCGTTCCTTCATTGGCGAGCTGCGTTTTCGTAACGAAGACATTCCCATCTATCTGTATGGCGAGACGCGAACGTCTCAACATATCCCCAACGACATACTGCGCGAGCTGCACGGCTTCATTCACATGTTCGAGGACACCCCCGAATTTGTGGCGCGACACATCATTCGCGAAGCCCGGGCATATCTCGACGGCCTCGCGCCTCCGTTTTTCCGTGAGCTCGTGAAGTACGCTTCGGACGGCTCGTATTCGTGGCACTGTCCGGGGCACTCGGGCGGGGTGGCTTTCCTGAAGAGCCCGGTCGGGCAGATGTTTCACCAGTTCTTCGGTGAGAACATGTTGCGGGCCGACGTGTGCAACGCCGTAGACGAGCTGGGCCAACTGCTTGATCACACCGGCCCGGTGGCCGAGTCTGAACTCAACGCCGCGCGTATCTTCAACGCAGATCACTGTTTCTTCGTGACCAACGGCACGTCCACCTCGAACAAGATTGTGTGGCATGCGAACGTGGCGGCAGATGACGTGGTGGTGGTTGACCGAAACTGTCACAAGTCGATATTGCACGCCATTACCATGACAGGCGCCATCCCCGTCTTCCTGCGGCCTACACGAAACCACCTTGGCATCATCGGCCCCATACCTCTTGAGGAGTTCGAGCCCGAAAGCATACGTGCCAAAATCGAGGCTCATCCCTTCAAGGACCGCATCAAGAACAAGAAGCCCCGCATTCTTACCATCACGCAAAGTACTTACGACGGCGTCAGCTACAACGTCGAAATGATCAAGGAAAAGCTGGGTTCCGAGATCGACACCCTGCATTTTGACGAAGCGTGGATTCCACATGCGGCGTTCCACGAGTACTACAAGGACATGCACGCCATTGGCAAGAACCGTCCGCGCAGCAAGGACGCGATGGTGTTCGCAACCCATTCGACGCACAAGCTGCTGGCAGGCCTGTCGCAGGCTTCGCAGATCACGGTGCAAGATTCCGAGACCCGCAAGCTGGACCGCAACGTGTTCAACGAAGCATTCCTCATGCACACGTCCACGTCGCCGCAGTACGCCATCATCGCCTCGTGCGACGTGGCGGCGGCCATGATGGAGCCCCCGGGCGGTACGGCACTGGTCGAAGAAAGCATCAGCGAAGCCATGGACTTTCGACGCGCCATGCGCAAGGTTGAGTCCGAGTTCGGCAAGAACGATTGGTGGTTCAAGGTGTGGGGACCGAAGCGTCTGGCACCTGAAGGCATCGGACACCGTGACGACTGGATGCTCGAGCCCAACGGAGAATGGCATGGCTTTGGTCCATTGGCGCCGGGCTTCAATATGCTCGACCCCATCAAGGCGACTGTCATCACCCCGGGCCTTGATATTTCGGGGACATTCGCAGACACGGGCATACCAGCGGCATTGGTGTCCAAATACCTGGCCGAGCACGGGGTCGTCATCGAAAAGACCGGCTTGTACTCGTTCTTTATCATGTTCACCATCGGCATTACCAAAGGCCGCTGGAACACCTTGCTGACAGCATTGCAGCAATTCAAGGACGACTACGATCGCAATCATCCGATGTGGCGGATTCTGCCGGACTTTTGCAAGGAGCATCCGCGTTACGAGCGTATGGGTCTGCGAGATCTCTGCCAGCAGATTCACGAAGCATACCGCGCTCACGATGTAGCCAGACTCACTACCGAGATGTATTTGTCGGACATGATCCCTGCGCTCAAACCGTCAGATGCGTACGCAAAGATGGCGCATCGCGAAGTCGAACGCGTCACCATCGACGAACTCGAAGGTCGTGTCACGGGCGTATTGCTTACGCCTTATCCCCCGGGGATCCCTTTGCTGATTCCGGGCGAGCGCTTCAATGACCGCATTGTGCATTACCTGCAGTTTGTCCGTGAGTTCAACTCCCGGTTCCCGGGCTTTGAGACTTACGTTCACGGTCTTGCCGAAGATATCGGACCCGATTCGCAGCCGCGTTACTACGTGGACTGCATCAAGGAAGACGACAAGGCGTGACGGCCGGCAAGGTTTTCGATGTCGCCATTATCGGTGCCGGCGCCGCCGGCATGATGGCGGCTTCAGTCGCGGGCCAGCGAGGCCTTCGCGTCGTGCTGGTCGATCATGCCGAGCGGCTCGCCGAAAAAATCCGTATCTCGGGAGGCGGGCGCTGCAACTTTACCAATATAGGTACGACGCCTGCACAGTTCATTTCGCAGAACCCCAATTTCTGTCGTTCGGCGCTGGCAGGCTATACGCCGCGTGACTTCATCGATTTGGTCGAGCGTCATGGTATTGGCTGGCACGAGAAGCATCGTGGCCAATTGTTCTGCGATGGCTCCAGTGAAGAAATCATCGAGATGTTGCGCCAGGAGTGTAAGGCAGGGCGTGTCAGCTGGCGCATGCCTTGCCGGGTAGACGAAATTCGTCGCGATGCCGAGGTCTTCTTCTTGACGGGGCCGGAAGGGCCCATCAAGACCCGGCAACTGGTGCTGGCGACGGGAGGCATGGCAATACCGCAGTTGGGCGCCACCGACTTTGCCTTGAAAGTAGCTCGCCAATTTGGCCTTAAAGTGGTAGAGCCCAGACCCGCGCTTGTGCCGCTTACTTTCGATGCCGGGCAGTGGAAGCCATTTGCGGCCTTGAGCGGGGTATCGCTGGAAGTGATGGTGCGTTGTGGCACAGGCAAGACGAAAGCCGCATTTCTTGAAGACCTGCTCTTTACTCATCGAGGCCTGTCAGGACCGGCCATTCTTCAGATCTCCAGTTACTGGAACCCGGGGGAACCCATTCAAATCGACCTGGCGCCCGACCAGGACCTGGAGAATGCTTTGCTGCAGGCCAAGCCAGGCAATCGGCAGAAGCTTGAAACCGCTTTGGCGACGATCTGGCCCAAGAGGTTGGCAGAGCAATGGCTTGCCACGGCGAGCGGTCAGCCCGGTTCGATGCGAATGGCCGACATCCCCGACCGCATATTGCGTCAGCTCGCAGCAAGCATCCATGATTGGCGTCTGACCCCTACCGGCACGGCCGGGTATCGCAAGGCCGAGGTGATGCGTGGCGGCGTCAATACGCGCGATCTGGATCAAAAGACCATGCAAGCCAAGAATGTGCCAGGGCTATATTTTATCGGCGAGGCAGTGGACGTGACAGGCTGGCTGGGCGGATATAACTTTCAGTGGGCCTGGGCATCGGGAGTTGCCTGTGGTCGCGCGTTAAGCGCCTGCTGAGGCAAGTGGTGTTGCACGCCACAGATCTGGGACCAGTGCTGCCAGGGAATCTCCGTTTCACCATCCAGGCAAGGTTGGCTGCCAATGCTTTCTGGATTGCACGGACGATTCAAGTTATGCTCCTGAAAATCACCCACACGAAACAAAGAGGTTCCCTATGAGTCAGCCGGATGATCGCAAATACACGCCTTCGCATGAATGGGTTAAGGCCGATGGCGAAGTCTTTATGGTCGGTATCACCGACAACGCGCAAGATCAGCTCGGCGACCTCGTTTTTGTGGGCGATTTCAAGGTCGGGGCCCAGCTGAAGGCGGGCGAAACTGCCGGTGTGGTCGAGTCCGTCAAGGCTGCGTCAGACATTTATGCTCCGGTAGCGGGCGAGATTACAGAGTTCAACGATGCACTCGAGAATGAGCCCGAACTTATCAATCAGGCGCCGTTCCAAACCTGGATCTTCAAAATCCGACCCACCAACCCCACGGATGTCGACGCACTCCTGGACGCCAACGGATACCAAAGCGTGGTCGATTCCGACTAAGGGTCCTGGCCAAGCGCCTGCGTTGAGCCATGAGCCGACGCACTACCTTCCGCTTTGTACGTGGGCTTGCGCCCCACGCAGTTCTCCTTGTGATCGCGGCCCTGACATATGGGCTAGTCCCCGCTGTGGCAAGCGCTGAGCCATTGGAAGACACCGACTCCGGACAGCTGCATCTGGACTTCCAGGTCGGCGCAGGAGCCTATTACAGCCAGCGCAACTACCAGCAGTCGGCTACCCAGACAGAAGGGACTTCAAGCTGGCAAGAAGGTTATGTGAAGCTCGGATTGAGCGGGAAACGCAAACTGGCTGCGGGCAGCGAGTTTTATGCGACGGTCTCGGCGCTAAGCAAGCGTACCTTCGGAGACGGCGATCCGGCCGGCTGGACAACCCGGCAGGACCACGGCGCGGCCTTATCGGAAGCCTATGTAGGCTGGCGATCGGGCGATATGTTTCCAGCGCTGGGGAAAGACGGTGTTCACTTCACGGCCGGACGACGGCGCCTGTTCGTGGGCGACGGCTTTCTTATAGCCAAGGACGGGCTGAGCCTGGGCCGGGATTATGCCGGCGGGGCCTATGATCGCGGTGGCGTCTACTATCTGGCTCCCGAGAACTCCTTTGCCCAGACTGCCGCCTTGCGACTGGGTGGCGAGCAGGGGCTGGTCAGCGAATTCATGTGGCTCAAATCACATAACCCTGGCCAGGCGCGCCCGGAGTTCGCGGTAGTCAGCCTGATGGGAAAGTCGTTGCGCAACCTGATAGGTATCAGCTACATCGAAGTGCTGGACACCGACAAGGCACTGGACGCGAAGCAACGAAAAGGAGTCAGGACTTATAGCGTTCGCACCCAAGGTGACATGGGGGTCAAGAACCTGTTTGTCTCAGCCGAATTTGCCCATCAACGAAGGCACTCGGGTAATGAGCGCGCCTGGTATGGCGAAGTGGGCTGGACCTTCGATGATCTTCCGGGCAAGCCGAGCGTCAACTATCGCTACAGCTATTTCTCAGACCGTTTCGACCCTTTGCTATATGGAAATGTGCGTGGCTTGGGGACTTGGGTGCAGGGTGAACTGGCGGGCAACTACGCCGGGCCGTTCAACAGCAATACAAAGGTTCACCATATCAATTTCAAGGCCACACCCGCTGAAAATTTCAGCGTCGGCCTGCTCGCCTATCGCTTCAGCTCATTGAACAAATCCATCGGTCGGCTGGACGGCTACGAAATTGATTTATACGCGGAATGGATCGTTGACCGCTTCTATGTGATGCCGGCTATCGGCTGGTACAAGCCAAGATATGATTCGGCCAACGGCGGATCGCAGATCGGCACCACAAAAGGCAATTTGTGGGGGATGCTGCTGGTGACCTATACCTTTTGATCCATTTATGCCCCTCGTAAATGTGGGCACAGCAACAGCCGTCAGGCTACTGCCTTCAATGCATCGCTAAGGGTGTCGAAAATCTGGTCGATCTGGCTTTCGCTGATTATCAGTGACGGAGACACTGCCAGCGTATCGCCGGTATAGCGCAATAGCACGCCTCGCTCGTAGCAGGCTTGAAATACTTCTGCCGCCCTGGCACCTGCTGCCCCTTCTCGTGCCTGTAGCTCGATGCCGGCAACGAGTCCGATGTTTCGGATGTCGATGACATGGGGCACGCCCCTTAATGAATGCGCCGCTTGCTCAAAGTAGGGCTCTAGCCGAGCCGCTCGTTCGAATAACTGCTCACGCTCGTAAATGTCGAGCGTTGCCTGGATCGCGGCCGCGGCCAGCGGATGGCCGGAGTAGGTGTAACCGTGGAAAAGCTCGATGCTGTCAGCCGAGTGTTCCACGATAGAGTCGTAGACCTGACGCTGTACCGCCACTGCACCACACGGTACGGCCGCATTGCTGATGCCCTTGGCAAGAGTCAAAAGATCGGGAGTGACTCCGAATCGTTGGCTCGCGGTTGCCGCGCTCAGGCGACCGAAGGCGGTAATGACTTCATCGAATATCAGCAAAATGCCGTGCTTTTGCGTGATGGCCCGCAGCTTCTCAAGATAACCCAGGGGCGGAATCAGGACGCCCGCCGAACCAGCCATTGGTTCAACAATGACCGCAGCTATTGTCGAAGGGTCGTGCAGGACGACAAGCCGTTCCAGCTCGTCGGCAAGGTGGGAGCCCCATTGGGGCTGTCCACGCGAATATGCGTTGTGCTCGAGGTTATGTGTATGGGGCAAATGATCTACCGAGGGAAGCAGTGCGCCCGAGTACACCTTTCGATTTGCAGTGATGCCCCCGACCGAGATGCCGCCAAAGCCTACACCGTGGTAGCCGCGCTCGCGGCCAATAAACCGTGTGCGCTGGCCTTCGCCCCGACTGCGATGGTAGGCCAGGGCGATCTTCAGGGCGGTATCGACTGACTCGGAGCCGGAGTTCGTAAAGAAGATCCGATCCATTTGCGCCGGCATGATGCGTGACAGAGCGGTGGCCGCTTCAAAAGCCTCGGGATGGCCCATCTGGAAGCCAGGCGCATAATCGAGTTGCGTGGCCTGCCGTGTAATGGCCTCGATGATTTCCTTTCGCCCATGGCCCGCGTTTACACACCACAGCCCGGCCATGCCATCAAGAATCTTTCTGCCGTGTACATCCGTGTAAAACATGCCTTCGGCGCAAGCCAGCAAGCGGGGATTTTGCTTGAACTGTCTGTTGGCAGTGAATGGCATCCACAAGTGGGAAAGGTCGGGCTGGGCGACAGGCAGGCGACGGTACGAGACAAAGTCGTAACGATAGCCGTTTTCCTCGGGCTGGGGCAGGCGTTCGTGTTCCTGCCAGACACCGGAAGGCAGGGGTGGGACGTGCACGTCGCCGTCTACTTCGGCGTGTATTTCGGTGGCGATGATTTCATGTGCTATTGGAAGCGCTTCGGCAAAGATCTGGGCTCCGCCTATTACGCACACCGATTCGGAATCGCTGCAGGCGGCCAGGGCGTCAGCCAACGACGTAAAGACCTGTGCGCCTTGCGCCGTGTAGTTGGTGTCGCGACTGATTACCAGGTTGGGTCGCCCGGGCAAAGGCCGCCCCAACGATTCCCAGGTCTTGCGACCCATGATGATGGGCTGGCCCATGGTAGAGCGCTTGAAATGCGCCAGATCTTTGGGAAGGCGCCAGGGAAGATCATTGTCGCGGCCAATCACGCGGTTGCTGGAGTAGGCGACGACCAGCTTTATGTGGGGCTGTGCCATAGTGAATGTGCGCCTCAAACGGCGACAGGTGCCTTGATGTGCGGGTGGAACTGATAGTCGAGAATTTCGAAATCTTCGTACTCGTACTCGAACAGGCTGGCCGGCTTGCGCTTGATGTTGAGACGCGGATACGGATAGGGCTTGCGTGACAGTTGCAATTCGACCTGTTCGAAATGGTTGCTGTACAGATGGCAGTCACCGCCGGTCCAGATGAAGTCGCCTACGTCGAGATCGCATTGGTGTGCAACGAGATGAGTAAGCAGCGCATAACTGGCGATATTAAAGGGCACACCCAAAAATATATCCGCGCTGCGCTGGTACAGCTGACACGAGAGCTTTCCTTCAGCCACATAAAACTGAAAGAATGCGTGGCACGGCGGCAGCGCCATATTGGGGATGTCCGCCACGTTCCAGGCCGATACAATCAGGCGGCGAGAGTCAGGGTTTTGGCGAATCTGCTGCAGCACTTGCGAGATCTGATCGATATGTTGCCCGTTGGGAGCAGGCCACGAGCGCCACTGCACTCCGTAAACCGGTCCCAGATCGCCGTTTGCGTCAGCCCACTCGTCCCAGATGCTGACGCCGCGCTCTTGTAGCCAGCGGACATTGGAGTCACCACGCAAGAACCAGAGCAGCTCGATGAAGATGCTTTTGGTGTGCAGTTTTTTGGTGGTGACCAGGGGGAAGCCTTCGCTCAGATCGAAACGCATCTGGTGCCCGAACACTGACCGAGTCCCGGTTCCGGTGCGGTCGGTCTTGGTGACTCCGTGTTCGTACACGTGGCGCATTAGATCTTCGTACTGTTGCATGGTGCTCGCTGGGAAACGGTTGTAGGTACGACACCCGACTGTTGTTGTGGTTGCAGTCAGGCTTCCTGGATGGTTACCGAATGCGTGATGTCGGCGGTTTTGGCCAGCATGGCGGTGGCCGAGCAATATTTTTCGTGCGAGAGCTTGACCGCCCGCTCGACGGCGGTCTCCGGCAAGCCGGAGCCTGTCACCGTGAAGGCAAAGTGTATTTTGGTAAACACCTTGGGGTCGGTTTCGGCCCGCTCTGCCTGCAGCTTGACCTGACAGTTGGTGACTTTGTGGCGTCCGCGCTTGAGTATCAGCACGACATCATATGCTGCACAGCCGCCGGCACCTGACAGCATGAGCTCCATCGGGCGTGGTGCCAGGTTATGGCCGCCGCCCTCGGGGGCGCCATCCATGGTGGTTACGTGTCCGCTGCCCGTGCGCGCAATAAAGAGCATGCCCTCCGGGCCGCCCCAATCGATAGTGCATTCCATATTCGTGTGTCTGTCGTGTGTGGTCGAACGAGAACCGGCAAAATCACCTGTTCCCACGGCATCAATGATAGCGCAAGCCACATACGAGCCGGGCGACGTAAGGCAGGGCGTGAGTCTTTTCAACAGGCAAGGTTGTGCGCCGTGTTGTGCGGCTGTTCAGGAATTTTTATATCATGACCCAATACTTGGCTGTTTCGTGCCACGCATGCCTCGAATCGGCTTTCAGGAAACAAGGAGAATGACATGGCGAATTCGCGCGCAATCGAGACCGGACCTGACGCAGCGGCCCCGTTGCCAAGGAAAATGCGAGGGCTTGATGCAGTATTGGCCGAGGCAGGCCGCGCCCTGCAGGTGCTGGCCGGAGCGGCGCAGGCTGGTCGGCCCAATCCCGCCGGTAGTTTACGCGGCGAGTCGTCTTTATCAGATGCCGAGCGACGCCACGCTGCGGGTCTCATGCGTGTCAATCATGTGGGCGAAGTTTGTGCGCAGGCGCTGTACCGCGGTCAGGCCATGATGTGTGACGATCCCGCTACACGCAAATTGTTGCTGGATGCAGCTTCTGAAGAAGTCGATCATCTTGCATGGTGTCGCGAGCGACTCGACGAGCTGCAGAGTCGCCCCAGTTATCTGAACCCGTTCTGGTATGCCGGCTCGTTTGCCCTGGGGCTGGCCGCCGGCCGGGCAGGCACGGCGCGGAACCTCGGCTTCATGGCCGAGACCGAAGCCCAGGTCGAACAGCACCTGGACGGACACTTGACTCAACTTCCGGCCGGCGATGAAAGATCACGGCGCATCGTGGAGCAAATGCGAACCGATGAGATCGGACATCGCACCACAGCCCAGCGCGAGGGCGCCCAGCGCCTGCCGCTGCCGATCCGGCTTGGCATGCGCGTGATGTCGAAAGTCATGACGACCACGGCTTATCGCATTTAGCCGTCCTGGCGCCCTGTGCCGGTTAGTCCGGATCTGCGTTCTTGAGTTCGGTTCGCGCGACGCGAACAGTGTTGTACAGAGGGCACCCGGGTTGACAGGAAGCTTCCCGGGGCATGCGGTGTGGTTTATTTGTAAGGAATTTGCCACACTGATTCGTTTGCACTTGCTATTCGGGTTTCCCCTAGGTATACTGCAGTTGTGTCGGCAAGAGATCGGCCAAAAGGTTGGAATTAAAGCATGGCAGGAGTCAGAAAATTCAGCCAACTGCTTTAAATACAACAGGTTCCAAAAATTTCTTGCATTGCACAAATTTATTGAATACAATTTAGTTATCGGATGTTGAAACGCGATTGTAGAGGTAAACCCTTAACAAAAGCTCCAATCGCGTAGGCTCAGTCAGTAATGGCTTAGCAGCCCGACATGCCAAGGTTGTCTCCTCCACCCTCCTCCTTTGGTGGATTTAGCCCGAGATCTTACGATCTCGGGCTTTTTTTTTGTGCGCCCAGCATGGGCGCACTCCTGCGGGTGCAAGTCCCGCCATAAGTTGATCACAGCGAATGAAGTGAAGCGCAACTGCACAAGGGCGACCGAGTGTGGGAAGGAAGCGTGGAACGTAAGCTGCGAGCCGATG
>NZ_JAJUFE010000074.1 GCF_029263785.1 Pusillimonas sp. | reverse complement strand
GTCGAGGCCGCACGTGCCGGTGAGCAGGGCAAGGGCTTCGCGGTGGTGGCTTCCGAAGTGCGTGCACTGGCCCAGCGCAGCGCACATGCGGCCAAAGAGATCAAGGACCTTATCGAGGATTCCGTCAAGAAGGTGGCCGAAGGATCCGAGCAGGTCGAGCGTGCCGGTTCCACCATGGAAGAGATTGTTACTTCCGTTGCGCGAGTAACCGACATCATGGGTGAAATTTCTGCCGCCACGGTCGAACAGTCCAGTGGTATCGAGCAGATCAACCGCGCCATCAACCAGATGGACGGTGTCACTCAGCAAAACGCGGTGCTGGTCGAAGAGGCTGCCCGTGCGGCAGAAGAGCTCCGTCGCCATATTGGCCAAGTAGGTCAGGCAGTCTCCACGTTCCGCCTGGCATCCGGCCACCGTGTTATCGATGTTTCTCCAAAGGCTGATGACCGCCGCACCGCAAAGCCTGCGAAAGTGGCAGCTCCTGCTCGCCCGCCACTTGCCTCTCCAAGTTCCGAAGACTCTGGAAGCAAGCCCGCCATTCGTCCGGTAGCTGCGTCAGCAGGTACCCCTGCTAAGCCGGCTCCAGCGCTTGCCCCAGCCCCCGTCGCCACGAACACAAAATCAGTGGACGATGACTGGGAAGAGTTTTGATGAGTTCCTGCCCAAGGCCTGATATCCGGCGCAGCATCATCGTGCGTGTTGCGCGCACGATGATGCTGGCCGGTCTGCTGGCTGGTGTGGCGGCATGTTCCACTACCGGACGCCCATTTGATACATCGGAAATGCATCGGATCATTCCCGGCGAGACCACACTCGAACAGGCATCGGCCATACTGAAAGCGGACCCCGAAATTGTTTACCGGCAGCTGGACGGATCAGCTACAGCGAGGTGGTCCAGCAAGAACACCCTGCTTACCGACGCCATGTATTTTCGTCGTGAACTGTCGCTACGATTCGATACCGAGGGTCGCTACGAGCGTATCGTCGATCGCATCAATGTGATAGGCGACACCGGTACTGTGCCTCCTCCGGTAATCCCCAGGACAGATGCAGTCGACCAGGCCATGCCCCAAGCTGTTCACCGCGGCTTTCCCTATGGTCCTGCGCAGTATGCCGACGATTCACCGGTAGTTGTCTTGCCGGTACGCTAAAGTTTTCGTCGCTTCAGCTATTTGAACATGCCCGCTGTCCCCCGCCTTGTCACCAGGCAAGAGCGTGAATGAGCCGGGCCATGGCCTGATGGCCTTCTTCGAACAGGCGTGTCATGAAGGGCGCTGTCTGTGGCAGAACAATCATCAGCAGTATCAGGCCTACCATCAAGCTTATCGGGAAGCCCACGGCGAATACAGACAGTTGCTGCGCGGTTCTGTTAAGAATACCCAGGGCAAGGCTGATCGTCAGAAGCACAATGATCAACGGCAGGGCCAGAAGCATGCCCGAAACCATCACCTGTGCGCTCCACTCGAAAAGCACGCCCAAGCCGTCCACATTGAAGCCTGCCACGGCAGGCAATATCTCGAAGGTACGGATCAAGCCCCCCAGCATGAGCAGATGCCCATTCACCGCCAGAAACAGAAGCATGGCGATAACGTTCATGAGGCGGGCCAGCACGGCAGTATTGGCACCCGTGGCCGGGTCGAAGAAAGAGGCAAACGACAAGCCCATCTGCAGGCCGATGAATTCACCGGCTGTCTGTACAGCTGCAAAGGCAACGCGCATGGTAAGACCCAGGGCGATGCCTATGAAAACCTGTTGTGCGGCGATCCATAAGCCCTGATACGAGGCAGGAGAAATATCGGGTGCAGGGGGCAGCGCCGGAGCCACGGCAAGCGCCGTAAGAGCCGAGAGGCCTACTTTTACGCGGGCTGGTATGGATGACTCGCCGAATAAGGGCGCTGTGCCGACCAGTGCCATGATCCGCAGAAAAGGCCACAGAAAAGCATTGATCCAGCCATACAGCTGCTCTAACTCAAACGAGACCATATTCCGGGATGTGCTCTGGCTACGATACCAGACCGGGGAGGCTGGTAAAGAGCATCTTCATGTAATCGACCATAGTGCTGATAAGCCATGGTCCAAGAAGCACAAGGGCAATGCCCGCCGCCAAGAGCTTGGGAATGAACGACAGTGTCATTTCATTGATTTGGGTCGCGGCTTGAAAAATGCTGATTACAAGGCCCACGACAAGGACCACAAGCAACAGCGGGCCTGCCATGGAAAGCGCCACCTTCATTGCCATATAGGTCATGGACATTACGGTATCGGAGGTCATGCGCTTCCTCTGTATCTACTGATAGAAACTGCGGGCGAGCGAACCCAGCAAAAGATGCCAGCCGTCTGCCAGGACGAACAGCATCAGCTTGAAGGGCAGGGATATGGTGACGGGCGGCACCATCATCATGCCCAGGGCCATCAGGACGCTGGCCACCACCAGATCGATGATCAGAAAGGGAATAAAAACAGTAAACCCTATCTGGAATGCCGTCTTGAGCTCGCTTGTCACGAATGCAGGAACCAGAACTCTGAGCGGTACATCTGCCGCCGACTCGAATTCCGGGGCTTGTGCCATGTTTGCAAACAAGGCCAGGTCTGCTTCACGTGTCTGGTTAAGCATGAACGTGCGCATCGGCGCAGCCGCCCGTTCAAGGGCGGTCTCGAAACCGATGGTGCCTTCGCTCAGCGGTTGATATGCCTGCGAATATACGTCATCAAAAACCGGAGACATGGCAAAAAAGGTCAGGAACAGGGCGATGCCGATGAGAACCGTGTTGGGCGGCGAAGCGCCTGTCCCCATTGCGTTGCGCAACAAACCCAAAACAATGATGATGCGTGTAAAACCGGTCATCAGCAAAAGCATGGCCGGCAAAAACGACAGCATTGTCAGCAGCAGCAGTGTCTGGATGCTGAGTGTGTAGGTTTGCGCGCCGCTGGCGTCAGTCGTGGCGGTGAAGGCGGGTAGTGCCTGAGTAACACCACTTTCGGGGTAAAGCAGCAGGGCTAACCCAAGCCAGATCAGTATCTTGGGCAAGCGGAACGGAGTGGGACGATAAGGCACCGATACCTGTCTCATGGCTGCATGCTGGTTCGGCTTTTGCGGGGTCCCGACAATGCTGCACGGAGTGCTTGCGAGAAGTTGGGCTGCCGAGGCAGGTCGGATACAGATTCCGGCCCGGTGGTCAACTGTCCCGGCGGCATGGTATGCAACAAGGTTATTTGTTGCGGCGTGACGCCCACCACCAGTTGGGCGTCCTCAACCTGCACCACGACGATGCTCGAGCGCGCGCCCAGACTTTGAGCACCGACAATCTTGACCGCCTGCCCACCGCCTGCGCGCAGCAATCCCGTCCGGCGCAACAGCCACGCACCGGCCAGAATGATGAAAACAATGAACGCGAGACTGGCCACCATGCGCAGCGCGTCTGCTTCAGCCATGGTTTACCGCCTGCCGTTCAACCGGCTTAGCCGGTCCGAGGGAGTGATGATGTCGGTCAGACGAATTCCGTACTTGTCGTCGACGACAACGACTTCGCCTTGGGCGATGAGGTAACCGTTGACGAAGATGTCCATGGGTTCGCCGGCCAGGCCGTCAAGCTCTACGACTGAACCCTGACCCAATTGAAGAATGTTCTTGATGGTCAGACGGGTACGGCCCAGTTCGACCGACAGCTGGACCGGAATGTCCATGATCAGGTCGATGTCGCTTTCACCCTCGGCGGCTACGCCGGCCAATGGCTGAAAAAGATCGGCCACGGTAGAGGCGGCTGGCTGGGCCTTGGCTGCATTTTCGGCTGCGGTTTGTTCGGACAGTGCGGCGGCCCAGTCGTCGCTTTGCAGGCCTTCGGCCTGGGTTGGCGTTTCGGGATGGCCGGCAGTTTGTTCGGCGAATGCCTCAGCCCAATCCACATCCGCCTGCGTCTCGGGCACGTCGTTTTCGATATCGGAATCTTTCTTGGGATCAGTCATGGGATGTCGTGGGTTTCTTGAAATCAGGCTCGGAGTGAGACAGGACCTTCTGCACCCTCAGGGCGTACTGGCCATTAAAGGTGCCGTAAGTGCATTCCAGCACCGGTACGTTATCGGCGCTGGCTATGATTGTTCTGGGGATGTCGATGGGTAGTACGTCGTTGACCTTGAGCTTCATCAGCTCGCCAACCGTGGTGCTGATCGACGCAAATTCCGCTGTGAGTTCTACGTCGGCACTGCGTACCTGCCGCGACAATTGTTGCGTCCACCGCTGGTCAACGGCGTCCAGCGAAGCTTCTTGCAGCGGGCGCGTAAGAAGATCGCGCACGGGTTCGATCATGGAGTACGGCAGGCAGATGTTGAGATTGCCCCCTGAAGCACCCAGTTCGATGTTGAACGAGGTGACAACCACGATTTCGTTCCCGCTGGTGATACTGGCAAATTTGGTGTGCATCTCGGAGCGGATGTACTCGAACGTGATGGGGTACACACTTTGCCAAGCCTCACCATAACTTTCGAGCGTCAGGTTGAGCAGCCGCCGGATAATCCTTTGTTCGGTGTTGGTGAAGTCGCGACCTTCGATACGGGTTGTGTAGCGTCCGTGGCCCCCGAAAAGGCTGTCAATAACCAGAAACACCAGGTTGGGGTCAAACGTGAACAACGCAGCCCCGCGCAGGGGCTTCATTGTGACCATGTTCAGGTTGCTGGGCACGGGCAGGTTGCGTTCAAACTCCGAATACTTTTGTACCTTGATCGTAGATACCGTTATGTCGGCGTTACGGCGCATGAAGCTCAACAGCATTGATCGCAGGCGGCGTGCAAACCGCTCGTTGATGAGCTCGAGCGTTTGCATGCGGTGACGCACGACACGATCGGGTGAGCTCAGATCATAAGGCCGGACTCCCCCGCGTTCTTCAACCTGGGACTCTTCGCTGAATTCTCCGGTGACTCCGGCAATCAGCGCATCGACTTCGTCCTGGGACAGGAAATTCGAATAAGCCATTTATTGGATCACGAAAGCGGTAAACAGCACGCTCGAGATGCTGGGTACAGACATCTGTGGGGGGTATGGCGCCGCGAGAATCGTTTTCAGGCGCTCGACCAACGCGTCGCGGCCCTGGATGCTTTTAAGATCGGAAGCAGAGTGTTGGGCCAGTTCTGCCAGGACACGATTGCGTACCTCCGGCATGTACTGCACCAGGATGGTGTGCGAGCGTGTTTCGTCAAGGCGCAGGGTAAGTTCAGTATAGAAGATCTGGCTGTTGCGTTCGCCCTGCAATGTCACGGTGAACGGCTCCAGAGCCAAGTAGATGGGCCCGCCAACCGCCGGCTGTTCTGGCTCTTGGGAGATCAATAGAGGTTGACCTTGGCCAAAGAAATAGTAGTAGGCGGCGCCCCCGCTGACAACGAGCAGGATCAGAACGAGCAAGATGGTATTGATGATACGCATGGCGTTGATAGAGTCAGCGGATAACGAGGGGGTGAATCATGATGGGCGAGGTCTCAGGCGAAAGTGTCGACGAGGGCATTCGTGGTGACGGTGCGCCGTGATGAATTGGCGGCATCAGCCACCATGGTGTCGCTGCCGCCCGCGGGGCGCTGCCCGCTTCCGGAGTGACCCGTTTCGCTATCAGAGTGGAATCCGGCCTGACCCTGGTCTCCGACGTGGGTATCTCCCAGCGAGATCCCGGCCTGTGCCAGGTGCTGGCTCAATTGGGGCAGGGCAGACTCAATCGCCTGTCTGACCGACGCGTGCGCAGACACGAACAAGGCACTGGCCATGCCATCATTCAGGCTCAGGGAGATGCGTAGCGGGCCAAGTTCGGGGGGATCCAAACGCATTTCAACGGTTTGGGTACCATTTTGGCTGTCCAGAGCCACGCGCACGACCTGTCGACTGAAGTCGGTGCTCCAGCCGGGTTGCTGAACAGGTGTGGCAATGGTGGGCGAAGTTACGGCCGAAGCGGAGGTTGGCGTGGGGAAGGCGTTCAAGGCTGCTGGACTGACTGGGGCAGCGGGCTGAATGTCTGCCGTGGTTGTCAGGCCTGGATCGCTGCCGGCAAGGGGAGCGTGTTCTTGCGGTTGTCCCTGCATTGCCGGCAAGACAAAGCCAGTTTCGCCCCGCTGAGGGGTGACACGGGGTGCTTTATTTCCCGACATGCTTCCACTGGTAGTATCCATGCGCTTGTTTGGCGCTGCAACTGTCGTGCCGGCGGGCAAGGAGCTGTTGGCTGCCTGGCGCGAGCCGTGCTGGCTGATGGCCTGACCTGTTTGCAGGCTGTTTGGGAGGCCGTTGCCCACCGTTGCAATGGAGGGCAAGACTGAGCTGGGGTCCGCCGATGCCGGACGGTTGCTGGCAGCGTCTGACGCTTTCGCCTGCGGGTCAAGAGCTTTTTCTGACGCGTGTGTTGCGATCTGCGGTTTGGCGACGCGGGGTGCAGTAGACGGCTCAAGTTCAGCACGCTTGGCGGATCGGGCGTCTTGCGTGTCGGCGCCGCGTGCGCGTGCCTGATCACGCGCATGTAGCGCGATTTCAAGCGCGATCTGGGGCAGCGCTGAAGCGGTCTCTTCTTCGCTATGCGGATTGTCTTTCTTGCCCACTGTAGCGGACGTATCTTTGGACTTGCCAACTTCGCCTTCGAGGGGGCGCGAGGCTTTGCCGGACGGATCGGCCACTGCCGCTTCGGGAGGCGGGGCGTCTGTTTGCGATGATGACCGGTCGGCCAGGACGGTGGCGAAACTGTTTCCCTGAGCAGTGTCCGTCTCGCCCGAGACAGCCCTGTGCTCGGCGTGAGGTTTAAGGCCAGGAACCATGGCGGCAATGGTCGGAGAATTCATGGCGTTGCTCAGAGTTAGTGCTAACGGACCAGCCCGCGGCGACCGCGAGCAGACATTTCATCATTCAGGCGCTGTTCACGTCGTGCCTCGATGACGGCCTGGTCGCGCAACCGGCGCGTTTGCAGTGTTTCATACGAATTGAGGCGCCGCTTTTCAGCTTGCCACGCGTCGCGACCCTGCTGCAGCCTGGCGTCAAGCTGCTCCAGTATCTTATTTTGCTGTGAAATCGCGTCATCCAAAGTGGCGATAAACTGCCTAAAATTGTGATAGTTCGAAGCGGTCAGCCCGGATTTTGATTCTTCCTGAAGCCGTTCTGCGTAGTCCTTGCGATACGAATGCAGGGCATCAAGCTGTTGCTGGGCGTCGTGACGCGCCTTCACCAGTTTGGCCAGTTCCCTTGCGGCTTCGTCCGTGTCGTTACGGGCCATGTCGATCAGCATGTTCAGGGTCGAGCTTTTAGCCATGAGCGGCCTCCGTCAATTCGTGGCCCAGTACAGCGGCCAGTTCTTGCGTCGCACGCTCGTAATCCACGCGCTGTTCAATGCCTTGCTGCAGGAAGGCCTCCAGCCAGGGGTACTTTTCGATGGCTTCGTCAATTCTGGGATCGTTGCCACGGGTATAGGCGCCGACGGCGATAAGGTCGCGGTTGCGCTGGTACCTCGAGAGCATTTGCTTGAACTCGTGCACCATGCTGAACTGACTGGGCGGCACGACAGCAGACATCACACGCGAAATCGAGGCCTCGACATCTATGGCCGGATAGTGGCCCGATTCGGCAAGGCTTCGGGACAGCACGATGTGGCCATCCAGAATTGCACGGGCAGAGTCTGCGATGGGGTCCTGCTGATCATCGCCTTCGGTGAGCACGGTATAAAACGCTGTAATGGAGCCGGCGGGTCGTCCTTCGACAGAAGCTCCGTTTCCGGCACGCTCCACCAGTGCCGGCAACTTGGCAAATACTGAAGGTGGATAGCCTTTGGTGGCTGGCGGCTCGCCAATGGCCAGTGCGATTTCGCGTTGCGCCATGGCGTAACGGGTCAGTGAGTCCATGATCAGCAGAACGTGCTTGCCCTGATCCCTGAAGTATTCAGCCAGACGTGTCGCATACACCGCCCCTTGCATGCGCAGCAGAGGTGAGACGTCTGCCGGGGCTGCCACCACAACCGACCGCCGCAGGCCGTCTTCACCCAGGTTGTGTTCGATGAATTCCTTGACCTCGCGTCCGCGTTCTCCGATCAGCCCCACCACCACAATGTCGGCCTGGGTATAGCGGGCCATCATTCCCAGCAGCACACTCTTACCTACACCGGACCCGGCGAACAGGCCCATCCGCTGACCTCTTCCGACGGTCAGCAGGCCGTTAATGGCTCGTACGCCGACGTCCAGGGCAGTATTGATGGGCGCGCGTTCCAGAGGATTGATGGGCTCGGCAACCAGTGGAGCGGGACGCACGTCTTGAAGCGGGCCCAGATCGTCAAGGGGGCGCCCGGCGCCGTCTATGACGCGGCCGAGCAGGGCGTCGCCTACAGGAAGGTGGCGCGTCTGGCTGCTGATGGGGTTTTCGCTGGTGTCGTGTGAGGGCAGGGGAATCGGGGTGCGCAGCCCGGCCTCGACCGGCACTACACGAGCCCCCGGCGGCAGGCCTGAAATATCGCTTTGGGGCATCAGATACAGGGTGTGCCCGTTAAAGCCCACCACTTCGGCGTCGGCCCAATGATTCTGTCGCGGTGCGATCTCAATCTTGCACGCTGCGCCGACAGCCAGTCTCAGTCCTGTGGCTTCCAGTATCAGGCCCGTTGCCCTGGTGACGCGGCCTGTAGCGTGCCAGGATTCGACGTGTGCTACACGGCGGCTTCCGATGGCCAGTTGCATGCGCCAGCGGTCAGCAGCGGTTTCAAGGCGTGATGTGGCGTTCATGCAGACACATTCCAGGGCATGCTGTGGCCCAGCGCGGCTACGACGCGTTGCCAGCGCGTTTGCAAGGTGGCATCGATGCTTCCCAGCGTGGTCTCGGCCACACAGCCGCCACGCTCGATGGTCGAGTCGCCTTGCAGACGCCAATGGCGTGCGATGGGGTCATCCGAGATGTGTGCCTGGACCAGTGCCAGATCTTCTGGATGAAGCCGTAAGCGAAGGAGGCCTTCCTGGCCCCCATCAAGATGGAGGATGTCGTGAATGGTTTCGAGTATTTTCTCGGGTTCCGTGGCCAGGGTTGAACGTATGACCTGCTGCGCGATGCTGATCGCCAGGCGGATCAGTGCCTGGCCTGTTTCGGCCTCGATATTGTGGAGTGACTGCGTGCAGTTCTGCAGCAGGGACGACAAGTGCCTGGCTTCTTCTGCATTTTTTACGCGTCCTTGTTCCAGGGCTTCTTGCCTGCCGGCTTCCATTCCCTCTGCGCGGCCCTCTTCAATACCCTTGGCGTGGCCTTCGCTCAACCCCTGTTCAAACCCTTTCTGATGGCCCTGGGCAAGTCCCTCGGCAAAGCCGGCCTGTCTTGCTTCTTCCTTTAGCCGGGCGATTTCATCGTGAACATGCTGAGGCAAGGCAGGTGTGTGATCGTCCAGTGATTCAGTTGCTGTCCCGGCGGCGGCAGCGGGTACGACGGACCCCATCTCCCAGCGGCGCCAGGCTTCTGTTTCATATGCACGTAATGCCTGGCGAGCGGGGTTAGACATATTCGTCGTCTCCACGGCGGCTTAGTGAGAACTGGCCGGCTTCGGCCAGGCGTCTGGCCACCTGAAGTATGGTCTTTTGTGCCTCTTCGAC
>NZ_JAJUFE010000034.1 GCF_029263785.1 Pusillimonas sp. | reverse complement strand
GTACCCAGGGCGTTCTGCGATTTGGTCAGGTTGTTCTGAGAAACCAGAGCCAGGTAGTTGGTATTAATAACAGACATGGATTACTCCTGTAGGGAAAGGCGGTTAACCGCCGGTTGACCAGGAAAGCCCCTGATCGGGGGTGGAATCCTGGCCCTTCACCTGGGTGTTGGGCAGGCCCGGTATTTCCTGTACATCCTGGATAACGGAGCCTGAGTTTCATACTTTAGGCATTAGAGCCGCGATTTCTGTGGGTTTTGCAGGTGCTTGCATCGCAAGCACAGCGCACACCAGAACAGAATCCACTGCCCGATGTTCTGGTTGACGACTGCTTCCCGAAGAACTTTAGGCTTGAAGTGCCCGCTTTACGATTTAGACCTCGCTGCTAGAATCAACCGCGTGTGTTCATACAATTCCAGCCGATTTATGCCAGTCCTTCAAACCCCTAGCCACACCATCGATTATCTCGATCAGGGTACCGGCCCCACTGTCCTGCTTATTCACAGCGCATCCAGCAGCAATCGCCAATGGCGCCAGCTGGTCGATTCGCTTTCCACCCGCTATCGGGTACTGGCACCCAATTTATTCGGCTACGGACAAACCACAAGATGGCCGGATGATCAGACACAATCCATTCTGGATCATGTCGCTCTGGTAGAAGCTCTTATGAAAGAAGCGCCGGGCCCCATTCACCTGGTCGGCCACTCGCTGGGCGGAGTCGTAGCGCTGGAGGCGGCTCGTCTGCATAGCGATCGCATTGCCAGCCTGAGCCTGTACGAGCCCAACCCGTTTCATCTGCTGCAGCATCACGGCGACAAAGCCCATTTCGACACCATGGTCGAAATGATGGACGTCGTAGAAGGGCTCTACCGTAAAGGGCTGGCCGAGCAGGCAGCGCGCCACTTTATTGTGTTCTGGTCAGACGAGGCCAGCTGGAATGCTTTGCCCGAAGATCGTCGCGCGCGCTTTGCGGCGAATATTGGCTCAAGTGTTCATGAAGGGCGGTCGCTGCAGCGAAACACCACGCCGCTGGAAGAATATGCGGCATTAGCCGTGCCCACCATGCTTATGTACGCCCGGGACACCCTTCCTTCAATCCTGGCTTCGCAAAAAGTGTTGGTGAGTGCATGCCCAGGCTGGCAAGTGCATGTTCTTGAAGAAGGCGGACATTTGGCCCCGCTTACGCATCCGGATATCGTCAATTCAAGGATCGAGGCATTCCTGGACGCGCTGCATGTCTGCTAAGCACTGATCCAGCCGTACCACGCTGCCTTGCTGCTGGTTCAGTAAATCCCCAGCAATTCCTTCAACTGCCCCACCTTCGACCGACTGACCGGAATCAGGGACTGCTCGTTATCTGCCATCGACAGGCTTGTGGAATCCTTGTGTCGCACTACTTCGACAATATGGGGAATGCTGACGATATGGCTGCGATGCACCCGTATGTACACATCGGGATCAAGCCTTCCTTCGAGATCGGATAAGGAAAGGTTGGACAGGTAACGATCGTCTTTGGTGGCAATGGTGGTGTAGTGGCCATCCCCCTGAAACCGCACGACCTCATTCAGGTCGATCAACACCACACGGTTTTTGCGAAACACCGGAATCTTGTACAGGCGCCTCGGGGGCACAGGTTGGGCCTCTATCGCCGGGCTCGGACGGGTCGTGACATCGGTCAGGTCGTAAAACACCATGCAGGTGCCGGTAATGCCGTTGGCGCCCACCATTTTTGAGGCCTTGATCATCAATACCTTGTCGGGAATATTGATCATCATTGCCACGGGCGGTGGCGACTTGACCGGGCAGCCTACCGGGTCTTGCGATTCGAGAATAAAACTTAGCTTTCCACGACTTCGCTCGGGATGAAGCTGCATGACGTTCAGGCCCAGCAAGCCATTTTTTTGCACGCCCAGCGACTGCTCGGCCGCCGGGCCAAGAATCTGCATGGCTATGTCGTTTAGCGCGGTTACGCGATTCGACCCGTCCAGCCACACCATGCCCGGATTGAACTGTTCCAGCCGATGCTGGAATGTTTCGTTAACTGCTGTCTCCTGCATCACACACTCCCCCGGCTCTGTCGGCCTATTTAATACGAAGTGTCATTCCTGTCTGCAAGAAGCGAATTGGCAGGCCCGTGCGTCCTTGCCGGGCATCTGGCACCCGGCAATCGCCGTTCACGAAGGAAAAAGGGCCATTCAAGCCTGCAGACCGCTGTTGGTGCAATTGAATTGAACCGCACCTTTGATTGATGCCATCCTTTATGGCAGTGGACGAAAACAATATACCAGACAACACCGGAGACATTCATGATTCCTCATCGGTTCGAATACCACGCGCCCCATAGTCTGCCCGATGCCATCAGCCTGCTTGGCCAGTATGGCGACGAGGCAAAACTGCTGGCCGGTGGGCACAGCCTGTTGCCCATGATGAAGCTGCGGTTTGCCCAGCCGGGGCATCTTATCGACCTGGGCAAGATTCAAGACCTCAAAGGAATACGCGAAGAAGGCGGCGAAATCCGCATCGGCGCCATGACAACCGAGAACGAACTGATCTGGTCTGAACTGCTTCAGCAAAAATGCCCGCTACTGGTAGAAACCGCAAGGGTCATTTCCGACCCCCAGGTTCGATACATGGGCACGCTAGGCGGGGATATTTCGCATGGCGACCCGGGCAACGACCATCCGGCGGTCATGCTGGCCCTCGACGCCCGGTTCGTTTTGCAGGGGCCAAACGGCGAACGCATTGTCGCTGCGCAGGACTTTTTCCTGGGCACTTATTACACTGCCCTGGAACCCACCGAGATCCTCACCGAAATCCGTATCCCGACCCCGGCAGCAGGAACCGGCTATTGCTACAGCAAGCTCAAGCGCAAAACCGGCGATTTCGCCACTGCCGCAGCTGCCGTGCTACTGCGCATGCGGGGCAATATCGTGGACCATGTCTCGATCGCTTTAACCAACCTTGCGCCGACAGCCATCAAGGCGGGCGAGGCAGAAGCCGCCCTGCTTGGAAAAGAACTCGACGACAAGGCCATCAAGCAGGCGGCGTCGCTGGCCATGTCTGTGTGCGAGCCCGCTGCAGATCTGCGCGGCGATATCGAATACAAAACGGCCATGGCTGGCGTCATGACCGAACGCGCCCTGCGCACCGCCTATTCCAGAGCTACACGCTAGTCGGAGACAACAATGAGCAAAAAATCACTGGTGTCCTTTACCTTGAACGGCACCGCGACCGATGTGGCCGTCGAGCCTCGCGAACTGCTGATCCACACCTTGCGCGAAAAATGCCAACACACCGGCCCGCATATTGGCTGTGAAACCACCCACTGCGGCGCCTGCACGGTCGACATCGACGGCAAGTCGGTCAAGTCGTGCACCATGCTTACGGTACAGGCTGAAGGTGCCGACATCCTTACCATCGAAGGCCTGGCCCAGGGCGGCGAGCTGCACGCCATTCAAAACGCCTTCATGCAAGAGCACGGCCTGCAATGCGGCTTTTGCACGCCAGGCATGATCACCCGCACCTACCGCCTTCTGCAAGAAATTCCCGACCCCAGCGAAGAAGAGATCCGCTACTGGATCGCCGGCAACCTGTGCCGCTGCACCGGCTACCAGAACATCATCAAGGCGGTGCAGCATGCAGCCAGGACGCTTCAGGGCAAGCAGGTGGAATCATCGCATGTGCTGCTTACCGACCCCGCCAACTAACAATAATCAGGAGACCGGAATGGACACACTCGATATCGATCGCCTGACCAAGCTCGAAGGCATTGGTTGCTCTCGCAAACGGCGTGAAGACCCACGGTTTATCCAGGGCAAGGGAAACTACGTCGACGACATCACCATGCCGGGCATGCTGTTCGGCGCCCTGGTTCGCAGCCCCTATGCGCACGCCCGTATTGTAAGTATCGACAAATCGCGCGCCCTGGCGCTGCCCGGCGTGCACGCGGTGCTCACCGCCGACGACCTCAAGCCATTGAACCTGCACTGGATGCCCACGCTGGCGGGGGATGTCCAGGCTGTGCTGGCCGATGAAAAAGTAGCGTTCCAGAACCAGGAAGTGGCCTTTGTGGTGGCCGACGACCGCTATATCGCCGCCGATGCGGCCGAACTGGTCGAGGTGCAATACGAAGAACTGCCGGCCGTGATCGACCCCATCAAGGCGCTCGAATCCGACGCTCCGGTCATTCGCGACGACCTGCAGGGCAAGGACACCGGCGCACATGGATCGCGCCGTCACCATAACCATATCTTCACCTGGGAAGCCGGCGACAAGGACCGCACCGCCCGCGTGTTTGAAAGTGCCGAAGTCACCGTCAAGGAGTCCATCCTGTACCCGCGCGTACACCCCTGTCCGCTGGAAACCTGTGGATGCGTCGCATCGTTCGACAAAGTGCGCGGAGACCTTACGGTTTACCTTACGTCGCAGGCGCCTCATGTTGTCAGAACCGTCGTCGGGCTGCTCTCGTCCATACCGGAATCCAAGATTCGCATCGTGTCACCCGACATCGGCGGAGGCTTTGGCAACAAGGTGGGCGTGTATCCCGGCTATGTGGTTTCGATAGTGGCGTCCATTGTGCTGGGTCGCCCTGTCAAGTGGATCGAGTCGCGCATTGAAAACTTGAGCGCAACCGCGTTTGCCCGCGACTATCACATGACGGGCGAGCTGGCCGCCGATGCCGACGGCCGCATCAGGGCACTTCGCGTACACGTAGTGGCCGACCACGGCGCCTTTGATGCCTGTGCCGACCCCACCAAGTTTCCGGCCGGCATGTTCCACGTTTGCACCGGCTCGTACGATATTCCCAATGCCTTCGTATCGGTCGACGGTGTGTACACCAACAAGTTTCCGGGCGGCGTGGCCTACCGCTGCTCATTCCGGGTAACCGAGGCCGTTTACATTGTCGAACGCATGATCGACATCCTGGCCCAGAAGCTGGGCATGGACAAGGCCGAAATCCGGCTCAAGAACTTTATTCCGGCCGACCGCTTTCCGTATCAGAACCCGCTTGGGCTGGAATTTGACTCCGGCGATTACACCACCGCTCTTCGAAAAGTGCTGGACGCCGTCGACTACCCCGCCCTGCGTGCCGAACAGGCGCGGCGACGCGCAGACCCCGACGCCGAATGGCTGATGGGTATCGGCATTTGCACCTTTACCGAGGTCGTGGGTGCCGGGCCTTCAAAAATGTGCGACATCCTGGGCATGGGCATGTTTGATTCGTGTGAAATCAGGGTACACCCGGACGGCTCGGCCATTGCCCGCATGGGCACCATTACTCAGGGGCAAGGGCACCAGACCACATACGCGCAAATCATCGCTACCGAAGCAGGTATCCCGGCCTCCGTTATCGAGGTCGAAGAAGGCGATACCTCTACGGCTCCCTACGGTCTGGGCACCTATGGCTCCCGTTCCACTCCGGTGGCAGGCGCAGCCATTGCCCGCGCTGCCCGCAAGATCCGCGAAAAGGCCCGACTCATCGCCGCCCACCTGCTGGAAGTGTCCCCTGACGACGTGGAATTCGACCTCGACCGCTTCGTTGTCAAGGGCTCGCCCGAACAATCCAAAACCATGCAAGAGATAGCGCGCGCAGCCTACAACAATGTGCCTGAAGGCATGGAGATGGGGCTTGAAGCGGTCGACTACTACGACCCGCCCAACTTCACGTTTCCGTTTGGCGCTTATCTGTGTGTAGCAGACGTCAACCGCTACACAGGTGAAACCAGAGTTCGCCGCTTTTACGCACTGGACGACTGCGGCACCCGCATCAACCCCATGATTATCGAGGGGCAGATTCATGGCGGCCTTACCGAGGGCTATGCCGTGGCGATGGGCCAGGAAATGCCCTACGACGAAGGCGGCAACCTGCTGGGCGCCACCCTGATGGACTACTTCGTACCCACGGCGGTAGAGACACCCCATTGGGAAACCGACTTTACGGTAACGCCTTCACCCCACCACCCCCTGGGCGCGAAGGGGGTAGCCGAATCACCGCACGTGGGCTCGATACCCTGCTTCACCTCGGCTGTGGTCGACGCCTTTGCGCACCTGGGCGTCACGCATATGAACATGCCTCATAACGCGTACCGGGTATGGCAGCAAAGCCGCGCCCTGGGCCTGGATCAACGTTACTCATAAGAAGCCCTATGCAAGTCACTCTGGATAAAGTCTTTCCCCTTGCCTGCAATGCCGATGTCGCATGGCGACTTTTGCAGGACATCGAAGCCGTGGCGCAATGCATGCCGGGCGCCCGCATTACCGAACGTGTCGACCACAACAATTACCTGGGAACGGTGGCCGTCCGGCTGGGGCCGGCGTCCCTTTCGTTCAAGGGTACGATTACGGTGGTAAGCGTCGATGCCGATACCCGCAGCCTGCACCTGACCGGCAAGGGTACCGACACGGCAGGCACGTCGGGCGCCTCGATGGACCTTGTCGCCACCATCCGCGCGGACGGCAAGCAATGCGAACTGGCTGGTAGCAGTACCATAACCATGAATGGCAAGGCAGCGGCATTTGGCGGCCGCATGATGGACGCGGTCTCCGAACAGATACTCAAGCAGTTCGCCGCCAACTTTGCCCAGAAAGTGCAAGCGCTACCCGCGCAGCAAGACGGCAGTGCTCAAGCGCCCGTGGCCGACACACGGCAGGCAGCCGAGCCGCAGGCGCTGAATGGCCTGGCTTTGTTGTGGGCCATTGTTGCTGACGGGTTGCGCCGCTTGTTTGGACGCAAGCCTGCCTAGCCGGAGCCGCCATGGCCACCCAGCATCGTCAACGCATCAACGACTTAGCCAAAGAACTCGCACATCACGGATACGTGGCCGATGAAAGCCTTGCGGCGACCTTGCTGCTGGCTCAAGGCCTGGAAAAACCGGTATTGCTAGAGGGCGAAGCCGGCGTCGGAAAAACCGACGCGGCCAAGGCCCTTGCGCTGTCGCGCAATACCCGCCTGATCCGGCTGCAATGCTACGAAGGGCTGGACGCACATTCAACGCTATATGAATGGAATTATCCGCGGCAACTTCTGACGATCAAGCTGCTCGAACAGGACGAGCGCAGCGCCTTCGAAAAAGAAAAGGATATTTTCTCGGAAGCCTACCTGCTCAAGCGCCCCCTTCTTGAAGCGCTAACCGCCGAGCCCGCCGCCGTGCTGCTCATCGATGAAATAGATCGGGCCGACGAAGCTTTTGAGGCTTACCTGCTGGAATTGTTGTCGGACTTCCAGGTATCGATTCCCGAACTGGGAACCATACAGGCTCGCAGCCGCCCACTGGTCATCCTAACATCCAACGGCACCCGCGAGCTTTCCGACGCGCTTCGACGCCGCTGTCTGTATCACTACGTTGATTACCCCGATTACGCCAAAGAACTGATGATTGTCCAGGCCAGGGTGCCCGATGCGCCACTGGCCCTGGCCAAGCAGGTCGTGGAGTTTGTACAGGCCCTGCGCCAACACGACTTGCGCAAGAAACCGGGCATTGCCGAAACGCTCGACTGGATCAGTGCCCTGCTTCAGTTGGGGGTCAGCTCGCTGGACGAAGACGGCACCGATACCATCCTGCAAACACTCTCGGCTCTGGTCAAGACGCAGGAAGATCGCGCGCGGCTGACCAAGCCACTTATACAGAAGATGGTGGCGGCATGCTGACGCTCCCCGCCCCGGCAGGCGCCCCCGCACCGCAGAACCCGGCGTCGCTCGGCCAACAGCTGCATGCACGCTACGCCGGATTTGTGGCGTTCTTGCGCGCCAACGGCTTCAAGCACGGCCAGACAAGCACTGCGCTCAAATCTCTGGAAATCACCGGGCAGCTCGACCCCGACGTCACGCGCTGGACGCTACGTGCAGGGCTTTGCGGCCGGCCTGACGAGTGGCGACGCTTTGACGAGCTGTTTGATCTCTGGTTCTTTCCCGCCCAGCGAAGACGCCGGACCGAGCTGCGCGCCTCGGGCACCGGAAAGCTCGACACGCGCCGCAGCCGGGTTGAAGACAACAGTCCCGGGCAAGCCATCGATACCGGGGTCGGGTCAGATTACGAGCCCAACGATGGAGCCAGCGCCAAAGGAGCAAGCGCACAAGAAACCCATGAACGCAGCGACTTCAAACACCTGCACGAGCCCGACTCCTTGCGCGCACTCGATGAACTCATGCGCGTCTTTGCACGACAACTGAAGCAGATCGAATTGCGTCGCTACCAGGCCGCTACCCGGGGACGACGGCTGGACCTTGCCCGCACCATCCGCCAAAGCGTCTCGTACGGCGGCCTGCCACTGAAGCTGTCCTGGAAAGAGCGCAGGACGCAACGACCGCGGCTGGTGTTCCTGGTGGATGTCAGCCGTTCCATGAACCTGTACAGCTATTTTTACCTGAGGCTGGCACGTATTTTGGCTGCGCAGCTTGAAGACGTTCATGCCTTCATGTTCCACACGCACCTGACGCGCATCACCCACGCCTTGCGAGACCCTGACCCTTCCCGTGCTCGCGAAAGCCTTTACCTGCTTTCCAGTGGCTGGGCGGGCGGTACGCAAATTGGCGCATCACTTGAACAGTTCAACCGTGATTACGGCTCAAAACTGGTACATCGGCGCACTTGCATCTTTATTGCCAGCGATGGTTTCGACACGATTCCGGCCGAGCGGGCGGCAAGCGCCCTGCGCCTGATGCATGGCCAGGCGCACAGCATCATCTGGCTGAATCCCTTGGCAAGCCGGCCGGGCTATTCGCCCAGTTCGGCCTGCATGCAGGCCGCCCTGCCCTATATTGATCAGCTCGTTCCAGCCGGCAATCTGGCCGACCTGAAAAAAGCGCTGCCGGAAATAATAAGGGCCTGTCGATGAATCATCCCTGCACATCACCCGCCAGTACGGCACTGCTGAAGCAGGCCCTGCTGCTTGCCGAAGCGAATCATGCGTTTGCCTGGGCCACGGTCATCCGTGCAGCGCCGCCCAGCTCGGCCTACGTAGGCGCCCAGGCACTCGTGGCCCACGACGGAACCTTGCATGGCTGGGTGGGAGGCGGCTGTGCGCGCGATATCGTCGTACGCAGCTGCCAGGAAGCCATCCGCAGCAAGCAGTCAAAGCTCATACGCATCAGCAACGAAGCAGCCGGCAGCGAATCTGCCACCGAGCATCACGCCATGCCCTGCGCCAGCAACGGCTCGCTCGAGATTTTCATTCAGCCTGTGAATCCTGCGCCGCTACTGTATGTGATGGGCAATACGCCGGCAGCAGCGGCTGCCCGGCAGTTTGCCCAACTGCTGAACTGGCAGGTGGCAAGCCCGGAAACCCCGTTGCAAGATTGCAGCGCCGATTACGTGCTTGTTGCCACGCAAGGCGATGAAGACGCAAGCAGCCTTGAGCAGGCTCTTGGAACCCAGGCAAAAAAAATACTGCTTGTTGCCAGTTCCCGAAAGGCCGGGTCGCTTCTTGCCTCGATGCGCTACCTGGGATTTTCGGAAGCACGTCTGGCCGATATCGATAGCCCCGCCGGTCCGGACATTCTGGCGCAGACCCCGGCCGAAGTGGCCCTGGCCGCCGTTGCCGGCCTGGTTCACGCGCACCGGCAGGAAACGGGCAGGCCGCAAACCCTGGTCGCATCGCAGGCCGAGGGCCAAATCAACAGCAAGGCTGAACCACCGTCGGCCCCGGCCGCAGCAGCACTGGATTCATCGTCCTACATCAACCCGGTGTGCCTGCGTGTCATCGACCCGGCTACAGCGCTGCACACCGTGCGTATCGATGGCATCGATCACTATTTTTGCTGCAACGGCTGCAAGGCAAAGTTCGATGCCGAGCCTGCCAAATATCTGGCCAGGGCCGGCAAAGCCGACAACACCCCAGTCGCGAAACTCATCGCCGCCACTTCCAGGGTGATGTCGTGAGATTCTCTGCGGTCGTTCTGGCGGCGGGTTTGTCGCAACGAATGAATGGTCCGAACAAGATGCTGTTGCCTGTTCCGGTAGAGCCGGTGGTCCGTCGAAGCGTACGCGCCATCTTGCAATCAGGCCCCGAAGAAGTCGTGGTGGTAACCGGCCATAAACACGACCTCATCATCCAGATCCTGCAGGGGCTGAAAGTAAAGATCGCGTTCAATCCTGACTTTCGCGATGGCCAGATGACGTCAGTTAACACAGGGCTGGCCGCGCTTTCTTTGCCATGCGATGCCGTCATGGTCTGCCTGGCCGATCAGGTATTGCTTGGTCCGCAGCACTACACTCACCTGGCACAAGCCTTCGAAAATAGGCCACACGGTTCGATATTGGTGCCCTGCCTTGAAGGCAAAAGAGGGAACCCGGTAGTTTTTGATAGCCGGCACATCACCGACATATTGCAAGGCAAGCACCGCCTGGGTTGTCGCAAGCTTATCGAAGAACACCCGGAACTTGTGTATAGGCACAAGGTCGAGCACATTGGCTACGTGTTCGACCTGGACACCCCCGAAGACTACAGCCGTCTGTTGAGAAAGCTTGAGTCTGAAACGACTGCGGCACCGGCCGTATGGACGGAGCCATGAAGACAGCCCTTTCCTGGTTCGGTTCTCGACCGTCGCTGGCAGCGTGCGTCGGGATGCTGGCAGGCGCAGCTCTTGATGCCGGTCACGCCGGCTTTCTATTGTTGGCCGATCTTTGCGCAAGCGCAGGAGCCATCAGCTTCGTCGAGACCCTGCGCCTGCACTGGATTTGTCTTCCCAACATGCATGCGGGCCTGATGCTCGGAGCCATGATCAGCCCATGCTGCATTGCACTATCCATTCGCAACACAGCCGCCCTTATTTTCCAGTTTTTCTGGGCCCTGGCATGCGCAACATGGATGCTGCTGACCATGAATCTGGGTAGCTATCTTTGGGTGCGCGCCGGCCTGCCTGCGACCGAAGTCAACACAATTGCCGTCATGCTGTTCGCCATGGTTGCAGGGATGCAGGCCTGGAGGTGGATAGCGCAGCTTCCGCGCGTTGTTTCCCCCGGCTTGCGCCCCAGGCTCAACGCCCCGATGCGTACTTGATCAAAATCAATACCTCCGCGCGGCAAAGGACTACCATGATCTCAAGCCCATGTTGTTAACTTGTCCATGCGAGGAAAAAATGACAATCGAAAAAGCCATGAGCAGCAACGTCGTCACCATTGCCCCAAGCAACACTCTCGTCGAGGCAGTGCGGGTCATGAAAGAGAAAAAGATCAAGCATCTTCCGGTAGTGGATGCATCGGGTTCAGTCGTCGGCGTCGTCACCGACCGCGACCTCAAAGAGGCGTCCGCCTCAGACGCCACCACCCTCGAAGTTCACGAATTGCTCTACTTGCTCGACAAGGTCAAGATCGATTCCATCATGAGCAAGAATGTCATCACCATTGAAAAAGGCTCTGCACTCAAGCAAGCCGCGCAAATCATGGTCGAAAAAGGTATAGGCTGCCTGCCTATCGTCGAAGGCAACAAGCTTTCAGGCATTATTACCCGCAGCGATATCTTGCGGTTCTTTGCCACGTCGTAAAGCGGCTGTAAGGCCGGCGGCAAGCCCTGGTCGCCCATCAGCGCTGCCAGGCTATGCCGGCCTACAACCCGCTCTCAAATTGCGCCGGCTCAAAGCCGGCCTCGTTATCGCGAAACATCCGATACACCAGTTCGCGCAGCCACCGATGGCCTGGGTCGTTATGGTTGCGCGCATGCCAGTACTGCGAAATGGTGTATTCGGGAAACTGAAGCGGTGGCTCGATGATCTTGAGCCGGCTTACCGATAAATACGACTCGGCCAGCATGGTGGGAATCGTTACGATAAGGTCAGTGCTGGCCACAATCAGCGGAATCGCCAAAAAGTGCGAAAGCCGCAGTGCCACTCGCCGCTGATATCCCTTCTTGGCAAGAGTGCTTTCAATAATCTCGTGCCCCGACCCGACGGCCGCCACCACGGCATGAGGCATGGCCAGATATTGCTCCAGCGAAATAGAATCGCCCACCACGGGGTGATCGCGCCGCACCATGCACACGTACGACCGCCGAAACAGCTGCTGCTGGTAGCAGTCGGCCGACAAGCCGTGTATGAACCCCAGCGCCAGATCCATCTCGCCCGACTCCAGCGCGTCGCGCATCTGCCGGACAGGCAACTGCACCGTATTGAGATTGACGTTGGGTGCACTTGCGCTCAATTCGTTAAGAAGCGGCGGCAGGAACACGCGCGCGCCAATATCGGTCATCACCATATGAAAGGTGCGCGATGATGTCGACGGGTCAAACTCCTGCGTATGGTTGAGCGACTGCCGCAGCAGGCTGAGCGCCTGCAATATCGGCTCTTTAAGGTCTTGAGCCAGCACCGTGGGCTCCATGCCATGCGAGGTGCGAACAAACAGCGGGTCATTCAAAAGCTCGCGTAGCCGCTTCAAGCAGACACTTAGCGCCGGCTGTGTCACACCCATGGCTTCCGCCGCAACCGTTACATTGCGGTGCGTCATCATGGCCTCAAAAGCCAGCAGAAGCTTGATGTTCAGGTCGGTAATATTCATTTTTTGATATACACGGCATTACTGATGTGACATGGACAGGGGCACGTCAGATATCTACATTGGATGTGTCGAATGTACTTCCGCATGAAGGGTTGCACCGTACACATTTCCAGCATTCAAGTGGTTGAGCATCCGCATCATCCCGAATTAGGAGACAACAATGAACGACCCCCGTCCATTGCCCCTGGCACCAGAAAGACAATGGAAAGGCGAAGGCACTTCCAGGCTGCCTTTCTGGCTCTACACCGACGAAGACATTTACCAGCGCGAACTCGAACGCCTTTTCTACGGCCCACACTGGTGTTATGTGGGCTTCGCGTGCGAAATCCCCAACCCCGGCGACTTCAAGCGTACCTGGATAGGCGAGCGCAGCGTACTGATCGTACGCGACCGCGACGGCAGCATCAATGCCGTCGAGAATCGCTGCGCCCATCGCGGGGTGCAATTCTGTAAAGAACCCACCGGCAGTCGCAAGGTTTTTGTCTGCCCCTACCACCAGTGGAGCTACGACCTGAAGGGAAATCTGCTGGGCGTTCCATACATGCGCGGCATCAAGGGCAAGGGCGGCATGCCCGAAGACTTCAAACGCGAAGAACACGGGCTGAGAAAACTGCAGGTCGTGAACAAGAACGGCGTCATCTTTGCCAGTTTCGATCCCAACGTACCTTCATTCGAAGAGTTCATGGGGCCCACCATGATGAAGTATTTCGAGCGAGTGTTCGATGGTCGTGAACTTACCGTGCTGGGCTACAACCGCCAGCGTGTGCCCGGCAACTGGAAGCTGATCCACGAGAACCTCAAGGACTGCTACCACCCCGGCCTGCTGCACACCTGGTTCATCAACTTTGGCTTATGGCGTGCAGACAACGAATCGCTGAATGTCATGGACGACAACCATTGCCACTCCGCCATGGTTACGGTGCGCAACACCGGCGGCAAGAGCGAGGCCACCGAGGGCGTATCAAGCTTCAGAGAGCACATGACGCTTAACGATGGCCGTTTCCTGGACGTGGAAGAAGAGCACTGGTGGGGAGGCCCTACCGCGGTCATTCACAGCATCTTCCCCAGCCTGATCGTGCAGCAACAGATCAATTCCATTGCAATGCGGCAGGTGATTCCGCGGGGCCCCCGCAACTTTGACTATATCTGGACGCATTTCGGGTACGCCGAGGACACGCCCGAGATGACACAGCGCCGTCTGACGCAAACCAACCTGTTCGGCCCGGCCGGTTTCGTATCGGGTGACGACAGTGAAATCATCGGCATGCTCGAAGACAACATGCATACCGACAAGGACGGCGAAGTTTTGTGCGAACTGGGTGGCCGCGATGTGGCAGATGCCGACACGCATATCTCGGAAACCCTGCTGCGAGGCATGTACAAGTACTACCGCAAAGTGATGGAGCTATAGAAATGGAAGAAGTCATGGACCGAAATGTCGAAGAAGCGGCACTGAGCCTTGCGGTTCAGAACCTGTACAACGATTACGCGTTCTGTGTGGACAACACGAAGTTCGAAAAATGGCCGGACTTCTTTGCCGATGAATGCGTCTACCGGATTGTGTCGCGCGAGAACTTCGACGCCGGATCTCGCATGTCTACCTTGTATCTGGACAGCAAGGCCATGTTGCTCGACCGGATATACGGCATGAACGACACCATCATGCACGTACCCTATCACCAGCGCCACATCATTGGAGCGCCGCGCCTGCACAGTGTCGAAGGCGACGTCATCCGGTCTGAAGCCAATTACCTGGTCATTCGTTCGCGAACCGATTTTTTCTCCGAGGTGTTCAACACGGGTCGGTATCTGGACCTGATCGTGAAGGAAGGCGACACCCTCAAGTTCAAGGAGCGCGTTTGTGTGTTCGATGGAGACCTGGTGCCCAACTCGATTATTTACCCCCTGTAGAAAGCCGCGTCCCGGCAAGCACATATCGACCACTTGAGACTGAAGCGAAGCCTACGACTTTCAAACTACCCGCTGTCGGTGACCGATTACAGATCAACACCGACAGCGCGAAATTGAATATCACCAACAAGACCCCTTATCCGCTGTTTTAGGGCACGCAACACGGTTGTACCAGGATGAACCCAGAAAGAACTACACAGAGCAGGCGGGGACAGCCTTTGAGCAGTCTTCGCTACAAGGAGACTTCAGATGCGTACAAAATTCTTCAGGACCGTCTTACTGGCCGGCTGTCTGCTGGGCTTGGGCAGCGCAGCACACGCCCAGGAAACCGTCAAGATCGGCATCATTCAGCCGCTTAGCGGCTCCGTCGCGGCGTCGGGCAACTTCGTACTCAACGGTGCCCGCATCGCAGTAGATCACATCAATAATAATGGCGGCGTATTGGGTGGCAAGAAGCTCGAACTGGTCGTCGAAGACAACAAAAGCAATCCCACCGAATCGTCCAACGCCGCCGAAAAGCTGATCGTGCGGGACAAGGTTCCGGTCATGATCGGATCGTGGGGCTCGACCTTTACGCTGGCCACCCTGCCCAAGCTGATGGAGTACAAGGTACCGATGGTGGTTGAAACCGCAGGCGCGGACAAGATCACCACTTCGGGTAACCCATACGTGTTCCGGATTTGCCCCACCAACGACATGGAAGCCACCAGCTTCTCACGTCATATAGAGCCTTTGGGCATCAAGAAGGCCGACATTCTGGTCGTGAACAATGATTGGGGTCTGGGATCTTCGGCATCGTTGCAGCGCATCATGAAAGAGAAAGGCCTGCAGGTGGGCAAGGTTCTGACCATGGACCACAACGCACAGGACATGACCTCGCAGCTGTCTGAAATCCGCTCGTCAGATGCCGACACCCTTTTTGTCGTTACGGCCGTCGAGCAGCTCACCCTGGTTCTGAAGCAGGCCGAATCCCTTGCCGTCAAGCATCGCATCATTACTCTGGGCGGGTCTCAAAGCCCCGATCAGCTCATTGCCCATGCCGGTTCCGCTGCGGAAGGAACCATGCACAATGTCATGTTCGCGCCCTGGGTGCTGGACGCTTCGGCCGACCCGGAAATGGCAAAGTTTTTTGTCGGTGAATGGAATAAGCGCAAGCTCGACAAGGCCGGCCTGACTGAAAGCTTCCGCGGCTTTGACGCCGTGCGCACTGTTGCCGCCGCCATCGACAAGGCCGGTGCAGCCGACCCTGAAAAAATCCGCAAGGCCTTGTGGGAGATTGAACTGACCGGCCTTAACGGAAAGATCAAGTTCAATGAATCGGGCCCGAAAGGACGTGAAAGCGGGCAAAGCATTCCGAACACCTATCTTGTCAGAATAGACAAGGGACAGATTTCAGTGGTGGAATAACGAGCCGTCACCACGTTTCGCCTCGCCCTCCTTTGATGGCGAGGCGTTTTTTATGCTGCGGCAGTACGAAAAATTTCATCGACGGAACGTTCTTTACTGGTAATAATAAGACGCTTGCAGTGAATTGGAGCTCTCATGCCGCCCAAACCTCGCACCACAATTCACGGCCCCGTCTTCGCGGCCTCGGCATTCTTCATTTTGGCGCTGGTATTGTTTGCCGCCGTCTGGCCCGAGTCGGCACAACACCTTTTCAGTGTTGTCCAGGATTGGATTATCACCAACGTCAGCTGGTTCTATGTCCTCGCAGTGGCCATTATTTTGCTGACGGTAATTTTCTTGGCCATCAGTCGATACGGCGATATAAAACTCGGGCCCGATCACAGCCAGCCCGATTACCGGGACATCACATGGTTTGCCATGCTGTTTTCTACCGGCATGGGCATAGGACTGATGTTCTTCGGGGTTGCGGAACCCGTCATGCACTTCATTGATCCCCCCATAGGGGCCGGGTCTACCGTGTTCGATGCACGGGAAGCCATGAACATCACCTTTTTTCATTGGGGACTGCATGCTTGGGCAATCTACGCCATCGTTGGACTGATACTGGCATTTTTCAGCTATCGGCACGGATTGCCCTTGCGACTGCGCTCAGCCCTCTACCCGCTTATAGGCAACCGCATCCATGGGCCCATTGGTCATGCTGTTGATGTCTTCGCCATTATCGGCACGGTGTTTGGTGTAGCCACGTCTCTAGGTGTAGGCGTGTCGCAGATAAACAGTGGATTGGCGCACTTGCTCGGCCTGCCCGTTTCAATCCCGGTCCAGATCGCACTGATAGTCGTGGCATGCGGGCTGGCGACGATTTCAGTCGCCAGCGGACTCGACCGGGGAATTCGTCTGTTGTCCGAATTCAACCTGATCCTGGCAATTCTGCTGCTGATATTTGTACTGATATTTGGACCCACCGTATTCCTGTTTCAGACCTTCGTTCAGAACACCGGTAGTTATCTGGCCGACCTGGTACACAAGACCTTCAACCTTTACGCCTATCAACCTAACGACTGGATTGGCGGCTGGACACTCTTTTATTGGGGCTGGTGGGTGGCTTGGTCGCCGTTTGTCGGCTTGTTCATCGCTCGCATTTCCCGCGGCCGTACCATTCGCGAATTTGTCCGGGGCGTACTGTTGGTACCGGCGGGATTCACACTGTTCTGGATGACAGTGTTCGGGGACAGTGCAATCTATATGATTATGATTGATGGCATGCAGAACCTGGCCGATGTTGTCCGGGCCGACAGCTCTCTGGCGTTGTTTGCGTTCCTCAAGGCCCTGCCCCTAAGCGGCATCACCTCAACAATTGCCGTCATGATGGTCGTAGTATTTTTCGTGACGTCGGCCGATTCCGGCGCCTTGGTCGTAGACCTGCTTGCGTCGGACGGAAACACACATTCGCCCGTATGGCAGCGCATATTCTGGTCAGTGTTGATGGGCGTCGTTGCCATAGCCTTGCTTCTTGCTGACGGTCTGACCGCACTCCAAACGGCCACCATAGCCAGTGCTCTGCCCTTTTCAATTATTTTGCTCGTCGCCATCTGGGGCCTGCTCAAGGCGCTAAAGCTCGACGCCACCAAGCGTCGCATCCGCTATCAGACCATCACCCGCTCCCAACCTCTTGCAGGCGGGCAAAGCTGGCAACGACGCTTGCGAAATATTGTCATGATGCCAACGCGGCGGCACGTCCTGCGCTTTATCGATGATGTGGTGGTGCCGGCCATGCAGGCGGTTGCCGACGAGCTTCGCCGCCAGGGTTACGAGGTGGCCGTAGACACCCGAGACGGCGGCGAAGTCGAACTGCATGTGCAGCACCACGGCGAATACATGGATTTTGTCTATGCCGTTCGTCCCCTGGAACAAATGCAGCCCAGCCTGGCCATGGACGAAGACAGCAGCCAGGAAACACGGCGTTATTTCCGGGCCGAGGTGTTCCTGCGCGAAGGTGGCCAGGATTACGATATTATGGGCTGGAGCAACGACGAGGTCATCGGCGACATCCTTGATCAATACGAACGTCATCGCACGTATCTGCACATGGTCCACGGTACCAACCGAACCACCGCCGATCGGCCCGCGACCGAAACAGTCGCATCCGACGCGCTTGCTTCCGATCCAGAATCTGGCAGTTAATCCAAAGTAGTGAATCCATGAAAATCCTGTTTGTCGGCGCCGGCGCGGTTGGTGCCCTGTTTGGCGCTTATCTGCATCGGCACGGCGCTGATGTGCATTTTCTTTTACGGCCCGCACGCAAGGCACTGGTGGATAAGCACGGCCTGAGCCTTGCCCTGCCAGGCGAAACACTTCATATACAACCCAGTACCCTCACCGCCGCCCAGCTGGACACATCCTTCGACCTGATCGTGCTGGCGAACAAGGCTCCGGCCCTGGAAAGCGTCATTGCCGACATCACTCCTGCTGTGGGCAAGAACACGGTTATTCTTCCGCTGCTGAACGGCTTGCGCCACCTCGACAGGCTCGACCAGGCCTTCGGCCACGAACGGGTTCTGGGTGGTGTCGCGCGAACCATTGCCACGCAAGCATCACCCACCGAGATTTTGGTCAGCAACGCTTACAACAGCCTTTCCATTGGCGCGCGCGAGCCATCTCAGCACAAGGTAGCAAGTGCCGCCTGGAAACTGATGTCTGAAGCGGGCATCGACATCGAGCTCAGCGACCGCATCATGGACGATATGTGGGACAAGTTCTGCCGCATGGCATCGCTAGGTGCCGCCAACTGTCTCTTGCAGGGAACCGTCGGTGAATACATGCGCAGCGACGCCGGCGGCCAGATTGCATTGCAATTGCTGCGCGAATGCACCGACACCGCACAGGCCAGCGGGCATCCGATGCACCCCCAGGCCATTGCCGGCTTCCAGCGGGCGCTGACCAATCCAAAATCGGGCTTCAACTCATCGATGTACCGCGACATGCAAGCCGGCTTGCCCATCGAAGGGGATCATCTGGTGGGCGACATGCGTCGCCGGGCTGAAGCGGCAGGACTGAACTGCCCGCTTTTGACCATTGCCGACGCGGTGCTGCAAACGTATAGCGCGCGACTTCAGGCAAGCGCCTGAGACTTCGGCTGCCTGCCCTGCCGGGCCTGCCGACGCAAATATTCAACGACCTCGTCGTGGGTACCGGTAAAGACAATACGCGACGCCTTGCGCTCGCGCTGGTACACATACATCGGGTCGTAGTAGTGCGTCAGCAAGCCTTCGATCCATTCGCGATGTCGTTCACAACTGCCGCTGCGGGCCTGTTCGCAAAGCGCGGCGTCCATCATCGCGGCCAGGCGCTGGTGACGTTCGCCACCCAGGCGCCGCATGATGCTGTCCAGGTTCTGACGCAAGCGAAGCGCATACTTGCTCGCGCCTGTTTCCGGCCCGAACAGGGCAAGGTACTCGGCCCTCAGATCGATGACATAGTCCTTTAGAATGCGCTCGATACGGTTGGGCAGAGTATCTTCAAGCCACACCATAGGCCGCGTCTGCATGTCCTGGTACAAAACCAAGGGCAGGTTTCGGCTGCCAATGATGCGGCTTTCGTCTTCGACCACCAATGCGTCATGCCCCAGGTGTCGCTTGCGTAGAATTTCGATTCCCAGACGGTTCTCGAAATCGATTTGCGATGGCTGCGCCGACGCGTGGCTGCCAAAGCTTGAACCGCGATGATTGGCATAGGCTTCCAGGTCCAGCGCATTATCCAGCAGGTTCAACACCTCGGTCTTTCCGGTTCCGGTCATGCCACCCAGTACCGTAAAGCTGCATTCGGCCACTGCCTGTTCAATCGTGCCAAGCAAATACGTACGCATGGCCTTGTAGCCGCCCACCACGCGTGGATAGCGCAGGCCCAGTTCTGCAGAAAGCCATTCCTGCGCGATCCGGGAGCGATGTCCGCCGCGGAAGCAATACAGATAACCGTCAGGATTGGCTTGCGCAAACTGCACCCAGGCGGCGATTCGTTCGGCCCGAATATCGCCGCTGACCAGCTTATGCCCCAGGGCGACGGCCGATTCCTGGCCATGGCGCTTGTAGCAGACGCCGACCTCGTGGCGCTCCTGATCATTCATCAAGGGAAGATTGACAGCGTGCGGGAACGCACCCTTCTGGAACTCTATGGGCGCGCGTACGTCCATAAGAGGAAGCTCGCCAAGAAACAGCGTTCGGTAGTCGTGGGTGTCTTCGCGCATGATCAGCAGATTTTACCGCGCCCGCAACCGCCGTTCCTGCCACCCCGGAAATGAACTACGCCCTCGCCGCCGATATCGTGCTTGTCGTACACGGACTCTTTATTGCGTTCGTGATATTTGGCGGGCTGCTGGTAGTGTGGCGGCACCGCCTGGCCTGGCTGCACCTGCCTGCGCTGGCGTGGGGCGCCCTGGTAGTTTCAATGGGCTGGATCTGCCCGCTGACGCCTCTTGAAAACCATTGGCGCACCATGGCGGGCCAGACGCCTTTCGACGGCGGTTTCATCCAGCACTACTTGTGGCCGCTGATTTATCCCCCGGGGCTTACCCGGGAGATGCAGGTGGCGCTGGCACTATGCCTGATCGCGGGAAATGTCGCTGTGTACCTGACGGTGTGGCGTCGACGACGCCGCCACTGCTAGTAATGCGGAGGCCGCTCTTGCGTGTAGGGGTCGGATCCCCCGGCGGCTTCACCCTCATTGATGCGCCGCACAAGCGCACGATATAGCGCCTGCAGTTCTTGAAGTTCCTTCTGCAGCTCGACGACCTGATCGTTCAACTGCTGCGTCAGGTCTTCTTGTGCAATAAGCTTCAGCTCGATATCGACGAGGCGCTTTTCGTTATCCATACGCGTTAGCCCTTCAATGCAACCTTACTTTGCCAGCATGTTTGCAAGCATGAACCCGGACCCGGCGCCGGTACCGGCACCCGGCCAGGTGGACGCACCACACAGATATAACGATTTTACCGGCGTGCGATACCGCGAGTAACCGGCCACAGGACGGAACACAAAGTTCTGGTCCAGGTGATGGCTTCCACCGAGGCTGTCGCCGCCGATAAGGCTTGCGTTCTCCCGTTCGAGGTCGGCCGGAGTCATGACGTGGCTGGCAAGGATCTTGCCCCGAATTCCAGGTGCGTACTGCTCGATGAGGTCCAACACGCGCTCGGCGTAGGCCTGCCCGCAGCTATCCCAGTCGCGACCTTCGATCTGGCTCAGGGCGTCTCCCTTGACCTGTGCCGGCAGGACCCGCACCTGAACCCACAGCACGTGCCGGCCTTCTGGCGCACGGGACGGATCCAGGGCAGACGGCTGCCCGACAACCAGAACAGGTTCGGCAGGAAGCAGGCCTGCCGCCGCCTCTGCATAGACCCGTGACATCATCGCCAGGTCAGGAGCCACATGAACGTAGGCATACTTTTGCAAATGGGCGCCGGCCTTCCAGTCGGGCAAGCCGCTGGTAGCCAGATGAATCATCATTGCCCCCGGCCCGGGCCGGAAAGCCTTGACCTTGCTCTCGAAGGATTCTGGAGCCGATCCGGCGGGCAACAGGCCACCGAACACCAGCCTGGGGTTCAGGTTGGCAATAACGGCGCGACTGGCAGAGAACTTGCGCCCGTCTTCCAGAACCACCCCACGTGCGGCGCCATCGCTGACAGTAATGCTGCGGACCGGTGCGCCGGTAATGATCTCACCGCCTTTGGCCTTCAACAGGCCGGTCATTGCGCGAATAATGGTGTCGGCTCCGCCTTTTCCGATGACCATCCCAAAGTTCTGGTTGGCCATTGACTCCAGGTAGGGAAACAGCGCGCCGCCTGCGGCATCCGGCGCAAAATCCACATGCAGCCCCCATGCAGCCATCATGGCCTTGAGCTTCTCATTTTCGAAGTGACGATCGAGAAAGTCGCGAGGTGACGACAGCACAAGACGGATCAGCTCGTAAACACCTGATGTCCCTTGTTTGCGCCAGGCATTGAACAAGGTGCGAGCGGCCGCCCACGACGGCATCGGCGAACCCAACAGGCCGAACAGATACGGCGCCACGTCCTTGAAACGCTCTACCATCTGGCTCCATGCCACCGCATCGTGGGGAGACAGCGCGTGAATGGCGCTGACGGTTTCTTCGAGGCTGGCACCCACACCCAGCGCCGAATCGTCGCGGAACACCGACGCAAAGCAATGCTGGGCCGGGACAAATTCCAAGCCGTGCGCGCCAAGCTCGTCTTTGTACCGGGCGCAAAATGCCGAGCCCGCAAACATCGACAGGTTCATGGCACACAGGTCGTGACGATATCCGGGCAAGGTCAGCTCTTGTGTCTTGACCGCCCCGCCCGGCTCGGGCCGGGCCTCTATGACCAGAACCTTGCGCCCCTGCGCAGCCAGATGCACAGCGGCGGCAAGGCCGTTATGCCCTGCCCCCACGACGATAAACTCATAGCTCATAGTGTCTCCTTTTGATCGAGCCTGCCGCAGCATCGAATCTTAAACGCAAACCTTGCCCGCAGAAAATCGAGCCCGCGCGTGGCGGGCGAACGTACCTGCAAGGTTATCGGATTCTGAAGACGTTGAGGCTGCGCGTGCCAGGCAATACTGGCACCGCAGCCATGGCAAGGCGCTGCGCAGTAGCTTCAGGCGTTGCGCGGAGGAATGTCCAGGCCTTTGGCCACAGCGGGCCTTGCGGCAAATGCTGCCAGTACGCGGGCCAGATTCGGGAAATCCTTGAACCCGACGATTTCGCCGGCTTCGTAGAACCCCACCAGGTTGCGCACCCAGGGCCAGGTTGCCATGTCGGCAATGGTGTAGTCCTTGCCCATGATCCAGTCCTGATCCTGAAGCCGGTTTTCCAGCACACCAAGCAGGCGGCGCGACTCGGCGACATACCGGTCGCGCGGCCGCTTGTCTTCGTACTCTTTGCCGGCAAACTTGTGGAAGAAGCCAAGCTGGCCAAACATGGGGCCGACCCCGCCCATCTGAAACATCAGCCACTGAATGGTTTCGTAGCGGGCTGCCGGATCCGACGGAATAAACTTGCCGGTTTTATCCGCCAGATACAGCAAGATCGCGCCCGACTCGAACAATGGCAAGGGCTTGCCGCCCGGGCCATTGGGGTCGATGATGGCGGGAATCTTGTTATTGGGATTAAGGGACAGGAACTCGGGCGTGAGCTGGTCGTTGTTTTCGAACCCTACCCTATGCGCCTCGTAGGGCAGCCCCGTTTCTTCGAGCATGATCGAAACCTTCACCCCATTTGGAGTGGGTAGCGAATACAGCTGGATGCGGTCGGGGTGTTGGGCGGGCCATCGTTTGGTAATCGGGAAAGAAGACAAATCGGTCATTGACATCCTATTTTTCGCGAATCAGCTTGCTGGCTTGTGCCGACGCGTGACTAAGTGCCGTAGGAGCGGATTGCTCACCGCTCAATGCTCGTTGCAAGGTAAGGTGGAACATCGCCCGAATCTTGGGATAGTTGTGCACCTTGAACGAACTGGCGGTTACGGCGGGCTTCTGATTGTAGACCGCCACAAGGTTACGCCAATCGCCAAGATTTTTGTAATAGGTATCGCCCGTGGCCGCAAACGCCTGCTCGGTCAGGGGCAGGAAGCCGGTTTCCTGGTACCACTCGGCCGCGTTGTCGGGCTGGGCCAGCCAGGCCAAAAAGGAGGCGACGGCTTTTTCCTGTTCAGCACTTTGACCATCGGTTACCCACAATGCAGCGCCGTCAACAAACGGGTTGCCCGGTGTCTTGGTAACCTGAGGATAATAGGGCAGGCCCGAAACGCCGAAGTTCAGACTGCGAGAGCCGCGGAAGGCGCCCAGGTTTCCTGACTCGGACAGCAATACCGAACACTCGTTGTTGGCAAAACGCGAGGTTGCACTGCTATCGAACTCGGGCTTGACCATGAGTTCGCTTCGCACCCAACTGATCATAAGAGACAGGTGGCGCACGTAAACCGTGTCAAATGCGAATGAAGGCGCACCTTTGCCCTTGCCGTTGTTGTTCGAAGTAAAGAACTGGTTGTTGACCGCGGCCAGGTTCTCGAGGTTGATCGAAACCGGCTGGTCGCTGGTGGCCGGGCAATTTCGGGTTGCCCGGTTCGCCAGATCAACCAGTTGCCCCTGAAGTTCGGACCATTCGCGGCGCGGTTTTTCGGGCTTCAATCCTGCTTTCTTGAAAGCCTCGATGTTATAGAACATGACCGGCACTTCGGCCATGTACGGAAACGCCATCAAGCGGCCCTTGTCGTCACGCGCAAAGCCGTTTTCTGGATGTACAAACCATTTTGCATCCTTGATGGGATACTTGGCCAGAAGCGCATGCAGGGGCTTGACGCCGGAGTGCCCGTCGTTTTGCGCCGGAGAGCGCCGGAACTCCAGCTGCACCAGGTTGGGCCGACTACCCTTGGCAGTGGTGGCAAGCTTGTTTTCAAGTACCTCTGGGCTGTTGAACGATTCGAGTCGAACCCTGACACCGTCACTTTGACGATTGAACTGTTTGACGAGTTTTTCGAAGACACCCGTATTGTGACCGTTAAGAGCGTGCCACACCGTAATATCGGTTGCTGACGCCAGGGGCGAAATGACTGCCAAAGCACCGGCCAGGGCTGTCAGGCCCACCGCCTTCGGCATAGACGAAATACGGTTGCCGAAAAGACGAATCAAGCTCATATGGTTAACCTAAAAAAGGAAACTCGGGCTCCGGCCTGTTGCCGGAGATCAGGTCGGCCAATGCACGGCCCGAACCTACACCCATGGTCCAGCCCAGCGTCCCGTGCCCGGTGTTGAGGTACAGGTTGGGAATGCGGGTACGGCCAATTAACGGAACGTTTGAGGGTGTAGAGGGGCGCAGCCCCGACCAGAAGCGAACATTATCAAAATCAAGCGCCGTTGGGAACAAGGCGCGGGCCTGCTCGCGCATATTTTGGCAACGAGTTGTATTCAAGCCTCGGGAATAGCCGCCGATTTCTGCCACACCGGCCATGCGCAACTGGTTGCC
>NZ_JAJUFE010000040.1 GCF_029263785.1 Pusillimonas sp. | reverse complement strand
CTTGGCCGCTCTGATCTGCGTTTCACTCAATAAGCCCACGACTGGTCCCCCCAGAGTCCGTTTTTCACGAATCTATTGTGGGGTACCACTTAGGGGACCAGCAAATTGAGGATGTAGCGACGCGCAGTGAGACGTCCTGGGCAGCGAATCGCGGCTCTACATCATTAACGGGGGACACCGACATTCATTAGACTTGTTTTTGCGAAGAACTTGTCTAAAGGAAACAATGCCGATGTCCCCAATCGATTCTATCCTAGGGATCCCTGGGCTGGTGGTTCAGGCTGTCAAACGAACGAAGGATATTCATGTGTGGGCGGTGCCGCGCCAGCGGCCCGCCTGCGTGCACTGCGCAGGCAATCAGGTGCGTATCAAGGCCACCCACCAACGCACGCTCAAGCACACGCGCCAGGGCAATAAGCTGGTGGTGCTGCATCTGCGCGTGCCCAAGTACCACTGTCCTGATTGCAACCGATATTTCCGGCATCGCTTCGCCGGGATACTGCCCAGGCTACGTTCGACCGAGACGTATCGACTGGAGGTCTTTGAAGCCCACGAGGGTGGCGTCAGCCAGCGTAAGCTGACTCACACGCACCGCATCGGCAGTGCGACCGTCGAGCGCTGGTATCAGTCGTTCATCAAGCGGCGGGTGCTGGAGCTGTCCGGTCGCAGCTGCCCTCAGGTTCTAGGGATTGATGAGCACTTCTTCACACGCAAGAAGGGCTACGCTACCACGCTGGTGGATCTGAAGAATCACAAGGTGTTCGATGTCGTGTTGGGCCGCTCAGAGGCGAGCCTGCGTAGTTATTTGAAGCGCTTGCCGGGCAAGGAGAACGTGCGGGTAATTGTGATGGATCTGTCGGAAACGTACCGCCGGATCGCCCGGCAGTACTTCCCCAATGCCATGATCGTGGCTGATCGCTTCCATGTCGTGCGCTTGGTGAACCAGCACTTCTTGAAGCTGTGGCAGCAGTATGACCCTGAAGGCCGCAAGAACCGTGGGCTGCTGAGTCTGATGCGCCGACATCACTGGAAGCTCAGTGCGGTACAGAAGGAGAATCTGCATCAGTACCTGGCTCAGGAGCCGGTGCTTCGGGCGCTGTACTTCGCCAAGCAGCAGTTGAATGGATTCTTGGTAATGAAGAGCCTGAAAAGAAAGCGAGCTCAGAAGATGATGCCTCAGTTCCTGGCATTGATTGAGCAGTTTGAGTACAGCCCGGCTCGTGCTTTGGCTGAAACGCTCCGATCCTGGCTGGAGCCCATCGTACGGATGTGGCGCTTCACCAAATCTAACGGCATCACCGAGGGCTTCCACACTAAAATGGAAATGCTCTCACGCCGTGCATATGGGTTCAGGAACTTCGAGAATTACCGCATGAGGGTCTTGGCCCAGTGCGCTTGGAACGGTGTGATCAACCGTGTCTAGTGAATGGGCATCCCCCGTTTATGGTGTAGAGCCGAGGTTTTGAACCGTGCTGGAACAGCAGAATGGTGGCCTGGGGCGGAATCGAACCACCGACACGCGGATTTTCAATCCGCTGCTCTACCAACTGAGCTACCAGGCCAACAAAGGCGAAATAATACACGATTTTTTAACTCCCTGCTGGCGCGCCTATAAAATCGTCTCATCTACCTGTCGCACACTTCACTCATAAGTCACACCAAGGGTTTACCCTAATCAGCCATAGCGGGTATAATCGTGGTCAGTTGGGCTCTCTATGTGCCGGCCGCTCTTCTTCGCTTTTGCTCTTATTTATGTCTGTAGACGTTCTTACCTTCGGCTTGAATCACGTCTCGGCGCCGTTGTCGGTGCGCGAGCGCGTGTCCATGCCGTTAGACGTCATGAGGCCGGCACTCGAAGGGTTGCGTTCGGCATTTGGTTCGTCGGTTCGCGAAGCAGCAATCCTGTCCACCTGTAATCGCACTGAAATCTACTGTGCGGCCGAACCCCACGTATCTGACAAGATTCCCGCCTGGCTGGCCGATTTCAATCGGGTCGAATCGGGCAGTCTGCAGCCTCACCTTTATCGCTATCACCAGAACGACGCCGTCCGTCATGCGTTTCGCGTGGCCAGTGGGCTCGATTCCATGGTGCTGGGCGAGCCGCAGATCCTTGGCCAGATGAAGGAAGCCGTTCGCGCCGCCAACGAAGCAGGTGCGCTGGGCACGTTGCTGCATCAATTGTTCCAGCGTACGTTCTCGGTGGCCAAAGAGGTGCGGTCGCAAACGGCAATTGGCGCGCATTCGGTGTCCATGGCTGCAGCAGCCGTTCGCTTGGCCGAGCGTGTGTTTGGCGACATGTCGCAAACCAACGTGTTGTTTGTTGGCGCCGGCGAAATGATCGAACTCTGTGCCACGCACTTCGCTGCGCTTAAGCCGCGGCATATGGTGGTGGCGAATCGTACGCTCGAGCGGGCCGATGTGTTGGCGTCGCGCTTTACCGCCAAGACAATGAAGCTTACCGAGCTTCCCGATCGTCTTGCCGAATTCGACGTCATTGTTTCCTGTACGGCAAGCTCCTTGCCCATCCTCGGTCTGGGGATGGTGGAAAGGGCTACGCGTTCACGGCGTCACAAGCCCATGGTCATGATCGACCTCGCGGTGCCACGCGACATCGAAACTGAAGTCGGTCGCTTGGCCGATGTCTATCTGTATACCGTGGACGATCTCGGGCGTATGGTGCAAAGCGGCACTGATGCGCGTCGCGCGGCGGTGGTGCAGGCCGAAGCGATAATCGAAACGCGCGTGCAGAACTTCATGCACTGGCTGCAAAACCGGCAGGTGGTGCCGGCCATTATCAAAATTCACCAGGCTGCTGATCAGGTTCGACAAGCCGAACTCGAGAAAGCCCGGCGCTTGCTGGCCAGGGGCGAGTCCCCCGAAGCGGTGCTCGAACAGCTGGCGCACGGCCTTACCCAGAAATATATGCACGGCCCCTTGTCTGCCCTCAATCGTAGCGAAGAGGTCGAGCGTGAGCAGCTGCTCAATCTGCTGCCGCGTCTGCTTCCCCGCACTGAACGCCGTCGTTAGCGGCGCTGCCCAGCCCCGTCTGCGCGTTCCTTCTTCAAATTTCTTCCAGTCTCCCTCTTTATGAAAAGTTCCATGCGCAGCCGGTTGGAGCAGCTTGCCCACCGGCTGATCGAAATCGATGCCATGCTCGCCGAACCCGAGATCGCGGGCGATATGGACAAATTCCGCAAGCTCTCGCGCGAGCGCTCCGAGTTGGATCCTGTCGTTCAGGCATTCAATGAGTACGTGCGCGTCGAAGGCGATCTGCAAGCCGCCAGAGAAATGATGTCGGATCCTGAAATGAAGGAGATGGCAGAAGAGGAGCACGAACTGGCCAAGGACCGCATCGAGGAACTCGAGGCCGAGCTTCAGGTGTTGCTGTTGCCCAAGGATCCTGACGACGACCGCAACGTGTTCCTTGAAATTCGTGCCGGCACTGGCGGTGACGAGAGCGCATTGTTTGCCGGTGATCTGCTGCGCATGTATAGCCGTTACGCCGAGAATCAGGGGTGGAAAGTTGAGCTGATGTCTGAGAGTCCCTCTGAAATCGGGGGCTACAAAGAGGTCATTGCTCGCATTGACGGCGACGCCGTGTACGGCTTGTTGAAGTTTGAGTCGGGTGCGCATCGTGTGCAGCGAGTGCCCGAAACCGAGACCCAGGGCCGCATTCATACGTCGGCCTGCACGGTGGCGGTCTTGCCGGAAGCAGACGCTCAAACCGATATCAACATTAATCCGTCTGACTTGCGGATCGATACCTTTCGGGCCAGCGGGGCGGGTGGTCAGCACGTCAACAAGACCGATTCGGCGGTGCGAATCACCCACCTGCCCACGGGCTTGGTGGTGGAATGTCAAGATGATCGCTCACAGCACCGCAACAAGGACAAGGCAATGCAGGTTCTGGCGGCACGTCTCAAGGACATGCAGCAGCAAGAGCAGCAAAGCAAGGAAGCCGCGCAGCGCAAAAGCCTGGTGGGATCTGGAGATCGCTCCGAACGTATCCGCACCTACAACTATCCGCAGGGCCGGGTCACCGACCATCGCATCAACCTGACGTTGTACAAGCTGCAGTCCATTATGGAAGGCGAACTTGAAGAGTTGATTGGAGCTTTGCGCACCGAGCACCAGGCTGAGCAACTGGCAGCCATGGGCGAGTCCTGATCGCATAGCATGAACACCCCAGGCAAGCCCGGAACATGTGTGCGGGATCTGTTGCGCAACAGTACATTGCCGCGACTTGAAGTGCAGATGTTGCTGCAGCACGTTTTCAAGGTGACGCGTTCCTGGCTGATTGCGCACGACACCGACACGCTGGATGAAGACGGCGTGCAAGAGTTTCACCGGCTTGTTGATCGACGTCAGGCGGGCGAACCCATGGCGTATCTGGTTGGCCATCGTGAATTCATGGGTCATGCGTTTCAGGTTGAACCGGGGGTTTTGATTCCCAGGCCCGAAACCGAGTTGTTGGTGGAAACTGCAATCGCAGTGCTAGCCACATGCGCAAGCGACCAACCTCGTGTTCTGGACCTGGGTACAGGCAGCGGCGCAATTGCCATCTCGATTGCACTGGCCCGGCCCGATGTGGTGGTGGTCGCAACCGATATCAGCGATGCCGCCCTGAAGGTGGCCCGACGGAACGCGCAGGCGCTTTCTGCCCGGGTTACGTTCATCCAGGGAAGTTGGTTTGATCCTTTATCCGGTCAGGCGCCTTTTGATCTGATCGTGTCCAATCCGCCCTACATCCATAAGAATGATCCCCATCTGCAGCAGGGCGACCTGCGGTTCGAACCAGGCACAGCGTTATCGGACGGTTCAAATGGGCTGGAGGCGCTTGCCCACATCGCCGCAAATGCCCCTGGCTGGCTAAAGCCGGGTGGTGCCCTGTGGATGGAGCACGGATTTGATCAGGCAGCAGCTGTTCGAGGGCTTTTGTCCGACGCCGGGTTCAAGCAGGTCAATAGCCATACAGACCTTGCGGGTATCGAGCGGATTTCCGGCGGCAACCTATAATGAAGGTAATTTCCAGGAGAGATAGAACATCATGAGCGAAGTACAAGATTTCATTCGCGAAACGGTCACCACCCATCCAGTCGTCCTGTTCATGAAAGGTACGGCACAGTTTCCGCAATGTGGCTTTTCCGGGCGCGCCATTCAGATCCTGAAAGCGTCGGGCGTTACCAAGCTGGTTACTGTCAACGTGCTCGAAGACGAAGAAGTGCGTCAGGGCATCAAGGAATACGCCAACTGGCCGACCATTCCACAGTTGTATGTAAACGGCGAATTTCTGGGCGGTTCCGACATCATCGCCGAAATGCACGAAAGCGGCGAACTGGCTGAAGTGCTCAAAGAGGCCGGCGCAATCGGCAATGAGTAAACAGCGCGGAGCGTCCGCATGAGCGCCAAGCGCCGCCTGGTGGTAGGCGTTACCGGTGCCACGGGTGCCATTTATGCCACTCGCCTGTTGCAGGCGGTGCGCAGCGTGGGCGATATCGAGACACATCTTGTGGTGTCGCCCCCAGGCGTACTCAACATCAAGTACGAGCTTGGGCTGTCTCGCCAAGAGGTTCATTCGCTGGCCGATCAGGTTTACAGTTTTCGTGACGTAGGGTCGGCCCTTGCCAGCGGCGGTTTTGCCACCATGGGAATGGTGGTGGTGCCATGTTCCATGCGCACCTTGTCGGCGGTCGCTCATGGCTTATCCGACAACCTCATCACGCGCGCCGCCGATGTCACGTTAAAGGAACGCCGCCGCCTGGTCATGCTGGTGCGCGAAACGCCATTCAACCTGGCCCACTTGCGTAACATGACTGCCGTCACAGAAATGGGTGGAATTGTGTTTCCGCCATTGCCGGCGTTCTACCACCACCCCAAGTCCATCGAAGAAATGGTCGATCACACGCTGGTGCGAGTGCTTGACCTGTTTGATATTCACATTGACGGGCCGCGCTGGGAAGGCATGGATCAGCCGGCCTGATACCGGCTGTGGTGTTGTTCCGTTGTACCGGGCTTACTTGTTCAACCCGGTTCGCAAGTCAGTCATGAACACGACCGGACGTGCGCCGGGTTCCTTGTCGGATGGCTGGCCACTTTCCGCACTGTCGTCCTTGGGCATGAACTCGCTGTCAAGCGCGTCGAAGTCTTCGGAGTCAAAGGCAAGGTCGCCGTTTTCATCGGCAACACCCGTCGCCTTCAGGCCCGCAAAATCAAACAGCTGGTTGTCCATCAGGTGCGAAGGCACCACTCGGTTCAGTGCCCCAAACACGTTCCACGATCGCGAGGGCATTTTCTTGTCCCATTCTGCGATCATGCGGTTCATCTCTTGTCGCTTGAGGTTTTCTTGCGAACCGCAAAGATTGCAGGGGATGATCGGAAACTGCTTCAGTTTCGCGTAGGCGATAAGGTCTTTTTCGGGCACATACGCCAGCGGTCGAATCACGATATGTTTGCCGTCGTCCGACATCAGCTTCGGCGGCATGGCCTTCATTCGGCCGCCATAGAACAAATTCAGGAAGAAAGTGGCCAGAATGTCGTCGCGGTGGTGCCCCAGCGCCACTTTGGTCGCGCCCAGCTCCGATGCGACCCGGTACAAAATAGCCCGGCGCATGCGAGAACAAAGCGAACACATGGTCTTGCCCTCGGGTATCACGCGAGTCACGACCGAATACGTATCCTGGGTCTCGATATGAAAGGGCACACCAAGCGATTTCAGGTATTCGGGCAAGACATGATCCGGAAAGCCCGGTTGCTTCTGGTCCAGATTGACGGCGACGATGTCGAACTTGAATGGTGCACGTGCCTGGTGGGTCAGAAGAATATCCAGCAAGCTGTAGGAATCCTTGCCACCCGACAGGCACACCATCACCTTGTCGCCTTCCTCAATCATGTTGAAGTCGGCAATGGCGCGGCCGGTTTCGCGCATCAGGCGCTTGACCAGCTTGTTGTCGTGGGTGCGCTGACGCTTGTCCCGGGCGACTGAGCGAACGGGTGCCTTGTCGGTGCGCATATCACTTTGGGTGGCGTCTACATCGGATGGACCAGTGCCTTCGTCCAGCTTGGGCAAGACGGGCGAGGTAGAAATGGTGGTGTGCATGGCTTGAGGCCTGTTAACACTAGAAGGACGGTCGGGCTGATTCGCAGCGGGCAACCGTGATGTGTAGATTCAAAGTGCCGAAAGCTGCCGCGATCTTATGGGCGGCGGCGGTCCAGCTCGATGCCCACGGCGGCACAATCAGAAAATGCGCTGGGCTTGCTGATGCGGATTTTAACCCGTTGCACCTCGGCAAACTCCTGAAACAGGCGATCGACGACGCGTTCGATGAGGGTCTCGAGCAAATTGACATGTGCCTGGGTACATTCCTTGACGATAGCTTCGCGCAGAAGGCGATAGTCAAGAACCGAATGAATATTCTGGTCGTTGACCTCTTCCTTTACCTCGACATCGAGCTCGGCATCAATATGCAGCGGCTGAGTGGCACGAAGTTCGTGCTCGAGGATTCCAATACGGGCATCCAGGGCGAGTTGTGAAAAGAATATGCGTCGAGTGGACATAGTGTGCGGGTCTGGGCATACAGGAAAGAGGGGCAATGTTGGATGATATATCATTGGCCTCACCATCACCGGCGCCGCCGCCATCAGATCACAAGTATTTCAGATAGTTTTAAGATTCATGCACGACGAAATCAGGTACGACGCCATTATCATCGGGGCCGGCGCTGCCGGGGCATCGTGCGCACTTTGGCTTGCGCGTCTGGGCTTTTCGCCGCTTCTGGTCGAGGCGGGCACACAAATTGGCGGATTATGCCTCGTTCATCCGTTTCCTGACGATTGGAACGTGTCCCTTCCCGGGCATACCGGCCCCCAGGTGGCACATAATTTCGCTGTGAGTCTTGATCGGGCAAAGGTGCCGGTATTGCTTTCGACGCCGGTCGAATCGGTACAGAAAGACCCGGACGGCTTTGTAGTGATGACCGCGGGTGGGCAAAAGTTGTCTGGCCGGTATGTTGTGCTTGCCACCGGAACACGCGCACGCGGTCTGGATGCCAATCCAAACTCCTCCGGCAGCAGAGAGGCGCCGTATCCAGGAGTGCTGGTCGGGCCGGGAGATCATGTCGTGGCCCAGGATTTCAAAGGGCTCGAGGTTGCCGTATTGGGCGGGGGCGACAATGGTTTTGAGAACGCGCTATACGCCCTTGACCATGGGGCCAAGGCGGTCACAATCTACGCGCGCACTGTCCGGGCGCAACGCCAGTTCGTGAACAGAATGCCCGCCGAACACATTGTTCTGGGCGATTATGAAGTCGATCCTCAAGCGCGTCGTGTAAACGGACGGGCTTACGACCTGCTTATGGTATTTCATGGATGGGAGCCCTGCGTAAATTTCGCAACAGACCTGGCTCTGCAGCGTTCCGAGCGCGGTTATATCCAGACCGACATCTCCACGGCCGAAACCAGTTGCGAGGGTGTCTACGCTGTGGGAGAAGTTGCCCAGCGCTTTCATCCGTGTGTGGTAACCGCCATGGCCGACGGCGTTACCGCGGCCAAGGCGATTCAGGCGCGGATCGAGGCCGGGCAAAGTTCCGTCGCCTGACTGTTCCGGTCAAGAGCCTCGCAGCCCTGCGCCACGCCGCGTGTTCGGGGGAAAACCTCTCAGCCCTGGCCCCGGCCATTCGTTAACGCATTGGTGTGCAGCGCTTGGCGGCATGGCCAGAACACAGCGCTTATTCAACCGACAGCACGCACTCTGTAGGAGCCGAAGGCCGAAGCAGGGCATCGAACTTGCGCAGTTCATCGCGGCGGAATACATGAAGGGTCACAGTCTGCCCCGCTTGGTACGACGCCAGTATCTGCTCAAGGTTCGTGTCACGTGTCACCCTTAAACCGTCTACCGCAACGAGCACGTCGCCGGCCGACAGGCCGGCCTCGTGTCCGGCACCGCCTTCATAAACCGTGGCAAGCTGCACTTCGTTCTGCACAACGCGCGTCCGCACATCCAGCGTAGGTGCGTCGGAAACCGGCTTCCACGAAAGCGATATGCCCTGCGATGCCAGAAGCGATTCGAGCGGCACGTCCTCGACACCTTCTGTGTGCCGCGCAATGAAATCGGACGCATCCACGCCGGTGGCCTCCTGTACCAGGCCGGGCATGGCGTCTTCGGCGATTCCTGCTCCGCCACCCTGATAGAAATCGCGACCGTAGCGCGTCCACATCAGGCGCATGACGTCATCCAGAGACTTCTGGCCCTGGCTTTCACGACGGATCAGCATGTCCAGGCCGGCGGCAATCAGTGATCCCTTGGCATAGTAGCTGACCAGCGCGTTAGGCGAGTTTTCGTCCTGCTTGTAAAAGCGCGTCCACGCATCGAATGAGCTGTCTGCGGTGGATTGCTTGAAGCGGCCCGGCCCGCGGTGGACGGCCGATATTGTCTTGGCCAGTCGGGCAAGGTAGGTTTTTTGGTCGATCACCCCCGAACGGAGCAGCATCAGATCGTCGTAGTACGAAGTGAAGCCTTCAAATACCCAGAGCAGGCGGGTGTGATTTTCGCGGGAAAGGTCGTAGGGGGCGAATGCGGCGGGCTTGATGCGCTTTACATTCCAGGTGTGGAAGTACTCGTGACTGACCAGACCAAGGAAGTTCTGGTAAGCCTCGCCGGCCTCGGAGCGTCCGATGGTGGGAAGGTCGCGACGCGATGCCATCAGGGCGGTGGAAGAGCGATGCTCAAGTCCACCGTAGCCGTCGCCCACGACCATGGTCATGAATACATACCGATCAGCAGAATCCAGAAAAGGCGCCCGTAAGGTCGACGGCTCGAACAGCGCAATCTGGGACTCGCAGATTTTCTTGACGTCGGCCGTGATGCGCTTGAGGTCGAGGTTGGGCAACACGCCGGTAAACACCAGTTCGTGCTCGGCGCCACAGGCAGTGAAACGTGCCACCTGAGGTGTACCCATCTCGACCGGGTGGTCGATCAGGGCGTCATAGTCAGGCGCTTCATACAGTCCGAATCCATGGCGGCGGGCGGCGGCAGATCGTCCTGTTGCCACAGGCAGGCTGGTGTAGACCTTCCAGTTGCGGGCGTGAGCCGGCGGATGCAAATGAAGCAGGCAGCGAGAGGTTTCGAGGCCAGTGGGACACAGAAACACGCTGGTGCCGTTGAAAAAAGCATGGGTTTCGTCGAAGTGCGCGCCACGTACGGAAAGATCCCACGCGTAGACGATGTATTCGACATGAAGCGTACCCTTGCAGGGGGCGCATCGCCAGCTATGGTTGCCGGTCTTGGTTATCGCAACTGCCTTTCCTGAACAGCGAGCATTGATTGTCTCGATCTGGCGCGAAAAATCACGTATCAGGTAGCTGCCTGGAATCCATGCCGGCAACCTGAGTTCCTGCCCTTCAGGATCGGGCCGGGCGATGCGCATCTCGATACGAAAACGGTGCCCCGCTGGATCGTAGGGCGTTAGGCTGTAAAGTATGGGTTCTGTTTTCATTCCCATATATTACTGTGCAAGAGGAAAAGGGTATGACCGAACCGTTGGTAAAGATCGAGACCCGAGGCCGGGTTGGGTTGCTTACGCTAAACCGTCCCAAGGTATTGAATGCGTTGAATAATCAGGTGGTGGACGAGTTGGCCGAAGCCCTTCGCGCGTTCGATGCCGACGAGGGCATTGGCGCCATTGTGATCACCGGTAGTGAAAAGGCCTTTGCCGCAGGTGCCGACATTGCCGCCATGAAGGACTGGTCGTACGCCGACGTCTACAAGCAGGATTATCTTGGGCACAACTGGGAGTCGCTTCGCCGTATTCGCAAGCCGGTCATTGCGGCTGTGTCGGGCTATGCGCTGGGTGGAGGCTGCGAGCTGGCCATGACCTGCGACTTCATCATCGCCGCTGACAACGCCCGGTTTGGCCAGCCCGAGATCAACCTGGGCATTATCCCCGGCTTCGGAGGCACTCAACGTTTGCCTCGCGCCATCGGTAAGGCAAAGGCCATGGACATGGTCCTGACCGGACGCATGATCAATGCCGAAGAGGCGGAACGTGCAGGTCTGGTGGCACGCATCGTGCCGGCCGAGCGTCTGCTGGATGAGGCTCTTGAAGTAGCGAACGTAATCGCTTCGAAGTCGCAGATTTCGGTCATGATGGCCAAGGAATGCATCAATCGTGCGTATGAAATGCCATTAAGCGAAGGAATGCTTGCCGAGCGCCGCAACTTTCACGCCTTGTTTTCCACTCACGACCAGAAAGAGGGCATGGCCGCCTTTATCGAGAAGCGCGAACCTGATTTCAAACATCAGTAAACGTCGGGGCCCGAGCAGGAAACCGCTGTGGCCATGTTGTTCACAGCACACACTTGGGGCAATTTTTTTGCCCCGGCAGTGCGTGCTTGGCACCCTGGCTTGCAGGGGCAGCGGGCTGCAGCGCATACGGATTGTTTGCCCGCCTGACAATTTGCTTACTGCCAAAAAATAAAGTTATACTCTACGAGTTTGACGCAACACGCTGAGCGATGTTTTTTGCGAGTTCCGGCCGCCTTCATGTTCATATTCTGAATACGGGGCAAGGGCAGTAAAACCGGATAAAAACCGGCACATCCGGAAGAGCCCGAAAAGCGAGTTTTCCGCAGAAATTCTTATGCGAACACATAAAAATTTCGGAGGTTCGCTTCTTGGGGAAACCAAAGGAGCGCCGAAGGGCAAAAATCATGGCAAGTCGGGGCAACATGCGCAGTATCGATGGAAATTCAGTTCAGTCCAGTAACGGCCAGGCCGACCAGGACGCTCCCATCGAACTAAGCGACGCCGACCGCGAGCTTTTGCGGTACAAGGCAGGGCGAGGTCTGCTTCGAGCCTTGGCTGCACAGGCGGTGTTGGGCCTGGCAGCAGGCCTGATTTCCTGGCTTGTGGCCGGGGCCGAAGCCGGAGCTTCAGCACTGATAGGCGCCGGAGCCTACTTTATTCCCAATGCGCTGTTCGCTATGCGATTGCTCATGGGGTTGTGGAGTTCCAGGCAAGCCAGCCCGTTCACCTTTTTTTTGGGCGAACTGATCAAGCTGGGGTCTGCGGTGCTGTTGCTGGCGCTTGCCGTGTATTACGCCAACAGCTGGCTGGTATGGCCCGCGTTGTTGTTCGGGCTGGTGTGTGTATTAAAAGGTTATGTGCTGCTGTTGGCGTTTCGCCGGCTGCCATAGCACGATGGGCATAAAAATTACGGGCGCGGCGTTCTAACCGGCGGCGCGCCTTGGTCAAAAGTTAACAGGGTAGGTTCAAATGGCTGCTAGCAATGCTTCGTCGCCTCAGTCTGAATATATTCAGCATCACTTGGTTCATTTGAACAATCTGGGTGAAAAGCAGACTGCCATCGCCGACTTTGGCGTCATCAACTACGACTCGCTCTTCTGGTCCCTGTTAATGGGCCTGATCGTGGTCTTTGTTCTGTGGCGTGCAGCCCGAAAGGCCACTTCCGGCGTTCCGGGCCGTTTCCAGATGGGCGTCGAGATGCTTGTCGGCATGGTGGCCGACGAGGCCAAGTCCATCATCCCCAGCGAGGCTACGCGTCGTTTTGTGGCTCCCCTGGCGCTTACCGTATTTTTGTGGGTTGTTCTCATGAACACCCTTGACCTGGTACCTGTCGACCTGATGGGTTGGATCTTCATCCAGCTGGGTCTGGCTGTAGAGCACCACGATGTCCTCTACTATCACCGCATTCTTCCGACGGCAGACCTGAACGTGCCCATGGGCATGTCACTGGGCGTACTGCTTCTGACCATCTGGTATGGCATCAAGATCAAAGGCGGCGGCGGCTTCGTCAAGGGGCTGTTCACTGCGCCTTTCCATGCCAACGGTGTCGTCGGCTTGTTACTGGTTCCCTTCAATCTGCTGTTGAACCTGATGGAGTACGCCGCAAAAACGGTGTCACTGGGAATGCGGTTGTTCGGCAACATGTTTGCCGGCGAATTGCTATTCATGCTTATCGCCCTTCTGGGTGGTGCATGGGCCGGATTTAATGGTGCAAGCATTGGCTTGGGTATTGGTCATGTTCTGGCGGGGTCGGTGTGGGCCATCTTCCACATCCTCATCGTTCTGCTTCAGGCCTATATCTTCATGATGCTGTCCCTCGTTTACGTTGGGCTGGCTCACGAAGACCATTGATCGAATTCCGGTCCGGGGTGGCGTTCGTCTCGGCCGGGGCGCAAGGTGTTCTTGCAAAGAGGTTTTTCTTTTTTGACTTTTTGATTACCAGGTTTTTAACCAAGGAGTTGTTATGACCAACGTTGCTCTCGTTGCTCTGGCTTGCGGTCTTATTGTTGGATTGGGTGCTTTCGGCGCCAGTATCGGTATCGCCCTGATGGGTGGCAAGTACCTCGAAGCCTCGGCTCGTCAGCCCGAACTGATGAACGCCCTGCAAACCAAGATGTTCCTGCTGGCCGGTCTGATTGACGCTGCCTTCCTGATCGGTGTTGGTATCGCCATGCTGTTCGCCTTCGCAAACCCCTTCGTCGGGTAAGCGCCAAGCCCGCGCGCGGGTAAGCAGCCGTTGGCGGCGACTTCAATACGAAGCGTTGCCGGCGGCTTGGACATGGTGTCAGGCAGCCGGGCTGTGTGGCACAAGTGGTATTAAAGGGAAACGACCGTGAACTTAAACGCGACTCTCTTTTTTCAGATGATCGTGTTTTTCGTACTGGCTTGGTTTACGATGAAATTCGTATGGCCGCCACTTACGAAAGCAATGGACGATCGCCGTCAGAAGATCGCCGATGGCCTAGCCGCTGCCGAAAAGGGCAAGGCAGACCTGGCTCAGGCGCAAGCGCGCATCAACGTGATCGAAGCGTCGGCGAAGGCTGAGAACCATGCTCGCATGCTCGAAGCCGAAAAGCAAGCTGCAGGCATTATTGACGAGGCTCGTCGCGAGGCCGAGGCTGAAAAGGCTCGTATCCTGGCACAAGCCAAGCAAGACGCCGCTCAAGAGGTTCAGCGCGCTCGTGACGGCCTGCGTGCCGAGGTAGCGGTTCTGGCGGTCAAGGGTGCCGAGCAGATCCTCAAGCGTGAGGTTGACTCAAAGGCACACGCCGAGCTGCTCGATCAGCTCAAGACGCAATTGTAATCATCAGGGCAGGCAATGGCTGAACTATCGACTATCGCAAGACCCTATGCCGAAGCGCTATTCCAGGCGGCCCAGCAAGACGGTGGCAATCTGGAATCCTGGTCGGGGCTGCTCAACGAGTTCGCCGCGCTGGCAAAGCTCGAAGATGTACGGGAAGCGCTGGCAGATCCGCGCCTGACAGACGACAAGCGCGTCGAGCTGTTTATCGGCTTGGTCAAATCTCCGGTCTCGGACAAGGCTCGCAACTTCATTGAGTTGCTGGTGGACAACGGCCGCATGCTGGTCCTGCCCGAGATCGCCGAGCAATTCGATCTGCTCAAGAACAAACTCGAAGGCACTGCACTTGCGCAGATCACAAGCGCGTACGAGATGACTGAGGCTCAGGTGCAAGACCTCATCGCTGCTCTCGAAAAGAAATTTGGCCTCAAACTCAAGCCGGCCGTCACGGTCGACGCCGATCTCATCGGCGGCGTGCGTGTAGTGGTCGGTGACCAAGTACTCGATACTTCTGTGCGGGCCCAGTTGGTCCGCATGCGCGATACGCTGGCCGCCTAAAGCGAGCCGGTCAACAGGATTCCAGGAGTCTGAACATGCAACTTAACCCGTCAGAGATCAGCGAGCTGCTTAAAAGCCGCATCGAAGGCTTGGGCGCGTCTACCGACGTACGTACACAAGGCACGGTCGTATCCGTGACCGACGGCATTACCCGCATCCACGGTTTGTCCGATGTGATGCAAGGTGAAATGCTCGAGTTCCCCAACAATGTCTATGGCCTGGCGCTCAACCTTGAGCGTGATTCGGTCGGTGCCGTGATCCTGGGTGATTACACCGGCGTGTCCGAAGGCGATACCGTCAAGACTACTGGCCGTATTCTTGAAGTACCTGTCGGCCCCGAACTGCGTGGCCGTGTGGTCGATGCACTGGGCGTGCCCATCGACGGCAAGGGTCCCATCAACGCCAAGGAAACCGACGTTATCGAAAAGGTTGCTCCCGGCGTTATTGCCCGTCAGTCGGTCGACCAGCCCCTTCAAACCGGTACCAAGGCTATCGACTCGATGGTACCTATCGGTCGTGGACAGCGCGAGCTGATCATCGGCGACCGTCAAACCGGTAAAACCGCTGTTGCCGTCGACACGATCATCAGCCAGAAAGGCAAGAACGTCACTTGTGTTTACGTGGCTATCGGCCAGAAGGCCTCCACCATCAACAACGTGGTCCGCAAGCTTGAAGAGCACGGCGCCATGGAATACACCATTGTTGTAGCCGCTGCGGCGTCCGACTCGGCAGCCATGCAGTATCTGTCGGCTTACTCCGGCTGCACCATGGGCGAATACTTCCGCGATCGTGGCGAAGACGCCCTGATCGTGTACGACGACCTTACCAAGCAAGCATGGGCCTATCGTCAGGTTTCGCTGCTGCTGCGTCGTCCTCCCGGACGCGAAGCCTATCCCGGCGACGTGTTCTACCTGCACTCCCGTCTGCTCGAGCGCGCTGCTCGTGTCAACGCCGACTATGTCGAGCAGTTCACCAAGGGTGCGGTTAAAGGCAAGACAGGTTCTCTTACGGCTCTGCCCATCATCGAAACTCAGGCCGGCGACGTTTCCGCGTTCGTTCCGACCAACGTGATTTCGATTACTGACGGCCAGATCTTCCTTGAGTCCGACCTGTTCAACGCCGGTGTGCGTCCCGCCATCAACGCTGGTATTTCGGTATCGCGTGTGGGTGGTGCAGCCCAGACCAAAGTGATCAAGAAATTGTCCGGCGGTATTCGTACCGACTTGGCTCAGTACCGTGAACTGGCAGCGTTTGCCCAGTTTGCTTCCGACCTCGACGACGCGACCCGTCGCCAGCTCGAGCGCGGTAAGCGTGTTGTTGAACTTCTGAAGCAGCCTCAGTATCAGCCATTCCAGGTCTGGGAGCTTGCCGTTTCGCTGTTCAGCGTCACCAAGGGCTACCTTGACGACCTCGAAGTCGAACAGATTCAACCGTTCGAGAAGGCCCTGCGCGACGCCCTGAAATCCAAGCACGAAGCTCTGGTTCAGCGCATCGAGGACAAAAAAGAAATGTCCAAGGAAGATGAGGCCGAGCTCGCTGCAGCCATTGAAGATTTCAAAAAGCACGGTGCTTTTTAAGTTGTGATTGGCGAGGGCCGCTTCGGCGGCCCATACGAAAAGCGGGACGGCTGCAAAAACCTCCCGCGGCAACGCCCTGACAGGAAGTACGATGGCCGGAATCAAGGAAATTCGAACCAAGATCAAAAGCGTGCAAAACACGCGGAAGATCACCAAAGCCATGGAGATGGTGGCGGCATCTAAAATGCGCAAGGCGCAGGACAGAATGCGTGCCGGCCGTCCCTATGCCACCAAGGTGCGTGAAATCGCCGCTCACCTTATGCAAGCACATCCCGACTACCATCACGCGTACATGGTTGAACGCAAGGATGTCAAAGCAGTCGGTATCGTGCTGGTTACCACCGATAAGGGTTTGTGCGGCGGTCTTAACACCAACATCACCCGTCTTACACTCTCTCGTCTCAAAGAGTTCGAAGAGAAGGGCATCAAGGTTCAAGCGACCGCACTGGGTAATAAAGGGTTGAACTTTCTGACCCGCCTGGGCGTCAACCTGGTGTCGCAAGAAGTGCAGTTGGGTGATACGCCTCACCTCGAGCGCCTCATCGGCGCGATCAAGGTACAGCTCGATGATTTTGCCGATGGCAAGATCGACGCTGTATATCTGGCGACCAACCGCTTCATCAACACCATGAAGCAAGAACCCAGTTTTATCCGGCTGCTGCCATTGCCCAGTGGACTGAACGACCCTTTCCAGTCGGCCGATGCCACACAGCAGGGCGAGCAAGAGCGGGTGAAATCGCAGTACGGCTGGGATTACATCTACGAGCCAGATGCAAAGTCTGTCATCGACGACCTTCTGCTCCGGTACGTCGAAGGGCTCGTATATCAGGCGGTGGCAGAAAACATGGCTTCCGAGCAGTCGGCTCGCATGGTTGCCATGAAGGCCGCGTCGGATAACGCCAAGAAGATCATCGGCGATCTTGAGCTGGTCTATAACAAGACCCGTCAGGCTGCCATTACGAAAGAAATTTCAGAAATCGTCGGGGGCGCTGCCGCTGTCTAGTCCTAGACAGAAAGGCATCCCGTCAAAGATATTTAGCAAGGACTAAACATGAGCAACGGTACCATCGTTCAGTGCATCGGCGCCGTGGTGGATATTCAGTTCCCCCGCGACAACATTCCCAACATTTACGACGCGCTCAAACTCGTCGACGACAGTTCGAAGTACGCCGAGGCCGGCATTACCTTCGAAGTTCAGCAGCAGCTGGGCGACGGCGTGGTTCGCACCATTGCCATGGGTTCGTCCGATGGTCTGCGTCGCGGCATGGCCGTCACCAACACTGGCGCACCTATTTCTGTGCCCGTTGGTACCGGCACGCTCGGACGCATCATGGACGTTCTGGGTCGCCCCATTGACGAGCGTGGCCCGATTCAAAGCGACGAAGTTCGTGCGATTCACCAGGACGCTCCAAAGTTCGAAGAGCTGTCTCCCTCGGTAGAACTGCTCGAAACCGGCATCAAGGTTATCGACCTGGTTTGCCCCTTCGCCAAGGGCGGTAAGGTCGGCCTGTTCGGTGGTGCCGGTGTCGGTAAAACCGTAAACATGCTCGAGCTCATCAACAACATCGCCAAGGCGCACAGCGGTCTGTCCGTGTTTGCCGGTGTGGGTGAGCGTACTCGTGAAGGTAACGACTTCTACCACGAAATGGCTGAGGCCGGCGTTATCCAGCTGGATAATCTGCCCGAGTCCAAAGTGGCCATGGTGTTCGGTCAGATGAACGAACCTCCCGGCAACCGTCTGCGTGTGGCATTGTCCGGCCTGACCATGGCCGAGAAGTTCCGCGACGAAGGACGTGACATCCTGTTCTTCGTCGATAACATCTATCGCTACACGCTGGCTGGTACCGAAGTGTCCGCCTTGCTTGGCCGTATGCCTTCGGCCGTGGGTTATCAGCCCACGCTGGCCGAAGAAATGGGTAAGCTGCAAGAGCGTATCACTTCGACCAAGACGGGCTCCATCACGTCGATTCAGGCCGTTTACGTTCCTGCTGACGACTTGACCGACCCCTCGCCTGCCACCACATTCCAGCACTTGGACTCGACCGTGGTGCTTTCGCGTGACATCGCTGCGCTGGGTATCTACCCCGCCGTCGATCCGCTCGACTCCACCAGCCGTCAGCTCGATCCGCAAATCGTTGGCGAAGAGCACTACACCATTGCCCGTGGCGTGCAGCAAACGCTCCAGCGCTACAAAGAACTGCGTGACATTATCGCGATTCTGGGCATGGACGAACTCTCGCCCGAAGACAAGCAGGCCGTGGCTCGTGCCCGTAAAATCCAGCGCTTCCTGTCGCAGCCCTTCCACGTCGCAGAAGTGTTTACCGGTTCGCCCGGCAAGTACGTGCCGCTGGCAGAAACGCTGCGTGGGTTCAAGATGATTGTCGACGGCGAGTGCGATGCATTGCCCGAGCAGGCCTTCTATATGGTCGGCTCCATCGACGAAGCCATCGAGAAAGCGAAGTCACTCTAATAGGGATCTGTTATGGCCAACCTGCATGTTGACGTCGTCAGCGCAGAAGAATCGATCTTCACCGGAGAGGCGAAGTTCGTGGTACTGCCTGGCGAGTCGGGCGAGCTGGGCATCATGCCCGGCCACACGCCGCTGATCTCACGCATACGGCCGGGTACCGTCAAGATCGTCCTCGCCGACAGCGGCGAAGAAATCAGCGTATTCGTTGCCGGCGGCATTCTGGAAGTGCAGCCGGGTGGTGTCACCGTGTTGTCCGACACCGCCATTCGCGCCGAAGACCTTGACGAAGCCAAAGCCATCCAGGCGCGCGAGCGTGCGGAAGAGGCCTTGCGCAACGCCAAGGACAAGGCCGACATCGCTGTGGTCGAAGCCGAACTTGCCATGCTGGCAGCCCAGGTTGCTGCGGCACGCAAACTCAGCAAGATGCGCCGTTGATTGCGTTGGCACGGTAGCCAAGCTGTTCAGGCTACCGGACCGGAAAGCAAAGCCAAGACACCCCAGAAACTTCGGTCTTTGGGGTGTCTTTTTTTGTGCTTGCTAGCCGAGCGCGGCGTACAGGCCCAAGGCGACTACTATCACCACGACTGCCGTGATGGCCCACTGTCGGCTGGTTTTCGAGCCAGAAGCCGGGTGGGTAGCCGGGGGGGTGGAGGTGGCCTCGATTGCAGGGGTTGGTGCCTGGATATCTTCGTTGACATCAGGTTCCAGAACGGGTTCCAGAACGGACTTGAATCGCTCGAAAAATTGATCCGCCATCCGTTTGGCGACACCGTCAATGAGGCGCGACCCTACTTGGGCGAGCTTTCCTGAGACAGCGGCCTGAACGGTGTAGCGCAACAGTGTTCCCTCGGTCGCTTCCGATAGCTGCACATGCGCTGTGCCCTTGCCCGCACCTGCCGCGCCGCCCGACCCATGGAATCTGAGTTGATATGAGTTGGGCGGATGTATGTCGGTCAGATCAAGCTTTCCCTGGAAGCGTGCCTTGATGGGGCCAACGGTAGCAGTCATGGCGATGTCGTACTGATAGTCGTCTACCTGCGTGAACGTATCGCAACCGGGTATGCACTGCTGCAGGATGGCAGGGTCGTTCAATGCGCCCCAAACTTGCTCGATAGGCAAAGACAGCGTCTGCTGGCCAGTAAGTTCCATGTCTTATACCTCTTGAGCCGAAGGATTCATGCGTTCGGCCGCCAATCGTACGGCTTGCACGATTTCGGGGTAGGCGGCGCACCGGCAGAGGTTGCCTGCCAGGTGGTTCTTTATCTCGGCATCAGATGGATTTGGGTTGGATTCAAGCAGTTGCTTGCTCATCAGGATAAAACCTGAAGTGCAGAATCCGCATTGGAAGGCGCCGGCATCGATAAACGCTTGCTGGACGGGGTGCAGTTCGCCCGAAGCATCCAGACTCTCGATCGTGTGTACCGTGCGTCCATCAAGGGCGACGGCCAGATAGAGGCAGCCGCTGACACATTTGTCGTCCACGATGACCGTGCAGCACCCGCAAAGGCCCTGACTACAACTTTCGCGAGCACCATACAGAGAGAACGAGTTCCGTAAGACGTCCAGAACGGTATAGTGAGGTTCAACGTGTGCGAGGACCTTTTGCCCATTGAGCACGAAGCGGATTTCGACCGACGTACTGCTCATGATGTCTCCTTGTCAGTGTGGAACGCATCGGCGTGCAGGGCACGGCATAGCGTCTCGTATTTCATGGGCAGGCTGGTAAGGCGTACTCCCACGGCATCTTCGATGGCTGCGGCGATGGCCGATGCAACGCCGTAACATCCAGTCTCACCGACGCCTTTCGCTCCGAATGGCCCGTTATGTTGAAAGGCGTCGACTATCTCGGTGTGGATTCGGCTGGGCAAGTCCTGAATGCCCGGTATCTTGTATTCGGCGAAGGATGCATTGCGCAGTTGGCCTTGTTCGTCGAAATCCATTTCTTCGTACAGGGCGGCTCCCAGCTGCATGATGGCAGCGCCTGAAAGCTGGGTCTCGACGATCTTGGGATTCAACGCGGTGCCGACCTCGCCAACGTTCTCCAGGCGTACCACACGGAAGTGCCCGGTTTCGGTGTCGACCTCGACTTCGACGCCGGCAGCCCCGATCATCCAGTTGGGGGTAATGTTGGGCGACTGCCCCGTTTGCTTGTCCGGCGAAATATATTCGGGTATGAAGCTGCCCACGCCGATGATGTTTCCTGCCTGCATGCCGTAGCGCTTTACCAGCAATTGGGCAGGATCCAGTTTTGATTCTGGATCCATGCCCAAATCCCCAGCTAGCTCCCGCATTTTCAGCAGTGCGTCTTCGGCAGCCAGCCGAACCGCATGACCCATGTGGAAGGTGGACCGGGAACCGAGTGTGGCCATGTCGTAGGGCGTGACGTCTGTATCCGGATGCACTACACGTACCACAGCGGGATCGAGGTCGAGTACTTCGGCGGCAATCATGGCCAGGAGGGTATCGGAGGCCTGCCCCATGTCGACCGTGCTGGAATGAATAAAACAGCTTCCATCGGCAGTCAGGTTTACCAGTGCCATGGATGTTGTGGGCGCGACCAGCGCCTTGAAGCCAATCCCTACGCCCCGACCGCGTCGCAGCTTGCCTGTACCCCGATCAAATGGCTTGCTCCACTCCATTCTTTCCGCCAGGCAATCAAGTGTCTTGATCAGTTCGGCGTCTTTCATGATGGTGCCCGTGGCGTGCGGGCGGCCGTTTTGCAGCAGATTGATCCGGCGGAACTCGACAGGATCCATTCCTAGCTCGCGAGCGATGATGTCAGCCTGGCTTTCGTATGCCCACACCATCTGGGTAATGCCGAAGCCGCGAAATGCGCCGGCAGGCGGCAGATTGGTATAGACCTGGTACGAGTCGATCGACACATGTTCGATATCGTAGGGACCGGCGGCCGTAAAGCCAGACTTTTGCGTGACTCGAGGTCCGATATCCGCAAAGGCACCTCCGTTCCACCAGACCTCGCACTCGCGACCGATGATGCGACCTTCTTTGGTAACCGCCGATTTGATACGGAAGGTGGTGGCATGCTTGGTGATGGTGTAGAACTGCTCTTCCATGCTTAGCGCTACACGAACCGGATGGCGGCTCAATAGGGTCAAGGCAGCTGCCAGCGCTTCGAGCTTGATATATAACTTTGCACCGAAGCCCCCGCCAAGCAACGCAGTCCGGACACGGACCTTGCTCTCGGGCCAGCTCAGCAGACGGGCGATCTCAAGACGAACAAATGAGGGGCTTTGCGACGCAGTATGGATGGTCAGGCCTCCATCCTTGAGCTCCGCGAGCGACACCATGGGTTCCAACGGCGTGTGCATGACCTGCTGTGTGCGAAATGTGTGTTCAAACACATGGTCTGCTTGTGCGAATGCCTGGACGATGTCACCGCGACGAACGTGGAAGTCGAGTGCGACGTTGGTGTTTTTTCTTCCGGCCAGATGCTTCAGGTCGGGAAAGGTGCCTGCGGGCTTGAGCTCATCGTGAACACAGACATCAGAGCGGGCCGCTTCGACCTCATTGAAGACGGCAGGCAGCTCCTCGTACTGTACTTCGATCAGATGCACGGCTTCTTCGGCGATGTAAGGGTCGCGGGCCAGCACCACGGCGACGGGCTCGCCTGCGTAATGCACCTTGCCCATGGCAAGGATGGGCTGGTCGTGAAAAGCGGGACCGTAGTAAGGGTCGGGAATGACGCGCAAAACATCTTCGGCAGTGATGACGGAATGCACACCCTCCAGAGCCCGGGCAGCTTCAGTATTGATTGATACGATCCGGCCATGAGCTACGGTGCTGCGAGCGATCTTGGCATGAAGCATGCCGGGCAGTACCAGGTTATGTATGTACTCGGCGCGGCCAGTGACCTTGGAAGGCGATTCCACGCGAGGGCGGGATTTT
>NZ_JAJUFE010000015.1 GCF_029263785.1 Pusillimonas sp. | reverse complement strand
TTCTCATCGCCGGTTCTTTCGGTGCAGGCCCACTTACCGACGCGTTCTGGGTTGCGTTCCGCATTCCTAACCTCTTGCGCAGACTCTTCGCCGAAGGCGCATTCTCGCAAGCCTTCGTTCCCATTCTGGGCGAAGTACGAAGCACCGAGTCCCCCGGGTCCACACAGGTCCTGCTTGACCGCGTTGCGTTTCTTTTGACGCTGACGTTGATGCTGGTGACCTTGATTGGCATTATTGCTGCGCCCTGGGTGGTGTCTGCCATGGCAAGCGGGCTCCTTGCGGAGTCCAGGCAACATGCCTTCGATGCCGCCGTGTGGATGACTCGACTGATGTTCCCCTATATCTTGTGCATGTCTTTGGTGGCATTTGCCTCGGGGGTACTCAATACCTGGAGTCGCTTTGCGGTGCCGGCATTCACTCCGGTCCTGCTAAATGTAAGCATGATCGGCGCCTGCCTGTTTTTGACGCCCTATTTCGACGTGCCAATCTACGCTCTTGCCGCAGGCGTCATGATAGGCGGCATAGCGCAACTCACCCTTCAATGGATTGCACTGTCTCGCTTGGGCTTACGACCCCGCCTGACGCCTGAAGCGCGCCAAGCCTGGCGAGATTCGCGGGTACGCCGAATAGGCCGTCTGATGGTTCCCGCCACCTTGGGCGTTTCGGTGGCCCAGATTTCTCTTCTCATCAACACCAACATTGCGACCTGGCTGGAATCAGGCAGCGTGACATGGCTGTCCTTTGCTGACCGATTGATGGAATTTCCCACCGCATTATTGGGAATCGCACTGGGCACGGTATTGCTGCCAAGCCTCTCGGCTGCGCACGCACGACAGGATAGCCAGCGTTACAACGCCTTGCTGGATTGGGGTCTGCGTCTGGTCGTCCTTCTGGGCTTGCCTGCGGCCTTGGGAATGGCCCTCTTATCCGAAGGTTTGGTAGCCACTCTGTTCAACTATGGCGCCTTTGATGCCGCCGATGTCAATCAGACACGGCTTGCAGTCATGGCGTATTCAGTCGGACTGCTGGGCCTGCTTGCAGTCAAGATTCTGGCGCCCGGCTTTTATGCCAAGCAGGATATCCGGACGCCGGTGCGAATCGCCATCGTGGTACTGGTATTGACCCAGGCCATGAATCTATTGTTTGTACCGTTGTTTCAACATGCGGGGCTCGCCCTTTCTATCGGCCTGGGAGCCAGCTTCAACGCCTTGATGCTGCTTGTCCTGCTTCGCAAACGAGGCGTTTATTCGCCGTCGGCGGGCTGGATCCGATTTTGCATGCGATGCGCTCCGGCCATCATCGCTCTGTGCGCGGTGCTCGTTCTGGCCAACCGCTACATCGAATGGACTGGCTCCGGCGTCCATGCCGGCCAGCGGGCACTGTTCCTTGCCGTCGTTTTGGTTATGGCAGCAAGCGCTTACTTTGGGGCGCTGTTTATCTGCGGTTTTCGCCCCAGAGACTTTACAAAAAGGCAAGTGTAAGGTATAGTAGCTGTCTTTGCCGATTAAACCTTTTTTAAGCATACTCGCTACAACATATGGCCAATACCGCCCAAGCTCGCAAGCGCGCTCGCCAGTCTATTGCGCGCAACAAACACAATTCCAGCATGCGCTCGATGATGCGCACCGCTATCAAGCGTGTTCGCCAGGCTATCGATGCCGGTGATAAAGCCGCTGCTACCGAAATTCTGCAGAAAGCCACCAGCGTCATCGACCGCGTGGCCGACAAAAAGATCATCCACAAAAACAAGGCTGCTCGCCACAAGAGCCGCCTGGCCGCTGCTGTCAAGGCTCTTGCTTAAGCAGCCTCTGGTTTAATCGGCCACCGGGGTAAATCCCGCAAAAACAGGACGCACCTTGCGTCCTGTTTTTTTTGCGTCAACCATAAGCTGAGTCCTGCTATAGTTTTCTCATACAAGAGTTCATATAGTCTTCTAATACAAAAGTTCAGCTTGTGCCTTGCATCACGAAAACGACGCGACCATGACCGATTCCAAGCCCATTCTGCTTCAGCTTTTCGCCCTTCCCTCATTACTGCCCGACGGTCAGGAACGCCTGGATCGCTGCTACCGCACCGTGCCCTTGTGGAAGGCAGAAGATCCCAACGATGTGATGCTCGAATACGGCCCTGAGGTCGAAGTCCTGCTGGCCAGTGCCTTCCATCCAGCCCGAGCTGCACTTATCGACCAGCTCCCGGCACTCAAGGCTATTTGCAGCCTGGGAGTCGGCTATGACAACATCGACGTCGAGCATGCCCATGCGCGTGGCATACAGGTCAGCAATACACCCGATGTACTTAACGACTGCGTGGCAGACCTGACCTGGGGCCTTATTTTGGCGACCATGCGACAAATGGGCCGGGCCGAGCGCTTCGTTCGGGAAGGAAACTGGGAAAACCAGCTGGCCTCCCTGCCCCTGGGCAGACGCGTCACAGGAAAGCGCCTGGGCATCGTCGGCCTTGGGCGGGTCGGGCTGGCCGTTGCGCAACGCGCTGCAGGCTTTTCGATGGACGTGCGCTACCACAACCGCAAGCCCCGTACAGATGTGGCCTGGAAATACGAAAGCGAACTCCACTCGCTGGCCCAGTGGGCAGATATTCTGGTGATTGCGACAGTGGGCGGCCAGTCAACCTATCACCTTATCGACGCCAAGGTGCTCGAAGCCCTGGGGCCTGAAGGCGTTTTGATCAACGTGTCCAGAGGCACGGTTGTGGATGAAAAGGCAATGGTTGCGGCACTTGAACAAGGTGCTATCGCAGGTGCGGGGCTGGATGTGTTCGAATCCGAGCCCCATGTTCCCGATGTCCTCAAACAGCTCGATAACGTCGTCCTGCTGCCTCATGTCGCCAGCGCCACGCTGGAAACCCGGCAAGCCATGGTCAACCTGATGATTGAAAATGCCGAAGCCTATGCTCGCCATGGCAAGGTTCTGACTCCGGTTCCAGTTTCCCTGTAACCACCCATTAAAAAGCCCGGCTAGGCCGGGCGTATTCGTTCCGGAATCTCTCGCTCGGAAGTTCGCAGATTATTGTCCTTGGCGAACTCTTCGACGAAGTTCCAGGCCAGCGGCTCCAGTTGTCGCAAGCGGTGGTCCACGACGACACAGCGCACCCCCTCAATGACCATCGGCACCACATACGGAGAATAGGTTAACGGACCGCCCCGGCTTCCTCCGGGCCTGAATCGGGCCATCACCCCCGACAGTCGCTCGGCCCAATCACTTGGACGAAAGCGTTGCCCTGATTGGGTAACGCCATGAATGATGAACTGCCTGATCGTGCCCTGCTGTTGATCTTCCGACATGCTGATTCCGCAAAACCCCGAATAACTGATCGGCCTGCCCGACATGCAATGCTGGGGGGCCGCGCGAAGATTGTATATGATAGCTACAATAGTCGTCTTTGAACCTAGGCTTGACATGTCCCAAAACCAGCAAACAGGCCCCTTGCGGCATTATCTGCAGTTTCGCGATTTCACCAAAGAAGAGACCCTGTACTTGTTCGAGCGCACCAAGCTGATCAAGGACAAATTCAAGCGCTATGAGCCGTACCGCCCCTTGCACGACCGCAACCTGGCCATGGTGTTCGAAAAGGCCAGCACACGCACCCGGGTGTCATTCGAAGCAGGCATGTACCAGTTGGGCGGATCCGTCATCCACCTTACCACGGGCGACTCGCAACTGGGCCGATCCGAACCCATCGAAGACACAGCACGCGTGATTTCGCGCATGGTCGATCTGGTAATGATCCGGACATTCGAACAAACGCGCATCGAGCGGTTCGCCTCGCATTCGCGGGTGCCGGTGATCAACGGATTAACCAACGAATATCATCCCTGCCAGATCCTCGCCGACATCTTCACATTCATCGAACATCGCGGCTCGATCGAAGGCCGCACTGTTGCCTGGATTGGCGACGCCAACAACATGTCCTATACCTGGCTTCAGGCTGCCGAAATGCTCGGATTCACCTTGCATGTCTCGACGCCCAAGGGCTACGAACTTGATCCGGCCCGTATCGGACAGCCTTCAGTTAAGGTTTTGCGACAGTTTTCCGACCCTCTCGAGGCCTGCAAGGGTGCTCATCTGGTCACAACCGATGTCTGGACGAGCATGGGCTACGAGGATGAAAACGAAGCCCGCCGCAAGGCCTTCGCCGATTGGTGTGTCGATGCCGAGATGATGGCTGCAGCTGACCCCTCGGCCTTGTTCATGCATTGTCTGCCCGCGCATCGGGGTGAAGAAGTGACTGCCGAAGTAATCGACGGCCCCCAGAGCGTGGTGTGGGATGAAGCCGAAAACCGCATGCATGTGCAAAAGGCCCTGATGGAATTCCTGCTTCTGGGTCACCTGTAGCAAAGGTATCTGAAGATCAGGCCGAATGCCAGACAGCAATAAAAAGAGCCGCTAAAACTGAACTGACCCCACAAGACAGGACGGTGTCCAACTTATTGGCTGCAGTTCAACGTAGCGGCTCTTTTCTTACGGCAAGACGGTTTACAGACGATTCGTAGCCGTTCCAGCTGACGCCTTCTTGACTATATCTGTTCCAGCTTCGGAACTACTTGTCGGACTCGTCCTTCAACTGCGGCAAGGCTTCTCCTTTGCTCGACAGCAGGCCGGCCTTTGTATAGGTGAACAGCTTGTCCCGGGTATCGGTGATATCCAGGTTACGCATGGTCAGCTGGCCGATGCGGTCACGAGGCGAAAACACGGAATCACCCTTCTCCATGGTAAGACGCTCGGGATGATAGGTGAGATTGGGCGATTCGGTGTTGAGCAAGGAGTAATCATTGCCACGACGCAGCTCCAGGGTGACCTCCCCGGTTACTGCACGAGCGACCCACCGCTGGGCCGATTCCCGCAGCATGATGGCCTGGGGATCGAACCAGCGCCCTTGATACAGCAAGCGGCCGAGCTTGAGGCCATTGATGCGGTACTGCTCGATGGTGTCTTCGTTGTGAATGCCCGTAACCAGGCGTTCGTATGCGATAAACAACAAGGCCAGACCCGGCGCCTCGTAGATGCCACGGCTCTTGGCTTCGATGATCCGGTTCTCGATCTGGTCGCTCATGCCCAGACCGTGGCGACCGCCGATGCGATTGGCCTCAAGCATCAGCTCGACCGGATCTGCGAATTCGCGACCGTTCAGTGCAACGGGGCGGCCTTCTTCAAACCTGACCGACACTTCTTCTGCCTTGACCTCTACATCGTCGCGCCAGAAGGCAACACCCATAATGGGCTGGACAATGCGAATACCCGAATTAAGGTGCTCGAGATCCTTGGCCTCGTGAGTGGCTCCCAACATGTTCGAATCGGTCGAATATGCTTTTTCGGCCGACATCTTGTAGTCGAAACCATGCTCGCGCATGTATTCGGACATTTCGGCGCGACCGCCAAGCTCGTCGATAAAGGTCTGATCAAGCCAGGGCTTGTAGATCTGCAGATTGGGATTAGTCAACAGGCCGTAACGATAAAACCGCTCGATGTCGTTGCCCTTGTACGTGCTTCCATCGCCCCAGATATGAACGTCGTCTTCCTTCATGGCCGCAACCAGCATCGTGCCAGTAACAGCCCGGCCGATAGGCGTCGTATTGAAATACGTGACGCCGGCGGTTGAAACGTGAAACGCACCACACTGCAGCGCGGCGATGCCTTCGGCTACAAGCTGGGGCCGGCAGTCGATCAGGCGGGCCTTCTCGGCCCCGTACTCGAGCGCCTTGCGTGGAATGGCCTCGTAATCGGGCTCGTCTGGCTGACCCAGATTAGCCGTATAAGCGTAAGGAATAGACCCTTTATTACGCATCCAAAGCAAGGCGGCACTGGTATCCAGGCCGCCTGAGAATGCAATGCCGACCTTCTGGCCGACAGGAACGTTCTGAAGTATGGTAGTCATCGCGTAAGCCAAATTTCGAATACGAAATTCTACTACGTACACGAAAAGTTCTCTTGCTTTAAGGCCTTGCCGAACGCTTCTGTTGACACGGTTGGCGCTATTTTTGCTGTGCGCGCACCCGAGCCAGCATTTCGGGTGTGTCAATATCAAGGAAAATACTGTCATCCGGCACGGGAACTTGCCTGACGGCATTGCCCAGACTTTTCAGAAGGCCGCGTGCGCCTTCATCTCCTTTGAGCGCTTTAAGTGAGCGCACGGCGTGTGGAACCCAAAGCACAGGGTTCCCTGCACGGCCCTGAAAATACGGCTGAAACGCAGCCACGTTTTCATAATGCCCGCCGGCCCGATACGCCTCGATGATCGCATCAATAACCTGTACCGATACATACGGCATATCACCCAGACAAATCAAAAGCGCCTCGCCCTGCCTGGCGGTGCCCGCCGCCACCCGGACAGACGCGGCCATACCTTCGTGAAAATCTGGGTTCGGAATGACGTCAACGCTCAAGCCGCTCAGGACATCACGCACTGCATCGGCCTGGTGACCTACGACTACAACTACGCGATCGCAGCGCGAAGCCAGCAACTGTCGGGCTACCTGCCGCAGCATCGGCTCTCCGTCCACTTCCTGTATCAGCTTATTGACCACGCCCATGCGGCGGCTGAACCCGGCTGCAAGAATCGCCGCGGCCACAGGACGCGGATTGCTGCTGGGTTCTTTCGGCGGAAAAGAGGTTGGCGAATTCATGAGGAATCAAGATGTGTGTTGGCAAACCAAAATGCATTGAAGTGCTGCGCTACCTCAAGCATAGCCAGAGTACGTCGGAAAGGTTTGATCAACATACCTGAATGAGCCAACAAACAGAATTCATTTGCTAAAATACGCCGTTGTCGGGGACGTAGCTCAGCTGGGAGAGCGTCGCGTTCGCAATGCGAAGGTCGGGAGTTCGATCCTCCTCGTCTCCACCAAGATTAGCGCAGTAGACGGTTGATTTTCTTACACTTTTTACCGTTCACCCCATCCACTCCGCGGCGCGCGTATAACCGCTTTTCACTGTGTTCCTCCAATTTAGTGGAGGAAAATTGGAGGATGCTAACGAATGTCGCGGTGCATCTAATTGGCGCAACAAAGAAAGCCCGCTTGTGCGGGCTTCTTTCTGGTTCTTGCATTAATGTCTTGCACCCAAGGGCTCTACGCGCAGCCCTTAGTGCTTGCCTGCAAACGCCTTCGGATACAGCCGCTTCCAGAAACCGCATTGGTACTCTGCAGCAGGGTCGATCAGCCTGCTATTGCCGGGTTCAAATCGCATGGCCTCGCCTGCGTCGGCAAAGCGGGGCCAGGCGGGCAGGCCCTTGGCCTGGGGTACGCCAGTACGAATGAATTGCGCCCAGGTTTCCACCAATTGATCCGATAGTTCCCGAGACGCGGGCTTGAGTTCAGGGCCATCCAGTTTGGTGGTGTTCGAAAAATTGGGGAATAAGTAATTCAACTCGGATGAATGTACAGCTCCCAGTTCGAATTCCGGGTCCGGTGTCTCGGGGATGGACACACCCAGGACGGGGGCATCGCGGTCAGCAAAATCGAGCAGGTAAACGGGCACGTGTCGTGACAGCAAACGTGCAGACTCAACATACAGGCAGTGATTGATTCCGATGTCGGGCCTGAAATCGGTAGTTATGGACCCCAGCGCAGCCGGAGCCGATTCGAAGCCGGCCAAGGGATAACGTGCCTGCACAGCAGCAGCATTATCGCCATAGGTTTCGCGCAGCACATCGGCGAAATTGTCGGCGGTAATGCGTTGTCCGGCCTGCTCTGCATACGCCACATACAAACGAAGCTCATCACGCGTACCGCCGGCCAGAACCGGCACCTTGACAAACTTGCCGGCTTCCAGGGACTCGAGCGTCTGGCGTGGCAGGGTCTTGGTGCCGATTACCGGAGCGAAGGCCATCAGGTCTCCGTCGGCCACCTTGTCAGCCGCCGCAATCAATTGCTGGACACTCTTGCTCCTCATGCAATCGACGGCGTGCTGCGGATCGGTACACCCCACCTCATTCGCCACCTTGACGCCGAACTCGCTCCACTGCTTTGCGTTTCTTAATTGAAAGGAGCAGGCCGCACTTTGAATAATCGCCTTATGAAACAAGCCTTCTGTGGCTTCGGGCGTCAACAGGTGCATGCAGACCGATGCGCCGCCCGCGGATTCTCCTGCCAATGTGATGTTCTCGGGGTCTCCGCCAAAGGCGGCAATATTGCGCCTGACCCAGTGCATCGCCAGGCGCTGGTCTTCCAGCGCGTAAGCGCCATTATGATCGGCATCGAATCCCGGATGCGGCATGAAGCCCAGTACGCCCAGGCGATAGTTGATGGAGACCACCACGGCACCCGCCTCTTTGGCCAGATGGTCCAGCCGGTACAGTGAACTGGATCCGCCCACGAAACCACCCCCATGTATCCATACGATGACGGGGCGCTTTACCGCTACGGTTTCTTGAACAAACGGCACCGTGACATTCAGGTAAAGACAGTCTTCATTGTTGCTGGCTTCTGTCAGGTCATAGCGCGCGGCCTGTGCACACATGGGCACGAAATCTTCGGCGTACAACACGCCCTCCCAAGGCTTGGCAGGCTCGGGAAGCGTCCAGCGCTTCGCACCAGCCGGCGATTCTGCATAAGGAATGCCGCGATATTCCACTACCCCATGTCGAAGGACGCCATGTACTTGTCCACCCTCGGTGGTGATAACGGGAAGTGGTCCGGTTTCAGCCCGAATTACGGTAGAAATCATGGATGCGGCACATGCCGCCAATATGCTGAACAAAAGCTTTGCTGCTACACCTTTCGCCATCAACGCCTCCTGTCTTTTGTTTCAATATATTACAGAATTCAGGCTGGGAGATCGGTGACAGGATCGGCAGGGATCGAAGAACAAACCGCGCTCTGGAAAGGAGGACGAGCGTGGACATCAGAGTGATCTTCCCGACGGGATGAAATGATCTTCCGGACTGGATGAGTGGATCTTCCGGACTTGATGAAATGATCTACCGATTGAATCAAAAGATCTTCCTGACTGGATGGAAAGCGGGCCGACCGGCATTCCCGGCTCATCCTCGATCCTCCTATCCAGAGGATTTGCTTGATGGAAATCCGGGATACGAGCGGATGCGCTTGACGGAAATCTGAGGTCATGAAAAAGTTAGGCCAGTTCCATTGGCTTGGAGCACTAAAGTTTGCCGGCCGAATCACGACCCTCAGAGAATCCATGAGCAATCTCCCCAGCGACCGCTACTATCTGTCGCCTTCTGCTGTCGAGCAATTGTCGACCCACCAGTTTGCAGGCTTCACCCCTGAACTCATCGCACTCAGCGATATCACTCCCTATACCGCCCTGGATGATTTCGACCAGACCCTGCGCAAGGCGGGCGGGCTTCTTCTGGATACCGGCGCGACGCTTGAACTCATCGAGGCAGACGGCCGGTTGTTCTCGCAAGATCGGGACGCCCCCGTCATGTTCAAGTCGGACATTCCAGATGGCGAACTGGCCCAACGCCTGAACCATCTCAGCCCCTTGCGACGGCTTATGCCAATGGGATCGGGCCTGTGGCAACGCGCCCGACTGGACTTTGTTGACGCCGCGAAGGGGGTCAAGTGCAGTCTGTCGATGGTGTTTCTGACTGGCGCGGCGGACCGTGCAGTGGCTGTTGCCATATGGCACGAGCCTGAGCAGGCCGATGAACAGGTGCACCGGCTTCGCCAACGCCTTTCCAGGCTTGGCACTGGCACCGGCCCAGACTCCATCGGGCCGGGTGACGAAGCCGACCAACATGATATGAACTGGGTCGACGCCTTGTTTCCCCTTGAGCATCCCTATGACGCCAAGCCGACGATTCGGCTTGACCAGGACGCCTGTGCCGATGATGCCGCCAACGAAATCGTTGCCGCCCTGATCCCCGTCGCGCGGGCGAACGAACCTGGCATTATTGCCGACCACGACAGTGAGTTCCTGCATGATTACCGTATCCAGTTGCGCAAGATTCGTTCGGTACTCGGGCAATACAAGAAGGTGTACAAAAAATCAGACATCGAATCCATCAAGGACTTGCTGTCGAACCTGATGAAAATGACGGGACGACTGCGCGACCTGGACGTGCAATTGCTTGAAAGGCCGCGATACTACGATCTGCTTCCGCAATCGTTACATGCCGGACTGGACACCCTTTTCGATCTGATTACACAAACTCGCGAAGTCGAACATGCCACAGTCGCCGAGCTGTTAAGCAGCGACAGCTACCAAAACGACATTCAAAAATTAAGCGCGATGTTCACGCCTTCCGGCGCTCTTGCAAAAGGCCGGCACGCCCGGAAGCCGGCGCGCGCACATGCCGATAAACTGCTTCTGAAACGCTTCAGAAAAGTTTGCAAGCTTGCCGCCCGAATCGACCTCGACGCGTCTGATAAGCAGCTTCATTCGCTGCGGATCCATTGCAAGAAACTGCGATACCCGCTGGAGCTTTCAGCTTCGTTTTACCCTGCAGGTCCACTCAACGCACAGATTGCTGCCCTGAAAAAGCTGCAGGACACGCTGGGCCGATACAACGACTACGCCGTGCAGCAGCAGAACCTGATCAAGGCGCTGCTGGACATCCCTTTACAAGACGGAGCACCTGATATCGAGGTAGCTCAAAGCATTGGCGCCCTGATTGCAATTTTACGAACGCGGCAAAGGGAAGAGCGAGCCCGCATCCACAAAAGCATCGAGCGGTTCACCAGTGAGGCGTCGCAGGCGTCTTTCAAAAGTTTGATCCGCCCCGAAACCCCTGTCGCATCGGCCAAATAGCGGAGACTGCCCCACGAAATAAATTATTACCGGGTTAACACTACTTCAAGCTTCAAGCTTTGAATCTTAAGATGGGACGACGCATGGGCGCACTGCCTGTGCCTGTATTAACGACAACACCAAAGAGACACGATCATGGCTCATACCCGACGCGAGTTCCTACAAACCAGCCTGAGCTTGGGCGTTCTGTCCATGCTGGGTCTGCCCTCTGCCTTTGCGCAATCCATCGATAACCTGGTCATTGCGTACAATACCGGCGTTCCTCAATGGGACCCCACCACCGGAGCCTCGGGCGTCAACCCCAAGCTGCAACCTATCTATCTCACGGTGTTCGACCGTTACATTCAGCAGAAGCCCGACCTCAGCTTTGCGCCTGGCCTTCTTACCGAATGGGGCTTCAGCGAAGACAAAACCAAGATTCACATGACAGTACGCGAAGGCGTCAAGTGGCACGACGGTTCCGACTTCGGCCCTGAAGACGTGGTCTTCTCCCTCGAACGTGCTGCAGATCCCAAATCCGGCAATCCGGGCCAGTTCGTCTGGGGCAAATTTGGCAATTACAAGATCGACGGCAACAAGATCACCGGCGACGTCCTCGAGTACGAACCTACCGTATTCAAGTGGATGGCGTTCCTCACCGGCTATGTCCTGCCCAAGGCTTACTTCGAGAAAGTGGGCCCCGAAGGCTTTGAAAAGGCCCCGATCGGAACAGGTCCGTACAAGATCGACAACTACGAGCGCGGCGCTTACGTGCGACTGGTCGCCAACAAGGACTACTGGCAAGGCAAGCCGGCCTACGATGTCGTCACCATCAAATTCGTGCCCGACGCCGCCAGCCGGGTCGCCGAGGTCGAATCGGGCAATTCCCACGTCACTCTCGAAATCCCGTACGAAGAATACGATCGTCTCAAGGCCAAGCCCGGCCTGGCGGGCGAAGCCTTCCCGGTGGCTGACGTCGGCATGATCTTCCTGAACGACATCGGCCCGATGGAGGATAAGAACGTACGCCTGGCAGCGCATCATGCCATCGACAAGCAGTTGATCATTGACCGGCTGCTGCGCGGCTACGGCGTACCATTGTCCACACTCGAAGCGCCCGAATACGACGCATTCGATCCCAACCTCAAGTTTGAATACAACCCCGAAAAAGCCAAGGAGCTGTTGGCGGCATCGGGGTACTCCACCAAGAATCCGGTTCGCTTCAAGATCCAGACGACACGCGGCTACAAACCCAAGGATTACGAAATGATCCAGGCTATTGTGGGTATGTGGCGCCGAGTCGGTATCGAGGCCGAGATCGAGATCTACGAGATCGCCAAGCACTTCGAACTGCGTGCCGCCGACCAGCTGGCCCCCGCTGCTTTCTATAACTGGGGCAACGCCATCGGCGATCCCACCACGTCAACCGGCCACGCCATGTTCGGCCCCTCGCCCCACTCCGTATGGGATACCGACGATCTCGACGCCAAGATCGCTCCTCTGTGGGGCGAAAAAGACGAAGAGAAACGCATTCAGGGCTGGAAAGATGTCAGTGCTTACATCATGGAGCAAGGCTACGTCATTCCGCTACTGCAATATGTGATGCCTGTCATTCATTCCGATAAAGTCGTGGTTCCTCCTGCCGCCACGGGTGACATCACTCCCGCCATGATGCGCCCAGCCTAAGCAGTACGTTCGCCCTGCCTGTCAGGGCGCTCCAGCCGGCGACCGCAATTGCGGTCGCCGCCTTTTCGCAACACAATGTAGTTTCAATGCTCAAAACCATTCTTGCCAGGCTCGTCTCGATGGCGTTGACGATGCTGGGCGTCGCCATCGTTGTCTTTGTCCTGATCCGGGTGGCACCGGGTAATCCCATCGCCATGATGCTGCCGCCGGGCGCCACCGAAGCGGACATCGCCAGGCTCACAGCCATGTATGGCCTGGACAAATCCCTGTTCGAACAATTCATTATCTGGAGCGGAAACGCGCTTCAGGGTGATTTCGGCACCTCGATCACCATGCGGCAACCGGTCTGGGATCTCGTGCTTGAGCGCCTTCCCGCCACGCTCGAACTCTCTATCCTTGCATTGCTGATTGCCGTCGCCCTGGGAGGCACCACGGCGATACTCGGCGCCAGGGCACGGGGTCGCAGCCCCGAGGCGGGCGTTGACCTCTTCAACGGCATCACCCTGTCCATCCCCGACTTCCTGTGGGGGCTGCTGCTGATACTTCTGTTTGGTGTGCTGTGGCCGGTGCTGCACATTTCCGGGCGAATCTCCCCCCACCTCAGCTTGCCGTTCGTCACCCAGTTCTATTTGTTTGAAGGTATTGTCAGATTCCGTTTCGATCTGGTTGCCGATCTGCTGGCCCACATGATCATGCCGGCTCTATCGCTGGCCCTGCCCCTGGCAGCCATCATTTCACAGTTGCTGAAACAGGGTCTAAAGGAAGTGCTGGAACAGGACTATACGGTTCTTGCACGTGTGCGCGGTTTCACGGAAATTCAGGTGATCTTGCGCGAGGCGCTTCGTAATGCGGCCCTGCCGACACTTACGCTCATCGGCGTGCAGTTTACGTTTCTGATAGGTGGTACCGTCATAGTCGAGCGCCTGTTCGCCTACGAAGGCCTGGGCAATATGGCGATCGACGCCGTCATCAACCGCGATCTTCCACTGATACAAGGTATTGTCCTGACGTTTGCCGGCATCTTCATCCTGGTGAATCTGGCTGTCGATCTGGCCTACACCTTTCTGAATCCGAGGCTGCGTCATGGCTGATACCACAATGAACCCCGTGCATTCCGGCCCGCGCACTCGTGGCCGCCGTCGAAATCTGCGTCTGTGGCTTTCGGCGGGATGGCTCCTGATTGTCGTGCTGGCTGCAGTCTTCGCTCCGTTCCTGGCGCCACACGACCCCCTGGCCCAGGATCTGATGCTGGAAAGGATGCCGCCCATGGGCCTGAACGGTGCAGAGCCCGGCTATTTTCTGGGCACGGACAGCCTCGGCCGCGATGTACTGTCACGAATTATCTACGGTGCACGAATCGCCCTTACCGTCGCTCTTGTCGCCGCCACCGCCGCGTGCGTTTTCGGTTCCCTGCTTGGGCTGCTGGCCGGTTATTTCGGTGGCTGGGTCGACCGCATCGTTTCTCGCCTGGTCGATGTCTGGATGGCCTTCCCGCCAGTGCTGTTCTCGATCTTGCTGGTTGCCGTATTGGGAACCGGCCTTACGTCGGTAATTCTGGCCATTGCCATCATTGACTGGACCCGCTTCGCTCGCGTCATCCGTGCCGAAACCCTGGTGCAATCGCGAATGGATTACGTCCAGTCCGCCCGCATCGGCGGCGCATCACGCCTGGCGACATTGGCTGGTGAGGTGCTGCCAAACGTCCTGCCCACCATCGTTGCCCTGCTTGCACTTGAAATGGGCGTTGCTGTCATCGTCGAAGCCATCCTCAGCTTTGTGAACCTGTCCATTTCGTCAGACGCTCCTACGTGGGGAGGCATGATTGCCGAAGGGCGCGCTTCGATCCACTTCAGCTGGTGGGTGTTGGCCGCCCCATTACTGGTGCTTTTCCTGACTGTGCTGGCCTTCAGCCAGTTGGGCGAGGGTTTGAAGGATCAGTTCGATCCCGTAATGCGCTAACAAGGACCGGACATGAACAAAGAATCCTCTCAAATGACTGCTTTGGCTCCCACTCTCCGGGTTGACGGACTCAGCGTCGCCGTACGCGGAGGCCCGATTCTGCTTCGGGATGTAACACTGGATGTGCAGCCGGGCGAAGTCCGCGCCCTGGTTGGTGAAAGCGGCGCCGGCAAAAGCATGATCGGAAAGGCCGTACTGGGCGTACTGCCACGCGGCATTGAACAGACCGCCGGCCGCATACAACTGCACGACGTTGTACTGGAGAACCTTCGACCGGCCGCACGTCGCCAGACGGTGGCTGCGGTTGCATCGCTGATACCCCAGGATCCGCTCACCGCCCTGAATCCATCGCGCAGGATTGGCGGCCAGATTACTGATCGCCTGGTGCGACGCCTTGGCTGGAACTCAAGTGATGCGAATCGGCGCGCCCTCGAACTGCTTGACCGCGTGCGCATCCGCGACCCCCAGCGGGTCATGGCCTCGTATCCCCACGAACTGTCCGGGGGCATGCGTCAACGGGTGTTGATCGCTGCCGCATTTGCCCCACGCCCACAGCTCATCGTGGCAGACGAACCTACCACGGCGCTGGACGTCACCGTACAAAAACAGATCCTGCAACTGATTCGCGAGCTGCAGGCCGAAACACGGACATCGGTACTCTTTGTCACGCATGATATGGGAGTGGTCGCCAAAATCAGTCAGACCGTCACCGTTCTGTTCTCTGGCAAAGTCATGGAAAGTGGTGCAACTGAACAGATACTGGCTCAGCCCCAACATCCCTACACCAAAGCCTTGATCGCGGCAACACCCCGGTACACCCATCCGCATGAGCCGCTGCAGCCGGTTCCCGCCGAACTGGTAGCTGCCTTGACTCAAGAAATCGCTCGTCAGGACACGATTGCAAATGGTTGATTCGCTTTTTCGCATCGAAGATCTGCATTTGGCCCTGCCTGACATGGCACGCAAGCCATTGCTGGGGCGCGCCCCGCTTATTCACATCCTCAAGGGCATTTCCTTCGAGATTCCCCAGGGAACCATTACCGGCATCGTTGGTGAAAGTGGCTCCGGCAAGACGACGCTCGGTCGTGTGCTGGTTCGCCTTCTGACTCCTTCTGCAGGTCGGATCCTGTTCAAGGGCAAAGACATCAGCAGCTTGGATGAAAACGAACTCAAGCCGCTGCGCCGCGACCTGCAGATGATCTTTCAGGACCCGATGTCGTCACTCAATCCCAGGCATACAGTCGGGCATATCGTGGCGACCCCCATGCAGCGTTATGGTTTGCCGAATCCTCGCAAACGCGCCATGGAGATGCTTGAGCGCGTGGGCCTGCCAGGCGCTTTCGCTGCCCGTTATCCACACGAACTGTCTGGCGGTCAACGCCAGCGGGTCGGCATAGCGCGTGCCATCGCCCTGAACCCGGCCTTTATCCTGGCGGACGAGATCGTATCCGGCCTGGATGTGTCATCTCAGGCTCGCGTGCTGACGCTGCTAAAGGAACTTGCGACCGACTTGAACCTGACCATCGCCTTCATCAGTCACGACCTTTCAGTCATTCGCAGCCTGTGCGATGCCGTAGTTGTGCTTGACCGCGGAGTCATCGTGGAATCGGGGCCATGCGAGCAAGTGTTCGAAAATCCTCAAAGCGACATCACCCGCCAGCTCATTGACGCAATACCCCTGCCGGTAGTGGATGACTCCTGGTTCAACGAGGTCTCGGTGGCGGTGGAGTAAGCAAGGCTTCAATTTCCTCGCCCAACCTCAATACTGCTTCATCGTGGTATTTCAGCCCGACAAGCTGCAACCCCATGGGCATGCCTTGCGGGCATGCGCCCATGGGAATGGATAAGGCCGGCTGTCCGGTGACGTTGAATGGATACGCGTAGCCACTTCGCCTGAACCAGTTTTCTGCGCCGTCGGAGGAATCAGAACTACGGGCGATTGGAGCGGAGTCTGGCATGGCAGGTGTCAGAAGGACGTCGACATCGGAAAATACCTGACCAATCTGAACTGCCATCCTGCGCAATCGCGTACGCGCCTTGGCGAGCTGTATGGTGCTTAAGGCTTCGCCTTCGTGATACAGCTGCTTCAAGGCAGGGTCCAAGCGGTTCCTTTGTTCATCCGGCCATGCATGAAAAGCTTCAAGAGCGCGATAACGCCATGTCATCCACATGGGGTCGGCGCAATCCCGAATGTCAAGATTCACCTCGCGTACTTCATAACCGGCCGCACGCAACTGCTCGAGACATGAATGAAACGCCGTGACGACATGGTGCGATGGCGGCAGGTCGGAACCTGCGAAAAGCGTCCAGCCCACCCGGGGACGAGGCGCAGCACCCTGCTGAGGCACCCGGGGGAAGGTTGAGGCGATATCGCGTGCGTCCGGACCGGAGAGCACTTTCATGGCGCTGCGACAATCTTTAACCGAACGCGAAAACACTCCCAGATGAGCGAGCTCGGTAAAGGCACTGGACGGCGGCATGGCTATGGTTCCGAAGCTGGGCTTGAATCCGACCACGCCACAGTACGAAGCAGGCACCCGCACCGAACCCCCGGCGTCGCTGCCCAGGGCCAACGGCCCCCAGCCTGCTGCCACCTGGGCTGCCGCCCCGCTGCTGGACCCTCCTGCAGACCGCTTTGGATCATGGGGGTTACGAGTAAGTCCGTTCAGGGGATTATCGGAGCGGATTGTCCAGCCAAACTCGGTGGTTGTAGTTTTGCCAAACAGTATTGCCCCGGCCGCGCGCAGGCGTTCTACTGCCGGCGCATCCGATCCGGCCTCGGCTGCCTCGGCCATGGCAAAAGAGCCGAAGCGGGTGGGCCAGCCACGGACATCGGTAAGATCCTTGACAGACACCGGTACACCGTCCAGTGGGCCAAGCACCGAACCATCGCGGTAACGATGCTCTGACTCGCGGGCCGCCTGGTAAGCCGCATTCCAATCCAGGTAGCAGAATGCGTTGATGATGGTGTCGCCGGCTTCAATGGCTGCTTTCAAGGCGTCGACGACTTGGAGCGGTGTGGTTCTGCCTTCGTGATACGCGCGGACAAGTCCGTCACAATCAAGCCCGAGCAGGTTTTCGTCAACGGGTCGTGTCCGCGCGTACGACATTATTCCCCTGCCTTGAAGGTTTCGAACTCAACGTTCACGAATACATCGTCGACCTTGTCAAAACGACGGATGTATTGGTTATGGATCACATCGCGGGTTTCAGGATCGATGCGAATCTGGCCACGAGGGCTCTCGAACTCCATGCCCTTGAATGCCTCCATCAGCTTCGCACCATCCGTATCGCCTTGTGTCTTTTCAAGCGCCTTGTATATGGCGGCCATGCCGTCATACGCCGCCACGGCCATAATGGCAGGACGGGCATTTTTTTCGCGCAACTTCAGGAATTCGGCGACGAACCGGCGGTTAAGTTCGGAATCGTGATGCATGGAATAAGGGTAGACCGTGACAACCCCGACCCCATTCTGGCCAATGACATTGACAATGGGCTCATCAACGATGTCGCCGGTGCCAATCAGCTTGATCCCGTCGGCTTCGAGGTTGCGGGTACGGTATTCGCGCAGCAGTGCGGGCGCCACATCGCCCCCGTTGACGAATGCAAAAATGACGTCGGGCTTGGCGTCCTTGATCCGCATGATGTAGGGTGAAAAATCTACCGTCACGATTGGCGTGCGAACAGTACCGATGATTTTTCCGCCTTCAGCCTCAAACGCCTTGATGAAGGCCTTTTCGGCATCCAGTCCGGGAGCATAATCGGCTGCAATGACATAGGCGGTTCGGGCTCCCTCGCGGTACGCCCATTTGGCAATAGGGGGAACTGTCGAAGCAACCTCGAACGCCACCCGGATCATGTACGGAGACCGGGACGGCAAATTCTCGCCCGCGGCGTTCATCACCACCATGGGGATCTTGGCCTGGGTTGCGATAGGTGCCGCCGCCAACGCGCTGGGCGTAAATGCAAACCCTGCCAGGAAATCAACTTTTTCACGCACGAACAGCTCTTGGGCATGACGTTTGGCGATCTCGGGGTTGGCTCCGCCGGTATCGCGAAAAATGACTTCGACGCGCTTGCCTGCAACAGTATCGCCATGCATGGCCTGGTAAGCCTTGACCCCTGCCTGCATCTGTTGCCCGAATTCAGCAAATGGCCCGGTCAGTGAGGTGATCAAACCAACCTTTACCACGTCCTGGGCCATGGCGGAGGGCGCGACTACCAGGGCAACAGCCAGAACAGAGGTCTTGATACGTCTTAACAATGTCATGAGGATCATCCAGCGGTTAAAAGAAAGCAGTGTATGCAATAGGATAAGACCTTGAAATTGCCGCTGATGGTGCGCAAACGTTCCGCTATGGTGCGATGCTTCGTAAATGATTGATAACAAAGGCCGAAGATCGATTGAAACGATATATGAAAATTAGCTTAATTTGTTACAAGAGAATCTGAAAGCTGAATTAGCGGCTAGATAGCCGAAATTTACTGCATGGATGGAAGGGGTTGCATGCAATCCGGGGGCACCATATGTCTCTGCCGGCTCGCGCTCATTGCCAGGTGTCACCTGCCGCCACCGTCATTTATCGGAGTGTCTATTCAAAAACGCTGATCGACTCCACGTGCAGGGTATGCGGGAACATGTTTACGATGACTGACGACGTGAGACGATACTTGCCTTTATGAACCAGTATGGCTGCATCGCGCGCCAGTGTGGCAGGATTGCAGGAAACGTACACGATACGGCGGGGACCGTATCGACGCCCGCGGGTTGCCATAGCCTCAACCACTGCCCTGGCCCCTTCACGAGGCGGGTCAAGCACCATCAGGTCGAACTCGCCCTGCTTTTCCAGCCACCCGGAATCTATTCGGAACAAGTCCGCACATTGCAGCCGCACGCGTGACGCCAACCCGTGGTCTGCAGCGATTTGACGCGCTTTGTCCAAAAGCGCTTCACTGGCTTCCACTCCCACGACCTCACGAGCAAGCGTGGCAACCGGCAATGTGAAATTCCCCAGGCCACAGAAAAGATCCAGGACACGATCGTTCGGCATCGGCTGCAGCAAGCTCACCGCCCGTGAGACGAGCGCCCGATTTGCTGACAGGTTCGCCTGAATGAAATCAGTAGGCCGAAAACGCATCTGGAGGCCGAATTCCGGAAGCAGGTACGTCAGGGCCGCATCTGCTGCACGACTTTCCCGACCCGCTGCAGGGCTGATTCCCTGGCCCGCGGGTGCTTCAAGCAGAGCAGCTGCCGTTTCCTGGCCGCCGGGCTGCAACCACCATTGCACATCGAACTCGGCCGAAAACTCGTTCAGCTGCCTGATATCTGTCTCGGTGAGCGGCAATAGATGTCGCAGCACCAGCGCTACCTTAAAGTCGTCACCGACTGCAACCTGTATGTGCGGTATGCGATGCGGTATGGAAAGCCTTGCGATCAGGTCGTGCAAGGGCATGAGCAGGTCTGACACCACCTTGGGCATCACAAGGCATACCTGTATATCGGCCACATAACTGCTCTTGCGCTCATGGAACCCCAGCAAGACACCGCCACGTGTCGGCACGTAGCGTACCGCCAGGCGCGCACGGAACCGATAATTCCAGTCAGGGCCATGGATGGGCGAGAGCATCCGGGCAGGCCGTAACCCCGCCACCCGGGCGAAGGTCTTTTCGAGTGCTCTTTGCTTTAACGCCACCTGAACCCCTGGCTCGATGTGCTGCAACAGGCATCCGCCACACACACCAAAGTGGGGGCAACGCGGCATGACCCGTGCCGGCGATGCCCGAAGGATACGCTGCACGCGCCCAATGGCATGTGTGCCCTTGTCACGTTCTATGGTGGCCGTGACCCGTTCTCCCGGCAACGCGTCCGAAACAAAATATGTCTTGCTACCGCGATTTGCGAGCCCTTGGCCACGCTCATCAATCACGTCAATATCGAGGTCGATTACGTCCACAAGGCAGACCGGTCAATATCAGCCAGCGTCCGGGTACCCGCCAGCGCCATGGTTATTTCGAGTTCTGTTCGCAATATATGCAGCACATGGGCTACTCCGGCGGCTCCGGCAGCAGCCAGGGCGTGCACGTAAGGCCGACCGACAAGAACGGCTTGCGCACCCAGTGCTATCGCCTTGAACACATCGCTACCGCGGCGGATGCCGCCATCGAGCATGACAGGAACCCGGCCTTCCACTGCATCGACTACCTGGGGCAACGCATCTACGGTTGCTGGTAAACCATCCAGGGTACGCCCGCCATGGTTGGATACGATGATGCCCGCCGCCCCGTGGTCGATCGCCATGCGCGCATCTTGCGGATGTGTAATCCCCTTTACCAGCACCGGCAGTCTGGTTGATTCGACGAGCGCACCCAGATCGCTCCACGTCGGAGCTGCCTCAAGCGCACCCGAGCCGAACACAGGGCTCCCACCGGCCTGAGCCACGTGAGTCCCGGGATGCTGCATCCCTTTCAAGTTCACGGCCTCGATGCCGGCCGGCAAGCAGAAGCCTGCGCGCTGCTCGCGATTGCGCAGCCCATTGACAGGCGAATCTACCGTCAGAACCAGGGCTTGATACGCTGACGCTTCAGCCCGACGGACCAGCTCCAGGGTAAAGTCCCTATCAGGCTGAATATACAGCTGGAACCACAACGGACGGGACGCTGCCCGGGCCAGATCCTCAAGTGACACACTCGATTGTGTGCTGACAACCATGCCCGCTCCGATCGCCGACGCCGCCAATACGGTTGCTTCTTCACCCTGTTGATGGGCAAGCTTCTGAAACGCGACCGGAGCGAGCATGATGGGAAAGTCCCAGCGATGTCCCAACAACTCCAGCCTTGTGTGCGCACCGCGCAGATCGCTCAGCACTCGTTGTCGAATACGGATGCGATCGAACGCCGCTTTGTTGTCGGCACACGTCAGTTCGTCGCCGGAGGCGCCCTGCAGATACGCCCACGCCGAGTCCGTCATCCGGGGCCGAGCATATGATTCGTAGTCGCCGATGGACGCAATCTGTGCGGGAATCTGGGTCAGGGGCGGTAGAAGCCGGTTGGCGCTCATGTGTCAGACCACTCGCGGATCAGGTTGTGATAGACCCCTGTCAGACGGGGCAACGCCCCGTGACCAGGGTGGCTTTTGGCCACGCTCTGTATGGCGTTATCCAGTTCAAGCAGCATGGCACGACGGTGATCTTCGCGTACCAGGCTTTGTATCCAGAAAAACGCGGCCAGACGGACCCCTCGGGTAACTGGTGTGACACGATGCAGGCTTGAACCCGGGTAGACCACCATGTGCCCTGCCGGCAGCTTCACAGTATGCGAGCCATAGCTGTCCTGAACAACCAGTTCGCCGCCTTCGTACTCATCCGGATGGCTGAGAAACAAGGTTGCCGAAATGTCACTGCGTACCCGTTGTGATGAACCCGGCACACCAAAGATCGCGTTGTCAATATGATCTGCGTACTCCCCCCCGCCTTCATAGCGATTGAACCGCGGCGGCAAGACGCGCTGGGGCAAGGCGCCAGAAATAAATAATGGATTACTGCTGAGCTGATTGAGAATCAGCTCTCCGACCTGTCGCCCAACCGGGTGGTCCAGCGGCAATTGCAGGTTTTTTTTGGCACTTTCTGCCACGTAGCCGGCAGTCAGGCGACCGTCAGCCCACTCGGCCTGCTCCAGCGCCTCGCGGCATTGGCGCACCTGATCCGGCGTCAGGACGTCGGGAATTTTGAGCATCATGTCGGAGACCCCTGCCTAAAAATGAAAAACCGCTATAGATATAGTGGCCTATACATACAGCGGCTTGATGAAGCGGATTTTATAGCGGAACGAGCACAATGGCCGCAGCAACCGGCTGCGGCCATTGTGCACCAGTCGACCTTCAATGTGGATCAGAACTTCATGTCTGCACTGAGGATGACAGTACGACCGGCTCCAGGCACACCATATAGCTGGAAGCCATCGGAGCTGCTGGTTGAGCGCTGAATATAGAACTTGTCGAAGACGTTATTGACGTTCAAGCGCAGCGCAACGTTCTTGTTGAGCTTGTAGCCCACTGCTGCATTGAACAGCCAGTAGCTTGGCATGTTGATATCGTTGGGTTGAACGCCACCTGGCGCGCTTGCCGTGGTGTAGTTACCGGCCCGGAACTGCCGCTTGCCAATGTATTGCGCTCCGATCCCGGCATCCCATTGATTGTCAAACTGATAGTTCGTCCACAAGTTGAAGGTCATGTCGGGCACGTTCTTCATCTTGCCGCCTTCCTGCAAGGGATCCGACTCATCCGACAACACTTTACTGCGTAACAGGGACCAGCCTCCATAAACCGACCACTTGGGCGTCACGTTGCCAGCCAATCCCAGCTCGACGCCTCGCACCCTTTCCTTGCCGGCAGTCTGGATGGGGTTACCGACATCGTCCGTATCCGAAGGATTGCTGCGCTCGACCTGGAAGACGGCAGCGGTAAATGCAAGCTTGTTCTCAAGCAGGTCCCACTTTGTACCCAGTTCCCATGTCTTGGCCTTGCCCGGCGAATAATTTGCGACATTGGCATTTCCACCCCCGCCGCTGCGCGATGCCGCGTCTGCCGCCGAGGGCTGCGAGGCCTGGCTGTAGGACAGATACACACTGCTGTTGCGTGTCGGCTTGTAGACGACGCCCAGGCGGCCGCTCCAGACGCCCTCGCTTTGCTCGTAGGGCTCGCGATTGCCCAGGTCGTTGTACCAGTTGACCTTGAATTTGTCGTAGCGAAGTCCGGCTGCAAGTTCCCACTGCTCGTTCAGTGATATCTGATCATAGGCATACAGGCCCCAGTTCTTTATCTTGGCTCCGCTCTCGTTCGTATAGTCGAAAGTGCTCCACGGACCGGAGTAATGGGTGTTCGGATCACGGACGTCAATAACCAATGCCTGTCGCTGTTTTGGGGGCAAGTTTGGATCCATGAATGATGGCGCATCGTAACTCCGAGGATCCTTACGATAGCTTTCCTCGTAATATTCGATCCCGGTAACCAATTGATGGCGCACGCTACCTGTATTGAAATCAAGATTCAGGTCGGTCTGGTTCGCTACAATCCTGCCCTTGTAGGAATTCGCATTGCCACGCAGGCGGTTAACGGCCAGATATCCGGTCGGATAGACTTCGTTGCCCGCTGCGTCGTAACCCCAGTAGTCTGAACTGCCAGGTGCGGCGATATACTCACCGGCCGCCGTGGCGCCACGGGCATTCAACAAACGGCCCCCAGAATTCAACAGTGTGAATCGCTTGGTTTCCGCCCAGCGAGTCTGGTTGCGAATCGACACCTTGTCATTGAAGTCGTGCTCCACGCGCAAGGTCGCGCTGTTGTATTCCGTCTCTTCAGTATCGACGTTATCCAGTTGACCCCAGTATTCGCGGCCTACCCCATCCATGCGATTGCCACTGCGGTTCAGCGGCACCCCCCAGTCGGGCGTGTTGTTGTCTTTCTGATGCATGAACATGGCTGTTACACGGGTATCGGTGCCCAGGCCCCATGAGAACGAAGGCGCTATGCCCCACCGCTTGTAATCGCTGGCGCCACGCTTGGCAATGTCGTTCTCGTGCCACATGGCATTCAGGCGGAACGCCATGGTGTCGCCGATCTGGTGATTCAGATCGGCCGTCGTGCGCCGATAGTGATCAGTTCCCACACCCACATGGAAGTCGTAGAAATCGTCAAGCTTCGGTGTTTTGGTAACCAGGTTGACCGAGCCGCCCACTGCGCCAACTCCTGACTCGATAGAGCCCGTGCCCTTGAACACCTCTGCCTGTTCCATATTGAAAATATCCGTACGGGTGCTGAGGGCACTTTCACGCACGCCATCGACCGTGACGCTCTGCTCCGCAGAAAAACCACGGATCGTCATCATGTCGCCCCAGCCCGCTCCACCTTCGCCAGATGAAAACGTAATACCGGGAACGTTGCTCAGGACTTCCTGAAGGGTCTGGGCATTTTGCTGCTGCAAGACTTCGGAAGGAACAATATTGATGGTCTGAGGCGTATCTACCAATGGCGCCTGAAACTTTACAGATTGTGGCGCCTCGGGCTTGAAGGCAGGGGCGACGCCCTGGACCTGAACTGGCGCCAATTGCGAGACACCAGTGTCCTGGGCCGCGGCCATCATGGGCGACGCCAGTGCACCGCAGACGGCTAAATGCACCAGATTGAAGCGATGTTGACGATGCTGAGTTGTCTTAGCCATTAGGGCTACTCCGTTATTTGATCATTCGTATTGTTGCGGAGGGGCACATTACGTACACAAATATTCACCCGCCTCCGCGATGCTGAACAATAATGATTCTTAATAACATTGTCAACCAGATTGTGATTCAAATATGAAAAACGTGCAAAACGCGCCACGCTTCACCCCCCAGGGTGTTACCCTTCAATCGAGTAAAACGATCTGGACCGGAAGCCGAGCAATTGCCTGTGGCAACGGGTTTCGAGAAGAGACCCGCAGCCAGCCTCAAATTTTGCACTTGAGCGTGCAGCAACCTTGTTGCGGGAGAAACCCCTTATGAGTTGCCGGCCGTTTTCCGGTGCCCTGCTTCGAGCGGGTTTTCGGAGTACGCACTACCACCGTTAAAGTCGGGCTCACCCGGCTGCGGCGCCAAAGGTACTACCGGATTCCGGGTGGGAGCCGATGGAGCCACGTCGGGGACGTCATCGCTTTCTTCAAGCGTCCATTCACGCCAGATAGCCACCAACAAGGCCATAAGTACCGGACCGATAAAGAGCCCTACAAAGCCCATGGTCTGAACTCCGCCTACCAGACCGAAAAATGTGGGCAGAAACGGCAGCTTCACGGGGCCGCCAACCAGCCGGGGTCGCAATGTCTTGTCGACAATAAAGAGTTCTACTGTGCCCCAGGCAAAGAGGGCAACACCTGCCACGACCTGGCCGGAACCCACCAGATATAGCGAGACAAGTGTGAAGGAGAGCGGAGCGCCGCCCGGAATCAATGCCATGAAACCTGTGACGACACCCAACAGTACAGGCGACGGAACGCCGGCTATCCAATAAGCCACGCCCAGCACGACGCCCTCTCCGAGCGCGATAAGGCCCATCCCGGTGACGGTAGAGTTGATGGTGGCCGGCACCATCCTCGAAAATCGTTGCCAACGACCCGGCAACACCCGCTCTCCCACGACATCCAGCTGCGCCCTGATACGCGAGCCGTCCTTGTAGACAAAGAACAGCACAATCAACATGAAGATTACGGTGAGCAGCAGGCGAAAGACGTCGCCTGTGGCTGACAGGAGCATGCGGTAGATATTGCCAAGATGCTCGCCGCTGACCATTTCGACGAGTTCACCAAGTGCATGCGGTTCACCCAGATACTGAACCCAATGGCGCGCCAGCCACTCCCCAACCAAGGGCAGTTCAATCAGCCAAAGGGGGACCGGAACCCCATCGCGGTTGGCGGCCAGTGCCCATCGAATGAAACTGCTTGCCTCCTGAATGGCGAAGCTCAAGGCCAAGGATAATGGAATGATGAGCACCAGAATGACAATACCCAAAGCCAGACTTGCTGCGACGATATCGCGCCCTCCGCAACGGCGCAAAAGACGCTGATACAGCGGCCAGCTTGCCAGACAAATAATGAGGGCGGCCAGCACAGGAACCAGAAAGCCACGTAAAAAATAGAGCCCGGCAAGTATGACGAGCACAAGAAGCCAGCGGGTAATCAGATAAGCGGGCAGGATCGGTTGCATAAGGGTCTTAACGTTTAGTTATTTGTAAGGTTAAACCAAAACTTGCAGACGTAGCGATACACTATCGCGGCAAACGCGTATACCGCATGGCCAGGAACAAGAATCCATAGCATGAAAGACATCAACTTCAGCCGCGTACCAGTGCCTGCTTCCGCCCGCAAGACAGCCTGGTCATTAAGCGCCGTCATGCTTGGACTCACCTTCTTCTCGGCCAGCATGTGGGCCGGTGGCACACTGGGTGCCGGGCTTTCCTTCAGCGAATTTTTCCTTGCCGTGGCGGCGGGAAACCTCTTGCTGGGTGTCTATACCGCTACGCTGGGATACATAGGCTCCCGCACAGGTCTTTCAACCCACCTGCTTGCCCACTACTCTTTTGGAACCAAAGGCTCGTGGTTGCCCTCGTTTCTGTTGGGCGCAACGCAAATAGGCTGGTTCGGAGTCGGGGTAGCCATGTTCGCGATTCCCGTGTCCAAGGCCACCGGCTGGGATACGTCCCTGCTTATTGCCCTATCGGGTGCCTTGATGACCGCCACGGTTTACTTTGGCATTGCCGGTTTGACGGCGCTTTCCGTGATCGCCGTACCAGCCATCGCTTTGCTCGGCAGCTATTCGGTCTGGCTGGCCATAGAACACGCCGGGGGTTTCAGGGCACTCAGTCAGACCGTCTCCGCTCAGCCCATGCCCATGGAGACCGCCATTGCGCTGGTGGTGGGCTCATTCATCAGCGCCGGCACCCTGACGGCGGACTTCGTGCGCTTCGGCAAAAGCCCGCGCCAGGCTGTTGTCGTATGTTTGATTGCCTTCTTTGCCGGCAACTCATTGATGTTCATATTCGGCGCAGCCGGAGCAGCAGCAACCGGACTTGCGGACATCAGTGATGTCATGCTCCTGCAAGGCCTGATCTGGCCGGCGGTGATTGTGCTGGGGCTGAACATCTGGACGACCAACGATAACGCGCTCTATGCATCGGGTCTTGCCCTGTCCAACATCACCGGGCTTGCGAGCCGGGCCCTGTCCATCGTGAACGGCCTGGCCGGAACTGCAATGGCCATGTGGCTGTACCACAACTTTGTAGGCTGGCTGACTTTTCTATCCGCCGCCATTCCACCAGTCGGGGGCGTGATCATTGCTGACTACCTCTTGCGGCGCCGTCGGTATGCCGAGTACCCGGGCAAGGCAGCGGTAGTGATCAATGTACCGGCCTTTGTTGCCGTGGTGGCCGGATTGGCCTGCGGCCACCTTCTTCCAGGAATTGTGCCGGTCAACGCCGTCCTGGGTGCGATGGCCACTTATGCGTTCCTGTTGCGACGCTGAAGGGCCGCGCCGATCGCCAGCACCAGCAGCACCGCGATCTGGGCACCCAGGGTTTGGGCGGTTGGGTATACACCAAGCAGATCGATGTGTGGTGCGTTGACTGGTCGTACATTGATCCAGCCGGCCTCCTGAAGGGCCGAGACCCCCTTGCCTGCAAGCACAACGGCAAGCAAACCCACTGCGACGGAAGTAAGGGCGAAGAACTTGCCGATTGGCATGCGGGCACTCGTTCGCAGGAGCAACCAGGCGATGAAGGTCAACAGCAATACTGCACTTGACAATCCCGCCATCAAGGCAGGTTCATTACCGTCGGTTGATAGCGCCGAATAGAACAATATGGTCTCGAACACTTCGCGGTAGACGGCAACAAAAGTCAGTACAAACAAGCCCCACGCCGACCGGCGTCGGGCAGCGGCGGATACCTTCCCTTCCAGGTACATCTGCCACCGGCCTGCGGCGCTTTTCTGATGCATCCACAGGCCGACTCCAAGGAGCACGAAGGCGGCGAACAAAGCGCCCAATCCCTCGGTCAGTTCTCGGCTCGCTCCACTGATCGTTACCAGATGAGTTGCCGCCAGCCAGGTCAGGCCCCCGGCGGCGAGGGCGGATAACCATCCACCGTGTACCGCCCTCAATGCTCCAGGGCGATCTGCCTTTTTCAGGAAGGCGACGATACCCACGACGATCAACAAGGCTTCCAGCCCCTCACGCAACAAAATGGTCAACGCCCCGAAGTAAGTCGTGAGCGAAGACGCTCTGGACTCACCCAGCTCGGCATCAACCTGAACCAGCAGTGCGTCGAGCCCCGCGGCCACTGATTGTGCCTTGGAAAGATCGCGTGCTCCGACCGCGGCGCGATACTGCAACATCGCCTCTTCTACCTGATCGAGCAGTTTCTGGTTTCGAGTTGCCAGCATCGGCTCGTTCGGCTCGAACCCGTCCAGGTAGGCCGACAGTGCCAGACTGGATGCTGCCTTCTGGTCGCCCGCTTGCATTGCCCGAAGACTGTCGCCAAGGCGTCGCCTTGCCAGGGAGGTACCAGAAGAGTCAGCGGTGGCTGTAGCCGCAGGCTCGTAGCGCAGGAATGCCGTCAGATCCCGGGCAGCATCAGCACCGAAGGTAGATGCGGCCTCGGACTGGCTTACTGTCGCAACTACTGTCAAATCCTCGTAGAACGACCGCGCTTTGGGTTCGGAGGACCAGATTTCACGCCCTCTTTCACGCGCGGAGTCGTTGTAGGCCATGCCTCCGACTAAGAATGCCAGTGCCCAACGCTCGTCATCGGACATATTTTCGAAGGCCGGCATGGATGTTCCTTCAACCCCTTGTGTGATCACCTGATAAAGAGCAAGCACACTGCGGGACGACGCGCGCTCGGCATCCGTGAACGCAATCGGGGCAGGGTCAAGACCCTTCGCTGCCACACCATCGCCAGCCCCACCTGCGCCATGACACGATGCACAGTGTTCTACATAAAGTCGACCTCCCAAGGCGAGGTCGGGTGTTGTTGCAGGAGCCAGCGGCATCGGATACGCTTCGAGCACAGCGGCGGCTGCCTGTTGTGCCAGCAAAGCGACCTGCTCCTTCGATTCTTTTGCGCGTACCGCTTCGGTCAACTGCCTGATCAACTGGGCAATACGAGTGCTGGAGGCGTGGCCAGGCAGAATTTGAAGTTGCACCGCAGCTGCCTGGGTGAACTCCAGCATTTCGGCGTATTCGCTTTCGTTGATAATCTGGCCGTTTGCAATGGCCTCGCCGTAATCCACTGCTATGTAATCCAGCAGTTGCCACAGCCGGCGCGCATCACCGTTAGCGGATTGAGCGTGAGCCGTGGCCCCCGCAGCGAATATCATCAGACACGCAACGACACGCGCCACCCTGCAAACAAGCTCCACAACAGTCATGATGCTCCAGCAAACATTGAACAAGTCTTATTTCGGTGCACTATACGCTTGCGAACTAACGAGCGGCTGAACGACGCATCCCGTATAAAGCGCTATCATGGCGTCATTCCAGACCGACCATCGCCAAGCCGGGGGCAGACTGTATGGCTCACAATAATGAAAGCGCCAGCATGGCGCTATTTTGCGACTTTGAAAACGTTGCGCTCGGTGTCCGTGACGCACAATATGAAAAGTTCGATATACAGCTGGTCCTTGAACGCCTGCTGCTCAAAGGCAACATCGTGGTCAAAAAAGCCTATTGCGACTGGGATCGCTACAAAAGCTTCAAATCGTCCATGCACGAGGCCAGTTTCGAACTCATCGAAATTCCCCATGTGCGTCAATCAGGCAAGAACTCAGCCGACATCCGGCTTGTCGTCGACGCACTGGATTTGTGCTACACCAAGGCGCACGTCGATACTTTTGTGATTATCAGTGGCGACTCCGATTTTTCGCCGCTTGTTTCCAAGCTTCGCGAAAATGCCAAACAGGTCATCGGTGTAGGCGTCAAGCGTTCAACCTCTGATCTGCTTATCGCCAACTGCGACGAATTCATTTTTTACGACGACCTGGTCCGACAGACGCGTGCCACGATTAAGCCGTCGCTTGTGCCGTCCGAAAGCACGGCTGCCAAAAATGCCGAAGTGCACGAAGATGCACAGCAAGCCAAACGAGCCGAAGCAATTGCCATCGTTGTCGACACGTTTGAAGCGCTTTTATCCGAGCGAGGTGATACCGAGAAAATCTGGGCCTCAACCCTGAAGCAGGCCATCAAGCGCAGAAGGCCCGACTTCAACGAGTCGTATTACGGGTTCAAGGCCTTTGGCAGCGTCCTGGACGAAGCTCAGGCGCAGGGCCTGCTCGATGTGGGTCGTGACGAGAAGTCAGGTACCTACGTTTCAAAACCCGTTGCAACCACAACGTCCGGCCGTTCTGCCAAACGTACGAAAGCATCCGCGACCGGCTCCTCGCGCAACAAGGCTTCAAAGAAAAGCGCCGCGAAAAAAGCTTCTTCTGCGTAAAAAAGAATATTGCGAAGAAGCGTTCGCCATCACACGCCGATATCCTCATTCCACAATTCGGGTTTATTGCGGATGAAATCCCGCATCATGGCAATGCATTCCTCGTCCTGCAGGACTTCCACCTCAACGCCGCGTTCGCGCAACAGGGCCTCGTCTCCCAAAAAGGTCTGGTTTTCACCTATGACTACCTTTGGAATGCCGTACAGGAGAATGGCACCCGTACACATCGAACACGGAGACAAGGTGGTGTACAGAACCGACTCCCGATACACGGCCGCCGCCTGCCGTCCGGCGTTTTCAAACGCATCCATCTCGCCGTGAAGTATGGCGCTTCCTTTTTGAACCCGTCTGTTGTGGCCACGCCCCAATATCCGGCCCTGATGAACAATCACCGAGCCGATTGGTATGCCTCCTTCAGTCAAACCCAGACGCGCTTCTTGTATGGCTGCCTGTAGAAATGGATCCATGCTGTGCCTCCGCGCCCAATCCGGCCTGAGGCAGTGTCCCGGCTGGCAGCGGCGATTCAGACTGTCCTGACGACGTCGGCCTCGGATTCCAGAAGCGCCTTCATCAGAAGCTCACACTGCCTGGGATCGCGGGGATGCAATACCAAGGACCACTTGCCCTGCTCGGCCGCCTTGCGGACCTTTAGAATGACGACCTGGTGGTCGGGGCGCGCAGTAACAAGGCCACCAAGCATCATGCCCAGTATGGTAGCAAAACTGATGATGACTGCAGCACTGACAACTGGCGACGCCACGATATAGGTGATGGGTAGAAAGTACAGCACTAGCCACAGCATGACGCCTGCCAACAAACCCACGGCCCCCAGAATCAGGTGTGCCCGAATACCCGTTCGCGCAATGCCCTGGGTTTCGGGTTCGAGCTTTCGCGCGAAGCCTTTTTCGTGCGGCGCGATAAGCATCCATTGATTCGCCTTGATGCCCGCGATCGCTTCCAGCGAATCAGCCATCGACGCCGCCGCCTCTCGTGTGTCGTAGATCGCTGCGATTTTTGTGGTGGCCCGCTCGCCAAACAATGCTTGCCAGGACATGGTCACTCCTCTGAATGAAGAAGGTGCAACCGGATCCCAGCAAAGATTATGCCCGTGCCTCAAGTAATGGGCACGGGTAATGAGCACGGAAAGCCGAATAGCCCTAGCCGGCCGTGTACATGGCTTTGCCGTCTATCAGGCGCAACCACCCCTTGGCTACGCGGTAGATGCTCCAGACAAAGGCAACCGCAAGTACCAGGTAGCCGACCAGAACCGCAATCAGAAGGGCGCCGATAATGCCCCACAAAAGCGAATACCAGAACGTGCGGATCTGCCAGCGAAAATGGGACTCGAGCCAGGTTCCTCGCGCATCACCAATCTTGATATGGGCGATGATGACTCCGATCAGGGCGGTAATACCCACAAAATACCCGATGGCCTGCAGGGCATACACCACCACAGCCACGGTCTTGAGAGAATCGGGCGGCCGCCCGGCTTGAGAATCAACGGCTGTTGGAGTCGGTGTCAGGTTGTCGTTCATTTTGTGTTCCAGTTGTGAGAGGGGCGCCGCGTCCTGCTATGAATATGCGGCAAATCACCGCAAGGCGTAATGCTAACAAGCGGCAGGTTCGCGGACAACTTGGTTGAGTACTTTGCCACGCAGGGGCGGCAATTTACGGGCTATATGCCATTACAGTCTTTGCAAGTGAGAAAGCATTCGTTCACTTTGCTCCACGGCACCTCTACTCTGATGACTCGTCCAACTGCAACCGCTTATCGAGTCATCATGCAAAACCATCGTTCGCACGCCTTCCGCGTTTCTGTTTTCTTTCGTCGCGTTTTCCAGGTGGCAGCATTGGCTGCCGTTACTTCCGGCATCTCGCATGCCGCCAATATCTCTCTGATGAATGTCTCGTACGATCCGACGCGCGAGCTATATCAGGAGTACAACGAGGCGTTTTCCAGCTACTGGAAAGAAAAGACCGGTGACACCGTCAAGGTCAGGCAATCACACGGCGGGTCGGGCAAACAGGCCAGAACAGTCATTGACGGCATTGCCGCCGATGTCGTGACGCTGGCCCTTGCACCGGACATCGACGCGATCGCCAAGCGTGGCCTGATAGCCGAAGACTGGCAGTCGCGTTTTGAACACAACAGCGCTCCATACACTTCTACCATCGTGTTCCTCGTCCGAAAAGGGAATCCCAAGAAGATCTCGAACTGGGAAGACCTGCTCAAGGACGACGTCTCTGTCATCACCCCGAATCCAAAGACTTCGGGTGGTGCCCGCTGGAATTATCTGGCGGCCTGGGGCTACGCGCTGAAGAAAGCAAACGGCGACGAGGCGGCCGCCCGAGAATTCATAGGACAACTGTTCAAGCGGGTGCCCGTCCTGGATTCCGGCGCGCGCGGGTCGACCATTACATTCGTCGAACGCGGAATTGGCGACGTGTTGCTGGCCTGGGAGAACGAGGCACTGCTCGCCCTGAACGAGCTCGGCCCGGACAAGGTCGAGATTGTCGTACCGCCAGTAAGCATTCTTGCAGAGCCGCCAGTTTCTGTGGTGGACAAGAACGTAGAACGCAACGGCACCCGGGAAGTCGCTACAGCCTATCTTCAATACCTCTACAGCGATGTGGGTCAAGACATTGCAGGAAAAAATTACTTTCGCCCCATTTCGGAAAAAATCCGGAAGAAATATTCCAGCCAGTTTCCGGCGATTGAACTGTTTACCATCAACGACGTAGCCGGAAACTGGACCGATGCACAGGCCAAACACTTTGGCGACGGTGGCGTATTCGATCAAATCTACGCCCCGGGCAGCAAATAAATAAATGCCTGACCTTCCCTGCGCATCAGACCCGTTATGCCTGACAGGTCTATGCACATGCAAAGTAAATCGTTCCGTCCCGGACGCGACGGTGTAACCATAAGCGGCGTCGCGTCCTAATTGTTCCGTTCCCACCCATGCAGATTGCCTTACCGTTTTCCATGCAACGCCGAAGCTCCGGTCGCGTACTGCCAGGCTTCGGAATAACAGCCGGCTTCACCCTGTTTTATCTGTGCCTGATTGTGCTGATTCCCCTGTCGGCGATCTTCATCAACACCTTCTCCATGACCTGGGAGGAGTTCGTCCGCGCCGCCACCAGCGACCGGGTCATGGCCTCGTATCGACTGAGTTTCGGCGCATCCCTGATCGCAGCGGCGATCAACGTTGTCTTTGGCACGCTGGTCGCCTGGGTACTCGAGCGCTACGACTTCACGGGCAAAAAGCTAATCGACGCGCTGGTGGATTTGCCATTTGCCCTGCCCACTGCCGTGGCCGGGATCGCGCTGACGGCCCTGTATGCACCGAACGGCTGGATTGGTTCCTATCTGGATGCAGTCGGCCTGAAGGTTGCGTTCACGCCATTGGGCATCATTGTTGCCATGACGTTCATTGGCCTGCCCTTTGTCGTTCGCACCGTCCAGCCCGTTTTGGCCGAAGCCGACCGGGAGTTTGAAGAAGCTGCAGCCAGCCTGGGAGCCAATCGGTTCCAGGTTTTCCTCCGAGTCATCTTTCCAGCCATTCTGCCCGCCCTGCTGACCGGATTTGCACTGGCTTTTGCGCGGGCCTCGGGGGAGTACGGATCAGTGATCTTCATCGCCGGCAACATGCCGATGATCTCGGAAATCACTCCTTTGCTGATTGTCACGCAATTGGAGCAATACGATTACGCGGGAGCCACTGCGATAGCCATGGTGATGCTGCTTACATCATTTGTTCTGTTATTGGCCATCAACCTGCTGCAAGCCTGGACCCGGCGTCGCGGCCTGTCGTCGAGGAACTGACATGAGCAGCACACACACCCTCCCAAGCCTCGCCGCCATTACTTCGCCAAGCACACCCGCCCCTTCAGTACTGGACGAGCCCGCGTGGGTTCGCCGTGCACTCATCGCATCCGCCCTTTTCTTCCTGGCCCTGTTTCTTCTTATGCCGCTGGCTGCGGTGTTTGTCGAAGCCTTGCGCAAAGGCTGGTCGGCGTACGCGGCAGCCGTTACCGAACCCGATGCCCTGTCGGCAATCAGGCTCACCTTACTTACTGCCGCCATCGCCGTTCCACTAAACCTGGTGTTCGGCGTGTGCGCTGCCTGGCTCATCGCCAAATTCGAGTTTCGGGGCAAGAGCGTTCTGATCACCCTGATCGACCTGCCCTTTTCTGTATCACCGGTAATTTCCGGCCTGATCTTCGTTCTGCTTTTTGGGGCACAGGGCTGGTTTGGTACCTGGCTGCTCGAACACGACATTCGCATACTGTTTGCCGTACCAGGCATTGTGCTGGCCACGGTGTTTGTCACTTTTCCGTTCATCGCACGCGAACTGATTCCATTGATGGAGTCCCAAGGTTCAGACGAAGAAGAAGCGGCAATTGTGCTGGGTGCCTCAGGCTGGCAAACCTTCTGGCACGTCACCTTGCCCAACATCAAATGGGGACTTCTGTACGGCGTGATTCTGTGTAATGCACGTGCCATGGGCGAATTTGGTGCGGTATCGGTGGTATCGGGCCATATCCGGGGCGAAACCAACACCATGCCGTTGCACGTCGAGATTCTATACAACGAATATAACTTTTCGGCCGCGTTCGCCGTCGCCTCCCTGCTTGCCTTGCTCGCTCTGGCGACGCTGGCGCTCAAGTCCTACATCGAATGGCGCGACAAGTGCACTGCACGCCAATTACAGGAGGCTCTTTCATGAGCATCGAAGTTCGAAATATCAATAAACGCTTTGGCGAATTTGTGGCACTTGATGATGTGTCGCTTAACTTCCCGCAGGGTGCCCTCACGGCGCTGCTGGGTCCATCTGGCTGCGGCAAAACTACCTTGCTGCGCATTATCGCCGGCTTGGCCCAGGCCGACAGCGGCCAGGTCCTGCTCGATGGAAATGACGCGTCACATCAGCACGTTCGACAACGCCAGGTCGGTTTTGTGTTCCAGCACTACGCCCTGTTCCGCCATATGTCGGTTTTCGACAATATTGCATTCGGCCTGCGAATCAAACCGCGCAATCAGCGCCCCTCGGCGACAGAAATCCGTGATCGCGTGCATCATTTGCTGAAGTTGGTCCAGCTTGACTGGTTGGCCGATCAATCACCATCAAACCTGTCGGGCGGACAGCGTCAGCGCATAGCGCTGGCACGCGCCCTGGCTGTCGAACCACGGGTGCTCTTGCTGGATGAGCCCTTTGGAGCGCTGGACGCAAAAGTGCGTAAAGATCTGCGGCGATGGCTGCGGCGCCTGCATGACGAACTTCATGTCACCAGTATTTTTGTCACTCACGATCAGGAAGAGGCCCTCGAAGTCGCGGACCAGGTCGTGGTCATCAACAAGGGACGGGTCGAACAGACGGGTTCTCCGACCGAAGTCTATGAGAATCCCGCCACGCCGTTTGTTTACGGTTTCCTGGGAGATGTAAACCTGTTCACCGGCCGCGTCAATCAGGGCGTGCTGCATGCGGGCGGGGCCACGCTTGAGGCGCCGCAATTCAGTGATGTAAACGATCTGCCCGGCGTTGGGTACGTGCGCCCGCACGAAATCGATGTGCTGCCCTATCGCCCTGGCGCCGAAGGGATTGTGGCCCGCCTTCTGCACGTGACGGCAATCGGTCCACTTGCACAACTGGAGTTCCAGCGCGAAGACGACGACCATTTATTGCACGCCCTGGTGCCCGCCGACGTCTATCGCAAGCTGGCACCCCGTCCGGGCGACCGGCTCTTGCTGGCACCACGTCGGCTGGATGTCTTTCTGGAGCAGGCTGCCTGACAGTTCATGCCCGAGCGTTGGCGGTATGATCGACATAACAACGGTTTTCGGGCATGAAAATATTCTTCAACACCGTCGGGTTCATCGCATTGGCGCTGGGCGTCGTTGGCATGGTTCTTCCACTCTTGCCGACGACGCCCTTCCTGCTGCTGGCGGCAGCATGCTTCATGCGGGGCTCGGACCGGATGTACCACTGGATGACACACAACCCTGTCTTTGGCCGATACCTGCTCGACTACCAGCGCCATAAGGGCGTTACGCTGCGCGTCAAGATTCTTGCCATAAGCCTGATGTGGGGGTCCTTACTTTATACGATGTACCTGTTGCCGGCCCTATGGTGGCCAATTGGCATCATCGGAGTTGGTGTCAGCCTGTATCTGATCTTCCGGCTCAAGACCATTCCTGGCGCACCCCGAAACGAAACTCGGCACATCGATGAAAACGGCCGTGGATAAGGGCCTGGAAAAATATCGTATCATTAGAGCGGTCTTTCTTCGTCACGTCTCTTCTTATCCGCCGCATACCGAATGTCGTTGATTCTGATCCTCATATTGCCGTTCATTGGCAGCCTGATCGCCGTCGCGCTGCCATCAAACGCGCGCAATATTGAGGCTTGGCTTTCAGGGATCATTGCCCTGAGTTGTGCAGTTTTAACGGCATTGCAGTACCCGGTAGTTGCTCAAGGCGAAGTCATCCAGTACTCCACCGCCTGGATACCCGGCGCACTGTCCATAGACTTCAATCTGCGCATGGACGGATACGCATGGCTGTTCAGCATGCTGATCGCCCTGATGGGCGCGCTTATTGTCCTGTACGCGCGCTACTACCTGTCTCCACAAGACCCGGTTCCACGCTTCTTCTCGTTTTTTCTGCTTTTCATGGGCTCGATGCTCGGCGTGGTTTTGTCGGGCAACCTGGTCCAGCTGGTCATCTTCTGGGAACTCACCAGCCTGACCTCCTTCATGCTTATCGCATACTGGAACCATCGTCTGGATGCCAGGCGCGGGGCGCGCATGTCACTGACCATAACCGGAGGAGGCGGGCTGTGCCTGCTGGCCGGAGTGCTGATGCTGGGCCATGTCGTAGGAAGCTACGATCTCGATATTGTGCTGGCGTCGGGCGACCTGGTGCGCGAGCACCCCTGGTACACCACCATTCTGGTCCTGATCGCCCTGGGAACGCTGACCAAGAGCGCGCAGTTCCCATTCCATTTCTGGCTGCCCAACGCCATGGCAGCGCCAACGCCGGTCTCTGCGTACCTGCACTCGGCCACCATGGTCAAGGCCGGCGTATTTTTGCTTGCCCGGTTCTGGCCCGTACTGGCCGGCACCGACGAATGGTTTTACATCATTGGCGGCGCCGGACTGTGCACTCTGGTGCTGGGCGCCTACGCAGCGATTTTCCAGCAAGACATGAAGGGGGTGCTGGCATACTCCACCATCAGCCATCTGGGGCTCATCACGCTCCTGCTGGGCCTGAACAGCACTCTCGGGCTCGTAGCCGCCATCTTCCACATGATGAACCATGCCACCTTCAAGGCATCGCTGTTCATGGCGGCAGGTATTGTCGATCACGAAACAGGTACCCGCGACATGGGGCGCCTATCGGGGCTGCGAAAGGCGATGCCGATCACTGCCACGTTGGCCGTGGTGTCGGCGGCCTCAATGGCGGGGGTGCCTTTGCTGAACGGTTTTTTGTCCAAGGAAATGTTCTTTGCCGAAACGGTTCTGACCGGCCACGGGCCCATCATTGAATCGGGACTTCCGCTAATGGCGGTTGCGGCAAGTACTTTCAGCGTCACGTATTCGCTTCGTTTTGTATTGCAGGTATTTTTTGGACCGCCTGCAACCGACCTTCCTCGCGCTCCACACGAGCCGCCCTTCTGGATGCTGGTTCCAAGCGGCCTTCTGGTCCTGACCTGTCTGGTTGTGGGCATATTGCCCAAGTTCACGCTTGGCCCCTTGCTGGAGTCGGCCGCCTTTTCAATTTTGGGCGATGCCACCCCTCACTACGACCTGAAGATCTGGCACGGCTTCAATCTGCCCCTGGTCATGAGCTTGACGGCATTGGCCGGTGGCATTCTGTTGCTGCACCTGCTGCGTCACCAGAATCACGTTCGTCCCGGAGTCGCTCCTTTCATCTACCGATTTGATGGACGCCGCAGCTTCGAACTGTTCATGGAAGGCGTTGACGCCCTGTCAGCGTCTTTGCTCAATCGCCTGTACTCCTCCGGTTTACAACGCCAATTGCTGATCGTCACGGTAGCCACCTTCGTGGTGGCACTGCTTCCCTTAACACGTGGGGGCTGGTTTACCTTCAGCTTGGGCACACCTGTCAATTTCTTCTTCCTGACCTTGTGGCTGGCCGGAGCCGCCTGTGCAATCGGTGCCGCACGTCAGGCCAAATTCCACCGTCTTGCCACGCTGGCCCTGTCCGGAGGTGCCGGGCTGGCTACGGCACTGACCTTTGCCTGGTTTTCGGCACCCGACCTGGCTCTTACTCAACTGGCTGTTGAAGTCGTCACGGTCGTACTGATTCTCCTGGGCCTGCGTTGGCTGCCGCCCCGAATCGAGGCCACTGACGCCAGCGCCCCACTGAATGCCCGAACCATCACCCGACGGTCCCGCGACCTGGTCGTAGCCATTCTGGCCGGCGCGGGCATGTCTGTCCTTGCATACGCGGTACTCACTCGCCCCGCGGGTGAAGGAATTGCCGAGTTCTTCTTGCGTAACGCCCTGCCCGAAGGTCATGGATCCAATGTAGTCAATGTGATCCTGGTCGACTTCAGGGGTTTTGATACTCTGGGCGAAATAACCGTGTTGGGCATTGTGGCGCTTACGGTTTATGCGCTGCTGCGTCGCTTCCGGCCACCACCAGAAAGCGTCAAGGACGGACCATTGCGTCGTCAACAAGGTGCCAACAATCCTTCGCTGAACCAGCAAGAGCCAGAGCCCGATCCAGAAGCGGATCTGCCTCGCGGCAATATGCAGGCGCCGGCCGTCCTGGCCCGACTGTTGCTTCCGATCGCGGTGATGGTGTCGCTCTTTTTCCTGCTGCGTGGCCACAACCTTCCGGGCGGCGGATTTGTCGGTGGCCTGATCATGGCAATGGCCATCATTCTGCAATACATCGTGGGTGGCGTGGTGTGGGTCGAATCGCGGCAAAGCATCCGGCCGCAAAAGTGGATTGCCCTCGGGTTGATCCTTGCGGGCACTGCCGCCGTATCCGCCTGGGTCGTTGCGCGTCCCTTCCTGTCTGCCCTGGTGTGGGATATTCCCGTGCCGGTCGTCGGTACCCTGCATCTGTCGAGCGTGCTCTTCTTCGATCTGGGCGTATATATGCTGGTTGTTGGCGCGACGGTACTTATCCTGGTGGCACTGGCTCACCAGTCGCTGCGCTTTCGCCGGAAAACGCCGCCGGCTGAGGCAATTCCTGCTGCAACATACTCAAACTCCGGAGCAAGTTAGTGGAGATCATTCTGGCTCTAGGCATTGGCGTGTTGACGGGATCGGGTGTCTGGCTGATTCTTCGGCCCCGCACGTTCCAGGTCATTATCGGCCTCTCATTATTGGCCTACGCGGTCAACCTGTTCATTTTTTCGATGGGGCGCCTGCGCGTCAGCGCGGCCCCTGTAATCGACAAGGCGGGGGACATCGATCCTTCCCTGTACACCGACCCTGTACCTCAGGCCCTTGTACTCACCGCCATCGTAATCGGCTTCGCCACCACAGCGCTGTTTTTGGTGGTACTTCTGGCGTCGCGTGGCTTTGCCGGCAATGACCACGTCGATGGGCGGGAGGCCGACCTGTGAACGGTTGGCTGCAACATCTGCCCATACTGCCCATCGCGGTCCCGCTGATGGCAGGTGCCCTGTTGGTGCTGCTGAAGGAATCGCGTCGCAAGACACGGCTCACCCTGTCATTCGCGTCGGTGCTGCTACAGATCTTTGTCGCCTATCAGATATTGCAACTGACAAAGGGGCAAATGCCCGACCTGTGGCCACAGAACATTGCCGTATACCTGGTCGGCGACTGGCCCGCTCCGTTTGGCATTGTGCTGGTCGCCGACAGGCTGTCGGCAGTCATGCTTCTTCTGACATCAATTCTGGCATTGGCAGCCCTTACCTACTCCACCGCACGGTGGGAAAAAGCCGGGGTGCATTTCCTGCCGTTGTTCCAGTTACTACTGATGGGCTTGAACGGCGCATTTGTCACGGGCGATCTCTTCAACCTGTTTGTGTTCTTCGAAGTCATGCTCTGCGCCTCGTACGGTCTCATGTTGCATGGCTCCGGTGAACTGCGCGTGACTGCCGGGCTGCATTACATCGCCACCAATCTGGTCGCTTCGTTCCTGCTCCTGATCGGCATAGCGTTAATTTACGGAGTCACCGGCACCCTGAACATGGCCGATCTGGCCATACGTGCGGGAGATCTATCCGGTGGCGACCGCCGCCTGTTCGAAACAGCCGCGGCGATATTGGGCGTCGCATTCCTCATCAAGGCAGCGGCCTGGCCCCTGAACTTCTGGCTTCCCAATGCCTATGGAAATGCCTGCGCACCCGTGGCTGCAGTCTTCTCCATCATGACCAAGGTCGGCATCTACGCGTTGTTGCGGCTGGGCTCGCTGTTGCTGCCTACCGGCGCTCCAGCTGCCTTCGGCGGGGAATGGATGTTTCCGGTAGGCGTAGCAACACTGGTGTTTGGATCAATCGGCATGCTGGCCACGCAACAGACAGAAAGAATGATCGGGTATTGCGTCATCATGTCGTCGGGAACTTTGCTGGCAGCGCTTGGCATGCCCGGCGTCACGCTGACTGCGCCAGCCCTGTTCTATCTTCTGACATCAGTGCTGGCAATGGGTGCGTTCTATCTGCTTATCGAAATGATCGAGCGCACCAGAACCTTCGGAGCCGACGTTCTGGCGGTCAGTATGGAAGCATTCGATCTTGACGACCCGGAGTCTCCTGACCGCTCTGATGACGTGGTGGGTGTGGCCATTCCAGCCGCGTTGGCTTTCCTGGGCATGGCATTCTTTTGCTGCGCACTATTGGTGGCAGGCCTGCCCCCGTTACCGGGGTTCGTCGCCAAGTTCTCGATGTTGTCGGCAGCACTGCAAACCTCCATTACCGACACCCCTTCGGCAGCCGCGTGGACGCTGGTTGCTACCGTACTGCTGTCGGGGTTTGCGGGCATCATTGCACTGACTCGCGCCGGCATCCGGCTTTTCTGGAGTTCGGACATCGTGGTGCCCAGGCTGCGCGTCAGCGAGGCGGGCTCTGTGGGCATCCTTCTGCTCTCGTGCATTGCGCTTGCCATCTGGGCCGGCCCGGTGATGGACTTTCTTGAAGATACTGCCTTGCTGCTCGATCGCCCGACTGCCTATATCGATGCAGTCATGACGTCACAGACCATTCGGCAACTAGGAGGGACGCCATGAAGAACGTACTTTACTGGCTGCTTCTGCCCGCCGTTCTGCTGATCATCTGGTTGCTGCTGAACAATTCGGTGTCGCCCGGTCACCTTGTTATGGGGACCATTCTTGCCTTGCTGCTGGCTTGGGCAGCCATGGCGCTGCGCCCTGTACGGTCGCGCCCCAAACATCCGCTGTTGATCCTGAAGTTGATGTGGCGCGTTGCCTGCGACATCACCGTTTCCAACTTTGCGGTAGCGCGACTGATTATCCTGGGTCCCGATTCTCACACGCCTGGGTTCATGAAGATTCCGCTGACCATGCGCGACCCGCATGCGCGAGCCGCGCTCGCCTGCATCATCACCTACACACCAGGTACCGTCTGGTCGGGTTTCTCGGAAGAAACCAATACCATGACGCTGCACGTGCTTGACCTCAAGGACGAAAGCCAATGGATCGACACCGTGCAGAATCGCTATGAGAGCCTGTTGATGGAGATTTTCGAATGACAACCATTTTGTATTGGGCAGGCACCTACGCCCTGTGTTGCTTCGCCATCGCCCTCGGGTTTGCCACTTTCCAGTTATTGCGGGGACCCACGCCTCAAGACCGGGTACTTGCGCTCGATACCATGTATATCAACGGCATGCTGATTATTTTGGTGCTGGGTGTGCAGTACCAGGTAGGGCTCTACTTCGATATCGCCGTCATCATCAGTATTTTCGGCTTTATCAGTTCTACGGCCATGGCCAAGTTCTTGCTGCGCGGAGAGGTAATCGAACCATGAACGACCTGCCCCTTTGGGTAACCATTCCCGGCACTCTGCTTTTGCTGCTAAGCGGCACCATCACGCTGATCGGCTCGGCAGGCTTGCTGCGTTTTCGCCGTTTCTACTCGCGCATGCACGCGGTGACCCTGGGCAACACGATGGGCGTGTGCTGCGTAGTGCTTACCAGCGTATTGGTGGCGTCGACCCTGGCAGAGCGACCGGTGCTTCACGAACTGCTGATCGTCATGTTCCTGGTAATTGTTTCGCCAGTTACCGCAATTTTGCTGATGCAGGCTGCACTTCGTCGTGATGCGCGACGGCCGGTTTCTGAAGACTGATCAGAACTCAACCCTGACACCGGCCATCACGCTGCGTCCACGAACCGGCGCCTCGCGGGAAATGAACGAAACGTGGTTATAACCCAGCCGGTTCAACAGGTTTGTTCCGTTCAGGTAGAACACATAATCCGTGTCTGCCAGCTTCCCGCGATACGACACCCCGGCACCAAGCAAGCCGTAGCCTGCCGAGTCTTCTTCGAAACTGGCTACACGTTTCTGACGCAATACCTGGACAAATTCAACAAAACCTGCCCAGCTATCGCGATCGTACTGAACCCTGGCACCCAGCCGCGCGGCGGGAATGCGCGGCAGATTCCCCGCGCCACCCTTCAGCCTGCCACGCACATAATCTCCGAAAACCGTTGCAACTGTTGACCCGGTAAGGCGATACGAAACCTCTGCTTCAAGTCCGTTGAACAGGGAGTCTTGTTGTGTATATTCAATCAAGCGAAAACCGTCGTGCTGGTCCAGGGTATTGCCGTAGATGTAGTTGTTTATGCGGCTAAGGTACAGGTTCACGGCAAACTGCAGGTCCCCTTCTGTCCGTTTGATACCGAAGTCGAAAGTGGTCGCGCTTTCTTTATCCAGATTGGGGTTGCCCACTTCGTAGGTCAGCGTTGCCAGGTGCAAGCCTCTCGCGTAGAGCTCCTGTGCGTCGGGCATGCGATGGGAGCGGGTAATTGAAGCCGACGCAGAATACCCTGGCGTGAAGTTCCAGACAGCGCCCGCCGAGAAGGACAGCGTCCGACCGCTGTACGATGGAAGCTCGCGGGAGTCGGGCGTGACCCGCTGCCAGTCGTGTCGCGCACCGAACTCGAATCGCCAGTCGTTCAACACATAGTTTTCAAGCAGAAAAACACCCCCTGTCTGCGTTCGCGACCTCGGAACAAAACTCTCTGAGCCTCCGGACGACGCAAAGTCAAATTGCGCTGCCTGCATTCCAACGATGCCATTCCAATCTCCAATTGGCTCGTGGGCAAGTTCCAGACGCCCGTCGAAGCCCCTGTTGGTGAAAGTCGTACCTGGTACTCCATCTTCCCTTTCTTCGTGCCGATAATTGGTATGGCCACCCCGGAATTTCAAGCTCGTGAAGCCCGGAAAAGGGTCGTATAGCTCGCCGCGGACATCGACCCGGTCACTACGCACATGGGCCGTGGGGGTATGGTCGGCATGGCCGTGCTCATCATCGTCGTGATCGTGAAGATCATGATCGTGCGCTCCGCAATGCAGGGCGGGGCCATGAGGATGGCAATCTTCATATTCATGACTGTGACCTGGCAAGCCGTAAACATCCTGGCGGTAGGTATACGCCGCTCCGAGAAAGCCACGACTGCCCACCCAGGACACTCCGACACTTCCACTGGTACTTTCTGCATTGGAGTTGGGGACCCGCCTTTCCGTCCAATGAGGTACCCGGTAGTCATCGGCTCTTCGCCGAGCGCCCTCGACACGCAGGGCGACCGCGCCTTCGCCTGCCGAAATCCCTATTGCGCCGGAACGTTCGCGCGCAGCCGTCTCGGCCGACATCTCGATTGAGCCCTCAACGCCTCCGACCGGTATCTCAGTGGGAATCTTGCTGTCGAGTACATTGACCACGCCCGCGATGGCGCCGCCACCATAAAGCAAGGCGGAAGGACCACGCAGGATTTCGATTTCCCGGGCAAGACCGGTGTCTGCGGTGATCACGTGATCGGGAGAAACCATGGACGCATCCAGAATTTCAGAACCATCGCTCAATACTTTGACGCGGGGTGCAGTTTGACCCCGGATCACTGGCCGACTTGCCCCTCCCCCAAAGGAATCAGAATGGACACCGGGTTCACCCTCGAGCATGTCACCAAGTGTTCCCCGCCGCTTCAGAATCATCTTTTCACCTGTCAGGACAGTTGCGGGAGGTGTCAGGCGGTCGTCTTCCCAAGCCGAAGAATCAGGTGACACAACAATCGGCCTCAAACTGGTTACCACTGACTCGATTGACTCACCTTCTTGTGCATATGAAACTGGAAGGCATGTACTGAGAAGAGCGATGGCAAAGGGCTGGAGAACGGGCCGCATGGTGTTCCTAAAGTCGATTGGAGTTTTTTCATTAATGCAATGTTATAACATAACATTTTGATCGTAGACTAACCGCCCTTTTGTCTGGCAGCTGGCCGCGCCCAGATTCTTGACTATTTTTTGACGGCACGACGCTTGCTGCTTGCGCCAAGCAAGCACCGTTTTCGTGCCAAACATTTAGTTACAGAGACACGAAAGCATTCTTATATACTGACTGCCAGCAACCCGTTTTCAGTCATAGTGGCTGAGTTAGTCTAAGAAGGAGTTCACAATGAAACATCGTTCAGCAACACCGGGTCGGCACATTCTGGCCATTTGCGCACTTGGCGCCAGCCTGGTTTCCATGGGCGCTCTTGCTGCAAATGGTTCCGGAGCCATAAGCGATTTCGAAGCCAAGTATCGCCAGGACATCGAACGCTGCAACGCCGGTCAGACTAACCAGGACATCGAGACCTGCAAACGCGAGGCCGGGGCTGCTTTGCAAGAGGCCCGGCGTCAACGCCTGATTTCTGACCGCGAGCAGTCGGCACAAGCCAACGCCACGGCCCGCTGCCAGGCCCTGCCTGCCGGTGCACGCGAAGACTGCATGGCACAAATGACCGAATCTGCCACCACGACCATTCAGGGTAGCGTGGCCGGAGGCGGCATCCTTCGCACCACTACCATTACTATCCCGGGTTCGACCGAGACCCAGACCAATATCATCACGCCCACAACGGTTGACCCTGCTGTCAGCAATCTTCCCAGGGCTGGAACCGTGCAGTAAGCCTTGCAGCCTTGCAGCTGAATTCAGGTATCGCCGCCCTCTGTCGAGGGCGGTATTTTTTTAGAGCTCGATCTGCATGCCCATTTCCACTACCCGATTGGGCGGAATCTTGAAAAACCGCGTGCTACGGGCGGCATTGCGTGTCATGAAGGCAAAAAGCGTTCGCCGCCAGCGAAGGTAAAACGGCAAGCGGCGCACGACAATAATGGTCTGACGCGACAAATAGTACGAGGTCTGCATCGGATCCAGATTGAGCTCGGGATGCTCTTGCGCAATTTGCTCAAGCAGTTGCGGAACATTGGGCTCCTGCTTGAACCCCCACTTTGCCACCACCTGCCAGGTACTGCGCCCAAGCCGGTCGATGCGATATCGCTCGTCAAAAGAGACGAAGGGCTCATCCGAGCTGGTAACCGTGAGGAACACGACTTGTTCGTGCAGCACCTTGTTGTGTTTCAAATTGTGCATGAACGCCGGTGGGACGGTATCGACCAGCACGCTCATGAACACTGCAGTACCCGCAACTGTTACCGGAGGATGTTCCTCCAGGCTCTCGATGAATTCATGCAGCGACGGTTGACCGCCCGCCAGGGAGTCGTGCAAATGCTGGCGACCCAGCTTCCAGGTAATCATCAAGGTAAACAGGCACGTGGCCAGAAGCAATGGAATCCACCCTCCGGCGAAAGTCTTGAGCACATTGGACGAGAACAGCAGCACGTCAAAACTCAACAGCACCACAAGCAAGGCCAGCAACAGCATTTTTCTTGTGCCAGCGGAGCGGTCAGGCAACACCCTGAATGCCAGCAACGACGTCATGAGCATGGTGCCGGTGACAGCGAAACCATAGGCTCCCGCAAGAGCCTGTGAAGTACCGGCACCCACAACCAGTGCCAGCACCACAATACACATGGCGATATTGACTCTGGGCAGATAGATTTGCCCTTCTTCTTCGGCTGAGGTATGAAGAATAGTCATGCGCGGCCAGAATCCTAATTGGATCGCCTGTCGCGTCACCGAGAAGCTTCCCGTAATCACCGCCTGAGACGCGATTACGGTTGCCATGGTGGCCAGAACGACCAGGGGCCACAGACCCCATTCAGGAGCCAGATGAAAAAAGGGATTGCGGGCAGCTGCCGGATGAGCCAGCAACAGGGCACCCTGCCCAAAGTAGCACAACAACAGCGATGGCAGCACAACGCCGAACCAGGCCCGACGTATGGCGCTGCGCCCGAAATGGCCCATGTCCGCATAAAGGGTTTCCGCGCCGGTAAGGGCCAGCACCAGCGCACCCAGCAAAATAAAGGTCGTCCAGGGGGCAGTCCAGGCAAAAGATATGGCCCACATCGGGTTGAGCGCCCACAGAATTTCGGGCGACTGCGCAATGCGCCAAGCGCCCAGCGCACCCAGAACCATGAACCACAACAACATGATCGGGCCGAACAGGCGACCCATGGTGCCTGTACCCTTGGATTGAACAGTGAACAAGGCGATGATCAGGATAATCGCTATGGGAACAATCCATGGGTCCAGCGTATGCGACACCACGCCAATGCCCTCGACGGCCGACAGCACGGAAATTGCCGGTGTGATGACGCTATCACCGTAGAAAAGGCAGGCGCCCGTCAGCCCAAGAATTACCACTACCCAACGGCGGCGGCCGCTCAATCCTCGAGCGGCAAGCTCCATAAGGGCCAATGTTCCGCCCTCCCCCCGATTATCCGCCCTAAGCATGAGTGTCACGTACTTCAGTGACACCACCAGCATCAGCATCCAGAACAGAAGTGAGAGCAGGCCCAGAATGTGTTCGGGCAGGGCCTCCGGCATATGAGACAGCGCGGCCCGCACCGTATACAAGGGACTGGTTCCGATATCTCCGTACACGACACCCAGTGCGCCTATGGTCAGGCCTGAGGCCGGGTGTAGTTCGGCCACCTTGCGCTCGGCTGGTAGCGTGCTCATGAACTAAGTCCTGAAGCGCTGCACGGCGCACCCCGCGCAGCGAGAACTCTCGATTGGCTCCATTTCATGCTTGGTCTTGCCCAGAGGATATTGGATTATTGTCGATTCAGATGAGTACCCATTCGCGGGCCCGGAAAAACAATGCTGACGCGCGTTCCATCAATTTGAGGAGTACTGGTCAGACTCCACCAGGCACCGTGTGCCTGGGCTATCTCGCGCACGATAGCCAGCCCCAGGCCCGATCCTGGTGCATCGGAATCAGGTGAACGATAGAACGCATCAAAGACCCGCTCCTGGTGTGCCGGATCGATACCCCGGCCATCATCCTCGACCACGAGGGCGGGAGGTGTTGCGTTGACCTGCAGGCGGATGTTCTGGACATGTCCGCCGTACCGCAGGGCGTTATCAATCAGATTACCCAATAGTTCTGTCAGCAGCAGTGGGTCCGCATCTATCCATACCGCCTCTTCAGGCGCGCGCAGCTGCAGTCGGACATGCTGGCGACGGGCCTGGGGCACCCATTCTGCACCTGTATTGCGCACCCAGTCCGCCAGATCCAGGCGCTGGAACGAATCTTGTGGACGAGTCGAGGCGTCGGCCCTGGCAAGGACCAGCAACTGTTCGCCCAGCCGTATCATGCGATCAGTGACTGACTTGATCCGCTCTGCACGCAAGCGCACGTCTTGGGGAAGCTCGTTGGCCAACATCAGTTCACACTCCAGCTTCAAGCCGCTCAAAGGCGTACGCAACTGGTGTGCCGCATGCCCGATAAAGCGCTTTTGGGCCTTGACGGACTGATCCAGGCGTTGAAGCAGATCGTTGATGCGCGCAACAACCGGAACAATTTCACTGGACAGACCCGTAGCGTCCAGAGGCTGAAGGTCGTCCAGGTCCCGCTCTTTGATGTCGTCGGCAAGCCGGTTGATGGACCGCAGACTGGAACGCACTCCCGACACCAATACCCAGGCTACCAAAAACACAAGCAGGATCTGGCTGAGAAGCATCAGCCAGAAAATGTCGCGCAGCAGCCAGGATTCCAGATGAATCTTGGTTGTCACCAGCCAGGTCACCGCCAGGTCAACAGCGACCAGCACCAGAACCGGAGGAAGCAGACGAAAAATAAGATGACGGGCCAGTGAGCCGCGTGGCATCAGCCGCAGCAGCCGCGCGCTTAACGTATCCGGCGAAGCAGAGCCGTCGCGTTGAGAGTGCTGGTTATGAGACTTCGTCGACATCAAGCAGATAACCGAAACCGCGGACGGTCTGGATCGACGCACCAGTACCTTCCAGGCGCTTGCGTAGCCGGTACACGTAGACCTCGACCGCGTTCTCGCTGAAATCGGCGTCCCAGGCCGACAGCGAATTGACGATCTGGCGCTTGGTGACAACCCGCCCGACACGACCCATCAGCATCTCCAGCACCGAAAGTTCACGCACGGAAAGAGCA
>NZ_JAJUFE010000060.1 GCF_029263785.1 Pusillimonas sp. | reverse complement strand
GTAGGAGTCAAAATGAGAGCCGTAGAAATAACGAAGCCGGGTGGACCAGAGGTGCTGGTGCCTGTCGAACGTCCTATGCCTGAACCAGGCGCAGGAGAGGTGCTGATCAAGGTTTCTGCGGCGGGGGTGAACCGGCCTGACGCGCTTCAGCGAGCCGGCGCCTATCCGCCTCCCCCGGGCGCGTCCGACTTGCCAGGTCTGGAAGTGGCCGGCGAAATTGTTTCGGGCGATGCGGCGGCAGGGGGGCTTTCGATCGGCGATCGGGTCTGCGCCTTGGTGGCGGGCGGCGGATATGCCGAGTATGTAGTCGCTCCGGCAGCCCAATGTCTTCCTGTTCCCAAAGGATTGAGCGACATCGAGGCAGCCGGTTTGCCGGAAACATATTTCACCGTTTGGAGCAACGTGTTTGATCGCGGGCGCCTTGCCCAGGGCGACACGCTTCTGGTACACGGCGGAGCCAGCGGGATCGGTACCACGGCCGTTCAATTGGCAACGGCGATGGGTCACACCGTATACGCGACGGCAGGAAGCGATGAGCGCGCACGGGCTGTTGAACAATTGGGCGCAGCGGAGTGCTTCAATTATCGCACTCAGGATTTTGTAGAAGAGATACGCCGGGCTACCGACAATAAAGGCGTGAACGTCATTCTTGACATGGTCGCAGGTGAATATATAAACCGGGACATCAAATGTCTGGCGGACGAAGGGCGTATCGTCATAATCGCCGTACTGGGTGGAAGTAAATCGACAATAGACGTGAGTCAGGTCTTGCGTCGTCGCTTGACGATTACAGGCTCCACATTGCGTCCGCGCTCGGTCGAGTTCAAGGCCGATATTGCTCAATCGCTGCATCGCCATGTATGGCCGCTACTGGAAGCGGGCCGGATCAAGCCCGTGGTACATCAGACTTTCCCGCTCGAACGCGCTTGTGATGCCCATGCCATGATGGAAGCCGGTGAACAGATCGGCAAACTGATCCTCACGGTCGATTGACCGGCTGGGATACTTGCGGTGTGTGCTGGCCAGACAAGGCTCCTGAGGAGCAAATTTGTGTCTGGCACCGCCCGAGCGTTTGGCTCGTGGGGTTTAATCGGGCTACAATGCCCGGTTAACTCAATAATTGTACTTTGCCTATACACGCGCTTTTTGCCCTTGTGGGCGGTTGAATCGAAAAGCATGTCGTGATGGGCAGTTGCGCGCCTTTATCTGGTGCAAGCCATTTTTGGAACTCAATGAATACAGCTTCTTTTCGCAAGCGTCTTGTCATGGGCAATTGGAAAATGAATGGCGGGCTCGAGGCCAACGCCAAGCTCATGGCCGATTTACATGCCGGCGCTGGCATTTTGGCTGATCACTGCACGCTTGCCGTGTGCGCTCCTTTTCCCTATCTGGCACAGGTCCAGTCGCAGCTCCAGAACAGCGTGATCTCATGGGGCGCTCAAGACATCAGCGCTCACAAGGCCGGAGCGTACACGGGTGAGGTATCCGCCGCGATGCTTGTCGACTTTGGCTGTTCCTGGGCGCTTGTCGGGCACTCAGAACGTCGTGCCATGCATGGTGAAACCGACGACGTGGTTGCCGCAAAAGCGCGTGCAGCCCTTGACGCCGGCATTACGCCGGTGGTTTGCGTGGGTGAAACATTGGCAGAGCAAGAGGCCGGTCAAACACTTGCCGTTATTCAGCGCCAGTTGGGTCCGGTGCTCGCGCTAGGAAAAGAAGCAGTTTCCAAAATTGTGGTGGCTTACGAACCGGTTTGGGCAATTGGCACCGGTCGTACCGCTACGCCCGCTCAGGCTCAGGAGGTTCACGCCGCCATTCGCGCCAGCCTGACCTCATTGGATGCCCATCACGTCCGCGTGCTGTATGGCGGCAGTGTCAAGGCAGATAACGCCGCCAGTCTGTTTGCCATGCCCGACATTGACGGGGCCTTGGTTGGCGGTGCTTCTTTGGTTGCAGACGAATTTTTACGCATTGCGGCCGCATAGGCCTCGGAGTTTCTTAAATGAATTGGTTGTCACCTCTCCTCCTGGCGATTCAGGTCATCGCATCGCTAAGTATCATCGTGCTCGTTCTTTTGCAGCAGGGCAAAGGCTCGGAAATGGGTTCTGCTTTTGGTAGCGGATCTGCCGGCAGTCTGTTCGGTGCTTCCGGAGCAGCTAACTTTTTGTCGCGCCTGACCAAATGGGCCGCCATTTTGTTTTTCCTTTCCACAATCGGATTGGCCTATACGGCGCATCGTACGGGTGACTCGATTCTTGATGGCGGCTTGATGCAAGATTACCAGGCGCCGGTGCCCGCTTCGTCGGGTAGCGCCGTTCCGGTCGTGCCCGGCGACGCGCCGGCCAGCGACGTGCCACAAGTGCCGGGTGCGGCAGAGGTGCCTTCGGCTCCGAACGAGGTGCCGCAACAGGCTCCAGCCGCCGGCGCAGGTCAGCCTTCCGCAGCTGAAGGTGTGTCCCCTGATTCTGGCGTTTCGCAGTAGTGTATTGAATTTGCTCGGGATTTCGCGTGGCGAGATCCGGGGCTGGATTTAAAGGCGCGCGGCGCTGGCTTATTTTTTATAAGCGCTGGCACGCACTGCAAGAAACGTGCTAAAATTGCGTTCTTTGCATTTGCCGACGTGGTGGAATTGGTAGACACGCTATCTTGAGGGGGTAGTGGCGAGAGCTGTGCGAGTTCGAGTCTCGCCGTCGGCACCAAGCTTTAAAAACAAAAAAGCCCGCATCCGTTGCGGGCTTTTTTGTGTCTGTTCAAAACCGTTAGAACAGGGCTTCTTCAGTTTCGTCGGCCTCCATGAACTTGCGCACATTGATCTGTTGCGTCTTTTTGCCGGCGAAGTCGCATTCGGAATCGTAGATGTAATGCTTGCAACCGCTAAGCAGCGGACACTTCTGAAATAGCTCACTTACCCAATCCACAAATACGCGAACTTTCGGAGACAGGTGGCGGTTGTGCAGGTAAACCACCGATATCGGCAGCGGAGGAGGGGTCCACTCGGACAGGATTTCCACAAGCTCGCCCGAGTCCAGCAAGGGGGCGACCATGTAGCGGGGTGCCTGAATCAGCCCGAAACCCTTCGCCCCGCAACGCACGTAGGCTTCTGCATCGTTTACCGAAACCATCCCTTTGGGTTGAACGTCCCGTTGCTGACCGTCGACCAGGAACGACCAGTCGATGATGCGCCCGGTACGACTTGAGAAATAGTGTACGGCGCGATGATTCTCAAGTTCTTCGATGGTCTTGGGTTCGCCGAACCGCTCGATATAAGCGGGTGCCGCGCAGGTAATGGCTTCGAACGATCCGATACGGCGCGCCACCAAGCTGGAATCTTCGAGCTCACCGATGCGGATCGCACAATCCACTGCCTCACGAACCATGTCCACGGGCCGATCGCTCATTCCGATCGCCAGCTCGATATCTGGATATCGCGAATGAAAATCACATAGGGCAGGTACGAGAATCAATCGGCCGATGGAGGGTGACATTTCGAGACGTAGCCGCCCGCTCGGATGTTGCCGTATCTCGCGAAACGACGACTCGAGGTCTTCGAGGTCAGCCAAAAGCTGTTTGCATCGTTCGTAATATGAGGCCCCGTCTGGAGTCATGCTCAGGCGGCGGGTAGTCCGGTTCAGGAGCCGTACCTTGAGGCTCTGTTCGAGCTTTTGAATGGTAGTGCTGACTGTGGATCGGGGTAATCCAAGACTGTCGGCCGCCAAAGAGAAACTGTCGGCCTCGACGACCCGGGTGTAGATCTGCATTGCCTGGAAGCGGTCCATAGGCATCTCCCGATTGTTCGTCCAGCACGAATAGTATTACCGAAAAAAGGCTATTTAACTGGACGGGTAAAGAATCAATAATACACCCAATCGCTCTGCGTGACGACGGATTGAATGTTGCAGTCGCGCAATTTCATCTGGCCCCTCCTTATCACGAGCTTCCCATGTCCTCCATTTCCCAAAGGTTTGCCTTGACGGCACTCACCATTACGATCACTGCTGTGCTGGCAGGCGCGGCTTATGTTCGAATTTCCGAAGCGGAAGCGACACCGTCCGCAGTGGACACGCCCGCTGCTGCCGTTGACGTGAAGCCTGCGCGAGAGCAAGTAATTCATGATCAGCGTGAGTATTCGGGCCGTCTCGAAGCGGTAGAGAACGTTCAAATCCGGCCGCAGGTTTCGGGCACGATTACGCAAGTGCATTTTGATGACGGTTCGTTGGTAGAGGCCGGAGACGTTCTCTTTACGATCGACCCGCGTCCATACAAGGCTGCCGTAGCTCGCGCACGTGCCGAGTTGGCCGCTGCAAAGGCCAGGGCGGTTTACACCGCAAATGAACTTGCCCGAGCCAAGCGCCTGCTGGCCCAGAACGCAATTGCCCGCAAGGATTTCGAGCAACGTCGCAACGCCGCTGGAGTTGCTTCGGCTCAACGACAGGCGGCAGAGGCGGCGCTTGCTGCTGCTGAGCTCGACCTGGAACATACGAAAATTGTTGCGCCTGTTTCCGGCCGTGTATCCCGGGCAGAAGTAACAGTCGGCAATTATGTCGTGTCGGGCGGTTCGTCCGGACCCCTTACCACTTTAGTGTCCGTGGACAAGGTCTATGCGTCATTTGACGTGGACGAACAAAGCTTCTTGTCTTTCGTATTGCCCTCGACATTGGGGGGTGGGCCTACCGCCCGCGTGACGATGGGCCTGAGCAGCGAATCAGGTTACCCGCGCGTGGGAAAGGTGGCATCTGTCGACAACCGCCTTGATACCGCCTCCGGCACGATCCGGGTACGAGCGGTGTTTGAAAATCGTGATGGCATGTTGATACCTGGCTTGTACGCGCGGATCCTGCTTTCCAGTGGTATCGAAAGAAACGCCGTGCTGGTCGAGGAAACCGCGATTGGTACCGATCAGGACAAGCGTTATGTGCTGGTTGTGGACGAGAACGCGCGGACGGTCTATCGCGAAGTGCGTCTGGGGGCTTTGAGACAAGGCATGCGGGTCGTTGAAGCGGGATTGCAGCCCGGTGAGCGGGTCGTTGTCAACGGGTTGCAGCGCGTCCGTCCAGGAGACCCAGTGGTTGCCAGCGAAGTGGAGTTGCGGGAAGGAGCCAGGCTTGCCGACGTGGGTCACGACTCGGGACCGCATTCGATAACGCGGAACGCATCCTAGGACGGTGGCCATCATGAATGTCTCAAGGTTCTTTATTGATCGCCCCATCTTTGCCGGCGTACTGTCTATCTTGATTCTGCTGGCGGGTGTTGTGTCGGTCTTCCAGTTGCCCATCTCAGAGTATCCGGAGGTTGTGCCGCCGTCTGTGGTGGTTCGGGCCCAATACCCTGGCGCGAATCCGAAGGTTCTGGCCGAAACTGTCGCCGCTCCGCTTGAGGAGTCAATCAATGGTGTGGAGAACATGCTCTACATGCAGTCGCAGGCGAACAGTGACGGAAACCTGGCCATAACAGTCAGCTTTCACTTGGGTACCGATCCCGACAAGGCACAGCAACTGGTGCAGAACCGTGTGTCCCAGGCTTTGCCTCGATTGCCGGAAGAAGTGCAGCGCTTGGGTGTGAACACGATGAAATCCTCGCCAACGCTGACAATGGTCGTACACCTCATTTCACCCGATCAGCGTTACGACACTACCTATCTGCGCAATTACGCGGTTCTTAACGTCAAGGACAGGCTGGCTCGCATTGACGGCGTCGGGGAAGTTCAGATCTGGGGGGCGGGCGATTATTCCATGCGCATCTGGCTGGACCCGGGCAAGATGGCCCAGCGCAACCTGACGGCTGCGGAGGCCGTGACCGCCATTCGTGAGCAGAACATCCAGGTTGCAGCCGGCATGATAGGGGCGAGCCCCATAGGACCAGATGTGCCGTTGCAACTGTCGATCAATGCCCAAGGTCGCCTACAGACCGAGGAAGAATTCGCCAATATCGTCATCAAGGCGTCAGAGCAGGGTGGAGTGACACGTCTGGGGGACGTGGCCCGTGTTGAGCTGGGTGCGTCCGAATATGGACTGCGCTCGTTGCTGGACAACAAGCCGGCGGTGGGCATCGGCATCATGGAGTCTCCGGGCGCCAACTCACTGGCTGTTTCTGACGCGGTCAGGGCCGCCATGCATGAGCTTTCGGCGGACTTTCCCCCGTCGTTGGAAAGTCGGATCATGTACGATCCGACGCAGTTCGTTCGCTCGAGCATTAATGCAGTAATTATGACGCTGCTCGAGGCAGTCGCCCTGGTGGTACTGGTGGTCATTGTCTTTCTTCAGACGTGGCGGGCCTCGGTCATTCCATTATTGGCCGTTCCGGTGTCCATTGTCGGCACGTTCTCGGTGTTGCTGGCACTTGGCTATACGATCAATGCGCTTTCTTTATTCGGCTTGGTGCTGGCAATAGGAATCGTGGTCGATGACGCTATTGTGGTGGTTGAAAATGTTGAACGGAACATTGCCCAGGGCCTCAGTCCGCGCAAGGCTACGCACCAGGCCATGCGCGAAGTGAGCGGGCCGATTATTGCAATTGCCCTCACACTGGTTGCGGTATTCGTGCCATTGGCATTCATGACGGGGCTGAGCGGCCAGTTCTTCAAGCAATTCGCCGTAACGATTGCGATATCGACCGTCATTTCGGCGGTGAATTCGCTGACCCTTTCACCGGCATTGGCAGCGCTGCTTCTCAAGGAGCACAGCGCACCCCCCGACCGACTCACGCGGTACATGAATTATTTGCTGGGCGGGTTCTTTCGGGTATTCAATCGGTTCTTCCATCGATCCTCTGAACAATATGCCTCGGGCGTATCCAGGGTAGTTCATCGCAAGGCAGCCACGATGGGCGTGTATCTGGTCTTGCTGGGTTTGACTGCCGGCGTGTCCTACATCGTGCCGGGTGGATTCATTCCAGCTCAGGACAAGCAGTACCTGATCAGCTTCACTCAGTTGCCAAGCGGCGCGTCGCTGGATCGTACTGAAGGCGTCATCAAGAGGATGTCCGAGATTGCCCTGAAGCAGCCGGGCGTGGAAAGTACCATCGCCTTCCCTGGACTTTCCATCAATGGCTTCACCAATAGCTCAAGCGCCGGGATCGTCTTTGTGGTGCTGGATGCCTTCGACAAACGCAAAGATAGCCAGCTATCGGCCGACCATATCGCGGGTGAACTCGAAAAGGCCTATGCGGGGATCAAGGATGCTTATATCGCCGTGTTCCCGCCGCCCCCCATTCTGGGCCTGGGAACAGTCGGAGGGTTCAAGCTGCAACTGGAAGATCGCGGCGCGCTTGGTTACGAAAGGATGGACGCGGTCACCAAGCAATTTTTGTCCCGCGCTGCCCAGACGCCTGAACTGGGACCGGCATTTTCCAGTTATCAGATCAATGTGCCGCAGCTCGATGTAGACCTCGACCGCGTGAAGGCCAAGCAACTGGGAATACCAGTGAATGATGTGTTCGAAACCATGCAGATATACCTGGGTTCGCTGTATGTAAACGACTTCAACCGCTTTGGACGGGTCTACCAGGTTCGTGCCCAGGCCGATGCACCATACCGGTCGCAGCCGGAGGACATACTTCAGTTGAAAACACGCAGCCGCAGTGGGCAGATGGTGCCCCTATCGACGCTTGCCACGGTCACTCCTGGCTTCGGTCCGGAGATGGTGGTGCGCTACAACGGCTACAACTCGGCGGATATCAACAGCGGTCCTGCCCCGGGGTATTCGACCGATCAGGCTCAGGCCGCAGCAGAACGTATTGCGCAAGAAGTTCTTCCTCGCGGTGTCAAGTTCGAATGGACAGATCTGACCTATCAGCAGATTTTGGCGGGTAATGCAGGGATGTGGGTATTCCCGATAAGCGTACTTCTTGTCTTTCTGGTATTGGCGGCCCTGTACGAAAGTCTCATCTTGCCTCTGGCAGTGATACTGATCGTACCCATGAGCATACTGGCTGCACTGACGGGTGTCTGGTTGACACGGGGCGACAACAACATCTTCACGCAAATAGGCCTGATGGTGCTCGTGGGACTCGCGTGCAAGAACGCGATTCTTATTGTCGAGTTTGCGCGCGATCTTGAGGCACGCGGCGTCGGGACAATCAAGGCTGCTATTGAAGCAAGCCGGTTGCGTTTGCGGCCCATCCTGATGACATCGATAGCGTTCATCATGGGAGTAGTGCCATTGGTTCTTTCCAGCGGTGCGGGATCGGAAATGCGCCACGCCATGGGCATTGCTGTCTTCTTTGGCATGCTGGGCGTGACCTTGTTCGGCCTGTTTCTTACTCCCGTCTTTTACGTAGGCCTGCGTATGCTGGCCCGGCGAGCAGAGGGTTCCGGATCCGAGCCTGCATCGCCGCCGCTGATCGTTGGCGAAGAATGAGGCTCATCATGAATAAATTTAATTACCTGCTCTTGGCTTCTGCATTGATGGCACTTTTATTGGCCGGCTGCGCGGCAGGTCCAGAATATCAACGTGCCGAGGTATTGGTCCCCGACCATTTTAAAGAGGCCGGCATGACTGCGGAAGCGGCCAGGAAATGGCAGGAGGCTCAGCCCAAAGATGCCTTGTCGCGCGGACGGTGGTGGGCAATTTTCAATGATTCCACCCTGGATGCTTTGCAAGAGCAAGCCGAGCGGGCGAATCAGGATCTGAAAGCGGCCGCTGCACGAGTCAGGCAAGCCAGGGCGCTACGAGCGACGGCGCAATCGGGGCGCTTTCCGACTGTGGATGTAAGCGCCGGCCCAAGTCGACAGCGTCGCTCGGCTGCCTCCATGGGACTGGAGGACGGTGCGCCGGCGTCCACCGATACGCTCTGGCGGGTTCAGCTTGGTGCTTCCTACGAGGCAGATCTGTTTGGACGCGTCGCGTCTGAGGTCGATGCGGCGAGCGCCGACGCCCAACAAAGCCAGGCCTTGTTTGAGTCATTGAAGCTGGCTTTACAGGCGGATGTTGCGCAAACCTACTTTCTGATCCGTCGCCTGGACGCAGAGCTCGCCTTGTACGAAAAAACCGTGGAGTTGCGCAGCAAGACACTTGAGCTTGTCACACAGCGATATCAAGCCGGTGATATCGGGGAGCTGGACGTTGCGCGCAGCCGCACTGCACTGGCATCGGCACGATCCGAGGCCCTGGGTATTGAGCGTGAGCGTCTGGTCGCCGAGCATTCGCTGGCGACGCTTTTAGGGAAGCCGCCGTCTGAATTCTCGCTCGACACCCACCCCCTTGGCCGCGTACCGGTGGACATCCCTGCGGGATTGCCTTCCTCCTTGCTGGAGCGTCGTCCCGACATTGCTGCTGCCGAGCGTGCCATGGCAGCCGCGAATGCGCGAATCGGCGCGGCAAGGGCGGCGTACTTCCCCAGGCTCACCCTGACCGGCGCGATGGGCTATGAGTCTTCGGAGTTGAGCAATCTGCTTGAATGGTCGAGTCGTACCTTCCTGCTTGGCCCGCTGGTAGGCTCCATCCTGTCTTTACCCATTTTTGACGGCGGGCGCCGCGAAGCCAATGTGGAACGAGCCCGTGCACGATATGAAGAAGATGTCGCGGCCTATCGACAAACGGTGCTGCAGGCATTTAAAGAGGTAGAAGACGGGCTTGCCAATGTACGCATTCTGGGTGAGCAGACGCAGGTGCAAGATTTGGCTGTCGATCAGGCCTCGCGGGCTGCCCGGCTCTCCCAGATCCAATACCGGGAAGGGTCGGTAAGTTATCTTGATGTTATCGACGCCGACCGCGAGGTTCTGGTTCAGAAGCGTGCATCGGTGCGGCTGGACGGTGATCGGGCCATGGCGGCCGTGGCCTTGATACGTGCCATCGGAGGAGCATGGGACTGGGACGGTTGAGGCCGTTCGCAATCAAAAACCGATTCGGGCATCAGGTGAGCCCGCGGAGCCCAGGCGCTATTTGATACGTCGCCGGTTTATTTCGATGGCTTGTGGGCTTGACGTCCATTCGCTTGGGAATGCATCGGGAATGTCCGGGAAATCTTCGTGACGGACTCCGGTCGCGCGCTCAGGTTGACGCGATTGGTTTCTACGCCATCAGGTCTTCGTAAAGCCTACTTTTATACATAATGTAATAAAGGTATTATCGGGTGGGCATTCAAATCCGTCCCCTAATCTTTTGTTGCCTGCGTCAGGCGGGATAACACCTTTTGCACTCACTTGCTTACTGGTTTTTGAAAAAGATTGCTTCCAGCCCAAGGGCATTTGCCTGGGGGTCTGGGGCAGTGACAATTATCGTGCTGCTGCTTGCGTCGGCCGTAGCCACGATATGGATCGACCGTAACCAGGTGTCGCAGCGCCACAAAGATGCCATCGAGATTTTCCGGGTCTCGACGACCGAAAGCGTCGAATTGCTCGAGCACCTTCATCAGCATGACGCTCTGGACTGCACCGCGGATGCGTTGATGCACCTTAACACGCACCTGCTCATGTCGCGCTATATCCGCGAGATCGGTGTGCTGGACGAAGAAAGACGGCTGCTTTGTACTACATCACTTGGCCTGCTGCCCCAGCCCTACAAGGGGGGGCACAGGGTATATCAGACGCGGGCCGGGTTTGAGTTGCTCAATAACGTGCCTCTCGCGATGGCTGACACAGAGTTCCTGGCCGTCATCATTCAGCTTCCTCCTTTCAACGTAGTGCTGAGCCGTTATGCAACGGGCGATATCTTCGCCAGTGCCGACGTGGTCTGGTTACATACAACCGATGGTTTGATTTCGCTGAACGTAAGCGAGTCGAACATTGCAAGCGCCAGGCGCGAGCGAGCCGCCCAGCCGGCAAACGTCGGATTCAGGCTGCATGGCATGAGTTATGAGCTGATCACGTCCCCGGAGGGACAGGACCTGGTCTTGCAGACGGAACGTTCCTTTCTGACGGTTTTTCAGGAAAATGCTTCGCTTTTCACTTTCTTGCTGGGGGCTTCAATATTGGTGGGTACGTTGGTGACCGGCGCTTTGGCCCCGCAGTTACGCCAACTTGCCGACCTTCGTCATCGTATTGCCTACCTTTGCAACGATGAGAATATCAAGCTTGTGTATCAACCCATTTTCGACCTGGGTACCCTGCGACCGGTGGGCTGCGAGGTTCTGGCTCGACTCAAAGAGGGAAGCAAGCTGTGGGAACCCGAACACATCATTCCCGCCATCCAGGCCGCTGGTCTGCACGCGCAGTTTGACAAGGTTGTTGCTGCAAAGGCAATACGCGAACTGGGTCTGGCACTGCCGCCATGGGATGAGATGTTCATCGTTGCGCTTAACTGCTTTCCCGAGAGCATAGATCCCGATACCCTGATCCCCGAACTTTCCAGGGCCTTGCAGACGGCTTCTCGAAACGATCTGCAGGTCTGTATCGAAATCACCGAACACAGCCTTTCCAGCGATTTGATCTCGGAAGTCCAGCAACTGCGCGAGCAGGGCTTCTGGATCGCGGTAGACGATTTCGGCATTGGTTATTCCAACCTCAAGGCGGTGACAGCGCTTTCGCCTGACCTGCTGAAGATTGACCGTTCGTTTATCCATGATCTGGAGGATGAGGGTTTACGCTCCAACCTGATACCGGACATGGTCAACATCGCATCGGTCATCGATGCCCGCCTTGTGGCTGAAGGAATTGAGCAGGTGGGTCAGGTACAGTTGCTCAAGGCTGCGGGGGTTCCGTATGGTCAGGGCTATGCCCTGGCGCGTCCGATGCCACTATCCGATTTTTTGGCGTTCCTGCTACAGCACCGTCCCGGACTTTGTTAACAATCGTCAAGTTCGGACGAAAATGTTGGACTTTGTTACATCGTGTGCGCGAAGATAGTTTTGTACAGACACTTGGCGGACTTATGTGAACGCACTCTTTTCCGACGCCGCGGCTACCACTCATGTGCTGATCGTTGATGACGATGCGCAGGAGCAATATGTGTTGCAGGAGATGCTTCGGGGTAACGGATTTCGCTTCAGTCTTGCAGAAACCTGTAATGCCGCCCTGGAATTGGCACTCACTGATCGCCCGGACATTGTGCTTGTTTCGCTGCGCTCCAGCGGACCTGATGTCGTCCAGCTGGAAGGGCGGTTTCGCAGTCATACCGATATCCAGACCATCCCGTTTCTTGTCATTACGACTGCCAAACCCTTTTATGACGGTACCGTTGTCCAGAGGAGCGAGGTGCTTGATTTTCTGATCAGGCCGTTCACTCTTGGTCAGTTGGTTGACCGTGTTCAGGCCCAGCTTCGGATGGCTGCTTTGTTGCGAGAGCAGGGCGCTGCCACCGGCACCGACGGTATGCCGGCGCCCCAGGAAGACTGGGAACTCATCGGCCGTACCAAAAAGTGTCTTGTGGAACGTCTGGCTGACGTGCATCGGCTGGCCGACCTGGCCGAGGCCGTTTCAGTGCCAGAGCGACGTCTGGCTCTCGCGTTCCAGCACTGTCTGGGAATTTCGGCAGTCGAATTCATTCGTCAGGAACGGATACGGAAATCCAAGTTTCTGCTGACCAACACGACGTTGAGCGTGCGCGACATAGCATTGAAAGTAGGGTTCTCGAGCGCCGCCAATTTCTCGACGGCGTTCAACACTCAGGTGGGCACATCACCGTCGTCGTTCCGCAACCAGGCCTTGAGCAATGCCTTGGTGCTGGACCGGAGCCTAAATTCTAAATAAAGATAATCAGTGCGATCACACCGATTATGAGGGCAGCACGTACTACGTGGTAGACGGTCTTGTTCCAGCGCTTGAGACGGCGTCGGTATTGACCCACGACCCAGGAAATCCGGAATAGCCGGCTTACGAGTCCGACTTGATCTCCTTCCTGGTTTGGCGATGCCGCTGCCGTCATGACAACCCGCGAGAACCAGCGGTTGAACCTGGCTGCCCAACGGTATTTCAAGGGCCTTTCAAGGTCGCAGAACAGTATTGTGCGGGTTTGATCGGTGGTGTTCTGGGCCCAGTGAATATATGTTTCATCAAACACCACGCTTTCCCCGTCCCGCCAGCTGTAGCGTTGGCCATCAACCTCGATGAAGCAGCCTGCATCATTCGGGGTATCCAGGCCCAGGTGATAGCGCAACGAACCTGCATAAGGGTCCCTATGGGGGTTCAGCTTGGCCCCGGGTGGCAGAACCGCGAAAAGGGCCGCTTTGACTTCCGGAATATTTCGTAGCAAAGCGACTGTCTTGGGACATAGCTCGGCGGCGGAAGGGTGCTCGGCGTTGTACCACTTTAGATAAAAACGCTTCCAGCCCGTTTTGAAGAAGGAATTGAAACCCGCGTCGTCATTGTTGGCGGCGGCACGGATGCGTTCCTCTCGGGCCAGGGCCGCCGCCTCTTGACGGATGACTTCCCAGTTTTCGTCCAGGGCAGCCAGCCCTTTGATGCCGGTGTTCGAAATGTACGGCCGTGCAGGTACGGCCGAGAACACATACATAAAGGCGTTGACAGGCGCCAGCAAAGAAGTGTGGTTAAACACGGTGCGGAAAAAACTGAGGCGCACCTTGCCCCGGAAGTAGATGTAGGTAATTGACCCCAGCCACAAGACAATGATGACTGCCTTGATCATATGGATTCCTGTCTATGAGCAATAGATGATTTTAGCCCGGGCAGGAAAATAAGGCAGCGGCAAGAAACCGTCTAGCGGCACTGGCAAGAGCCGCCCAAAAGACAGCGCCGAATTTTCTGGGGGCATAATTTTTTCATAGGTGAGCGTAGTCGTAAACAGGGCGGGGAAGGACGTCGATGTCGCTTTGCTCGCATAAAAACTGCCTTATCCTGCCGGGGCTGACTATGACGTGTAATAAAGCTGAAATATAAGTGATTGAAAAAATGGAAGAATGTATTGTTGAGCCCGGATTTCAGAGCTCGCAAGTGGTCGTCGACAAAGCAACCGGAACAGATTCTGGCGTTTGTTTTGTGTGACAATTTTGTTGCACGGACTAGCAAAAAAACAACGTTTTTGTCGTAATTGAGCCACAAATTCACGTAAAAAAGGCTCGATCCCGGGTTTGTTCATATCCAAAGAGGGCGGCGCTTGTTGGAATGGCTGCAACTTCCATCTGCGGAGTTGAAGGCGGAGCCCGAAACAGCCCGCCGGCTATTGCTCAAACCTACGGAGATTTTCACACATGAAAAAGAGTCTGCTTTGCGCTGCTCTGATTGCCGGATTCGCCGGCGCTGCCACTGCCGAAACGTCGGTCACCTTGTATGGCCGTGTTGACGGTGGCATTGGCTACCAACAATTCAAGGGGACCAATCCTGAAACCGGCGAAAGCTTCAAGGGCACAAACACCGGTATGGCCAACGGCATCATGGGCGGCAACCGCTGGGGATTGAAGGGTGCAGAAGACCTGGGTGACGGTTTGCAGGCGGTCTTTGTACTTGAAAACGGATTCAACCTGAACGACGGGTCCAGTGGAAGCATGTTCGATCGTCAAGCAACCGTTGGACTGCAGTCTTCGTCCTGGGGTCGACTCGATCTGGGTCGTCAGACCACTGT
>NZ_JAJUFE010000076.1 GCF_029263785.1 Pusillimonas sp. | reverse complement strand
TTCGTACTTCGCCCAGAATGGGAACGAAGGCTTGCGAGAATGCGCCTTCGGCGAAGAGTCTGCGCAAGAGGTTAGGAATGCGGAACGCAACCCAGAACGCGTCGGTAAGTGGGCCTGCACCGAAAGAACCGGCGATGAGAATGTCCCGGAACAGGCCCGTGATGCGTGAGCATAAGGTGAGGCCGCTTACCGTGGCGGCCGACCGTATCAAGCTCATGGAGCTTATTTCGGTGCCATGCGAATGGCGCCGTCAAGGCGAATGGTTTCGCCGTTGAGCATTTCATTTGTAATGATGCTGTGTACAAGCTTCGCGTAATCTTCGGGACGGCCGAGGCGGGAAGGGAAGGGAATGCTGGCGGCCAGAGAATCCTGAACTTCCTGGGGCATGCCAAAGACCATGGGCGTACCGAAGATTCCCGGAGCGATCGTCATGCAGCGAATACCGAGCTTTGCCAGATCGCGTGCAATAGGAAGCGTCATGCCGGCAACTCCAGCCTTTGACGCTGAATAGGCGGCCTGGCCGATCTGGCCATCGTAGGCGGCGACGGAAGCAGTGTTGATCAAGACACCTCGCTCGCCCGTGGGTTCCGGCTCGTTCTCGGACATTGCCGCTGCTGCCAGGCGGACCATGTTGAATGTGCCTACCAGGTTGATCATGATGACCTTCTGGAACAGATCCAGAGCGTGTGGGCCGTTCCGGCCGACAGTACGAGAGGCCGGGGCTATACCGGCACAACTGACCAGGCCGAACAAGGGGCCGAGTGCCTTGGCCGCCTCGATGGCCGCCGTTGCATCCGCTTCCTGCGTTACATCGCAATGTACATAGGTCTGTCCCAGTTCTTGCGCCAGCTGTTTGCCGGCTTCGTCCTGAACATCGGCCAGTACCACTTTGGCGCCTTCTTGCGTCAGCATGCGTGCCGTACCGGCACCCAGTCCGGATGCTGCGCCGGTTACCACGAAAACTTTGTTCTTGATCTCCATAACTTCCTCTTGTTGAAGCGGGCGCCAGGCGCCCGTCGTTATTCTGCCCGGGAGAAGGCTGTTTTATTTGAGCGCGTCGGCGATTCGCTGGCGGATTTCTTCCAGCGAGCCAACACCTGAAACCTGCCTGAAGGCGGGTGCGCGCTCGTCGCCGCTATTTGCCCAGCTGGAGTAATAATCCACCAACGGGCGGGTCTGTTGCTGATACACCGACAGACGATGGCGTACGGTTTCTTCGCGATCGTCGTCACGTTGCACCAGTGGCTCGCCCGTGAGGTCATCCACGTCGGGCGTCTTGGGCGGATTGAATGTGACGTGATAGCTGCGCCCGCTGGCGGGGTGGACCCGGCGGCCGCTCATCCGCTCGATGATGTTCTCGTCGGGTACGACGATCTCGATCACGAAGTCGAGCTTCACACCAGCGTCCTTCAGCGCATCGGCCTGCGGGATAGTGCGCGGGAAACCGTCGAACAGATAGCCTTTTTCGCAATCAGGCTCTTTAAGGCGATCACGGACCAGTCCGATGATGATGTCGTCAGAGACCAGTCCGCCGGAGTCCATGATCTTTTTCGCTTCGATGCCAAGGGGCGTCTGAGCCTTGACCGCCGCGCGCAGCATATCGCCAGTTGAAATCTGGGGAATGCCGAATTTTTCTGTAATGAACGCGGCCTGCGTTCCCTTGCCAGCGCCGGGAGGACCGAGCAGGATCAATCGCATGAGTATCTCCAAAGGTGTTTCTGCAGTTTCTGCTTATGCGGCAACGCAGCAAATTTTACAACGTCGGCGCAGCTTCGAGGACGATTTATAACCGATTTACGAAGATGCCGCGTACTCGTTCAAGATCGGCTTCGGTGTCAACACCGGGTGCAGGGTGATCTTCAATACGTAAAACTGCAATCTCAAAACCATTCTCCATGGCTCGCAATTGCTCGAGCGATTCGAATCTTTCGAGGGGCCCTGCGGGCAATTGCGGATATTGCTTCAAAAAGCCGGCCCGGTATGCGTACAGGCCAATATGCTGCATTGCGGGAAGTCCCGCCGCCAGGATGCGCGCACCGTCCGCGAGTGCGTCGCGCGCCCACGGAATGGGCGCGCGAGAAAAATACAGCGCCCGCTGATTTGCATCACAAACGACCTTGACGGCGTTGGGATTGAACAAGGTTTCGCTATCCGTGATGGGTGCCGCGCAGGTGGCGATTGCCACCTGCGGCTGGGCCACCAGCAGTTCAGCGACACTGTCGATGAGCTTCGGGTCAATAAGTGGTTCGTCTCCCTGGACGTTGACCACCACTGCATCGTCTTCCAGCGCCAGGACTTCGACCACTTCCGACAGTCGATCAGTACCGGTGGCATGATCTGTCCGGGTAATCAATGCTTGAAATCCGCTCTGCTCGACGACCTGCCTGATGCGCTCGTCGTCTGTAGCAACAACCACGCGCAGCGCCTTCGACTGCGCAGCCTGCCCGGCCGTCCGCACCACCATTGGTTTGCCGGCAATGTCAAGCAGGGGCTTGTCAGGAAGGCGGGAGGACGATGCCCGGGCCGGGATTACAGCCACAAAGCTCATGACTGCGCGTCCGGCGCCGAAGGAGCCGCGCTGGTGCCGGCGGTGGGTGCCTGTGTTTGCGAAGAGGTTGATGCATTGATGACCCTGGCCTCGCTTTCCAGCATGACCGGAATGCCGTCGCGAACAGGGTAGGCTAATTTATCACTGTTACAGATGAGTTCCTGTGCGGGCCTGTCGTATTGCAATGGGCCCTTGCACAGCGGGCAAACGAGAATATCGAGCAAATGGGATTCCACGGCGATTCCAGATAGATGTCCAATACCAAAGTTTAATGCCTTTGACCGCTTTGAATACGGAACAGATTGTGCTGGGCCGGTGCGGAGTCAGATTTTCATGGCTTCGCCATGTGAGTACTCGACGGCCAACAGTTTCTGTTCCAGCTCGTCCAGCCAGGCAGGATTCGAAAAAATTGCTTCCACATGAACGACCCACACCCTGGGATCATTGAACTGCCGGCACTTGACGGCGTCCTTTGCAGTAATAACGATGACATCTTCGGAAAGGTTCAAGAACGGAGATGCTGAAAAAGGGGCGTGGTCTGGCAACGCCTGTTCAACAGCCACTTCCAGTCCGGCGTCGCGCAGCGTCTGAAAAAAACGTCCGGGCTGGCCGATGGCAGCAACGGCCGCCAATGGTGTCGATCGATACCGGGCTACCCATTCCGTCCATGCAAGCCGCTTGCACGTCGCGAGGTTTTCGGCAAAAGTGGGCTGCAAGCGCATTGAAACGCGCTTTGCGTGCCGGGATTTGCAAAAGGGCACTACTACACCGCGATCGAGCGGCTGACTACCCGTTGCCGCACGGTTGTCTATGATGAAATCCACTTCATCCAGTTTTGAAGCGGGTTCCCGAAGCGGCCCGGCTGGAATCAGCCGCCCATTTCCCAATCCTCGCGCATCCTGAACCACAATTTCGACGTCCCGACTGAGGGCCAGATGTTGAAGGCCGTCGTCTGAGACAACCACATTGACGTCAGGGAAGTTTTTGATCAGCGCCTGCCGCGCCCGGTCGCGCTGTGGATGAACGGCGACCGGCACCCCGGTAGAGGCCGCAATCAGCGACGGTTCGTCTCCAAATTCAGTGGCGGGAAGATCCCCTTGCCCGGTGCGCGGAGAAGGTCCGATCTTGACGCCGTAGCCTCGACTCACCACCCCAGGAGTCCAGCCGCGCGCCTGCAGGCTTTTTATTACCGCCACGACGACAGGTGTCTTGCCTGTTCCTCCGACCAGGATATTGCCCACGACAATTGTGGGCAACGAGGGTAGAGAAGGCGCCAGGCGCGCCCGCCTTTTGCGCGAAGCGACGACGCGGGCGGTTATCCATGACAGGGGTAACAGCAAGGCGCTCAACAAGCCCTTTTTCTGCCACGTGGCATGGATATACGGGGTAAGAAAACTGGCAAGTTTCAAGGTGGACTCTGAACCGCGAAGTGGATACGTTCCATCCCTGCCTGTCGCGCTGCTTCGAGCACTCGCATGACAGACTCATGAGGGCTGTGTGAGTCGGCGCTAATGATCAGCGCCTGATCAGGAGATCGCCGCGCCTGTCGCAGGGCGTTGGAAATATCAATGGTTTGCCCTTGTTCGATAAGCTTGCCGTCCAGTGCATATAAACCCTCGCGACTGATGGAAATATCGAGAGCCTCGAGGTCGGGAGCTTCTGCACTGGCTTCCGGCAGGCTGATCTGAAACTGCTGCATGCGGTTGAACGAGGTGCTTGCCGCCAAAAAAATCAAAATGACCAGCAAGACATCGATGAGGGGAATCAGATTGATGTCGGGTTCATCGTGCCAGGGTTTACGTCTGAAATTCATGGCGCCGCAACTTCAAATGGGCGGGTTCGTTCGTTTTCATCTGCCAGTACCCGATTCAGGATACCGGCCTGGCGTTCCATCTGGTGCAGATAGAACTCAACGCGTGAGCGGAAGTACCGATGAAAGATCAAGGCGGGAATGGCAATCAGAATTCCGAAACCCGTGTTGTACAGCGCCACCGAAATTCCGCGTGCCAGTTGGGCCGGGTCGCCACCTCCGGGAGTGAACGAGGAAAAAATTTCGATCATGCCCACCACGGTGCCGAACAGACCCAGCAGAGGGGCGACCACCGCAATGGTGGATAAAGCGGGTATGTAACGGTCGAGTTCATGCGCTACGTCGCGACCGGCTTCCTCAATCGCTGCCGTGCGATAGTCGCTCGATTCGCCTCTGACTGCCACCACCTCGGCCAGCACCCGACCCAGCGGCGAACTGCCCGCCAGACGTTGCAAAGTTTCTTTGCTGCCGCCACCACGGCGGGCGACCTCTACTACCCGGTCAAACAGGCCGCTAGGCAGCACTCGACCGCGCCGCAGGCTCAGGAAGCGTTCAATAATGAGTGCCAGCCCCAGCACCGAGGTAATGATAAGGAACCAGATTGGCCAGCCGGCTTCATCAATCATCTGCAGCAAAATGGTATCTCCGCCCTAATGTGCTTATATTGCCAACCATTTTACGGTGCCAGAACCCAAATTGGAAAAAGCTGATTCCCAAGCTCCGATCCGCTTTGAAATAATTTGTCGCAAACGGCGATTTTGCTCGTTCCCAGGGGTGAAAATGGCGTGGATGCACGCTCTCAACGGTCTATCCACAGAAACTGTGGATAATTCTGTGTATAAAGCTTGGGAGTCGCGCATTACATCGGCCTTAGAGGTTCAGTGGTCATTTTTAGCTCGTTTGTATATTTTAAATTAACTGCATATAAATCAATGGCTTATGCTTATATTCTAAAGCGGGTCCGAAGAAGTCGGCCTAATTTGATTGATATTTCAATGATTTGACAGAGGCTTGACATTTGTGGAAAGCAGAGATCCCCAAGTCGACTTTTCTGCCGCAAAATGGCTCAGATAGCGCCAAATCCCGGCCAGCCGCTTTTGGCCGTGTAGCCATTCTCATTAGCGGCCGTGTGGTGGGTCTTTTGCTATAGTTGTTTCTTTTTGTTCACCCCTGGATTGGTATCTGGCCCATGTCCGCAACCTCCCTTCGAGGCGACCTTGTCCTTTCGGTTTCGCAACTCAATCGCCAGGTTGGCGGGCTCCTGGAAGCCAATTTTGCACAAGTGGCCGTTCGCGGCGAAATTTCGAATTTCACCAAGGCGGCGTCCGGGCACTGGTATTTCACCCTGAAGGATGATGCGGCTTCAGTACGAGCCGTCATGTTCCGGAGTCGGGCTGTGACGGTGGGCTTCATTCCAGCGCCCGGCGAACGCGTGGAACTGCGGGCGAGCGTTACCCTGTACCAGGCCAGGGGTGAATACCAGTTGCAGGTCGAGGCCATGCGTCGCGCGGGCCAGGGCGACTTGCACGAGGCGTTCCTTGCACTCAAGGCAAAACTCGGTAACGAGGGCCTGTTCGATTCTGAGCGCAAGCGACCCATTGTGCCGGTGCCCCGCTCGATTGGCGTCGTTACATCGCTGGCAGCTGCAGCCTTGCGGGATGTCCTTACCGCCATCCGTCGCCGGGCTCCCCATGTCAGAGTAATCATTTACCCGGCGCCTGTGCAGGGTGCCGAAGCCGCAGCCCGGCTCTGTCAGGCAGTTGGCGCAGCCATTGCCCGGAATGAAGTCGATACGATTCTCCTGGTACGGGGCGGTGGCAGCCTGGAAGACCTATGGAGTTTCAACGACGAGACGCTGGCCCGACTTATCGCCTCCAGTCCGATTCCTGTCATCAGTGGGGTTGGACATGAAACCGATTTCACAATCACCGATTTTGTAGCCGATCTCAGGGCACCAACCCCGACCGCCGCCGCAGAGCTCGCGTGCTTGCCACGTCAGGCATGTCTCGAGCGGGTAAACATGGCCTTGCAGGCCATGGCTGTTCAACAACGGCGCTGGTTTGAGCGGGCGTCTTTACGTCTGGACCGGGCAGTCGGCATGCTGGTGTCTCCCCAGCAGAGACTTGATCGCCAGCGCGAACGCCTGCAGTCGCTCCGGATCCGTCTGGTGCGTGCTGCGGACGGCCACCATCATAAGCAGGCCGGTCGACTGGCCATGGCCACAGCACGCCTGCGTCACCGGTCGCCCGATCTGGACGCTGCACGTCGCGAACTTCGGGGCGCTATTGGCCGGCTGACTCTTTGCGCGCCGCAATTGCTTACCTTGCGCCGGTCAAGGCTGGCCTCGTTGCAGCAGACATTGCAGGCACTCAGCCCCCGCAACATTCTGGACCGCGGGTACGCTATCGTTCGTGACGAGCAAGGGGGGCTGGTGAAAAATGCGTTAGACTTGAACAGGGGTGATCGACTCGTCCTCGAATTTGCGAAGGGCGGGGCCGATGTCGAAGTCATTCAACCCAGACAAAAATAAACGTCGTCCTCGCAAGCCCGTTAAAAAGCCCCATACAATAATGGGCTGCGTCAGGTTTTTCTTAGTCAACAAGCTTTTTTGAAGGATACAGACCATGGCTTTTGAGCTTCCTCCTCTTCCTTACGCGATCGATGCGCTGGCTCCCACCATCTCGCAGGAGACCCTCGAGTATCACTACGGCAAGCACCATCAAGCGTATGTGACGAACCTCAATAATCTCATCGCTGGCACCGAGTTCGAGTCCGCATCGCTTGAAGACATCATCAAGAAATCCTCGGGCGGCATTTTCAATAACGCTGCTCAGGTCTGGAACCACACCTTCTACTGGAACAGCCTGTCGCCCAACGGTGGCGGTGAACCCTCCGGCAAGCTGGCAGAGGGCATCAATGCCAAGTGGGGCAGTGTGGCTGCATTCAAGGAAGCGTTCAACAAGTCGGCTGCCGGCAACTTTGGTTCAGGCTGGACCTGGCTGGTCAAGAAGGCTGATGGTTCGCTCGACATCGTCAATACCAGCAACGCTGCTACGCCGCTCACCACCGACGACGTGCCTCTGCTTACCTGTGACGTCTGGGAACACGCTTACTACATCGACTACCGTAACGCGCGTCCCAAGTATCTCGAGAACTTCTGGAACCTCGTCAACTGGGATTTCGCTGCCAAGAATCTCGGTTAAGTCGATTGCTGTACAGGCCTGCTCATCATGACTACACATGCTTTTATATGCGATGCCATTCGCACCCCCTTCGGCCGCTACGGCGGCTCATTGTCGTCTGTTCGTGCCGACGACCTGGGCGCCGTGCCCATCAAGGCGCTGATGCAGCGCAACCCCAATGTTGATTGGAGCCAGCTCGACGACGCCTTGTATGGCTGCGCCAATCAGGCCGGCGAAGACAACCGCAACGTCGCGCGCATGTCGCTGCTGCTGGCAGGTTTGCCGGTAAGCGTACCCGGCGCCACCATCAACCGCCTTTGCGGTTCGGGTCTGGACGCTGTGGGTAGCGCCGCCCGCGCTATTCGCTCGGGAGACGCCAAGTTCGTGCTCGCCGGCGGGGTAGAAAGCATGAGCCGTGCACCATTCGTGATGGGCAAGGCCGAAACCGCATTTTCCCGTCAGGCTTCGATCGAGGACACCACCATTGGCTGGCGCTTCGTGAACAAGCTCATGAAGGAAAAATACGGCATTGATTCCATGCCGCAAACCGCCGAGAATGTCGCCGACGATTTCAAGGTGTCTCGCGAAGACCAAGACCTTTTCGCACTGGCCAGCCAGAACAAGGCAGCTGCTGCGCAACAGGCCGGCCATCTGGCCGGGGAAATCACCGCCGTCACCATTCCACAACGCAAGGGTGATCCTTTGGTCGTCGACACCGACGAGCACCCCCGCCAGACCAGCCTCGAGGCCCTGGCCAAGCTCAAGCCGATCGTACGCCCTGATGGCACCATTACCGCCGGTAATGCATCCGGAGTAAACGACGGCGCCTGCGCTTTGCTGCTTGCATCCGAAGAAGTTGCCAAGCAGCAGGGGCTGACCCCCCGCGCACGT
>NZ_JAJUFE010000020.1 GCF_029263785.1 Pusillimonas sp. | reverse complement strand
CGCTTGACGACCATAGCAAGGTGGTCCCACGCCTTCCCATCCCGAACAGGATCGTGAAACGCCTTAGCGCCGATGATAGTTGGCATTCGCCTGTGAAAGTAGGTCATCGTCAGGCTCTTACACCTCAAAGCCCCTGCATCCACTGGATGCAGGGGCTTTGCCTTTTGGGCGCCAGTACCACGACCGTTCCCCCCTCTGTACACACACACGGCGCTTGACCGCCCGCCGGCACGCATACGCCGCACATGGGCCGACGCCCGTGCCGACGCCGGCGCGCCGGTACGCAAGTGGCTGTGGCGGGCGCTTGACGCCACGCCTTGGCCGGCCCTGGCAGGAAGCGATGAAAAACTAACGGGCGCAGGCGAATTACCTGGCCCCGGCATGCGCTGGCGGGCACGGATTCGGCACGGGTCAGCCCACCGTCATACACCAGGTGCCCATGCAATCAAATTCACTTGATTCCACCTTCAACCTGGCGGCTGAGCTGTCCTACTGGTCGCATCCGCCCCTCTCTGGACCTCGCTGCCTCGGGCACACCAAAATAGCCTGTCCAGATGAATATGAGAAGCTACGTGCGCGGACGCAACACCTTTTGTCCTTTGACCTTGCCGTAGGTCAACAACGCAACACCTTTTGTCTTCCGTCCTTGCCATAGGTCAACAACGCATCAGTGGTATATGGGTAAAATAGGCAATTCAAGAATATTTACATGAACGGTCTTAATGTTTCGGAGGGTCTATGACCGACGTCTTGCCGCCAGAGAATCCCAGTGGTCTTTCCATGCGTACGCTTACCCATGTGGTGTACGGCCTTTTCGCCCTGGGACTGATCAGCGCCGGCTTTCTCGGCCTGGCTACCATTGCGGCTGTGGTTGTGGCCTATCTGAAACGAGGTGATGCGGCGGGCACCATTTATGCCACGCACTTTGACTGGGTCATCAAGACTTTTTGGTGGGGCATGCTGTGGTGCGTACTCAGCGCCATTGCGACCTATATATTCATAGGCTGGATCACCGGCATGATCGCCCTGATCTGGATAATTTACCGAATCGTTCGCGGTTGGCTGGCCTTGTTCTCGGGTACGGCGCCTCAGCCTATTGACTGAAGGCGAACCGGTTGTCAAAGCCCCAAACAAAAACGCTGCCTCAGGGCAGCGTTTTTGTTTGGCCGGCAGCAGAGTCGCTGCCGGATTTCGAGTGCTTATTTAAGATGCCCGCTAACGAGTTTGGTCAGCTCGAACATGGAGACTTGATCCTTGCCGAACAAGGGACGGAGCTTGTCGTCGGCGTTGATGTTGCGGCGGTTGGCAGGATCCTGCAAATCATGTTTTTTAATGTATTCCCAGATTTTTTTGGTTACTTCGGTACGCGGGAGCGGCTCGGCACCGATGATGGCCGCCAGGGTTGGGCTGGGAGTCAGTGGCTTCATGAAGGCCGCATTGGGCTTGCGTGCGGTTTTTGCGGATGTTGCCATAGGGGAGTGCTCCAATAGGGGGTGAAAAAGTCGTTTCCCCGAGCATAACTTGAGTTGCGGCCAAAGACAAAGCGATTTGTGCCGAACGCTGAAAATTCGGCCAATGGGGTGTACCGATTGAAGGTAAGATGGTGATTTGCCGTTTTAGAAAGATTTTTGCGTTATGACCAGCACCGATACCACCGCCAGCCACACCTTTACTATTCGGCGTCCCGATGACTGGCACCTGCATTTGCGAGACGGGGTCATGCTCGAGGCAGTTGTAGCCGATTCTGCACGCCAGTTCGGTCGAGCGATCATCATGCCCAACCTGACACCTCCAGTGACGACTGCGGCTCAGGCCGAAGCCTACAAGCTCCGTATCGAAGCGGCACTGGCCAAGGCGGGTGTAGAAGAGGGTGCCTTTACGCCGCTCATGACCTTATACCTGACCGATAATACGCCGGCAGACGAAATTGCCCGGGCGGCCGACTCAGGCATTGTCCATGGAGTCAAGCTGTATCCGGCGGGGGCTACCACCAACTCGGACGCCGGCGTGACCGATTTGCTTGGAAAATGTGCAGGGGCGCTCGAGGCGATGCAGAAACTCGGAATGCCCTTACTGGTTCATGGCGAGGTAAACGACCCCACCGTGGACGTGTTCGATCGTGAGGCCGTGTTCATCGAGCGAGTCATGATTCCCTTGCGTCAGCGTTATCCCGAGCTGAAAGTCGTGTTCGAGCATCTCACCACACGGGACGGGGTGGAATACGTACGGCAGGCCGAAGGGCCCATCGCTGCCACCATTACGCCCCAGCATCTGCTATATAACCGCAACGCCTTGTTCGTGGGTGGAATCCGCCCGCACTGGTATTGTCTTCCGGTATTGAAAAGGGAAACCCATCGTCAAGCCCTGCTTGAAGCCGCTACCAGCGGAAACAAGCGTTTTTTTCTGGGTACTGACAGTGCACCGCACACACGCGGCAGCAAAGAGCAGTCCTGCGGCTGTGCGGGCTGTTACACCGCCTTCCACGCTATCGGGCTGTATGCCACGGCTTTTGAGACGGCGGGCCGCCTCGACGCTTTGGAGGCCTTTGCCAGCAAGAACGGCCCCGAGTTCTACGGGCTACCAATAAATGAAGGTACCTTGACCTTGCAGCGCTCGCCCACTCGCATACCCGACGAGGTCCCTGTTGGTGACACCACCATCGTGCCCCTCGCCGCAGGTGAAGAATTGCGCTGGCAAGTGGTTCAATCAGCCTGATTGCTTGCTTTCCAGTAACTCCCATCGCTCAAACAGCTTTGCCATGTCGTCTTCGAGCTGTTTGAGCTGCCGGTTGATCTCGTCGACTTTCTCGGGAGCCTCGCGATACAGGTCGCCACTGGCCAACTTTTCGGCCAGCTCTGCCTGACGCGTTTCCAGCGCCGCGATTGCATCCGGCATGCCTTCGAGCTCCTTCTGCTCCCACGAAGCCAAGCGTCCGGGGCGGTTTTGTCTTTTGCTCGCAGTCTGGGAGGCGCCATCTTTTGTGGTCTGAGTGGTGCGTGCAGCCTGGGCTCCGGCAGAGCGTGCTTCCGGGGCCTGACTTTCAGTAGTTTCGGAAGGTGCAGGACGTTGCGCGAGCCATTCGTCGTAGCCACCCACATATTCGCCCCAATGTCCGTTTCCTTCAAATGCAAGGGTCTGGGTGACGACGTTGTTTAGAAACTCCCGGTCGTGACTGACCAGCAGGACGGTTCCTTGATAGTCCTGCAGCAGGGATTCAAGCAGCTCGAGTGTTTCGATGTCCAGATCGTTGGTGGGCTCGTCCATGACAAGCACGTTTGTTGGCCGGGCGAACAGCCGCGCAAGAACGAGCCTTGCCCGTTCGCCGCCCGAGAGACTGCTGACCGGTGAACGGGCGCGGGCAGGCGGGAACAGGAAATCTTCGAGATAGCTCATGATGTGCTTGCGCTGATCACCGATTTCTACCCACTCGCTACCGGGGCTGATTGTGTCGGCTACGGTGGCGTTCTCGTCGAGCCGGGCACGCATCTGGTCAAAGTAGCCGACTGTCAGGTTCACGCCAAGGCGAACCTCGCCATGGTCCGGTTTCAGTTCGCCAAGAATTATCTTGAGCAAGGTCGTCTTGCCGGCCCCATTGGGGCCGATCAGGCCAATCCGATCCTGGCGCAGGATGGTGGTGCTCAGATCGCGGACGATGACGCGTTCTCCGAATGAGTGAGATACGCCAGTCAGTTCGGCAACAAGCTTGCCGGAACGTTTGCCTTCTGCAATAGCCAGGTTCACATTGCCAAGGCGCTCGCGACGGGCAGCTCGCTCGCGTCGCAGGGCCTCGAGGCGCCGAACGCGGCCTTCGTTACGGGTGCGGCGTGCCTCGATTCCCTTTCGGATCCAGACTTCTTCCTGCGCGAGTACCTTGTCGAACTTTGCGTTTTGTTGCGCTTCGGCCTGGAGCCATTCGGCCTTGCGCTGTTGCCAGGCGCTGAAATTGCCTGGAAAGCTGAACAACTTGCCACGATCCAGTTCCACAATGCGCGTGGTGACCACGTCGAGGAAACGGCGATCGTGGGTGATGAGAATGACTGCGCATTTGGCTGATAGCAATCGTTTCTCGAGCCAGTCGATGCCGGTGAAATCAAGGTGGTTGGTGGGTTCGTCCAGCAATAGCAGATCGGGCTCGTCGGTAAGGGCACGTGCCAGCGCTACGCGTTTGCGCGTGCCACCCGAAAGCCCGGCGATGGGCAACTCGCCGTCCAGACCCAATTCGTCCAGCATGGCCTGAACGCGCGCCGGGCGGGACCAGTCCTCAGTCTCGTTGATGTCGCCACAGATAGTGTCGAATATGGTGGAGTCTTCATCCAGTACAGGCTCTTGTTCGACAGTTGCGACGCGCAGACCTCCCAGGCGTTTGATTTCACCGTCGTCAGGAACGCTGCGCCCGTCCAGCAATTTCAATAACGAGGACTTGCCGGCGCCGTTGCGGCCGATCAGGCCTATTCGTTCGTCGGATTGTACGGTCAGGTCGGCATGATCCAGCAAAGGATGATGCCCGTAGGCCAGTTGCACGCCGATCAGAGTAATGAGGTTGACTGCCATGTATTTTTGCCAAACAGAAATTCAATGTGTGGTGGGTCTGCAAGCACTATTGTCGCAGGTCGCGCCCAGGTCGGTTTGCTGCGATGCGTCAGCTACAATATCAATGCAAGGCAGGCTGGGCAATCGCGGTATTTTTTGATATCGAGGAAGGTCCGGACTCCACAGGGCGGGATAGCGGCTAACAGCCGCCCGTTCGGTCCGGGCGCAAGTCCGGAACGAACGAGGAACAGGGCCACAGAGACGAGTCTGTCGCAAGGGCGCGATTGTTCGCGCACCCGTACGGCCATCTCCGTACGGCGCTACTTCTCGAAGTAGCGAAGCGGCAGGGTGAAACGCGGTAACCTCTATCCGGAGCAACATCAAATAGGCATGCGCGCTTGAAAAAGCTCGAAGGGCGGCCCGTCCGAGCATGCGGGTAGATGGCTAGAGCGTGCCAGCAATGGTTCGCCCAGAGGAATGATTGCCCGCCAGGCATTTCCTGGTGTACAGAATCCGGCCTACAGGTCTGCCTTGCACTTCTCTTTTATTCTTCAACCCATTCGTAAACAAAAGCAAAGCTTTCCCTCTGCACGAGCGGCAAATCCGAATAAAGCACTTTTACATCGCTCTGCAATCCATTGATTTCTTTGCTTTTTTTCTCGCCACCCTTTCTCCAAACCGTCTGTAAGTGCTTGTTGTCATTGAAAAAAATGCGATCAAGCGCTTGACCAAGCTCGTGCCATACCGTAGAGTGGGGAAAAGTAGGATTTTGTGCAAAAAAGTGGGGTAAAAAGGGTGTTCCAGGGAAGCAGTGCACTCACGCTTGATGCGAAGGGGAGGGTCTCGATACCCACCCGGCATCGTGACGCGCTGCGTTCGCAGGTCGAAGGGCGCTTGACGCTTACCCGGCACCCCGACGGCTGCCTGTTGCTGTATCCGCGCAATGTCTGGGAACAGAAGCGCGAGCAGATTGCCGCGTTTCCGGCATCGGCGCGGCCACTTCAGCGTCTCTTGCTCGGCAATGCCCAGGACGTCGATATGGACGGCTCGGGGCGCATCCTGATTGCGCCGGAATTACGCCAGGCCGCGGGATTGACGCGTGAAGTCATGCTTTTGGGAATGGGGGGGCACTTCGAAATCTGGGATGCGGCCGAGTGGGCGCGTTCAGAAGCCGAGGCGCTTGCAGAGGGCATGATGGACGCCCTGGATAATTTTTCGTTCTGACGCACCAATGGAGTTCACGCACAGACCCGTGTTGCTCGAGCCCACGGTCAACGCCCTCGTTGATCCCGGCTTTGAGGCCAAGGCGCGTGTGTTTGAACTGAGTAGCGAGGTTCGAAACCCTGACGGTGTTTACATCGACGGTACGTTTGGTCGCGGCGGCCACAGCCGGCTGTTGCTGTCACGGCTCGGGCCGGGCGCCAGGCTGGTGGTGTTTGACAAGGATCCGCTCGCCATTCAGGCGGCTCACGAGTTGCGGTCTCAGGATCCACGGGTCGAGGTAATACATGGAGGCTTTGCTTCCATGTTTGAGGAAATGCAGGCCCGAGGCCTGACACAAGTAGACGGCATCATGCTTGATCTGGGAGTGTCCTCTCCGCAGATCGATGATGCCGAACGAGGTTTTTCGTTCATGCGCGAAGGGCCACTGGACATGCGCATGGATACGAGCCGCGGGATGACCGCCGCTCAATGGCTTGCAGAAGCCGATGTTGATGAAATTAGGGAGGTCATAGCGAAATATGGCGAAGAACGGTTTGCTTTCCAGATTGCAAAGGCGATTGTTGGTCGCCGCGAATCCCGGCCGCTGCGCACAACGCTCGACCTCGCCGAGCTCGTCGCCAGTGTCGTCCGCACGCGCGAAAAGGGTCAACATCCGGCCACCCGCAGCTTTCAGGCTTTACGGATTCACATCAATCAAGAGCTCGAAGAACTCGCGCGCGCCCTCGCGGCAGCTCTAAGGCTCTTGGCACCCGGAGGGCGTTTGGCGGTGATCAGCTTCCATTCTCTCGAAGATCGCATGGTCAAGCAGTGCATCGCCGCTGCTCGCCGACGCAGCGAGGCACAGTCCCGCCTGCCGATTTTTGAGAAGGACATGCCGCGTCCGATATTGGAGCCGCTCGGGAAGGTCTTGCCCACTGCCGTAGAAGCCAAAGAAAACCCTCGCGCCCGGTCGGCGGTGCTGCGCGTAGCGCAACGCAGCGACGAGCCTCTGCCCGACGACGCTGACTCATTTGTCAATGCAATCCGCCTGGTGCCCCAGAAAAGCTCGCGCGCGGCACGGAGGAAGAAGTAATGGGTCGCCTCAGCATCCTCTTCGCTGCGCTATTGATGCTTTCCGCGATATCTTTGGTGACCGCGCGATATCAGTCGCGTCAACTTTTCATGGAGTCCGAACGCCAGGCCGCCTATGCTCGCGAGCTTGATACCGAATGGCGCCGACTTCAACTGGAGCGTGCCGAACTTGCACGCAATGCCCGCATTGATGAGATCGCGCGAAGCGATCTGCAAATGCGACCCACCTCACCTGACCGCACGCTCTACCTGAAGGGTGACTTCGCTCCTGTGCCCCCAAGCGTCGCCAATGGAGGGCAGCCATGAAGCGGGTTCGCTTTTATGACAGCCCGGTGCTTGATATCCAGATGCCGCTATGGCGCGCGCGTCTGGTGCTTATCCTTTTGATGCTGGGGTTCGGTGCAGTGATTGTCAAGGCGCTGTACTTGCAGGGGATGTCCAAGGATTTTCTTCAGCAGCAGGGAGAACGCCGTTACGAACGCACCCTTGTGCTGCCCGCTACGCGGGGCAAGATATTTGACCGCAGCGGAGAGGTAGTGCTGGCTTCCAGCGTACCCGCCCGGGCAATTTGGGCCATTCCCGAGGATGCTCAGCGCGCCTCCGACGAAGAGCTTGGCAAGCTTGCGGCTCTGCTTGATATGAAACTCTCGGATGTTCGCGCGCGAATCGCCGACGGTGAGAAGAATTTCGTTTATGTCAAACGGCAGGTATCGGTTGAGCTGGCGGACAAGATCAAGGCGCTCAAAGTGCCGGGCATACATCAGCAGGCCGAGATGCGGCGTTTCTACCCCGAAGGCGGAATGACCGCTCACGTCCTCGGCTTTACCAATATCGAGGACAAAGGGCTTGAAGGCGTCGAGCTGACATTTGACCGGGAGCTTTCAGGGACGCCCGGTAGCAGAAGGGTCATCCGGGATCGGCTCGGGCGCGTGGTGGAAGATGTTCAGGCGGTTGTGCCGCCCGTCGATGGACAGGATCTGCGTCTTTCGATCGACGCCGGGCTGCAGTTCGATACCTATTCGGCACTCAAGAAGGGCATGGAAGAGCACAATGCTCGAGCGGCTGCCGGCATCGTGCTGGACATAAAGACCGGCGAGGTCCTGGCTCTGGTCAACTTGCCCACCTACGATCCGAATAATCGGGACGATCGCAAGGGCGACCCTTTGCGCAATCGCGCCATTACCGACACGTTCGAACCAGGCTCCATCATGAAGCCGTTTACTGTGGCGCTTGCGCTAGGCCTTGGAAAAATCACCACTGACACAAAATTCGATACCGGCAACGGACGCTATCGCTATCAGGGCTCGGTCATCTCGGATGTGAGCCGAAACGGCGTCCTGGATGCTGCAGGCATATTGCGGCGTTCAAGCAATATCGGCATGACGATGATTTCCGAGCGGCTTACCTCGCAGGAGATGTGGACGAAGTTTACCGAGCTGGGTTTTGGCCGCGCACCGCAGGCGAATTTCCCGGGCGTGGCATCCGGAAAGCTGCGTCCGTGGGAGCGTTGGCGTCCTATCGAACGTGCGACAATGGCTTATGGCTACGGCCTGTCTGCCTCGCTCTTGCAGATTGCCCATGCATTTACCGTGTTCGCTCGAGACGGAGACATGGTGTCGCTGACACTGCTCAAGCGCGAGGGGCGTCCCACTTCCGTTCAGGTGTTCAAACCCGAAGTCGCGGCGGTGGTGCGATCCATGCTTGAAGCCGCAGCCGGGCCCGATGGCGCAAAACTCGCTCAGGTTCAGGGTTACCGTGTCGCCGGAAAAAGCGGAACCGCTCGCAAGATCGTCAACGGCAAGTACAGCACATCCAAGTACCGCAGCTCCTTCGTCGGTTTTGCACCGGTTTCCGATCCGCGCATAGTCGTGGCAGTGTCCATTGATGAGCCACAGGGTGGCGCGTACTACGGTGGCCGAGTCGCTGCCCCAGTTTTTTCCAATATTGTGGCAAGCAGCTTGAGGCGCATGGGCGTACAGCCCGATGCCCCGTTTGAGTCATTGGTGGCAGTGGGTGCTCACGGGGAGAAGCAAGAATGAATATCGATCAAATAATCCAGTGGATTGCTGCACGCGCATCGCGTTCGGCTCATCTTTGCCTTGATTCGCGCCAGATCCAGAGCGGTGACGTGTTCTTCGCTTGCCCTGGCCTGGCTTCCGATGGCCGCTCTTATATTGCCCAAGCGCTGGAAAGTGGTGCCGCGGCCGTTCTGGTCGAAGCCGACGCGGTAAATGACGAGGTCGCAAACGCTGATCCCAATGTTTTGCTGGTTGAAGGCCTGACTCAAATTCTGGGCCTGATCGCGCATGAATGGTATGGAAAGCCGTCCGAAACGCTGACGGTGGTGGCGATAACCGGCACCAACGGCAAGACGTCCTCAGTGCAGTGGTTGGCCGCCGCTCTGAATGGCGCAGACGAGCCGTGCGGCACGGTAGGCACATTGGGCGTGACATTGCCCGACGGAACAAACCTGGGTGGCGCCTTGACGACCCCGGATGTGATTACGGTTCATCGCAGTCTGGCGGCCATCCGCGATGCGGGAGCAACCGTCGCTGCCATTGAGGCATCGTCCATCGGGCTCGATCAGGGCAGGCTTGCTGCAGTCAATATCCGGATTGCCGGCTTTACTAACCTGACCCACGATCACCTCGATTACCACTCCACCTTCGACCAGTACAAGGCGGCCAAGTTTTCGCTGTTCAACCGGCCAGGCCTGCAGTCTGCTGTCGTGAACATCGACGATCCGGCAGGCCGCGAGCTTGTCTCTCTGATCCGGGATATTGATCTGGATACATACTCGCTTGACCAGAACGCCGGCGCAACCGTTCAGGCCGGAGATGTCCATACAGGTACATATGGCTTGGTGTTCAACCTGTCGATGGGTGAACGGACGGCCCAGCTTGTCACGCGTCTGGTCGGACTGCATAACGTTTCCAATCTGTTGCTGATTGCCGGAGTACTGGGGCAGTTGGGATGGTCCACGACCCGGATCGCCCGGGCCCTGTCAGCCTTGCGATCTGTGGGGGGGAGACTTCAGGTTGTCGAGGCCATCGACTCGGGCGGTACCGGTTCGGGCGGTGAGCCTATGGTTATCGTGGATTACGCTCACACGCCCGATGCGCTGAGCCGGGCGTTGGAGGCACTACGTGAAACCGCCACAGCTCGGGCGGGGCGTTTGATCTGTGTGTTTGGCTGCGGTGGTGATCGCGACAAAGCCAAGCGTCCGCGCATGGGGCAAATTGCCGGCAGACTCGCCGACAAGGTCATTCTGACCAACGATAATCCCCGGTCCGAAGATCCGTTGGTCATTCTCGATGACATTCTTCAAGGGATGAGCGTACGTCCAGAAGTCGAACCCGATCGTGCTGCCGCCATCCTGCGTGCGATCTGGCAGGCAGAGCCAAATGACGTCGTTCTCCTTGCGGGCAAGGGACATGAAACCTATCAGGAAATTGCCGGGCAGCGTCACCCGTTTGACGACCGGGAGTGGTCCACCCTGGCTTTGACCTGGCGCCGTGGCGCTGCAATCAGCACGGATTCGCGCCGTATTCAGCCCGGGCAGATTTTCCTGGCGCTGGTGGGCGAGCGCTTCGATGGCCATGATTATCTTGCTCAGGTGCAGCAGGCCGGTGCCCTGGCGGCGATCGTGGCGCGGCGAAACTCCCAGATCACTCTGCGGCAATTCGAACTAGGCGACACCGGTACGGTGTTGAGGCTGCTGGGCTCTGAGTGGCGCCGAAGCTTTGATATCCCGACCATTGCTGTCACGGGAAGTAACGGCAAGACCACAACCAAGGAAATGATCGCTTCGATACTGCGCGCGTGGCTTGGAGAGTCCGGGGCGTTATGGACACGGGGCAATCTGAATAACGAGCTGGGTGTACCGCTGACACTGCTCGAACTCAAGGCCACGCACCGGGCTGCTGTTCTTGAGCTGGGCATGAATCATCCCGGCGAGATCGCGATGCTTGCCGATTTGGCGCAACCTACAGTCGCTCTGGTAAATAACGCGCAACGTGAGCATCAGGAGTTCATGCACACGGTTGAAGCCGTTGCCCGAGAGAACGGAAGCGTACTTGGCGCATTGCCAGAAGACGGAGTGGCAGTGTTTCCCGCTGACGACGTCTACACATCGCTTTGGCGCGAGCTGGCTCAGGATCGTCGCGTCCTGACATTTGGTCTTGACCGCGGCGCTGATGTTCGGGCCGACGACATACACGCCGAGCCGACGCGCACCGGGTTCCGGCTGGACACTCCAGAGGGTTCGGTACTGATCAATCTGAAAGCGCCAGGCCTGCACAATTTGCGCAACGCGCTGGCCGCCGCCACTTGTTCAATCGCCGCCGGGGCTCCCTTGACTGCCATAGCGGCAGGGCTTCAGTCGTTTGATCCGGTATCAGGACGCATGCAACCTACGCCGCTGCCGGGTGGACTTCAGCTGATCGACGATACGTATAATGCGAACCCCGATTCTGTGCGTGCAGCCATCGATGTGCTGTCGCAGCTGTCGGGCAGAAAAGTCCTTGTCCTGGGCGACATGGCCGAAGTGGGTGATCAGGGCCCCGCCATGCATGCAGAAGTCGGAGCCTATGCCCGGCAGAAAGGCGTTGACAACCTTTTGACTTTCGGACCAGCGGCTCGCCAATGCGCCGAGGCGTTCGGTGAGCACGCCGAATCTTTTGATGACATCGATGCGTTGCTGCAGCGTCTGGTCGCTTTGGCACCCGCCAATATTCTCGTAAAAGGCTCCCGCAGTACACGTATGGAAAGAGTAGTTCAAGGATTTAAACAACAACTCCAGGCGGTTGCCGAAGGAGATCACAATGTTGCTTGAACTCGCCCGCTGGTTATCCGATTCGCATATACGGGCTTTCGGAGTCTTCGAATACATTACGTTTCGCGCCGTGCTTGCCTGCGGTACGGCCTTGCTGATCGGCCTGGTCGCAGGCCCCTGGGTCATACGCAAGCTGACCGAACTGAAGATCGGTCAGGCTGTGCGGGGTTATGGTCCGGAATCGCATCTGCAAAAAAATGGCACTCCCACAATGGGCGGCGCCTTGATCCTTATCGCCATCGCGGTCAGTACCTTGCTTTGGGCCGACTGGACCAACCGTTTCGTGTGGGTGGTGCTGCTGGTCACTTTCGGGTTTGGATGGATCGGTTGGGCTGACGACTACAAGAAAGTCGTCAATCGCGATCCAGAGGGCATGTCGGCGCGGCGCAAGTTCTTCTGGCAGGCGCTCATCGGGCTCGTTGCCGCCGTTTATCTGGCTTTCGCCGTGTCGGCCCCTGCAAATGCCGAGCTGTGGCCGCTTTTCCGTGACTGGGTCTTGAGCGGCTTTTCCTTGCCCCTGCCGACACGTGCCGACCTGATCGTGCCTTTCTTCAAGAGCATCAGCTATCCGCTTGGCGTCATAGGCTTTGTTGCCCTGACGTGGTTTGTGATTGTCGGTACCAGCAACGCGGTGAATCTGACGGATGGTCTTGACGGCCTGGCCATCATGCCGACAGTAATGATCGGAAGTGCCCTGGGCATCTTTGCCTATGTGGTGGGTCGGGTCGATTACTCGAAATACCTGCTGTTTCCCTATATTCCCGGCGCGTCCGAGGTAATGGTGTTGTGTGCCGCCATTGCCGGGGCAGGCCTGGCCTTCTTGTGGTTCAACGCATATCCCGCCCAGGTTTTCATGGGTGATGTGGGCGCGCTGGCTCTGGGAGGTGCACTGGGCACCATCGCGGTGATCGTCAGGCAAGAGATCGTGCTTTTCATCATGGGCGGGGTGTTTGTGGTCGAGACCCTGTCAGTGATGGTACAGGTCGCGTATTTCAAATATACGAAACGACGATATGGAGAGGGCAGGCGAATTTTGCGTATGGCACCGCTGCATCATCATTTTGAAGTAGGCGGATGGAAAGAGACACAAGTCGTGGTTCGCTTCTGGATCATCACGATGATTCTCGTACTGGTCGGACTGGCAACACTCAAACTTAGATGAGCGATTTTTCATTTTCCTCGATCCGAACTGATGCCCGAACCCTGATCCTGGGTTTGGGGCAGACCGGTGTCGCCGCAGCCAGGTGGTGCGCACGACACGGCGCGCCGTTGCGTGTGCTGGACACGCGCAAGCAGCCCGGCGGGTTGGAGGAACTGCAACGCAATCTTCAGGACGCTGACGTTGAGTACTTCCTGGGCTCCGAATATTTTGGTCCGGAAGCCTTGCGGGATGTGTGCTGCATTGTGATCAGCCCAGGCCTGTCTCCGAGCCAGGAGCCGGTGGCCGCTCTGATTGAACTGGCTGCTCAGGGCGGCATTGAAGTCATTGGCGAGATAGAGCTTTTCGCGCGTGCCCTCAAGGATCTTGCCCAGCAAGACTACACGCCCAAGCTCCTGGCCGTAACCGGCACCAATGGAAAAACTACCGTAGTTTCGATGGCGCGGCACATGGCGATCGCCACTGGCTTCACTGCCCGCGCGGCCGGGAATATCGGTCCGGCGGCCCTGGCTGCATTGCTTGATGCATGCGACAGGCAGGAGCTGCCCGATGTATGGGTGCTTGAGCTGTCCAGTTTTCAGCTGGAATCTACTCTTAGTCTCAAGCCTGATGCAGCAGTCGTGTTGAACCTGAGTCAGGACCACCTTGACTGGCACGGATCCATGGAGGCGTATGCCGCGGCCAAGGCACGACTCTTGGGCATGGCAAGTGTGGCCATAGTCAATCGCGATGATCCGGGCGTGCTGGCCATGGTCGAAGACCTCCAGATGCCCAAGGTGCGAAGTTTTGGATCGGGCACTCCCAAATGGGACGGAGACCTTGGTCTGGACGGCAGCGAAGGTCTGGATTGGCTCGCCCACAGCGAAGCCGACGAACAAGACACCCCCACGCCCGGCGGACGTCGAAAGAAAGATGCTGCCCCACCGCGGCGAGCTGAAGGCAGGCTTGGCCGGCTGATGCCGGTAGATGCGCTGCGGGTGCGAGGCCTGCACAACGCGCTCAACGCGATGGCCGCACTGTGCCTGATGCGCAGCCTTGGTGCGGGATGGGCGGGATTGCTGCACGCTTTGCGAGACTACGCCGGCGAACCGAACCGTGTCGAGTTCGTTCGCAGCATTGGCGCAGTGGACTTTATCAACGACAGCAAGGGTACGAACATTGGTGCGACATTGGCGGCGCTTCAGGGATTGGGCCAGCCCGTCGTGCTCATTGCCGGCGGTCTCGGAAAGGGGCAAGACTTCTCGCCGCTCGCCGCGGCGGCAAAAGAATATGCCCGTGCGGTTGTGCTGATCGGTCAGGACGCCGACGAAATTGCGCAGGCATTGCGCGATACCCAGGTGCCAATGCAACGTGCAGCGTCGATGGACGATGCTGTCGCTCAAGGTTTTGCCTTGGCCAAACCGGGGGATGCGGTCCTGTTGTCGCCGGCGTGTGCCAGCCTGGACATGTTCCGCGATTATGTTCACCGGGGCCAGGCGTTTGTCGATGCCGTCCAGTCCTTGGCACTGGATAACGGGGAGGTCGCATGAGTCTTTTTGCCGAACTGACCTCCAGCGTGAACGCGGTCCGTCCAGGGCGTACCGCCATGCCCAGTTTCGACTTTGCGGTCATCATTGCGACGGCGGCGCTGGTACTGTTCGGTCTGCTGATGGTTTATTCAGCCTCCATTGCACTTGCCGACGGACCGCGATACGCAAGCTATGGCCGATTTTATTTTGTCATGCGCCATGGACTCTTCATTTTGCTGGGTGTATTGGCCCTGGGAGTTGCCCTGAGCATTCCAATGCGTGTATGGCAAAAGGCAGCAGTGCCGCTCTTTCTGATTTGCATGCTGTTGCTGGTTATCGTCCTGATTCCAGGCATTGGCCGTGAAGTCAATGGTGCGCGCCGCTGGTTGCCTCTGGGTATCGTCAACTTCCAGCCGTCCGAGCTCATGAAAGTGGCCATGCTGTTGTTTGCGGCCGAGTACACAGTGCGCAAGCAAGAGCACATGCAGAACTTCATGCGTGGCTTCATGCCAATGGCTTGCGCGTTGGCCGCGGTGGGCATGGTCGTTCTGGCAGAGCCGGATCTGGGCGCTTTCATGGTCATTGTCGCTATTGCCGTCGGGATACTTTTCATTGGTGGTATCAACGGCAAACTCTTTTCAAGCTTGCTGGCTGTTCTGATAGGCAGCTTTCTGTTGTTGATCTGGTTGTCCCCATGGCGCAGAGAAAGGCTCTTTGCCTACCTCGATCCCTGGAACCCGGACAATGCCTATGGCAGTGCCTATCAGTTATCACACTCGCTGATTGCCCTGGGCCGCGGAGAATGGTTCGGCGTAGGACTGGGAGCCAGCGTCGAGAAACTTCACTATCTGCCCGAAGCACATACGGATTTCATCGTCGCCGTAATAGGCGAGGAACTTGGCTTCGTGGGTGTGGCCAGTCTAATTCTTGTCTTTGCCTTCCTGGTCTGGCGGGCCTTCGATATTGGCCGTCAGGCCGTCGCCATGGAGCGGATTTTCAACGGTCTCGTTGCGCAGGGTGTGGCCCTGTGGTTCGGAATCCAGACGTTCATCAACATAGGAGTGTGCGTCGGGCTGCTGCCCACGAAAGGGCTTACCTTGCCTCTGGTCAGCTATGGCGGCACGGGCGTGGTGATGAATCTGGTCGCGGTCGGGCTGCTGCTGAGGGTCGACTACGAAAATCGCAACATGATGAGGGGTAAACGCACATGAGCGCGCGAACCATCCTGATCATGGCAGGGGGAACCGGCGGGCATATCATGCCTGGCCTGGCTGTGGCGCACGAAATGCGCAAACGCGGCTGGAACGTCGTGTGGCTGGGCAACCCCGAGCGGATGGAAGGGCAGATAGTACCCCGGCACGACATCCCGCTCGAAGCTCTCCATTTTTCGGGAGTTCGTGGGAAAGGGCTTGCAGCACTGCTGAAATTGCCCTTTGGCCTTGCCACGGCTTGTCGTCAAGCGCGAAAGGTACTTGCCGGGGTGCGACCCGATGTCGTTCTGGGCATGGGTGGCTACGTTGCAGTGCCTGGCGGCCTCATGGCGAGGCTGGCAGGCATTCCGATTGTGGTGCATGAGCAGAACGCCATCGCTGGTACAGCCAATCGCATGTTGGCGCGAATGGCTCGAAAGGTACTCACCGGATTTCCGGGCGCGTTGCCCGGTGCTCTGATGGTGGGCAATCCCGTTCGCCAGGAAGTGCTGGCACTACCCCCTGCGTCCGAACGGTACGCGCGCCGCCAGGGTTCGCTTCGTTTGTTGGTAGTAGGCGGGAGCCTCGGGGCCCATGTGCTCAACGAAGTCGTGCCGGCGGCTTTGGCCATGTTGCCCGTCGACGCACGCCCCGTTGTTGTGCATCAGGCGGGGGCCCAGCATATCGACAGCGTCAAGCAACGCTATCAGAACGCGGGGGTGAGGGCGGAATGCCATGCATTCATTGATGATATGGCGGCGCAGCTGGGTGAAGCAGATTTGTTGCTGTGTCGTGCCGGAGCCATGACGGTAGCCGAGGTGGCCGCCGCCGGCGTCGCTGCGTTGTTTATTCCTCTGCCACATGCCATCGACGACCATCAGACTGCCAATGCGCGCTACCTCAGTGACTGCAATGGTGCCTGGATGCAGAAGCAATCCGATTTCACGCCCGAATGGCTGGCCGGCTGGCTAAGGGAACGCAGTCGGGAGGAGCTGGCCCGTTACGCCGGGCACGCGCATGAGCATGCCAGCCTGAATGCGGCTCAACAGATAGCAGACGCCTGCGAGAATGTGGCAGGGAGAGCTGAATGAAACACAGAATACAAAGCATCCATTTTGTTGGCATTGGCGGCTCGGGCATGAGCGGTATTGCCGAAGTCCTGCTGAACCTCGGCTACGCCATCAGCGGTTCAGACATGCAGGAGTCCAGCGTGACACGCCGGCTCGAACAACTTGGAGCGAAGGTCAGTATTGGCCATGATGCGGCCAATGTGCAAGGTGTAGGCGCCATCGTCACATCGACAGCCGTATCAGCGGATAATCCAGAGGTACTGGCCGCCCGTGCCGCGCGTATCCCTGTTGTGCCTCGTGCCCTGATGCTTGCCGAGCTGATGCGACTGAAGCGTGGAATCGCGGTAGCAGGCACGCACGGCAAGACGACCACCACAAGTCTTGTCGCCAGCGTGCTGGCCGGAGGAGGCCTCGATCCGACATTCGTCATTGGCGGACGCCTGACATCGGCCGGCGCCAACGCACGTCTGGGTCAGGGTGAATACATTGTGGTGGAAGCCGACGAATCCGACGCATCTTTCCTGAACCTGTTGCCCGTCATGGCCATCATCACAAACATTGATGTTGACCATATGGACACCTATGGTCATGACGTCGCGCGACTTAAAAGCGCATTCATCGAGTTTACGCAGCGGCTTCCTTTCTACGGCAGCGCGGTAGTGTGCAGCGATGACGCCAACGTTCGTGAAATCATCCCCTTGATTTCACGGCCGGTCACAACCTATGGCTTCAACGACGAGGCTTTGGTGCGCGCGGTAAATGTTCGGCCGGACGGAACCGCCATGGCGTTTGACGTAGAGCGTCGCAGTGTGTCCGGCCCTCTTCCAACTCTGTCGGTTCGTCTGAGCTTGCCCGGCAAGCATAACGTTCTCAATGCCCTGGCTGCTATCGCAGTGGCGACTGAGTTGGGTGTAAGCGATCAGGCCATCGCGGAAGCACTTGAAACTTTTCATGGCGTCGGACGCCGTTTCACACTGGTCGGAGACTTTCCGGTGTCGGAAGCCAGAGGGGGCGGAAGTTTCACCCTGGTCGACGACTACGGTCATCACCCTGTCGAGATGGCGGCCACTCTTGAGGCCGCCCGCGGAGCATGGCCGGATCGGCGGATTGTCCTGGCGTTCCAGCCGCATCGCTATACGCGTACTCGTGACTGTTTTGAAGATTTCGTGCACGTTCTGAGCCAGGCAGATGCCGTCTTGCTGACCGATGTGTATCCTGCCGGCGAGGCGCCCCTGGTGGCTGCAGATGGCCGCGCCCTGGCTCGCGCTATCCGGGTGGCTGGAAAAGTAGAGCCGGTCTTCATCGAGGATGTCGCCGACCTGGCAGAAACGATCATGAATTTTGTTGTAGACGGCGACGTGGTCGTCGTCATGGGCGCCGGCAGCATCAGCCGGGTTCCCGCCCGGATTGGAGAGTTGGTATGAACAGCCGGTTTGGCCGTGTTGGAGTCCTGTATGGTGGACAGTCCGCCGAGCGGGACGTGTCGTTGATGTCAGGACGTGGTGTCCACGAGGCCCTTTGTCGTGCAGGCGTTGACGCCCACTTGTTCGACACTGGCACCCATACGCTCATCGACCTGGTCAACGCTGGTTTTGACCGAGTGTTTATTGCCTTGCACGGTCGATATGGCGAGGACGGAACCCTTCAGGGAATGCTTGAACTCATGAAGCTGCCTTACACAGGTAGCGGGCCCATGGCATCCAGCTTGTCTATGGACAAGGTGATGACAAAAAAAGTGTGGCTGCACGAGGGGCTGCCGACCCCGGACTACATGGTGCTGCTTGGTGAGCAGCACCTTGACGAGGCTGTAGATCGACTCGGTGTGCCGTTGATAGTCAAGCCGCCGCACGAAGGTTCGACCATGGGCGTCACCAAGGTGACGGACAGGGGCCAGATGACGCAGGCCTACCGTTTGGCGGCACGCTTCGATGCGGCTGTGATGGCAGAGCAATTCATCGAAGGGCGGGAACTTACTGTTCCCTTATTGGGCGGACCGCGCGGCGCTCGCGCGTTGCCCATCGTTGAAATAGTGGCTCCGGGCGGTAATTACGACTACGAGCACAAGTATCTGTCCGATGAAACTCAATATGTTTGCCCGGCTGCCCTGGACAAGGATCTTACCGAACACATTCAGCGGCTTGCCGAACGATCGTACGAGGTGCTGGGCTGTGAAGGGTGGGGGCGAGTCGACCTCATGCTCGATGCCGGCGGACAGCCCTGGTTGCTCGAAATGAACACCTCGCCGGGCATGACCAGTCATTCCCTCGTGCCTATGGGAGCCAAGGCTGATGGCATGAGCTACGAAGATCTGTGCCTGGCGATTCTCGAGACGGCCTCGTGCAAGGTAGCAGCCGGAGATACGAATTTGGTTAATGGAGGTGCGCAATCGTGATCAACGATGCTCGCATCATCAACTTCGTTGCAAACTCGCTGACTCTGTTGGCGGTGTTGGCGATGTTGCTGGGCGTCGTCGTCTGGTTGATCCAGCGTCCCTACTTTTCAATTGCGCAAATCCGAATTGCTCCCATGCAGGCAGACACCTTGCACTATGTATCGCCCGCCAGCGTGCGTGCGACCATTGCCGGCCGGGTTGCGGGCAATTTTTTCACCATTGACCTCGATGAAACCCGCCAGTTGCTTGAAACCGTTCCCTGGGTCCGGCACGCTCGCGTTCGTCGTGTGTGGCCCAACAGCCTGGACGTTCAACTCGAAGAGCAACAGCCGCTGGCGTTGTGGAATGAAGATCAGATGATCAATACCTGGGGCGAAGCCTTTAGCGCGAATCAGGGTGAGTTGCCCGACGACGCACGCTTGCCGAGATTCCATGGGCCTGCAAATTCCGAGCGCCTTGTGGTTCAGCGTTATGCGGAGCTGGCTCGCTGGTTTGCGCCGCTGAATGTCAGTGTCAGCGAAATCACGCTTAGTCCACGGTATGCCTGGTCTGTCGAGTTGTCTGGCGGGGTTCGGCTCAGCCTGGGCCGGGATCCGGCTGCGGATGTTGCTGATCCGCATGGACGCTCGGGCGCTTTGTCTTTTGCCACCCGCATTCAACGCTTCGTTCAGGCCTGGCCAGTGCTGGCTCAGCGACTCGACGGCCGGACGCTGCAGAGTGCCGATTTACGTTATGCCAACGGATTCGCCATTACCCTGGCACCCGTTCCCTCTTCTTCTACCAAATAGAAAAGCTATGACCCGTGACATCAAGGACCTGATCGTTGCACTCGATATCGGCACCAGCAAGGTGGTTGCCGTTGTGGCGGAGATCCTGCCGGAGGGGCGTTTTGAAGTAATAGGCCTGGGGCAGCATGAATCCCAGGGCATGCGCAAGGGGGTGGTTGTCAATATCGAGTCGACAGTCAATTCCATCCAGCGCGCCCTGGAAGAAGCCGAATTGATGGCCGACTGCAAGATCCGCGAGGTCTACACCGGAATTGCCGGCAGCCACATCACCAGCTTCAATTCCAGTGGCATGGTGGCGGTCAAGGATAAAGAAGTTACCCCAACGGATGTGGCGCGTGTCATTGAAACCGCCAAGGCAGTCAACATTCCTACCGATCAGCAGGTGCTTCATGTGCTGACGCAGGAGTTCATTGTTGATTCGCAGGAAGATATCCGGGAACCAATCGGCATGAGCGGGCTTCGACTTGAAGTCAGGGTCCATATCGTGACGGGGGCGGTCAGCGCTGCTCAAAACATTGTCAAGTGCGTCCGTCGCTGCGGACTCGAAGTCCAGGATCTTATCCTCCAGCCGCTCGCATCAAGCATGTCCTGCCTGACGTCCGACGAAAAGGAGTTGGGAGTGGTGCTGGTGGATATCGGCGGTGGAACCACCGATATCGCCATATATACGGGTGGTGCCATTCGCCACACGGCGGTTGTCCCTATCGCGGGCGACCAGGTCACCAGCGATATCGCGGCCATGCTGCGCACACCAACGCCTGATGCCGAAGAAATCAAGTTGCGGCATGGCATTGCCAAGCAGGTCCTGGCAACGGCCGAGGAATATATCGAGGTTCCCGGTCTTGGCGACCGACCTAACCGGCAGGTCAAGCGCCAAGCCCTGGGTGCGGTCATTGAACCGCGAATCGAAGAGCTTTTTACCTTTGTTCAACAGATCGTGCGTGAATCGGGCTACGAAGATCTGCTTTCGTCGGGCGTCGTACTGACCGGCGGTACCTCGCTGATGCCCGGCATCGTAGAGCTGGCTGAAGATGTATTTCTGAAGCCGGTGCGCGTGGCGGTGCCCAGCTACGAAGGAAGCCTCGCCGATGTAATGCGCAACCCCCGGTTCTCGACAGTCATGGGTCTGTTGTCCGAGGCACGACTTCAACGGGCGCGTGGCAAGAAGGTCGCTCAGCAAACCGGCAGCTTCAAGACATTGCTGGCCCGGATGAAGGAGTGGTTCATGAATTAAGGACGGGATAAGTCCTTAAGGGGCGGACGCGAAGCAGTTCGTCCTCTGGAGGCGCTTCAAGCTTGGTGCGAGCCGAAAGGGTTGGCATTCTGTTTGAGACGACTCCGAAAAGTTGTTTGGGGAGTTTTTTAAATTTTTGCTTTTTTGGAATGTGAGGGAGTCAACCATGATGAATTTTGAAATGCTCGACAACAATGCCAGTGGCACCGTCATAAAGGTGGTCGGTGTCGGCGGAGCCGGCGGAAATGCGGTAGCGCACATGATCCGTTCCGGCATAAACGGAGTGGATTTCATTTGCGCCAATACCGATGCACAGGCATTGGCTACCAGCGAAGCACCCATTCAGATCAAGCTGGGTCGTACCGGGCTGGGCGCTGGTGCCAAGCCGGAACAGGGAAGGGCGGCTGCTGAAACGGCACGCGAAGAGATTCGCGCTGCGCTCAATGGCGCCCATATGGTGTTCATTACCGCCGGTATGGGCGGTGGCACGGGCACAGGTGCCGGTCCGGTAGTGGCTGAAGTCGCCAAAGAGCTCGGCATCCTCACCGTTGGTGTCGTCACCAAGCCCTTCCTGTTCGAAGGGGCCAAGCGGATGAAGATGGCAGAGGAAGGCATTGCTGAATTGTCCAAGCATGTGCATTCACTTATCGTCGTGCTCAACGAAAACCTGTACGACCTGATGGATGAGGACGCTACGCAGGAGGACTGCTTCAAGGCTGCCGACGATGTATTGCATAACGCTTGCGCCGGCATCGCCGAGATCATCAACGTCGAGGGTAACGTCAACGTTGACTTCGAGGACGTCAAGACAATCATGGGTGAGCAAGGCCAGGCCATGATGGGTACTTCGATCGCCTCCGGTCCTGATCGTGCCCGCGTGGCAGCCGAGCAAGCCATCGCTTGCCCGCTGCTCGAAGGCGTCGATCTGCATGGCGCCCGCGGCATGCTGGTCAACATCACTGCCAGCCGTACACTCAAGATGCGCGAGACTCGCGAAATCATGGATACGATCCGTAGTTACGCTGCTGAAGATGCGACAGTCATCTTCGGTACGGCCTATGACGAATCCATGGGCGAAAACCTGCGCGTCACGGTTGTCGCTACCGGTCTGGGCTCAAAGACGGCTCGTCCCCAACTGGTATCTGACCGTAGTGAAGCTCTGCGTACCGGTACGGACGACCTGCCCATTTCGCATGTTGCCGACTTCGCCAATTCGGAAGTTCCGGCGGTTATCCGCAATCCGCGTGGACAAGCATCTGCTCAGGTGCGCGCGCTAGAAACTGCAGGCATGGACCACTTTGATATTCCGGCTTTCTTGCGTAAACAGGCAGACTGAGGGTCAAAGGGAACAAATAGAGCAAAAATGACTCTCACATTTATGTAGTGCAGCCGTTACAACTGCGAACGGGCGCCATCGCCGCTGCCGGCTCTCTCCCCGGCCGGCTGCAGCGGTGCGCCCGTGTTTGTTGTTTACGTGTCTAACTTGGGAGATAGCTTCTACCTATTGGTGCGATGCAAAAAAACATGCGCGCCGTAGTGGATTGAAGTTACAATATGGTGTTATCACTTATTGCGAAGGCTGAAGTGCCGCGATTTGCTTCAGGCGGGATAAACCTTCGCGCATAGCCTGCCTGTTCGGCCCGCGTGGCCGGCCATTCCGTTTCCACTTTTAGAGTTTTATGCTTCGTCAACGCACAATACAAAAGGCCATCAGTACGAAAGGCGTGGGTCTGCACTCCGGACGGCGCGTCGAGATCACGTTGCGTCCGGCCGAGCCCAACACCGGTATTGTGTTCCATCGCGTTGACCTGCCCGAAATCGTGGATCTGCCTGCGCAGGCACTGGGCGTCAGCGACACGCGCATGGCTTCCGTGCTGCAAAAAGGGAATGTGCGCGTCTCCACAGTCGAGCATCTGATGTCGGCACTGGCTGGTCTGGGTATCGACAATCTGCATGTCGACCTGACAGCAGAAGAAGTTCCCATCATGGATGGCAGCGCGGGTACGTTCGTCTATTTACTGCGTTCCGCCGGCCTGCAAGAGCAATCGGCACCCAAGCAATTCCTTAAGGTTCTCAAAACTGTGGAGGTCAGCGAGGGTGAGGGCGATAATCTCAAGTGGGCTCGTCTGGAGCCCTACGACGGGTTTGCGCTGTCGTTTGCCATCGATTTCCGGCATCCGGCCATCGATTCCACGGCAAATTTTGCCGAAGTCGATTTCGCGAAAGACTCTTACGTCAAGACGGTGGCGCGTGCCCGCACCTTTGGTTTCGTCAGTGAAGTAGAAGCATTGCGTGCGGCGGGTCTTGCTCGCGGCGGCAGCCTTGATAACGCTATTGTCATGGACGAGTATCGTGTGTTGAACTCAGATGGCCTTCGTTATGAAGACGAGTTCGTGAAGCACAAAATACTCGACGCCATCGGTGATCTCTATCTTATCGGCAAGCCCTTGGTAGCACGATACGTTGCGTGCAAATCGGGGCACGGTCTGAATAACCAGCTTGCTCGCGCATTGTTGGCTCAACAAGATGCCTGGGAACTGGTTACCTACGAAGCAACGGCCAAGCCGGCCCGCGCTTTTGTTAACGAATGGAAATTCGCCTGACGACCTGCTGCACATTTGTAGCGGGTTAGTGTCTGTAGCGCTGTCACACTACCGTCTGCGCCGTACTTGTCGCAGAACGGCATGCTTACTGTACAGCTTGCTCATGTTTGCCCGTGGCGAGCTATCAGTCTGGCAACCGCGTCGGCCAACGGCCCGGGCCGCAGGTTCTCTTGCAAACTGCGGAACGCTTCAAGCCCCTTATTGTCCAACGGAATGCTTTGCTTGGGCAGAGGCTTTTTCATCCGGCTTTGTAACAGGCTCGCTTGTACCTTGACCTGTATTTCGTTAAGGTTCCATCCGCTGCGCGCAAGCTGTGCGACCGTGCGCGGAGCGAGTTGTCGCAGGCGCGCTGCGTACGCAGCGCTTGGAACTGCGACCGTCAGACGTTGATCTTCCAGTCGTGCAACCTGGCACGCCTCGGCCAGGCTGGATGGCAATATTGTCTTCATGGCCCGCTCAAGCGCCAGCAGGTTTCGTGCCATCGTCAGGACATTGGCACCGAGTCGGTCAGTGCCGAGCCACTCAATGGCGGTGTCGGCAATGCGATCTGCAGTACGACGCGGATGGCCGGAAGCACGGTTCATGAATAGTAAGGATGTATGGTGAGAGTAGTATTGACGAAAGGGCGTGCGTCTGATTCTAACTCCAAAGGAATCAGGGCGCCGATAGCAGCGCTGATAGGTTTGGTCTTGCTGGGGTCGTCTGCGGCTGCGGGGGCCTGGATTCATTCACATTTCAAGGAAGGTGCGAGCCTTGATGTTCCCGCCCTTGATTTGTACAGTGCGCGGGTTGTGGGTCATAGTCAGGACAAAAGCGAACAGGTCGAGGTGCTGGCAGCCAAGCTGGGCGACCTTCAGGCAAAGATCATCGAGATCGAAGGTCTGAGCCGTCGAGTGGCGGAAATTGCCGGTGTCCCCTACACCGATCCCGAAATTCAGGCCGGGCTTGAACAGGCTGCCCCCCCGATCATGGACTACATCGGCGACTCGGAGCCTGCACCTCTCAAGCGCAAGATGTCTTTCAAGGCCGAACCTGCGCTTGACGATGAAGTGGACTCTCTTCGCGACATCGCATCGCGCCAAAAGGACTGGTATCGGATGATGGACCTTGCCTTGACACGCCGTGCCGGTGTCGAAGCCAGCCTTCCCAGTCTCATGCCTGTCAATTATCCCTATCTGAGTTCCTCGTTTGGCTGGCGTCGCCATCCCATTTCACGGCGTCATGTCATGCATGAGGGCCTGGACTTTGCGGCGCCTCGGGGAACCCCCATATATGCTGCGTCCGGTGGCGTGGTTACCGTGGCGGGATATCGGTCGGGATATGGCAAGATGGTCGAAATAAATCACGGCGGCGACCTTGTCACACGCTATGCGCATGCATCCAAAGTCAAGGTCAAGGTAGGGGATATTGTCTCTCGCGGCCAGGAGATCGCTGCGGTGGGATCTACCGGCCATTCCACAGGGCCTCATCTGCATTTTGAAGTACGCATGGCGGGCCATGCATTGGACCCCGTACTATTTCTGGAAAAGCCCAAAGCTGATCCCACCTTATTGACCGACGCCACTGAGCATCTTGACGCCGTTGTATCAAAGGTGCGTTAAACTGTTTCGTTTTCTGCGGGTTCTCCCGCCAACCTTAGAGGCAAGCGATTGCCGGCAGATTCACAGTTCAAATTCACCCTGTGGTTTGCCGGGTTCGCAACAACGACACGATAATGGTTTCTTTGCTAAAAAAGCTCATCGGTAGCCGAAACGACCGCATACTCAAGAAGTATCGCAAGCTGGTGGCGCAGATCAATGCGCTGGAGCCCACGCTTGCAGCACTATCTGACGAAGAGCTCAAGGCAAAGACGGATGAATTCCGCCAGCGCTATCAGTCAGGAGTCTCCCTGGACGATATGCTGGTCGAGGCTTTCGCCGTCGTCCGCGAGGCCAGCAAGCGCGTTTTTGGCATGCGCCACTTCGATGTACAGTTGCTGGGGGCTATCGCACTTCATAATGGCCAGATCGCCGAAATGCGTACCGGTGAAGGCAAGACGCTGATGGCTACATTGAGCGTGTACCTCAATGCCCTGTCGGGGCGCGGCGTTCACGTTGTTACCGTCAACGACTATCTCGCACGTCGCGACGCCGAGTGGATGGGCCGTCTGTATAACTTCCTGGGCATGTCCGTGGGCGTGGTTGTGCCACAACAGCCCAACGAAGAGAAGGTGGCTGCCTATGCCGCCGACATCACCTACGGAACCAACAACGAGTTTGGCTTCGATTACCTGCGCGACAACATGGAGTACCGCGCCGAAGACCGGCGTCAGCGTCCGCTTGCGTACGCCATTGTCGACGAGGTCGACTCCATCCTGATCGATGAGGCTCGTACACCCCTGATTATTTCCGGCCAGGCCGAAGACAACACCGAACTGTATGTGCGCATGAACGTTGTGCCACCCATGCTGACCCGCATGGCCTCGGAGCCCAAGCCGCACGAGCCCGAGCCTGAAGGCGATTTCTGGGTCGACGAGAAAGCACAACAGGTTCACCTGTCTGAAGCCGGCATGACCAAGGCCGAGCAGTTGCTTGTCAGTCAGGGCCTGTTGCCCGAAGGCGAGTCCCTTTACGACCCCCGCCATATTTCGCTGATTCACCATCTGATGGTGGCTCTGCGAGCTCATAACCTGTTCTTCCGCGACCAGCAGTATGTGGTGCAGAATGACGAGGTCGTAATTGTCGACGAGTTCACCGGCCGCCTCATGGCAGGTCGTCGCTGGTCCGACGGCTTGCATCAGGCAGTTGAGGCCAAAGAAGGCGTCACGATTCAGCACGAGAACCAGACCCTTGCCTCGATCACCTTCCAGAACTATTTCCGGATGTATGACAAGCTGGCGGGGATGACTGGTACCGCAGATACTGAAGCTTTCGAGTTTCAGTCCATTTACGGCCTTGAGACCGTCATCATCCCGACCAATCGGCCGATGCAGCGTATCGACCAGAACGACCAGGTCTTCAAGACCGATGCCGAGAAGTTCAACGCTATTCTGGCGGACATCAAGGATTGTCACCAGCGTGGCCAACCCGTACTGGTTGGAACCACCAGTATCGAGAACTCCGAGCTTCTGTCCAACCTTCTGAAAAAAGAAGGCCTGCCCCACGAGGTGCTCAACGCCAAGCATCACGAGCGCGAAGCCCAGATTGTTGCCGAGGCAGGTAAGCCTGGTCATATCACCATCGCCACCAATATGGCCGGGCGTGGTACAGATATTGTGCTGGGCGGAAGCATCGAGAAGCAGATTGACCTCATTCGCGCCGACGAATCGCTGTCAGAGGCCGAAAAAGAAGCACGCATCGAGAAAGTCCGGGCTGAATGGGCTCCTGCCAACGAAGCGGTCAAGGCTGCGGGCGGATTGCGCATTATCGGTACCGAACGGCATGAATCCCGTCGCATCGACAACCAGTTGCGTGGCCGTGCCGGTCGTCAGGGTGACCCGGGTTCATCGCGTTTCTATCTTTCCCTCGACGACTCCTTGATGCGCATCTTTGCCGGTGACCGCGTGCGCGCCATCATGGAGCGCCTGCGTCTGCCCGAAGGCGAACCCATCGAAGCGCGCATGGTTTCACGTTCCATCGAGTCGGCCCAACGCAAGGTCGAGGCACGAAACTTCGACATTCGCAAGCAGTTGCTCGAATACGACGACGTTGCCAACGACCAGCGCAAAGTACTTTATGCCCAGCGCAATGAAGTGCTCGAATCGGCAGACGTGTCCGAGTCCATCCGCAACCTTACGCGGGCTGCCGTCACAGAGCTCTTCCGCTCGCATGTACCCGAAGAAAGCATGGAGGAGCAGTGGGAGCTTGCCGCCCTCGAGGCCGCGCTGGAATCCGATTGGCATATTCAGGTCCCCCTGACTCAATACATGGAGCAGGAGCCCAACATTACCGACGACGAGCTTCTTGAGCGTGTGCTGGCCGAAGCCAATCGAATCTACGAAGAAAAAGTGGAACTCGTCGGCCGTGAAAACTGGGCCCCCTTCGAGCGTTCTGTATTGCTGCAAGCCATCGACACCAGCTGGCGCGCTCACCTTTCAGCCCTCGACCACCTGCGTCAAGGCATCCATCTGCGCGGCTATGCACAGAAGGATCCCAAGCAGGAATACAAGCGGGAAGCCTTTGAGCTCTTCTCGGCCATGCTTGACCGCGTCCGCGACGATGTGGTGAAAGTACTGCTTACCGTTCGAATCCAGTCCCCCGAACAGGTCGAAGCCGTCGAACCCGAGCCCTCCCAGCTCGAGAACGTCAAGTACCACCACTCCGACTACGATGCAGCCCTAAGCGGCGAAGACCCTGGCATCGCCGAAGCCGCTACTCGCCAGGCTGTGCCCGATGCAGCCGTTCCCAAAGTCGGCCGCAACGACCCCTGCCCATGCGGTAGCGGTAAAAAGTACAAGCACTGCCACGGCAAATTGACCTGAGCTGCCGAGAGCTTCTGCAAACCACAGGGTTTGCAAAGCGCGCCCCCAAACAAAAAGCCGACCGCGTTAGCAGGTCGGCTTTTTGTTGAATCAGTTTCTTTGGCGCATCCTTCGTTTGCTACCATTACGCACTTTGGACAGCGATGCAGTCAATTCACCTCTTGCCCGCCAAACAGGAGCAAACAAGAGCCTTACCAAGCAAACGGCTAAAGCAAAAACACCGTAGCCAGTCCGAGAAAAATAAAGAATCCCAGAGAGTCCGTAAAGAACGTCAGCAGCACCGACGACCCCATGGCGGGGTCCTTGCCGAACCTGTCTCGCATCAGTGGAATCAATACGCCCACGGCCGCACCGATCAGCATATTCCCGATCATCGCAGCCATCATGACCAGCGCAATCGACCAGGAGTCCGAGATATACCAGGCAAATATCGCTGCAACCAGGCTCCCGCAAACTCCCACCAGCAAGGTAATACTCAATTCGCGCTTGACCAGTTGCCAGATGTTCGCGCTGTTGACCCGCCCGACAGCAAGCGCCCGGATCACCAGCGTCATAGTCTGATTACCCGAGTTGCCGCCGATTCCGGCCACGATAGACATCAGAAAAGCCAGCACGACGATATGACTGACCGTACCTTCGAATCGGGATGCAATAAATGCCGCCGTTGACGCCGTGAACAAATTGACCAGCAGCCACGGTGCCCGGTTGCGAATTGCATGAACCGACGGAGCGAAAATGTCTTCTTCTTGCAGACCCGCGCGCGACAACGCTTGTTCCTGCGAGTCTTCCTGGATGACGTCTACCACCTCTGCGATCGTCACTCGGCCGATGAGTCGGCCCTGATCGTCAATTACCGGGGCCGAGACCAGATCGTAGCGCTCGAAGGCGCCGGCTGCGTCCGCGTCGGAATCCAGGGGGTTCAGCGTAAGGTAGTCTGTGTCCATGACTTCAGACACTTTCATATCAGGCTCGCTGACCAGCAATCGGGACAACGCCAGCGTGCCGCGAAGCCGATCTTCGCGGTCGACCACGAAGATCTGGTCGGTATGGTCCGGTAGTTCGTGGAGGCGACGCAGGTAGCGCAAGACCACCTCGAGAGACACGTCCTCGCGAACGCGCACCATCTCGAAATCCATGATCGCACCGACCGTGTCTTCCGGGTAGCCCATTGCCTCGATGAGCTGCGCGCGCTCGGCGTCGGTCAGACCTTTCTGAACCTCAGCGACAACATCCGGGGGCAGATCCGGTACCAGGTCGGCAAGCTCGTCTGCATCCATCGTGCCCGTGGCGGCTACAAGGTCCTCCACGTCCATCGACTTGATGAGCGATTCCCGAGCCCAATCGTCTACCTCGAGCAGGACGTCTGCATCGTGTTGCGCATCGACCAGCTGCCAAACCGCCTGCCGCTCGTTCTCGGGCAGCGATTCAAGGATGAAGGCAATATCCGAAGGGTGCAGCTCGTTGACAATCGCGCGGATCTCGTTTTCGTGCTGACGATGCAACATTCCTTCGAGCAAGTTCGATCGATCGTCTGACTCGTACTGGCGACGCGCGAGTGCCTCGACCACTTCCTGGCGCTTTAATATGGCCTGCAACCGTTGCAGCGCAAGCTGGGCGTCCTCGGGGTCGAGCCGGCGTGGAATCGTGATGGGGCCGTCATGGGGCCTGACTGGCGTATCCGACATAGGCAACCTTGTTGATGAATCCGGGTCGGGAGGCTTATTTTGTCGGGCACAGGCCCTGACGCGGCGACAAGCCTTCGGTGCCGAGGTAGCCCGCTATTGTAACGGAAGCACGCTACCCGGCCGTAGACATGCGTACGCTTCAGTCAATACCTGATGGTTGGGCCAGTCGGCGGCGGGCCAGTTCGACCCAGTAGGTTGCGCCCAGTGGCAGGACCTCGTCATTGAAATCGTAGCTGCTGTTGTGCAGCATGCACGGACCGAGTCCATGGCCGCTGCCGCGGTGATCGCCATGGCCATTGCCTATCCAGACATAACAGCCGGGCTTTTCCTTGAGCATGAAGGCGAAGTCTTCGGCGCCCATGGAAGGTGCCGTATTGCGCTGTACAGCCTCGGCCCCCACGATGTCTTTCAGTACTTCAGCGCAGAAAGCGGCTTCTGCCGAGTCGTTGATGGTGGGAGGGTAGCGACGATGAAATATGAACTCGACCGAGCAGTTCATGCCCTGGCAGGTATGGGTGGCAATTTCATGCATGCGCTTTTCGATGAGGTCGATGGCTTCCTCGGTGAACGTACGTACAGTACCGCGGATGATGGCGTCGTCTGGAATGATGTTGTCTGCCGAGCCGCTATGAATTTGCGTGATGCTGAGGACGACCGGCTCGAGTGGATCGACTTCGCGAGTGATGACTGTTTGGAATGATTGTGCCAGTTGCACGGCAACCATAATGGGGTCGTTGCCGAGATTCGGCATCGCCGCATGGGCACCTTTTCCGCGGATCGTGATCTCGAACGTGCTGCTGGACGCCATGACAGGGCCGTCGTGAACTGCAAATGCCCCGGCTGCAATGCCAGGCCAGTTGTGCATTCCAAAAACCGCCTCCATGGGAAACTGCTCGAAGAGGCCGTCGTCTATCATTTTTTTTGCGCCGCCGAACCCTTCTTCGGCCGGCTGGAAAATTACATAGACCGTACCGGCGAAATCGCGGTGCTGGGCGAGGTAGCGCGCTGCCGCCAGAAGCATGGCGGTGTGGCCATCGTGGCCGCAGGCATGCATTACCCCCGCGTGCTTGCTGGCATGAGCAAAGGTATTGGCCTCTTGCATGGGCAGTGCGTCCATATCGGCTCGCAAGCCAATGGCCCGCCCATTTTTAACGTTGCCATGAATAATACCGACAACTCCGGTTATGCCCATTCCGCGATGCGTGGGAATTCCCCACGATTCTAGCAATTCTGCAACCAGATCGGATGTACGGACTTCTTCGAAGGCAAGTTCGGGGTGAGCGTGAATGTCGCGGCGGATTTGGGCCATCTCGGCTTGCCAGCCGACAATGGGTTCGACTAATTTCATGAAACCGGATCCCTGTAGTGCTTGACGATAAACTGTACCTTGATCGCGTCGTATCATCAATGCCGTCAGCGCATGTCTCGAATCCGCGCCGCAAACGGTAAAGCGAGGAGCAATGGAAAAACCCTGGTTGCAGTTGTATCCCGAGGGCGTCCCGGCCCAGATCAGTACCGACGGTTACGAATCCCTGCCGGATTTGATCGGGCGTGCGTGCAAGCGGCACGCTCATCGGCGTGTTGCGGTGTTCATGGGCAGCGACATGAGCTATGCCCAGCTCGACAAGCGCGCTGACGCGGTAGCAGCCTGGATTCAGTCGCAAGGGTTGAAGCAGGGCAGCCATGTGGCAATCATGATGCCCAACGTAATGGCGTACTTGCCAATTCTGGTGGGGGTGTTACGGGCCGGAATGGTGCTTGTAAACATAAACCCCATGTATACGGCAGACGAGTTGCGGCATCAGCTTGCCGACGCACAGGTAGACATGATCTTCTTGTTTGAGAGCTTCGCTGCGACGCTTGGCAAGCTTGAGCCGTCTGTACGTCCGGACACTGTCGTGTTGGTGTCGGTAGGCGAGCTGATGGGCATCAAGGGCAGTCTGGTGAACTTTGTGGCCCGGCATATCAAGAAAATGGTTCCGCCGCACACCCTGTCAGGCGTCACGACCTTCGCGCAGGTGCTCCGGCAGGGGGCTGCGTCATCCTTCAGCCCGCCCACGCTCAAGCTCGATGATGTTGCTGTGCTGCAGTTCACCGGGGGTACGACAGGTCGGCCCAAGGGTGCCATGCTGACACACGGCAACCTGGTGGCCAATGTGCTGCAGATACAGGCAGTAGCAAGACCTGTGCTGGGCGAGGAGTGCGGGGCAGGCCTGGTCATCCTGACAGCACTCCCGCTGTATCACATATTCGCGTTTACGGTGTGTGGCCTTTTCGCCATGCACGCGGGTATGTGCAGCGTACTTATCGCCGACCCGCGCAAGCTCGACACAATTATTTCCGCTTGGCGACGCGATCCGGTGTCGATTTTTCCCGCCGTCAATACCTTGTTTAACGGGCTGCTTAACCGCCCCGAGTTTGCGCAGCTCGATTTTTCCCGGTTGCGCTTATGTTTTGGCGGTGGGGCCGCTGTCCAGCAGGCCGTGGCCGAGCGTTGGCACAAGGTGACCGGCCTTCCGCTGATCGAAGGCTACGGTTTGTCAGAAACATCGCCGGTGGCCATTGTCAACCCAACCAATGCCACCGAGTACTCGGGAGATATCGGAATTCCCTTGCCATCTACCGAAGTTGTCATGCTTGATGGTGATGATCGCAAGTTGCCTTATGGTGAGGCTGGCGAGGTAGCCATACGCGGGCCGCAAGTGATGAAGGGATATTGGAGGATGCCGGAGGAAACCCAGGCTGCGTTCACACAGGATGGTTATTTCAAGACGGGTGACATCGGAATCATGAGCCGGCAAGGCCGGGTCCGCATCATCGACCGCAAGAAAGACATGATTCTTGTCTCAGGATTCAATGTTTACCCCAACGAGGTCGAGCAGGTGGTCATGCAGCATCCGGGCGTGCTCGAATGCGTTGTGGTCGGCTTGCCCAGCGAACGCAGCGGCGAAATGGTCAAGTTGTACGTGGTCAAGAAAGACCCGGCCCTGACCGAGTCTGATTTGCGTCAGTGGTGTGCTGATCGCCTGACCGGCTACAAGCGGCCCGAAGTGATTGAATTTCGGTCTGAGCTTCCTAAAAGCAACACAGGCAAGCTGTTACGACGTGTATTGCGCGACGAAGCATTGAAGCCCTGATGGGGCGGCTAGCGATTGCGCACGTGTGGGCGCAGCATTTCGTGCAGGGCGGGCGCAACATTTGCATTGCCGGCATAGATGAACCCGCTTCGCGGCCAGGGTTCGGCATGCAGGATGTCCTGTGCGTCGCCGCCGGCCTCGCGCACGATCAATGTTCCCGCAGCAACGTCCCAGGGGGCCAGGCCCATTTCCCAGTAGCCGTCGTATCGCCCGCAAGCTACCCAGGCAAGATCAAGTGCCGCTGAACCCATGCGGCGTACGCCACGGGTTAACGGCAACGCAGCATTCAGCGTGGGCATGTACTGTTCGGCGAAAGAGAAGTCCCGAAATGGCAGGCCCGTAGCCAGCAATGCTTCGGAAAGGCTTTCGGTTTGTGAGCAGCCAAGGCGGTGCTCGTTCAGCCAGGCACCCACACCGTACATCGCGGTGAACAGCTCTTCGCGGTTCGGATCGTACACCACACCGATGACGGGAGTATCGACCTCGAGGGGCTGATCGCCCTGAACATAGGTTCCTTCGTGCGCCACCAGCGCGATCGACACGGCGTAGTGAGGAATGCCATGCAGGAAATTGGTAGTGCCATCAAGTGGGTCGATGTACCATGTGGCGGCTCCACTTGCCTGGCCCCCGGTTTCCTCTGCCACGATACCAAACTGTGGCGTGTTTTCCTGGAGTTGCTCGATAATGGCGGCTTCCGCGTCGCGGTCAGCCTGGGATACGAGGTCGTTCCGAGCCTTTTTGTCGATGACAAGATCTGAGCGGCGCAGCGAATGTGCCTGAAGTATGGCGGCACCGGTGCGTGCAGCTGAAATGGCGGTGTTGAGGTATTCGCTGAGATGAAACTGGGATGATGGCATACGAGGTCTGGCTGCAGTGAAAGACATTAGTGTACGCAACATTGGCTGCTGTAGTGCACAGCTTGGCGCGGTTCACGACCCTGCGATGCATCATCGCAACGCGCGACTGGATAAAGGTACACCATGAGCTTTCAGTTTTCCCCGCTTGCACCTGCCAGCCTTCACCGGGACGTGTCGGGGACCCCATTCAGTGAACGGTACGGCGACATTTATCATTCACGACAGGGTGCAATTGAACAGGCACGCCATATCTTTTTAAATGGTAATGGGCTTCCTGACCGATGGCGAGGCAGGTCGTCATTTACCGTGTGCGAGACGGGATTCGGGCTGGGAAGGAACTTTCTGGCCCTGTGGCAGGCCTGGCGTCTGGATCCTCAGCGCAGCAGGCGGCTGCATGTTGTGTCTTTCGAGGCCCATCCCTTCGCGGCCAAGGACATGCTTGAGGCGGCGCGGGACTTGCCTTCCGATCTGCGTATACTTGCCCGGCAGCTCGCAGCCGCGTGGCCGCTGTTGCTGCCGGGGGTTCATCGCCTGGAGTTCGACGCGGGACGCGTGTCACTTACTTTGTTCTTCGGTCGTATCGAACAGATGGCGAGCGAGGCGCAGGCAGCCGTTGACGCTTTCTTTCTGGATGGTTTTGCACCCCAGAAAAACCCCGAAATGTGGTCCAGAACATTGTTCGGACAATTGGTGCGTCTGGGCAGGCCCGGCGCCACAGCTGCGACCTGGTGTGTAAATGGCGAAGTGCGTCGTGCTTTACGTGATTCGGGGTTCATCGTAAGCAAGGCCCCCGGCTTTGGGGGTAAGCGTGAAATGACGCAGGCCGTCCTGCGTCCCGGGCTGGGTTGGGCAAAGGAGACGCGTCGTGACGGCCGAGTACTTATTGTTGGTGCCGGCCCGGCGGGGGCTGCGGCCGCCCATGCGTTGGCGCTCCGGGGGCGCGAATCCTTGGTCGTGGACCCCGCAGTGACGCTGGGTCGGGGTGGCAGTCATCGCGGCCATCTCGCTGCTGCACTGACGCCCCTGATTTCACGTGACGACGATCAGCGTTCGCGCCTGAGTCGCGCCGGAGTCTTGCGCGCGCTTGGCCGCTGGCAGAGCCTGCCCGAAGCAGCAAGGCCGAAACGAGTTGGTACAATAGAGCTTCTTGCTGATGTCTCGCAGGAAGCCTTGCGCAGGTCTACGCTACAGACATTGGCTTTCCCAAAAGAGTGGGTCGAATGGCTCGACGCCGACGAGGTATCCCGACGCGTGGGCATTGCGCTGAACCAGCCCGGCACATTCTTTGCACACGGACAACTGGTCAGGCCCGAACCCTTACTGGAAGCATTGTTAGGCAATCCCCTTACTCAGTGTCACGCCGGCCGCATCGCAAATCTACAACGCGAGGGCGACGGCTGGGTCGCGCGCAGCACTGCCGGAGAATCCTTTGAAGCGGCCTATGTGGTATTGGCCAATTCCACGGAAGCAGCCTCTTTGCTGTCCACCTGCTTTGATCTTCATAAGCTGCCCAAGCTGAAGTCCGGATGGCGACTTGCGGGGCAAGTCAGTCATTTTCAGGTGTCCGATGCGGGTCTGGACCCCGCTACCATACTTAGCGCAGAAGGCTACTTTTTGCCGGCCCTTCAAGGGGTTAATGTGGCCGGAGGTACGTATGTGGCTGAAGCTGCAGAAAGTCGGGTGACAATGCAAGGACATCGCGCCATCGCACAGCAACTTGCCGGCATCCTGAAGAAAGACACCGCAAATGTCTTGCAGTGGCTGGATAAATCAGGTGGTTGGGCTGGCTGGCGGGCCGTAGTGGGAGGCCGTTTGCCAGTTATCGGTCAGGTTCACGGCTTGGACGACATCTGGCTGTCGTGTGCGTTCGGGTCGAGGGGCCTGACCTGGGCACCCCTTGCTGCCGACCTGTTGGCAGCGACCCTGGAAGGCGAACCCTTGCCGTTGGAACGCTCTTTGCAACGTGCCGTTGCACCCCGCTAAAAGGTGGGCTGCGGTGTTTTTAATCGATTTTACGCATGAAGTCATTTTATTTTATAGCGTAAATCCGTCAAAATAGTATCTTTTGAATGCTTTAGAGGCTTTTGCCGAGGATCGCGCTGTGCCGCCCAAGTCTGATCTTGCTCACGTGACGCAACTGGATTCTTTACAATTCTTGACTGCGAAATCCACCCGAGCGGTGTTCGCTTTCGAGGGTTCAGAGTTGCAGCTCGAAATTGAAGCGACAGCCCCCGGTGTATTCCGGCTGCGCTGTGCGCCACCTTCCGTCCTGCAGAACGAGAAGCCCAGTACGCGTGCGAAAGCGCACGCGGAAATGCTGCTGGCTCGTCAGGAACCTGTCAGCGAACTGGCTGTGTCTTCTGTAACTGGCAAGCAGGGCTGGCGTGTGGAACAAGGCGATCTCATCCTTGAAATTTCCATGCAGCCGCTGCAGATTGCGATGTTTCGCGACGAGCGCTGCCTGCTTCGTACGGCTGTGCCCGCCCTGGAGCGAGGCAAGGTCGGCGAAGCCGATGCCTGGCGGCTGAACTGGAGCCTGGATGCTGACGACGCTGTCTTCGGTTTAGGTGACACTGTCGATGATCTCGATCGCCGGGGAGAATACCTGGTGTCTGATCTGCCTCAAGCGCGTGTGTTGCCTCTGGCCTGGAGCCCGCTGGGCTGGGGCCTGTATATCAACAGTCTCGGTCGGGTCGAACACGACGTTGGCAATGGCGATCCTGATGTATACGAGCTGGTATCGCACGCCACGACGCTCGATGTTTTTCTGTTCGCAGGTGAGCCCTCCGAGATTCTCAATCAATATACGGCGCTGACCGGTCGTGCCGGCCAGCCTTGCCTTTGGCCAATGGGTGTGTGGCTCGAACAGGCGCCGGGTCAGTCCATCGACGAAATTTACGCGTTGGCGAAAGGGATGCGGGACGGCGAGTTTCCATTTGATGCCGTCCAGCTCAGTGCGCCCGCCCTGTATGGTTTTCAGCCCGACAAGCCTGGCTTCGAATGGGACACTGCACGAACTGCCGATCCGCGTTCCGACCTTGCGAGGTTTGTTGATCTCCACCTTCAGCTGGCGGCACCCACCTTCCCCGGCGTGCTGGCAGGCACTCCCCTGTTCGAAGAGTGGGAAGACCGTGGCTGGCTTCTGATAAACGACTCGGGCGAAGCTCACGTTTTCCCCGGCAACGAAGCCAGTGGCGGAAAACCCTTCGGTCTGCTCGATCTTACCTATAAGGATGTCTACAAGTTGTGGGCCGAACGTCAGAGACAGGTCTTTGACGAAGGCCTTGGGGCCCCGGTATGTAATGCACAGTTTGATATTCCGGACGACATCACCGCTCGCGGCGGAGAATCGGGTGCTGTGTTGCGCACGATCTACCCGCTCCTGGTACGCCAGGCGCTCTTCGATGCGGTGGCAGGTCACAAGACACCGCAGGAAGGCGTCATCTTCAGCTCCGATCTATTTCCTGGCGTACAACGCTATGCCTGGCAGTCTGCTCCGCGGGTAAGCAATGATTGGCAGGGTCTGGCTCACACCTTGCGATCGGCTCTGGCCCTGGGCAACAGCGCGGTCACTGCTCAATTGCACGGCGTCGGCTGCGCTCATGAGCCGGTTGGCGAAATGAATCCCGAGCTGTATCTGCGTTGGCTGGCTGCCGCTGTACTATCGGCGAATTTCAGCTTCCAGGGTGTGCCACAGCTGATGCCACAAGGTTTTGACGCCGAAACCCAGAAATTGGTGCGACATTGGCTGGACTGGCGCTATCGCCTGATCCCGTATGTGCTTGGAATAATCGAAGATGCCGTGCGCACGGGTCTTCCTGTACAGCGCTCAATGGCCCTGGCTTTCCCAGACGACGTCATGGCTCATGTCTGGGATACCCAGTATTTGTTTGGTCCTGCTCTGTTGGTGGCGCCGGTATTCAAACCCGGAACAGAACACGAGATCTATCTGCCTGAAGGCGACGCTTGGTGGGATATCAGCACCGGTCAGCGCTACGAGGGTGGGCAGGTATTATCTGTCGAGGTCGGGCTCGATGCCCTGCCTGTGTTTGGCCGCGAAGGGCACATGTTGTGTCTTGGCCCCGCGGCGCAGCACACGGGTGAATTCAATTCGGCACGCATCCTCGAAGAGGTCTGGATGTTCGGCATGCCCGAACACAGCCCCGTCGTCATGCGCAACAAGATACGCGTCATGCAGATGCAGGGTTCCAGCTACATCAAGGGCCTGGAAGGCTTGAAGATTCTGCCATCTGAAGGGCTCGAGGTTAAACGGCGCGGGGCCGAGGTGCGAATTTCCCGCGTCCGATAACAATTTCACGGCGGTAGCGGTGAACAACTTCGTATTTTGCCTTGACGAATCTTGAAAATAGGTTCATAATTGCTGTCTTTGGTTTTTGACCAAAACGGGTTGGTAGCTCAGATGGTAGAGCACCGGACTTTTAATCCGTTGGTCCCGGGTTCGAGCCCCGGCCAACCCACCATTAAAAATCAAAGACTTAGAGCCGCTTATGCGGCTTTTTGTTTTTTGGTGTTGGGGGATTTTTTGGCTCTTCCCCATAATCGGGGGAAGGGCACTCATCAAGTACGGTGCATCACACCATCCCAACCGCACAGGGCCAAGACCCTAAGCCGGTAATTTTCAAAATTCCTAAACCCATACGCCCGGCGCGAGATCATTTCCATCTT
>NZ_JAJUFE010000007.1 GCF_029263785.1 Pusillimonas sp. | reverse complement strand
GTAACGAGGGGGATCATATCAACTTGAACTGTATAACTTAAAGATAGTAGAATTATAGGCTTTCTTTGATTTTGCGCTTTAGCCCTTTACTTAGAGCCTTTACTTAGGGTCTTGATCCTTTTGCTTAGCTTAAAAGACTTGCGGTTTAAAGGCTGAAGGCTAAAAAGGCTTAAGGCTAAAAAGGCTTAAGGCTAAAAGGAAAGCTTAAGGGCGAAAGCTTAAGGGCTTTACCTTTACTTAGGGCGTCGAACGTTTTGAAGCAGTATAGAAGCCGTTTTGAAGCAGTTCTGAAGCGCCAACCCTTTGCCATGATGGCAAAAGCTATTGTGGCAAAAATCGCGTGCGCGGCGACACAAGGGTGTCCGGAATAATTCAATACCCGGATGCACGACCGCGTACAAGACCTAACCCTCGGAGAACATTATGTCCTTGATGCGAGAAATGCTGGAAGCCGGTGTCCATTTTGGTCACCAGACACGTTACTGGAATCCCAAGATGGCACCGTACATCTTTGGCCAGCGTAACAAAATTCATATCATCAACCTCGAACACACTGTCGTCAAATTCCAGGAAGCTGCCAAGTTCATGCGCCAGCTGGCTGCTCGTGGCGGTACCGTCCTGTTTGTGGGCACCAAGCGCGCTGCTCGCGAAGTCATCGCCGAAGAAGCTGCACGTTGCGGCATGCCGTATGTGGACAGCCGTTGGCTGGGTGGCATGATGACCAACTTCAAGACCGTAAAAAGCTCGGTCAAGCGTCTGAAGGAAATGGAAGCTCAGCAGGCCGAAGGCGCCACCGAGCACATGACCAAGAAAGAAGCGCTGATGTTCGAACGTGAGCTCGACAAGCTTAATAAGTCCATCGGCGGCATCAAGGACATGAACAATCTGCCCGACGCCTTGTTCGTGGTCGACGTCGGCTATCACAAGATCGCCGTAGCCGAAGCCCGGTCGCTGGGTATTCCCGTTGTGGCCGTGGTTGATACCAACCATTCGCCCGAAGGCATCGAGCATGTCATTCCGGGTAACGATGACTCGGGCAAGGCTATCGCTCTGTACGTCAAGGGTATGGCCGACGCTGTACTCGAAGGTCGCAATCAGGCCCTTAACGGTCTGGTTGAAGAGATCGCCGAAGGCGACGAAGAGTTCGTCGAAGTTCAGGACGATAGCGAAGAGTAATTCTTTGCCTGGGCGCACGACTTGCGCCCGTTTCCAGCCGTCCCGTCTGCCCGAAGGGTGGTGGGGCGGTGGTCGACGCAGATTGGCTTGTGCTGTTCGGCTCGGTCGCTCCTGATGCGCGCCGCTATCTGGCGCCCTGGTGGCCGTAGTGCTTGTCTGCCCCCGCCCCGGCGTGCCGGGGTCCGTTTCAAAGAACAGGAGATTACTGTGGCTCAAATTACCGCCTCGATGGTCAAAGAACTGCGCGAGAAAACCGACGCGCCCATGATGGAATGCAAGAAAGCGTTGGCAGAAGCCGACGGCGACATGGCGCGTGCCGAAGAGCTGCTCCGTGTCAAGCTGGGCAGCAAGGCCAGCAAGGCTGCCAGCCGCGTTACCGCAGAAGGCCTCATCGGGCTGCACATTGCTGCCGACGGCAAGCAGGGCGCAGTTGTTGAAGTCAACTGCGAGACCGATTTCGTTGCCAAGAATGACGATTTCATCAACTTTGTCGCGCAGGTTGCCGAGCTGGTTGCAGACAAGAATCCTGCTGACGTGGCTGCGTTGTCCGAACTGCCGTTTGCTGACGGTACAGTCGAAAGCACTCGTTCGGCCCTGGTTGGCAAGATTGGTGAAAACATCTCGATCCGTCGCTTCGAGCGCTTCGAAACCGCCAACAAGCTTGCCAGCTACGTGCACGGTGGCCGTATCGGCGTATTGGTCGAATTCGACGGAGCCGACGAAGTCGGTAAAGACCTTGCCATGCATATTGCTGCCACCAAGCCACGCGCTTTGGACGCAGCCGGCGTGCCGGCCGAGCTGATCGAGGCCGAACGCTCGGTCGCTGCGCAGAAGGCGGCCGAATCCGGCAAGCCTGCCGAGATCGTCGAGAAAATGGTCGAGGGCTCGGTGCAGAAGTACCTCAAGGAAGTCACGCTGCTTTCGCAGCCCTTCGTCAAGAACGATAAGCAGAGCGTTCAGCAGATGCTCAAGGAAAACAACGCCTCGATCAAGCGTTTCAGCTTGTTTGTCGTGGGCGAAGGCATCGAGAAGAAGTCCGAGGATTTCGCCGCTGAAGTCGCGGCAGCCGCGGGCAACAGCTAATCCTTTTTTGGCCTGATCGCGCGGGCGTGCGCTCCTGGAGCGCCGCCCGCGCGCCACGCTGGGCGCAGGTTTCATGCCTCGCCAGACGCCCGGCGGCTTCTCGTTGTTTAATTTTGGCGCATTCGGTCGCTAATCTGGCATACACTTTCGTTGGAACGTCTTCTCGGGATTGCCTTCTATGACCACCAGATCATACAAACGTGTTCTTCTCAAACTTTCCGGCGAGGCGCTGATGGGAGAAGACGCTTTTGGGATCAATCGAAGTACCATTCTTCGCATGACCGAAGAAATTGCCGAAGTAGCCGCGTTGGGGGTGGAACTGGCAATTGTCATCGGCGGAGGCAATATCTTTCGTGGCGTCGCGCCAGGTGCCCAGGGCATGGACCGTGCCACGGCTGATTATATGGGCATGATGGCCACGGTCATGAACGCGCTTGCCCTGCAGGATGCACTCAAGCATCGTGGCGTCGATACACGTGTTCAGTCCGCCCTAAACCTCGATCAGGTTGTCGAACCCTATATCCGGCCCAAGGCGCTACGTTATCTCGAAGAAGGTAAAGTGGTGGTTTTTGCTGCTGGTACAGGTAATCCATTCTTCACCACCGATACTGCCGCCGCCCTGCGGGGTGCCGAAATCGGTGCCGAGATTGTTCTGAAGGCAACCAAGGTAGACGGTATTTATACTGCCGATCCCAACAAGGACCCTTCAGCAACGCGCTACGCACGCATCAGCTTCGATGAAGTCATCGTGCGCCGACTTGAAGTTATGGACGCCACGGCATTTGCGCTGTGCCGCGACCAGAAGTTGCCGATCAAGGTGTTTTCCATCAACAAGCCTGGCGCCTTGCGGCGCGTGGTGCTTGGCGAGGACGAGGGCACCCTGGTCCACGTTTGATAAAGGAAAAAGAAATGAGCACATCCGAGGTCAGGAAGTCCGCCGAAGGCCGTATGGCAAAAAGCCTGGACGCACTTAAGACCAGTTTGGCCAAGATCCGCACGGGCCGTGCCCATGCCGGCATTCTCGATCATGTGCAGGTCGAGTATTACGGCTCGCCGGTACCGGTGGGTCAGGTCGCTAACGTCAACGTGATCGACGCACGCACCCTGAGCGTGCAACCTTATGAAAAGAACATGGTTGGTCCGATCGAAAAGGCGATTCGTGATTCCGACCTTGGTCTGAACCCGGTTTCGATGGGCGACAATATTCGCGTTCCGATGCCGCCCCTTACCGAAGAGCGTCGCCGCGACCTTACCAAGGTGGTTCGCGCCGAGGGCGAGGACGCCAAGGTCGCCGTGCGTAACGTTCGCCGCGATGCCAATGACAGTCTCAAAAAGATGGTCAAGGACAAAGAGATTTCCGAAGACGAAGAACGTCGCACACAGGATGACATCCAGAAACTTACCGACAAATACGTCGGCGAGATTGACAAACTGATCGCTCAGAAAGAAGCCGAGATCATGACCGTTTAAGACGCGGGCCTGATCGTTCAACACTATGTTTACCAGTTCAACCGTTTCCATCCCTGAAAGTTCCGAAGTGCCACGTCATCTGGCCATCATCATGGATGGGAACGGGCGCTGGGCCACGCGGCGGATGTTGCCGCGGACAGCGGGACACGCCCGTGGCGTACAGGCTGTACGGCGTGTCGTTGAAGCCTGTGGCCGCCGCGGGGTCAAATACCTGACCCTTTTTGCGTTCAGCTCCGAGAACTGGCGCCGTCCCCAGGAAGAAGTCTCGCTCTTGATGCGCCTGTTTGTGCAGACCCTGGAAAAAGAGGTCGTCAAGCTCGAGCAGCAGGGGGTACGATTGCGGGTGGTGGGTGATCTTTCCGCCTTCGAACCTCATTTGCGCGATCTCATCCAGGCTGCTGAAGAGCGCACCCGTGGCAACGACCTCCTGCATCTGACCATCGCGGCCAACTATGGCGGCCGCTGGGATATCCTTCAGGCCATGCGAGCCCTGCTGCGCGAGCGTCCCGATCTGGCAGACTCGCCCGAATCCCTGGTGGAACAAGATCTGGCAAAGCATTTGTCGATGGCATGGGCCCCCGAGCCCGACTTGTTCATCCGCACTGGTGGCGAGCAGCGCATTTCCAATTTCCTCGTTTGGCAGCTGGCTTATACCGAGCTGTATTTCACCGAAGATTACTGGCCCGAATTCGGAGCGAAAGAACTTGATGCGGCTTTCAAGTGGTATCGCACGCGAGAACGTCGTTTTGGGCGGACCAGCGAGCAGCTCGCCGACAAGACCAGATAAGGAGTCTTTGCCATGCTGGCGCAACGTGTGATCACCGCAGTAGTACTTTTGGCGGTTCTATTGGGTGCGCTGGCTGTCCCCAATCCCTGGCCTCTTGTTGCGCTGCTGACTCTGGCTGCCGCCTGCGCACTTTGGGAGTGGTTGAGGCTTACGGTTAGCTCCGGCAACGAAACCATCGCGGTCATCATTGCCGTGGTATTGGGTGGCGTCATGCTTTTTTGCGCCACGGGCTGGATTCAGGGCGGCCTGTCCACACAGTGGGCGTCGTGGGTCAGTTATGTCAGCACCAGTTGGCTTACGCCCGTGGTTGTGTTGATCTGGATCGTTGCCGCCACCGCGCTTGTTGTTCAAGGGCGCACTGATGCCCCCGCAGCAAGTAGTGCCCTGCGCATTTTTGCCATATTCGCCGTGTGGACCGCATGGGCGGCATTGGTACAGTTTTATCTTGTCTTTGGCGCGTGGTTCCTGGTTTCCCTGATGGCAATAATCTGGTTTGCCGATATCGGCGCCTATTTTGCGGGCAAAGCCTTCGGACGAAGAAAACTGGCGCCGCGAGTCAGCCCCGGGAAAAGCTGGGAAGGGGCCATCGCCGGTGTCGTAGCTGCGGTCGTCTGGGTCGCAGTCTCGAGTCAATGGCCCGGCAGCTTCGGTGCCGTGCTTGTGCAGGGCTGGTCAATGGCCGGTGCCATGGTGTTCGCCGCCTTGCTGGCTGCACTTTCCATCATTGGCGATCTGTTTGAATCCCTGTTGAAGCGCCGTGCCGGCCGCAAGGATTCCAGTGCGCTCTTGCCCGGACATGGCGGTGTCTATGACCGCATCGACGCCTTGTTGCCGGTGGCGCCTGCCGCCTTTTTGCTGGTGAGTCTGGCAGCATGAAGCCTCAGCGTCTTTGCATATTGGGATCTACCGGTTCCATTGGTTGCAGCACATTGGATGTTGTATCGCGCCATGCCGATACCCTGCAGGTTCATGCCCTGACCGCCCACAGCAGAATGGAGCAGCTTGCACAGCAGGCGATGTCGAGCGGGGCGCGTGTCGTCGCCGTGCCGGATGACGCAGCCCGTCAGCGTTTTCTTGCCGCCTGGCCGGCGCAGCGACCGGCCCCCGAGATACGGGTGGGTGCCCAGGCACTTGAGGCATGTGCCGCCGACCCCGACGTGGATACCGTCATGGCGGCCATTGTGGGTGCAGCCGGTTTGCCGTCGGCGCTGGCCGCCGCGCGTGCGGGCAAACGAGTGCTGCTGGCGAACAAAGAGGCGCTTGTGGCCGCCGGCAGCCTTTTCATGGCTGCCGTGCGACAAAACGGTGCAGAGTTACTGCCCATCGACAGCGAACATAACGCCATTTTCCAGTGTCTGCCCCATGCGGGGGCCACCTTGTCGTCGGCAATGCCGGCTCGGGGGGTGCGACGCCTCTTGCTGACAGCATCGGGGGGGCCGTTCCGAACGGTAGACATTGCAAGCCTTGAGGGTGTCACGCCGGAACAAGCCTGCGCGCATCCGAACTGGAGCATGGGGCGCAAGATTTCTGTGGACTCTGCCACCATGCTGAACAAAGGCCTGGAAGTCATCGAGGCACACTGGCTGTTTTCCATGCCGCCGGAGCAGATTCAGGTGGTCATCCATCCGCAAAGCATGATCCACTCGATGGTTGAATACGAAGACGGATCGATTCTTGCACAGCTGGGCCAGCCAGACATGCGGACTCCCATCGCATATGGCCTGGGTTTCCCTGATCGCATCGAAAGCGGAGTGGGTCCGCTGGATCTGGCCATGATCGGCCGGCTCGACTTCGAGCCGCCTGATTTTCGTCGTTTTCCGTGCTTGAAATTGTCGTTTCAGGCACTTGAGGCCGGCCAGGAAGCGTGTATCGTATTGAATGCCGCCAACGAAATTGCCGTCGAGCATTTCTTGAACAACCGTATTCCATTTACCGGCATCGCGCGGGTCATCGAAGAGTGTCTGGATCGCATGTCCGGATCGGCGGCCCGTTCCCCCGATTCGCTCGAGGCGGTACTGGAACTGGACGCAAGTGCGCGCCAGCACGCACAGCAGCTTTGTCAATAACTTAAAGGCGAAACACACCCATCATGCTTTTTACTCTGGTCGCCTTCATCATCGCACTGGGGTTGCTCATTACGTTTCACGAACTCGGGCACTACTGGGTCGCTCGTCGCTGTGGCGTCAGGGTGCTTCGTTTTTCGATAGGGTTCGGGCGGGTTCTGTTCAGGCGCACAGACCGTCAAGGTACCGAATGGGCGTTATCTGCCATCCCTCTGGGCGGCTATGTAAAGATGCTCGATGAGCCCCAGCGGGCCGACGCATCCGATGCATCCGAAGCGTTCAACCGGCAACCAGTGGCCAGGCGCTTCGCTATCGTGGCTGCAGGCCCCGTGGCGAACCTGCTGCTGGCAGCAGTTCTATATGCAATATTGAACCTGGTGGGAACGCAGGAGCCGGCAGCGGTTCTGGCTGCACCGCCATCGGGAACGCCTGCAGCGGCTGCCGGCATACAGGCCGGCGATCGAATTGTCGGCGTCAATGGCACATCGGTTCGGTCGTGGGGCGAGGCTCGGTGGGAACTTCTCGACTCACTGACATCGGGTGGATCGATCGCGCTGCGGGTGGAAGACGAGGCGGGAGTCGGGCGTGACCATACGCTGGTGGTGGAAGCCCTGGCCATCGAGCCGGATTCGGCCGACCTCATGAAAGAGGCAGGGCTTGCGTTGGCGACGCCGCGGCCAATGGTTCGTGAAATCGTGGCCGGCGGCGCTGCCCAGCTGGCGGGTCTTCAGCCCGGTGATGTCATTCTGGCCGCGGGGCCCTTGTACGAACCTTCTGCTGCCGAGTTTGTTGAATTCGTTCAGGGCAGGGCCAATGAGCCCGTCTCCCTGACGGTTCTTCGGTCGGAAACACCTGTGACGGTCGAGTTGGTGCCACAAGAACAGGTCGATGCGTCTGGCCAGAAGGTAGGACGCATTGGTGTGATGCTGGGCGCCGACTTTCCTATGGTCAACGTGCGATACGGTCCGGTCGAAAGCGTTTCGCGCGGCGTGGCACGAACCATTGATACCGTATGGTTCTCGCTGAAGATGATGGGTCGGATGATCACCGGCGATGTCTCGGTACGCAATATCAGCGGGCCCGTCACCATTGCCGATTACGCCGGCCAGACCGCACGCATTGGGCTTGCCGCCTATATCGGATTTCTGGCCCTGATCAGTGTTAGTATCGGCGTGTTGAATTTGCTCCCGATTCCCATGCTGGATGGCGGCCATCTCATGTATTACATCATCGAAATGTTACGAGGCAAGCCGCTGCCGGATGCATGGCTGGAAACCGGGCAAAGGGTTGGTCTAGGGCTGCTCGCTGCCCTGATGGGACTCGCGTTCTTTAATGATTTCACCCGACTTTTCAGTTAGTGAGTGCTCAGATCCGCACATTGGGCGGGTTCTGCCTTACAATCTTTCCCCAATTTGATCTACTAAGGATCCACCAGGATGTCGTTTCGTCGGAAAACAAAATATAGCCGTCGTGTCTTGCCGCTGATCCTGGCGGCCTGCCTGTCGCCAACCCTGGCGAGCGCCTTCACGCCCTTCGTCGTGCAAGATATTCGTGTAAACGGAATCCAGCGTGTAGATGCGGGGGCCGTGTTCAGTTACCTGCCGGTCAAGGTTGGTGAGCAATTTACCGAAGAGCAGGCCAGCGAAGCGATTCAAAGGCTGTATGCCACAGGGTTCTTTAGCGACGTCAGCATCGATACCGACAACAACGTCCTGGTCATCAATGTCAAAGAACGTCCCACCATTGCCTCGGTCACGTTCAATGGCATGCGCGAATTCGATGCCGAAGCGCTCAACAAGTCGCTTGCTTCCGTGGGGTTTGGTCCGGGCCGTGTGTTCGATCAGGCAATGCTCGAGCGCGCCGAATTCGAGCTCAAGCAGCAGTACCTGGCCAAGGGCAAGTATGGTGTCGAGATCAACCCCATCATTACCCCCTTGCCTCGCAACCGGGTCGGTATCAGTTTTGACATTTTTGAAGGCGACCTGGCCAAGATCAAGGAAATCAACTTCGTGGGTAACGAAGCCTTTTCGTCGGGTCGGCTGCGCGATGAGCTCGAGCTGACCACTTCGGGCTTCATGACCTGGTACACCGGTACTGACAAATACTCGCGAGAAAAGCTCGAAGGCGATATCGAGCGCATTCGTTCGTTCTATCTCGACCGTGGCTACCTGGAGTTTTCGTCCGAACCGCCACAGGTATCTATTTCCCCTGATCGCACGGGCATTTTCATCACGTTTACCGTGCACGAAGGCGAACCCTATACGGTGCGCAGCGTGAAGCTCGCCGGCGAGCTTCTTGGGCTTGATGAAGAACTGCGCAAACTGATCAAGGTCAAGGAGGGCGCTACCTTCTCGGCCGCGACCACTAACGAAACTGCCAAAGCCATTACCGATTATCTGGGCACCCTGGGTTATGCATTTGCGAACGTAAACCCCAATCCGGTGCTTGATCGCGATGCCCACGAAGCCGACCTTACATTCTATGTTGACCCAGGCCGTCGCGTTTACGTGCGCCGTATCCAGATTGGTGGAAACACGCGTACGCGTGACGAGGTCATCCGTCGTGAAATGCGCCAGATGGAGGCGTCGTGGTACGACGCCAACGACATCAAGATGTCGCGAGATCGTATCGACCGCCTGGGCTACTTCAACGAGGTCAACGTCGAGACCGAGCCCGTGCCTGGCTCGCCGGATCAGGTCGACATCAACGTCGACGTCAAGGAAAAGCCCACCGGCATGATCAACCTGGGTGTGGGCTATGGCTCGACCGACAAGGTGATCCTGTCGGCCGGTATCAGCCAGGACAATATCTTCGGTAGCGGCAACAGTTTGTCGCTGCAGGTCAACACCAGCAAGACCAACCGTTCAGCGGTCATCGCCCATACCGATCCCTACTGGACGATTGACGGCATCAGCAAGACCACATCGCTGTACTATCGGCGCACCACACCGTACCAGATCCGTTCATCCAGCGATTTTGGTGAAGGTGATTACCGCGTCACAGCACTGGGCGGCGGCTTGAACTTTGGCGTGCCAATTTCGGAATACGACCGCATCTTTACCGGTGTGACGTTCGAACGCAACCAGCTCGATCTTTACAACGCGCCTCAGGCCTATACGGACTATGTCAACGAATACGGCCGTACCACCAACGCGGTCATCTTCAACGTAGGCTGGGCCAAAGACACCCGCGATAGCGCCATTGCACCCAACAGGGGCAGTTACAGCCGTCTGGCTGCCGACTTCTCTACCATGGACCTGCGCTATTACATGTTCCACGCGCAGCATCAGCATTATTTCCCGCTGGGTCGCAGCTTTACGCTTGCCTTCAATGGTCAGGTCGACTGGGGCAGAACGTATGGCGGCAAGGCGTTCCCGGTCATCAAGAACGTATATGCCGGCGGCATCGGTTCGGTTCGGGGCTACGAGGGCGCCTCGCTTGGCCCACGCGATACCCGCACCGGCGACTACCTTGGTGGTGCACGCCGCATTGTCGGTAACGTCCAGCTGTACCTGCCGTTCCCCGGTGCTACCCGCGACCGTACATTGCGTTGGTTCCTGTTTACCGATGTGGGCCAGGTCGCTGCGGGTTCCGGCATGACGTGTATGGACGGCTTCCAGCATCATGTGCAAGACCCATGCGGCTGGCGTTATTCGGCTGGTGTAGGTTTGTCCTGGCAGTCACCGATGGGACCGCTTGAACTTTCCTTTGGCCGGGCACTCAATGCCAAGGAGGGCGACGACAAACAGGCCTTCCAGTTCCAGATCGGAACGGGTTTCTAATGTTCCTCTTTTAATGGCACAATTAGTCTTTTATTCATACTGCTCCTTCGCAAGGTAGATTTTCATGAAGTCTGATTTCACATTGAAGCTTTCTGCTGTAGCCGGCCGTTTTGCCAGCCGTATTGCAGCAGGCAACCGCGCCTTGGTGTTGGCGGCTGCGTTGGGCGCAGTGTCTGTGGTGGGCGCGCCTGCAGTACAGGCTCAAACACAACCCACAAAAATTGGTTTTGTCAGTACCGAACGCATCTTGCGCGACTCAAAGCCTGCCAAGGCGGCACAGGCAAAAATCGAGTCCGAATTCAAGCGGCGTGATGAAGAGCTGCAATCGCTGGCCAACAACCTGCGAAATCAGGCTCAAAAATACGATAAGGACGCACCTGTGCTCTCCGAGTCAGAGCGCATCAAGCGTCAACGTCAATTGGCTGACCTTGACTCCGACCTCCAACGCAAGCGTCGCGAATTTCAAGAAGATTTCAATCGTCGCCGTAACGAAGAGTTCTCCGCCATTGTTGAAAAGGCCGACGCCGCCATCAAGCAGATCGCCGAACAACAAGGCTACGACCTTATCATCCAGGATGCGGTCACTGTCAGTCCACGTGTAGACATTACCGACCAGGTCATGAAAGCCCTTGGCGGCTAATAAACATGCCGGTATTGTTAGCGCCAGAAGCGGCGCCTACGTTGCCCGGGCTGTTGCAGGCAGCCAACCTTACCGGCCTGGATACTCGCATCGTCGAATCCGACCAGCCCATGCCCCGTATCCAGGGCCTGGGCTCTTTACTTAGCGCAGGGCCAAGCGAGATCAGCTTTCTGGCGAATCCACGCCTTCAGGACCAACTGAAGCATTGTCGCGCGGCCGCGGTCATCCTGACTCCCGAAGCCTGGGAATCCCTCGAAGCTAAGCCGGTGCCATTCAGGGTCGTGCTTTGCAGTCAGCCGTATCTGATGTACGCCTTGCTGGCTCAGTGGTTTGACCAGCACCGTATCCAGGGTCTGCCCAAAGGAATTCATCCCACTGCGGTCATTGCAGAGTCTGCCCAGATAGCCGAGGGCGTCAGCATTGGTCCGTACTGTGTGATTGAAGACGGCGCCAGCATTGGCAAGGGCACGCGTATCGGGCCGGGTTGCGTTGTGGGGGCAGGTTCTTCTATCGGATCTGACGGTCTTTTGCACGCCAGAGTCACGCTGTACCACGGTGTACATATTGGCGATCGGGCCATCTTGCACAGTGGCGCGGTGCTGGGCGCAGACGGATTCGGCTTTGCGCCGCATCCGGGTAGCGAACCGGGTGCCTGGGCTAAAATCGCCCAGTTGGGTGGCGTATCCGTGGGGAATGATGTCGAGATTGGTGCCAACACCACCATCGATCGTGGCGCACTCGAAGATACGGTCATCGCCGACGGAGTCAAACTCGATAACCAGATCATGGTGGCGCATAACGTGCGTATCGGAAAGCACACCGCCATGGCGGCGTGTGTAGGTATTGCGGGTTCCACTACTATCGGCGCGCGCTGCACCATAGGTGGTGCTTCCATGATTTCGGGGCATATCGTGCTGGGCGACGATGTCCACGTCTCGGGCGGTACGGCCATCACTTCAAATATCGACAAGCCAGGACGCTACACGGGAGTCTATCCTTTTGATGAGCATGCCGGCTGGCAGCGCAACGCGGCGGCGCTGGGGCAACTGTCGCAACTCAGGCGACGCTTGAGAGCCCTCGAAAAACAAGATAGCAATTGACAAAGGCGCATGCGCGAATGACGCCGGTAGGATAGAAACAAATGGAACTGAACATCAAAGAAATCATGGAACGGCTGCCGCATCGCTATCCGATGCTGTTGATCGACCGAGTCATTGAAATGGAGGCCGGCAAAAGCATTGTCGCCATCAAGAACGTTTCAATGAACGAACCGTTCTTCGAGGGGCACTTCCCGCATCATCCTGTCATGCCTGGCGTCCTGATCATAGAAGCCATGGCTCAGGCCGCTGCACTTTTCTCTTTCGAGGGCGATTCCACGGTCAATCCCGCCGATCGCAAGATCGCCTACTACCTGGTTGGTGTAGATGGCGCAAGGTTCCGCAGGCCAGTAGTGCCGGGCGACCAGTTGCGACTCGAAGTTTCCGCCGATCGCCTGAGCCGTACCATGTGCAAGTACAGTGCTCGAGCCACTGTTGATGGCCAGGAAGTGGCGGCAGCGAAGCTGATGTGCGCCATTCGCGCGCTGGAGGATTGATGACCGGGCGTATCCATCCCACCGCCATTATCGCGCCGGAGGCCGAACTGGCTGAAGACGTTACCGTCGGTGCGTACAGCATCGTGGGGCCCGGCGTGCGCATCGGGGCGGGAACACAGGTTGGACCGCATTGCATCATCGATGGGCACACCACCATAGGCAGGGACAACGTTTTCTACCGGTTTTGTTCGATTGGTGGAATGCCTCAGGACAAAAAGTACAACGGCGAGCCCACCAAGCTCGAGATCGGTGACGGGAACATGGTACGCGAGTACGTCACGATCAACACGGGCACAGCACAAGACGTTGGCGTGACTCGCGTAGGTAACGACAACTGGATCATGGCGTACGTGCATATTGCGCACGACTGCCAGGTTGCCAGTCATACAGTCATTGCCAACAATGTTCAGTTGGCCGGACATATTCATATCGACGACTGGGCAATTCTTGGCGGTTCGACGGCAGTTCATCAGTTTGTGCGTATTGGTGCCCATTGCATGATTGGCGGCACAAGTTCCATCCGGCAGGATATTCCTCCCTACGTGATCGGGGCGGGGGATCCCTTTCGTCCGGTGGGGGTCAACAGCGAAGGCCTGAGTCGACGCGGTTTCAGCCCGGAATCCATTTCAGCACTGAAAGAAGCCTACAAAATTCTTTATCGGCGCAATCTCAAGATCGAAGAGGCGGCTGAACAGATCAGCGCCCTGCAGGCACAGAAGCCGGAATCCAGGGATGCCTTGCAGGTCATGGTCGATTTTCTCAATGCTTCGACTCGAGGCATCGCCCGGGCATGAGTCCGCGTATCGCCATGGTGGCCGGTGAGCCCTCAGGCGACCTCTTGGCGGCGCGAGTGATGCGTGGCCTGAGCGAACTGGCTCCGGGTAGTGTCTGCGAAGGGATTGGCGGACCGGCAATGGCCGGGCAAGGCCTGAACATGTGGCACTCGATGGATGCCCTGACTGTTTTTGGCTACGTCGACGCCCTGAAGCGACTCCCCGGCCTGTTGCGAACTTACGGTGACGTCAAGCGACGCTGGATGCGCGACAAGCCCGATGTGTTTGTGGGTATTGACGCACCCGACTTCAATCTTCGACTTGAGCAACAGTTGCGGGACGCCGGCGTTCCCACTGTGCATTTCGTCGGGCCTTCCATCTGGGCCTGGCGCTACGAGCGCATTCACAAGATTCGATCGGCGGTGTCCCACATGCTGGTGCTGTTTCCGTTTGAAGAGGCTCTGTATCAGAGCGAAGGGGTGCCGGTAACGTATGTGGGCCACCCACTGGCTCAAATCATCCCCATGGTCCCTGACCGGGACGGCGTACGCGGCCAGCTGGGTTTGCATCCTGGCGAGCGTGTGCTGGCCGTCATGCCGGGTAGCCGGGCATCGGAAATCAAGCTCTTGGCGCCCCGGTTTTTGCAGGCGGTCCGTTTGCTTCGCCAGCAGGAACCGCAGCTGCGAATACTGGTTCCCATGGTGAATGCGCAACGGCGCGCTCAGTTTGAAGCCATTTTGCGCGAGTATCCGGTAGACGGACTACTGATGCTTGACAAGGCGGTGTCGGGATCAAGGCCGGCAGCTTGGGATGCGCTGGAAGCTGCTGACGCGGTTCTGGTGGCCAGCGGCACTGCGACCCTGGAGGCGGCGCTGTTCAAGCGACCGATGGTGATTTCTTATGTGCTGTCTGCGGCGATGCGGCGTATCATGGCCTGGAAGTCGGGACAGTCGCGTCCGCTGGTACCGTGGGTCGGGCTTCCCAATGTGCTTCTGAACGATTTCGCGGTACCGGAGCTGCTGCAAGACGATGCCACCCCCGAGAAACTCGCTGCGGCAACCTGGAAGTCGTTGACTGACGCGGATTACGCCAGACAGACAGCGGCTCGCTTTACCGAGATGCATAAGACGCTGCTGCGCGACACGCCGGGCTTGGCGGCCCAGGCAATTCTGAACGAGGCGCTGCGTAATGTTTAGCTTGTCAATAAGGTGGAGATGAGCACGGTGCAGACTGACATGTTCGGCGACATGCCCCCAATCCTGCATCTGGCAGGCATAGATGAAGCAGGGCGCGGACCTCTGGCCGGTCCGGTTTATGCTGCGGCGGTAATTCTCGATCCGACCCGTCCTGTCAAGGGGCTGGACGATTCCAAGAAACTGTGTGCACAGCGGCGTGAGGAACTCGCAGCCCTGATACGTGAACGGTCGCTGGCGTGGTGCATTGCAAGTGCAAGTGTTCACGAGATCGACACGCTCAATATTTTGCAGGCGACGATGCTGGCCATGCGCCGCGCCTGCGCGGGATTGTCCATCAAACCCGTGCAGGCGCTGGTGGACGGCAATATGGTGCCCAAAGGACTGGCTTGCTCGGCTCAGGCGGTGGTGCAGGGTGACGCGCTGGTGCCGGCTATATCGGCGGCGTCGATTCTCGCCAAGACTGCGCGCGATGCGGATTGCCTGCAACTGCATGAACAGTACCCGCAATATGAGTTTGATCGTCACAAGGGCTACGCCACGGCGATTCACCTGGAAAGGCTCAGGGCGCACGGTCCATGCCCCGCACATCGTCGCAGTTTCGCACCCGTCAGGCATTGCTCGGCTCAAGACGTCGAGGGCCAGGTTGCCCAGGTGCATGTCACGCATCTGGTGTTTGAACAAAGCACGTAGGAGCCGACGGTGAAGCAGATCACGTCGCGCGAGAATCCTCGCTTCAAGCAATTCGCGCGTCTGGCGACGGGACGACGCAAGGATCAGACGCTTCTCGAAGGCGTTCACCTGTGCCAGGAATGGCTGCGACATCGGGGTTTGCCTGTCTATGCCCTGTTCGATCTGGAACGTTTGCAGCGTGACCCGCAAGTGGCCGAGCTGCTCGATCGCTTGCCTTCGGATCGGGTGGCGGGCTGTGAGCCGTCGCTGGCCCGGCGACTTTCTCAGGTGCCGGAAAACCAGGGGGTGTATTTTCTGGTCGAGGTTCGGGATCCGAAGCTGCCAGCGCAGATTGGCGGCATGAGTCTCTGGCTGGACCGGGTCCAGGATCCGGGTAACCTGGGAACCTTGTTGCGCACTGCAGCCGCTGCGGGAATCGATCAGGCGTTTCTTTCCAGGGGCTGTGCGGGAGCCTGGACTCCCAAGGTGCTTCGCAGTGGGCAGGGTGCGCATTTTGTGATGGGCCTGTACGAGGATCTTGATCTTCTGGCGTTGCGACAGAAGCTGGTTGTACCCTTGATTGCCACGGCGCTGGATGATGCGGTGTCGCTGTACGAGGTGGCGTTGCCGGTGGAGTGTGCCTGGCTGATGGGTAATGAAGGGCAGGGTGTCTCGGCGGATCTGCTGAAACTGGCGGATCGGCGTGTTTTCATTCCTCAGGTGCGGGAAGTGGAGTCGCTGAATGTGGCGGCTGCGGCGGCGGTTTGCTTGTTTGAGCATCGGCGGCAGCGGTTACTGGCGCTCTAGTACGGCTCGTGCCTGGATGCGTGCTTGCGGCTCTCACTGGCAGTGGTGCAGGGGGGTTCTAAAGCGCCGCTGAAGGCAAGCACGGGCTCGTCAAACGCATCCCGCAGCCCTTCGGGCTACTCGTTTCCTTGCGGCCAGAGCAGGCGGCGGCAGAACTCAACCTCAGCGCTACGCGCTTCGGGATTCGGACAGGCTGTCGCCGACTTCCCCCGCTCTGACCGCAAGGAAACGGTGCGGTATGAACGTTCGCCGCACCCGTGCTTGCCTCCAACGGCTTACATTCGAGCGTGGTATGACCCATTACGACACCCGCAGCATTACGGCACCCGCAGTAGTTACCGTTTGCGGATTAAGGTCCGATCAACCGTTCTTATCAATAACTGCGGCGATTGAGGCCGATTTCTTCCAGGATTTTGGTGGAAATTTCTTCGATTGACCGGGTAGTTGTGGACAGGCAGGGGATGTTTTCCATGCGCATCAGGCGTTCGGCTTCGGCGACTTCGTAGCGGCATTGCTGAAGCGAGGCGTACTGGCTGCCGGGCCGGCGTTCGTTGCGCACTTCGGCGAGCCGTTCGGGCTGGATGGACAGGCCAAAGAGTTTGCCGCGGTATGGAGCAAGGGTGGCGGGCAGGGTGCCACGCTCGAAATCTTCGGGAATCAGGGGGAAATTGGCGGCTTTGACCGCATACTGCATGGCCAGATACAGGCTGGTGGGGGTTTTTCCGCAGCGGGAAACGCCCACCAGGATGACGTCGGCCTGTTCAAGCCCGTGAACAAACTGTCCGTCGTCGTGTGCGAGGCTGAAGTTGATGGCCTCGATACGGTTGTGATATTGGGGCGAAAGGCCTCCCATATGGGAGCGGCCGATAGAGTGGCTCGATTTCATGTCGAGCGCCTCTTCGATAGGCTTGACAAAGGTGCCGAACAGGTCGAGGAAGGTGCAGTTGGACTGGCGGATGACGTAGGCGATGTCGGGGTTGACCAGGGTGCTGAAAACCAGTGGTGGACGCTGTTCTTTTTCGGCGCATCGATTGATGCGATTGGCGGCTTCGGTGGCCTTTTCGATCCCATCGATAAAGGGAATCCGCACGGGTGTGAATTTGACTTGTTCGAATTGCGACAGGACGGCATGTGAGAAGGTTTCGGCAGTGATGCCCGTGCTGTCGGAGACGATGAAAACGGTGTGCTCGATGGGTGTGGATGTCATGAGGGGGGAAGGCGGCAGAATGGGTGGGGAAACGAGTACAATCGAACCTTGCGCGGCTTTTTGGCCGCCAAGCCTGTTTGGCCAGAGCATAGATTGTAGGTCACATCTGCCGGCTGTGTGTGCTCTTGCCAAACAAGCTTTCTTCTATAGTGTTAAAGGTGACTTTATGTCTTACGTAGTATCGTTCGAGCAGCTCCGCATGACGGATGTTGACTCGGTGGGGGGCAAAAACGCTTCCCTGGGCGAAATGATCAGCCAGCTGGCGGGAGCCGGGGTGCGGGTTCCCGGTGGCTTTGCCACCACGGCTGACGCCTTTCGCGAGTTTCTGAAGTCCACAGGGCTCGACGAGCGTATTGCCCAACGTCTTTCCACGCTCAACCCTGACGATGTCCGCGAACTTGCCGAAGCCGGTTCCCAGATCCGTCAGTGGATCGTCGAAACTCCATTCCCTGAAGCTCTCGAAAAAGCCATCCGAGAGGCATTCGCCAAGCTCGACGCCGACGGCAAGGGCTCTTTTGCCGTGCGTTCGTCCGCCACTGCCGAAGACCTTCCCGATGCATCGTTTGCAGGCCAGCAGGAAACCTTCCTGAACGTTGTCGGCATCGATGATGTGCTCGACAAGGTGCGTCAGGTTTTCGCTTCGCTGTACAACGACCGTGCCATTTCGTATCGCGTACACAAGGGTTATGCACACGCCGAGGTCGCGCTGTCAGCCGGTATCCAGCGCATGGTGCGTTCCGACAAAGGTAGCGCCGGGGTGATGTTTACCCTGGATACCGAATCGGGCTTCAACGATGTGGTGTTCATCACGTCGTCTTACGGTCTGGGCGAAACCGTGGTGCAGGGCGCTGTCAACCCTGACGAGTTCTACGTATTCAAGCCTACGCTGGCAGCAGGCCATTACCCTATTATCAGCCGTCGCATCGGCTCCAAGCTTATCAAGATGGAGTTCAACCCCGACCGCAGCGCCGGCGAAGGCGTGCGTACGGTAGATGTGCCCGTTTCCGAGCGCAACCGCTATTCGCTTACCGATGACGAGGTCATCGAACTGGCGCGCTATGCCGTCATTATCGAGCAGCACTACAAGCGGCCGATGGATATCGAGTGGGGCCGCGATGGTGTTGACGGCAAGATCTATATCCTTCAGGCTCGCCCCGAAACGGTCAAGTCGCAACAGGGGCCGCAAGACGTCCAGGAACGCTATCGCCTGAAAGCGACCGGCGAGATCCTTGTTACCGGTCGTGCAATCGGTCAAAAGATCGGCTCCGGCAAGGTTCGCATTGTGGGCGATATCTCGCAGATGGATCAGGTCAAGGCCGGTGACATCCTGGTTACTGACATGACCGATCCAAACTGGGAGCCGGTGATGAAGCTGGCCTCGGCGATTGTCACGAACCGTGGCGGCCGTACTTGTCACGCCGCCATCATCGCACGCGAGCTGGGCATTCCGGCTGTGGTCGGATGCGCAAATGCCACCGATGTGCTCGAAGACGGCAAGGAAGTTACCGTATCGTGCGCTGAAGGCGACGAAGGCCGAATTTACGACGGCCTGATCGAAACCGAAATCGAAGAAGTGCGCTGGGGCGAAATGCCCGACATCGGCCTCAAGGTCATGATGAACGTGGGCAACCCGCAACTGGCGTTCGACTTCTCGCAGATCCCGAACGCCGGCGTAGGCCTGGCTCGTCTCGAATTCATCATCAACAACAACATCAATGTCCACCCGAAGGCCGTTCTCGACTACCCCAATGTCGACAGCGAGCTCAAAAAAGCGGTGGAATCGGCGGCCCGTGGTTACGCAAGCCCACGCGCTTTCTTTGTCGAGAAGCTTGCCGAGGGTGTGGCCACCATTGCAGCGGCCTTCTACCCGAAGCCGGTCATTGTTCGTTTGTCCGACTTCAAGTCCAACGAATATCGCAAGCTCGTTGGCGGCTCGCGCTACGAGCCCGAAGAAGAGAACCCGATGCTGGGCTTCCGCGGTGCATCGCGTTACCTGTCGGCCGAGTTCGAAGAATGCTTCCGCATGGAATGCGAAGCGCTCAAGAAGGTGCGCGACGAAATGGGCCTGACCAACGTCGAGATCATGGTGCCGTTCGTGCGTACAGTATCGCAGGCCGAGCGTGTGGTCGATCTGCTGGCACGCAATGGGCTGGCACGCGGCGAAAACGGTCTGCGCCTGATCATGATGTGCGAAGTGCCGTCCAACGCGCTTCTGGCCGATAAGTTCCTGCAGCATTTCGATGGTTTCTCCATCGGTTCAAACGACATGACCCAGCTCACACTGGGCCTCGATCGTGATTCGGGCATGGAGCTGCTTGCCGCCGACTTCGACGAACGCGACGAAGCAGTCAAGTTCATGCTGAACCGCGCCATCAAGGCATGTCTGGCTGCCGGCAAATATGTTGGCATTTGCGGTCAGGGCCCCAGCGATCATCCTGATCTGGCCGAGTGGCTTCGCGACGAAGGCATATTGTCGATGTCGCTCAACCCCGATACGGTGGTTGAAACCTGGCAAAGGCTGGCCAAAAGCGGCAGCATGGCCTCCAGCGCTAATTAAGTAGTGCGCGCGCCATGCTCCGGCACAGGCCGGGGCATGGCGCGATCTTGCTGCTGGAGTTGCCTCCGCATTTCCACTGGGTCCCTCCGCGTCGCTCATGGCATCATCGTGAGTGTGCGCTGACCGAATCATCCCGAAAGGAAGATGCATGGACGAACAGGCACACAAAGTGGTTATTGTTGGTGGCGGCGCAGGAGGCCTTGAACTGGCCTCCAAACTGGGGCGTCAGTTCGGCCCTGAACACATCTTTCTGGTCGACAATGCGTCCGACCATATCTGGAAGCCCTCGCTCCACGAAGTGGCAGCGGGTACGCTTGATATTCATCGAGAGGGATTGTCTTACGCCATGATGGCGAAGGACAACGGCTTCACCTTTATCTACGGCGAGATGTCGGGCATGGACCGCGACGCGCGTCTGATTCGTTTGAATCCCGTCGTGGACGACAATCATGTGATCTTCCCGGCTCGTCAGGTGTCGTACGACACACTGGTAATTGCGGTAGGAAGCCGCTCAAACTTTTTCGGTACGCCTGGCGCCTCGGAGTTCGCCGTAGCTCTGGATTCAACCCAGCAGGCCGAACGCTTTCGCAAATTGTTTTTGCGCAAGCTGGTTATCGCCAATAACAGCCCCGAGCCTCCAGACCCGTTGAGAATCGCAATCGTAGGTGGTGGAGCGACTGGCGTTGAGCTTGCGGCAGAATTGGTCGAAGCGAGCCACAACATTCGCTATTACGGTCTGGACCGCTTTGATCCGGTGCACGGGGTGCAGATTATCTTGCTCGAAGGTGCAGATCGCATATTGTCTGCCCTGCCTCCGAAAATGTCCGCTGCTGCTGAGCGCCTGCTGCGACAACGCGGTATCGAGGTGCGTACGTCCGTCCGTGTAGCGTCGGTGCAGGAAAAATCGCTTACCGACTCGAATGGCGGCCAGTATCCCTGCGATATCTGCGTGTGGGCTGCCGGCATCGAGGCACCGTCATTCCTGGCCACGCTGGGTCTCGAAGTCAATCACCTCAACCAGATTATTGTTGACCGTCGCCTGCGCACGGATGACCCCAACATTTTCGCTCTGGGAGACTGCGCCCAGGTGCCCTGGAGCAAAGAGGGCGAATATTTGCCAGCCCGCGCCCAGGTTGCGCATCAACAGGCCAAGTACCTCATGCCGGTTCTGGGCGCGCGTATTCGAGGAGCCGAAGTGCCGGCCGAACCCTTCCGGTTCAAGGATTACGGTTCGCTGGTTGCGGTGGGACATACCCGCGGCGTGGGCAGTCTCATGGGGGTGCTCTCGGGCAAGAGCTGGTTTGTGGAAGGGCTTGTGGCGCGGGTCATGTACATGAGCCTGCACCTGATGCATCATCTGGCGGTGTTGGGCCTGGTGCGTACCAGTGTCATGGCCATAGGGCGACTCTTGCTCAAACGAAGTGCGCCACGCGTTAAACTACATTGAGTGTTCACTCGTCTGCCAGCCATGAATCACGCACGCATTGATTCACCCTTTGGTCCTATGTTGATATGTGGTGATGAGAAGGGCTTGTCCGGGCTGTACTTTTTCGATCAGAAGGATTGTCCTTCGATACCCCAAGGGGTACCTGTGGGCTCCGAGGCACCGGTTTCCGAGTCGCTGCAGACCAGTGACGCTGCGCTGCGTGCTCTTCGACCCATTCGGCGCATGGGAGAAGGGCAAGCCCAAATGACGCTGTTCGCAGGCGATTCTGCTTCGTCGGGCGCCCAAAGCGAAGGAAATGTGTCACAGCGGCCTTCAAATTCCGGAACGAAACTCACCGGCACCGCGGTCTCGCCCGGGCGGCAGTACTGCGAGCCCCAATGGCTACAGGAAGATACGCCCGTCGAAGTCCAGCGTCTGTTCACGCTCGCCCAGGCGCAGCTCGCCGAATATTTTTCTGGAAAGCGTACTGGCTTTGACTTGCCCTTGAATCTGTTGGGTACCGAGTTTCAGGTACAGGTATGGAAAGCCTTGTGCCAGGTGCCATACGGCGCATTGGCGTCGTATGGCGAACTTGCCGCCATGGCCGGACTGGGTCCGAGTCACGGAAGGGCTGTGGGCACGGCGGTAGGGCGAAACCCGGTGTCGATTGTCGTACCATGCCATCGCATCATCGGTTCGAACAGGACGCTTACCGGGTACACCGGCGGACTCTCACGCAAAGTGGCCCTGCTCGAACTGGAAGGATTTGCGTTCGCATAGCGCAGCTGTTTCGTTATCGGTACGCCTGAGTATGTGACCCGGCAAGATTTACTTGTTGCGGGTATCGTGCTTGAGCAGGCGCTCTTTTTCGCGTTGCCAGTCCTTGTCTCTTGCGGTGTCACGCTTGTCGTGCAGTTTTTTGCCGCGTCCCAGGCCGAAGTCCATCTTGATGCGACCATTCTTGTAATGAAGGTTGAGCGGAACCAGCGTGTATCCGCGCTGTTCGACCTTGCCGATAAGCTTTTTGATTTCGTCGGCACGCAGTAAAAGTTTGCGCGTCCGGGTGGAGTTTGGATGGATGTGCGTAGATGCCGTAGGCAGCGGGCTGATGTGCATGCCTACAACAAAAACTTCGCCATCGCGCACGATGATGTAGCTTTCCTTGATCTGCACATGGCCGGCACGGATAGCCTTGACCTCCCAGCCTTCAAGCACAAGACCGGCTTCGAAACGGTCTTCGATGAAGTAATCGTGGGTTGCCTTGCGGTTGTCGACAATGCTCATGAATCAAAGGGTATCTGCGTAGAAGGTAAAATCATTACATTCTATACATTTACGGAATTCGATGCATACAGTCCAACGCTCCGTTCTGGTCCCATACAGCAGAGAACAAATGTTTGATCTGGTGGCCGACGTCGACAAATATCCTGAATTCATGCCGTGGTGCGGCGGCGCGCATGTTCAGCACCGCGATGAACATGGCATGCAGGCCTCCGTCACCATCAGTATTGCGGGTATCAAGCAAACGTTTACCACGCGCAACGAACACCAGTATCCGGAAACGATCACGATCCATCTGGTTGATGGTCCGTTTTCGGCCTTGACGGGAACCTGGAGGTTTCAGGAGCTGGCCCCCGACGCCTGCAAGGTCCTTTTCACGATGGAATACGCCTTTTCCAATCGCGCTCTTGAAATGGTGGTGGGGCCTGTGTTCAATCGCATTGCCACAAGCTTTATAGATTCGTTCACCCAGCGGGCCCAGGCATGTTATGACGACTGAACCAACTGCGCTATCGTTGCTGGATGATGCGCCGGCAGCGTCCTGCGTCGAACGACGGACTGGTGGCTGCCTGAACGTGTCTGTGATGTATGCCCGGCCAGAGGGATGCTGGCAGGTAGCGCTGACGGTGCCCGATGGTACCGATGTGGGGACGGCCATCAGGCTTAGCGGTTTTGACAAGGCGTTTCCGAAGATCGCCGAAACAAGTCCTGCTGTCGGAATATTCGGACGTCGCTGTCGCCGGGACGAGATCTTGTCCGAAGGTGACCGCATCGAGATTTATCGCCCCTTGACCTATGATCCCATGGAGTCGCGCAGACGCCGCGCCGCGCATCGCAAGGCGGCGGCGACAAAGGGCGCCTTTCGCCCTCGTCGTGTGCGTAACGGGATATCAAGCTGATCGATCCGCAAGGCGGCTCGGGCACTGACCCGTGCAGGGCCATGGATGGAGTTTTCGGAGACTGCATGAACGCTGACATATTGTTTGAAATTCTGGATGCTGCCGATGGCCGCAAGGTTGGGGTGGCGGTGTTGAACCGGCCCCAGATTCTGAACGGCCTATCTCTTGAAATGAGCCGGGCACTGGATCAACAGCTCCGGCAGTGGGAAGTCGACGACTCCATAGCCCTGGTCGTACTTACCAGCAAAGGTGACAAGGCTTTCTGTGCTGGTGGAGACCTGCACCGCTTGTACGCCTCCATGCAGGAGGCGGTGCCAGGGGATCCCTGGAGCAACGAGTATGCGCGCGAATTTTTTGCAGTGGAGTACCGGCTCGATTACCTGATACACCGGTATTCCAAGCCTGTCCTGTGTTGGGGTAGCGGGATTGTCATGGGCGGAGGTGTGGGGTTGATGATGGGGGCCAGTCATCGTGTCGGCACCGAGACAACACGCTTTGCCATGCCTGAAATCACGATCGGGGTGTTTCCGGATGTCGGTGGCACTTGGATGCTGGAACGCCTGCCGGCCGGCATCGGCATGTTTCTGGCCCTGACCGGTGCCCAGCTCGGTGCAGCTGACTGTCGCCATCTAGGGCTGATTGACTACTGCCTGTATTCGGCCGGTTGGCCCGCCGTTACCCAGGCACTTTGTCAGACAGAGTGGTCGGATGACCGGCATGAAAACGATGTACTGCTCGACAAGCTTTTGCGGTCGATGTCTGTTTCCGATATTGGCGCACCCGGCCCCTTGCAAAAGCATTATGAACGTATCGCTGAACAATGCGACGGCCCGGACCTTGAAGCCATTTGCGCCGGCTTGGCCGCATGGTGCGATTCCTCTGATCCCTGGCTGGCCAGGGCGGCCCAAACCTTTGTTCACGGCTCGCCCGGCTCGGCGCGCCTGAGCTTTGAGCTGCAGAAACGGGCACGGCGAATGTCGCTGGCGCAGGTGTTTCAGATGGAATACACGGCGATGATCCAGCGGGCGGCGAGCGCTGATTTCAAGGAAGGGATTCGTGCCTTACTGATCGACAAGGACATGACGCCGGCCTGGAACCCCGCCTCAATCCAGGAGACAGACCGTAAATGGGTTGAGCAGTTTTTTGAGCCGGCTTGGCCGGCCCACCTGGAGCACCCGCTTGCAAATCTTGAAAAAGACAGCCCCCGGCAGGCGCGCCGGCAGGGGCTGTCGGCGACGCGCTCCGGGAAGACCGAGCATACAGGCAGCGCTACTTAGCGGTAAGGAACGGGCAGGCCCGGATGAGCCGGCAAGCCCGGATCCTCAGGTTTCCTGGATATGCTCAATGGCGTATGGCAACGGATGCAGGGCGATGGGCGTGCCCTCGGCAGAGCCAAGACGATATTGAGCGGTACTCATGTCAGACAGATGCACTTCCAGCAGCAGGTGGGTCTGCCCTGCGCGTGCCGCGGCGTTGATGACGCGGCCGCTGGGCGACTCGGGGCGTTCGGCATCATAAATATCGGTGCCGGCCACTGGTATTTCATCCGTCGTGTCGGCGACTCCGTAGGCCATGCGGCGTTTCACGATTCCGCGATAGTGGCTGCGAGCCACCACTTCCTGACCGGGGTAGCAACCTTTGGTGAAGTTGACTCCGTCAATCAGGTCGAGATTGAGCGTTTGAGGGATAAAAACATCCTGGGTGGCGGTTTCGATCCAGGGCAGACCCGCTTCGATGTCGGCCGCTTTCCAGGCATCCTGTTGGGACGAGGACGCGGGAACCGGGTCGTGTCCAGGGGTAATCAACCACCAGCGCTGTTCAGAGGCATCGGCTGCGGGCGCGTTGATCCAGATGCCCTGGGCGTCTTTTACGACAGACCACGTGGCGCCGTTGGCAGGCGGTGTCAATGAAACCGTACTATCTGAATTTTTCGGTGCAGTGCTGATGCCCAGTACTTTCAGGTCGGATACTTCGAGTTTGGCTTTGGCGCGCAAGACAAACATCGACAGCCGCTTGACGAGGGGGGCCGCAATATCGGCCTTGACCAGGGCGAGCAGGCTTTCTTCATTGTCCGGATCCCGCAGGATGATCAGGGTGGCCAGTACACGTCCCTTGGGCGTGCAGTAAGCCGCCAGGCGGGCGCGGCCGGGCGGCAGGCCGGCAATATCCTGGGTGAGTTGCCCGTGCAGGAAGTCAGCTGCATCGGCTCCCGACGCCCGCAGTACGGCAAGATCGTCAAGAAGAAGGGCGAAAGCAGGGGAATTATTCATAGAAGCCACAAGTCTTAAAGCAGAGAAGGCAAAAATTCGAGAACACTACCGTTTATCATACGGCAAACCAGAAGCGGCCCGGACAGGCTCTCGGCCCGAGGCTTAGGCTACACTTTAAGGTTCATGAAAATCAGATTTGGTTTATTCCTCTTATACAGTGTGTTGATCGTCGCTCTGGGTGCTGTTGCAGCCGGCGCGGGGGCCTGGTATTGGGCGATGCAGCGGGCGGTGCCCATGAACGCTGATCGGGTCGACTATCTCGTCGAACCCGGCAGTTCCCTGCACAGCGTTGCGCGGGCCATGAACGAGGCAGGCATCCAGATCGATAACCGGGCCTTTGTCGCCTTGGCGCGTTTTTCAAAACTCGACCGGCAGATCAAGGCGGGTGCCTACGAAGCCAAAAAGGGCGATACCGCATGGCAACTTCTTGAGCGTATGGCGCAGGGCGACATGACGCTTACGCGACTGACCCTTGTCGAAGGGTGGACATACCGTCAGATCCGCGATGCCTTGCGCGCCGATTCCAATGTCAGGCAAACGCTCGACGGCGTGTCCGACGAAGAGCTTCTTCAGCGCCTGGGGGCTGAACAGTCGCATCCCGAGGGTCTTTTCTATCCGGACACCTATGTATTCACGCCGGGTACCAGCGATTACGACATATTGCGGCGAGCGTATCACGCTCAAATGCAGCAGCTCGAAAAACTCTGGGCTGACCGCGAGGCAGATTTGCCCTTGTCCAGTCCCTATGAAGCATTGATTCTGGCGTCGATTGTCGAGAAAGAAACCGGTCATAGCGCTGATCGGGCCAGGGTGGCCGGTGTCTTTATCAACAGGCTTCGCATTCGAATGCCGTTGCAGACTGACCCCACAGTAATCTACGGCATGGGCGACGCCTACACGGGACGCATCCGAAAGCGCGATCTGCAAACCGATACGCCCTGGAACACGTATACACGGGGCGGCCTGCCCCCGACCCCCATCGCCAGTAGCGGCCTGGCTTCCTTGCATGCTGTTCTCCACCCCGAAAAGCACAAATATCTTTATTTTGTGTCGCGCGGGGACGGTACGAGCGAGTTCTCAGAAACCCTGGTGGCGCACAATCGCGCCGTCGCTAAATATATATTGGGACGACGTTGATGGCTCCGCAACGAGGCTGCTTCGTGACGCTTGAAGGGCTGGACGGCGCAGGCAAAAGCACCCACGTCGAAGGTCTGGTAAACCATCTTCGTGGACGGGGGCTTGATGTTGTCTGCACGCGAGAGCCCGGTGGTACCGAACTGGGCGAAACCTTGCGACACATTGTTCTTACTCAAACCATGCAGCTCGAAACCGAAACGCTGCTGATGTTCGCATCGCGTTGTGAACACCTGCGTACGGTAATTGAGCCCGCGCTGGCCGCCGGCAAGTGGGTGGTCTGTGATCGCTTTACCGATGCAACTTACGCCTATCAGGGCGGAGGCAGGCAACTGGGAACACATAAGGTCGAGGCACTTGAGGCGTGGCTGCATCCCGACCTTCAGCCGGACCGAACGTGGTTGTTTGATGTGCCTCTTGATGTGGCACGTGAACGGCTGTCGCGCAGCCGGGAACTAGACCGCTTCGAACAGGAAGGCGCCGATTTCTTTGAGCGCACGCGCGCGGCATACCACGAGCGCGCGCGGCAGCAGCCCGAACGATTCCGCATTCTCGATTCCAGCCGCGCGATTGAACATGTACGTGCCGAACTGTTTTCCCAAGCCGAAGAGCTGGAGCATGCGTGGCGAAAGGGGCGGCTGGAGGGCACGGCATGAGCTCAGCCGCCGGTTTTCTGCCGTGGCAGCAAACTATTGCGCGCCAATGGCTGTCGAAGCGGGATCGTTTTGCACATGCCTGGCTGATCCATGGCCTGGCCGGCATAGGAAAACGCCGGTTTGCCCTGGCCGCAGCCGCCAGTTTGCTGTGTGAAGCTCCCATCGATGGTCTGGCCTGTGGCAACTGCCCGGCTTGCGCCTGGGTTGCATCAGGAAACCATCCTGACCTGCGCCGGATCCGTCCTGACGCGATAGCTGCAGCAGAGGGCGATGACCCCGTGGCAGAGTCGACCGAAGCAGTGTCTTCCAAAGCGGCGCCTTCAAAAGATATACGCGTTGAACAGCTGCGTGCACTGCACAACTGGTTCAATACAGCCACTCACCGGGGCGGATGGCGCGTGGCAGTACTGTATCCGGCCGAGTCTTTAAACCTTATTTCTGCCAATGCACTTTTGAAAGTGCTGGAAGAGCCTCCCGCTCATACGGTCTTTTTGCTGACGGCGGATGCCCCGGACCGCATACTGCCCACGCTGGTTTCGCGCTGCCGTCGATTGCCATTGCCCATTCCCGACCCTGTTCAATGCCTGCCCTGGTTGAAAGAGCAGGGGCTGTCCGACCCGTCTCAGTGGCTGGCGGTGGCGGGCGGGGCGCCGCTCTTGGCGCTGGAACGCTTCCATTCAAATACTCAGGCGTGCCCCGAATGGATGGAGCGCTTTCTGGAAGTATTGGCTAGTGGACGGAGCCCTCAGATCGGACCGCTGGCTGATTTGCTCGAACAGCAGCCGCCAACGTTGTGGATTGATTTTCTGCAACGAATGATGGTTGATCTGTCTCTATCCGCTGTCGAGGGACCGGTCCGGTATTTCCCTGGCCAACAGGCCAGGATTCAGAAGATTGCCCGCCGAGCATCCGCTTCAAGGTTATCCGAAGCCGCAAAATGGCTGAGTTCCCAGCGTGCTGTAGCCGGCCATCCATTAAGTGCGAAGCTGTTTACCCACACTGTGCTGCAACGCGTCGCTCACGATTGCAGCCCCACCTGATTTGATGAAGTAGCTTGAACATGTTTGTTGATTCACATTGTCACCTTGATTTTCCTGAGCTGGCACAGAACCTGCCTGATATCCTGGCGCGCATGCAGCAAAATCAGGTGAGCCATGCGCTGGTGGTCAGTGTAAACATGCCGCAATGGCCGGGTCTGATGGAGCTTGTGGCTCCGCACCCTAATTTGTATGCTTCTGTCGGCGTCCACCCGGACTACGAAGACACTCCCGTTCCAAGCGCAGAGAAGCTGGCGGAAATGGCCGAACATCCCAAAGTTGTGGCCATTGGCGAAACGGGACTGGATTATTTTCGGCTTTCTGAACCTCTCGACTGGCAACGCGAGCGTTTTCGTGTTCATATTCGGGCCAGCCGTCAAAGCGGCTTGCCACTTATCATTCATACCAGGTCAGCCAGCGAAGACACGCTAAGGATCATGCGTGAAGAGGGGGCGGACGAATTTGGCGGCGTCATGCATTGCTTTACCGAATCGTGGGAAGTCGCCGAAGCTGCGATGGACATGAATTTCTATATATCCATGTCTGGCATTGTCACATTCAAGAAGGCGCAAGAACTGCAGGATGTTGCCACGCGAATACCTCTGGACCGGCTATTGATCGAAACAGATTCTCCCTTCCTGGCTCCGGTACCGTTTCGGGGTAAAGTTAACGATCCCTCCAAGGTCATACACGTTGCCGAGAAAATTGCCGAGTTGCGCGGCGTTTCAGTTGCAGAAATCGCAGAGCGAACGAAAGACAATTTTTTTAGTCTTTTCAATAAGATAAGAAGTTAATTTAACGTGGATTATTTAATAATTTAATTTAAATAATCTAAATTAGAAATCTTTTCTAACTCATTGATTTACAACAATGAATAAGTTTATTCGTGCCTTGTTTGCCGCCATCATGTTGACAGCCTCCTTTCAAGTGGCTTCGGCCTCTGTGTCCAAGGATTGGTGGGTCGACATTGCGAATGATCGGGTGGAGCAGATTCGGACCCAACTGGCGTTGGGCGACGACCCGAATGCGGTAAACAAGGACGGCCAACCCTCCCTGATGCTTGCCATCCAGGAAGGCGCATGGAAGGTGTACGATCTGCTTGTGAGGCATCGACAGATCGATGTCAACGCCGTCAATGGTCACGACGAGACGCCCCTGATGTACCTGGCAGTCATAGGCGAAACCAAAAGAGCCTCTGATCTGATTGCAAAAGGAGCGAAGGTCAATCGGCTGGGCTGGACGCCGTTGCATTACGCGGCTTCAAAAGGGCATCTCGAGACAGTCAAATTGCTTCTTTCACACAAGGCACTGGTCAACGCGCCGTCGCCTGACGGCACTTCACCGTTGATGATGGCAGCCTATGCGGGTAGTGAAGACGTCGTCCGTGTACTGTTGGCGGCAGGGGCTGACGTCACCGCACGCAATTTGCGTGGAGAAGATGCAGCTCTTTGGGCACGACGCAAGAACCATAACCAGCTGGCAGCAAAACTGGATGATCTGTCTGATCGTGTGCTGAAGAGCCGGGCTGCACGGGCGGCATCGGGTTCACAAGCGCTGCCCTCTGACCCCGGTCATGTGCAGACCCTGGATACCAGCAAAGATCCTGTCCCCGAGGCTGTGCAACGTGCTGAGCCTTCGCCGGACAGCTCCTCTACGGCGCAAGGTCAGGGCGAAGAAGCCGGCTCAACTTCGCGTTACTTCGATCTTGACCGTTTCGAAAGAGAGGATTCCGGCTATTGAAGTTTTGGTTACCCGGGGAGAAAGCGCGGGTTCAGGATGTCTTGCAGTTCGCTGTACGGAATCGTCAGTTCGGGTTGCCCATGTGAGTATGGGGCCAACTGGTACGAGTCATACTTGACGACCAGACCCGTGTCGGTCAGTGCAAAGTTTTCGCTTACCTGAAATGGCCATAATCTGTCATACGCCACGGGGTCGTTTTGTGCATCGGGATTTCCGGCGAGCCACCTCTTGTGGGCAGCGCGCAAGGCCTGTTCGTACTTGTCGTAGGCCCCCGGTCGCAGGATGTCAGCCATGCCAAGAACCTTTCCGTTAGCGTTGTCCCAGTTTAGAAACTGGGTGGCCGAAATGCCGTGAGCAGCCCCCGTATAGTACTGCCAGGTGTTAAGCTCGATGACAGTCAGCAGGCGACTGCGATACCGGGCTTTCGCCGAGAATACGGTAGAGTCGCGGGGCGCTGCGGTTTTCCAGAAATATTCCTCGTATTCGGCGATGGTGTCATAAGGCTGGGGATGGTCGGTGCTGACGCCGGTCATTACGGCCAAAGCATGATCAACCAGTTCCGTCAGGATAGGTACTCCCGGAAAAACCAGTGAATCCACCTCGATTTGTGGGCATTCACCCTTGCAATCCGGCTTGCTGCGCTTGTACTTGATTGGCTGGGTGAAAAGGCCGTCCTTGCTGCTTTCCTGCTCGATCTGGTCGGCCGGAATCAAGGTGATATTGTCGCGGGGGCCGCCGGCACAGGCTGCCAGTACGGCCGACAGCGCCAACAGGATACTGATGCGCGACGCGCGGCTAGCGGCAGGATGCAGGCTTTGGCCTGCAGCGCGGCGTGTAGCGAGAATTTCTTTCATCGTGTGCGCCTGGGTACTTATCTGACGGTCTGGGCGTTTTGGCCGAACAGGATGCGTCTGGCTTCTTCGTCGTGCACGGTGGGACCGCTGTTGATGGTCTTGGCCATTTCATACGCACGGATGGTTGCCGGGCGCTGGGCGATGGTGTCAAACCAGCGTTTCAGATTAGGGAAGTCGTTGAGATCCTGACTTTGTTTTTCGTGCGATACGATCCACGGATAGCAGGCCATGTCCGCGATAGAGTATTCGGTGCCCGCAACAAATTCGCGATCGGCCAGGCGCTTGTTCAGGACGCCATACAAGCGGCCTGTCTCGCCCACGTATCGGTCGATGGCGTACTGGATCTTTTCGGGCGCATAACCATTGAAGTGATGGTTTTGTCCGGCCATTGGGCCAAGGCCCCCCATCTGCCAGAACAGCCACTGCAAGACCTCGGTGCGTCCACGGAGGTCTGTCGGCAGAAAACGCCCGGTCTTTTCGGCCAGATACAGCAGCATGGCGCCAGACTCAAAAACCGAAATGGGTTCGCCGCCGCCCGCGGGATCGTGGTCGACCATGGCCGGGATGCGGTTATTGGGGGCGATTTTCAGAAACTCTGGCTTGAACTGGTCGCCCTTGCCGATATTTACCGGAATGAGCTTGTACTGCAAGCCGGTTTCTTCAAGGAATAGGGTGATTTTGTGTCCGTTGGGGGTGGTCCAGTAATACAGATCGATCATGAGTTTCCTTGAAGGTTAAGCCAACGCTTTTTCGATGTCGGCGCGAATTTCGTCGGGAGTGGTGGATGAGCCATAGCGTTCTATGACCTGGCCGTCGCGACCCACCAGGAATTTTGTGAAGTTCCATTTGATCGCTTTGGTACCAAGCACCCCGCTTTTTTCTTCTTTGAGCCAGTTATAAAGCGGGTGAGCATGCGGGCCGTTTACCTCGATTTTTTCGAACAATGGAAAACTGGCTTTATAGACGGTAGAGCAGAAGGTGAGGATGTCGACACTGTTACCGGGTTCCTGGTTGCCAAACTGGTTGCATGGAAACGCCAAGACGGTAAAGCCGCGGTCCTTGTAGTCGCGATAAAGCGCCTCAAGGCCTTCGTATTGAGGGGTATAGCCGCATTTGGAAGCTACATTGACAATTAAAGCAACCTGGCCAGCATAGCTGGAAAGATCGACGGGTTCGCCGGTAATCGACCTGGCCTGAAAAGAATGTAGCGAATTCATGATGCCCACACGCAAAAAAACTTTAAAGGCCCAAGCGCAACAGGCGTTGCGCATACGGGAGCCGACTATTTACTTTACCAGCGGCGTGGGCTGGGGGCAATGTGACCCCAATAAGCTAGTTTTGTTGCTTGAGAATGCGTTCGAACCATAGCCGGGGTGGTTGTCCCTGGTCGGGTCCCAGAATCGAGAAGCCGCCATCGACCGGAATATCGACTCCGGTGATCCACGAGGCAGCATCGCTGGCAAGGAAAGCAACGGCATTGCCTATTTCGCTTCCATGTCCGACCCGCCCCAAAGGGTGGAGCGCTGCGCCTACTCGATCGGCATCCGGGCGGGAGCCCTGGCTGAGCCGCTCTACAGAGGGCGACCATGTCCATGCCGGGGACACCGCCACAGCGCGGATGCCGTCGGGTGCGAGCGTGACAGCGAGGTTTTTGGTGAATTGGAGCATGGCGGCTTTTGACGCGGGATATAGGGCTCGACCCGCTGCGCCGAACTTGCCCCCGGTACTTCCCAGGTTGATGACCACGCTGCCCGGCTTCATCAGCGCACAGGCTTTTTGCGTGAAGATGGCTGCAGAGATCAGGTTGACCCCCAAGGTGTGGTGCCACTGCTCGCGCGTGGATGCGAGGCCGGCATCTTCGTAGATGCATGCGTTGTTGACGAGGATATCGAGACGTCCGAAAGTTTCCAGCGTCTTTCGCAGGCAGGCGTCGATGTCTTCGTCTTGCTGGATATCGGTGCAGCTGTACAGGGCCTTGGCCCCCTGGATGTGCAGCGATTCCACGAGTTCATTGCCCTTGTCGGCGTTGCGCCCCACGATGGTTACCGCGGCTCCGCAGCGGGCCAATACTCTGGCAATATCTGCGCCCAGACCTTGTGTACTTCCGGTAATGATGGCGGTTTTGCCTGTCAGATCAACGAGAGGGCGGGAGTCGGTCATGAGTATGCCTGGCAGCTTGTTGAATTAATACGGGTTAACGAGGTTTCATTCCGTTGGATAGGCCTGCGCCAGGTCGGCGGAGCTCAGGATGCGCGCAATCAGGCTCATGCTGTGCAAGGACGCGCGGTGTACGGAAAGATCGGCCGCAGAGCAGGCGTCGGCAGCGACGTCGACCTCGAAGCCCATATCCACGGCATGCCGAACCGTGCTTTCGACGACCGAATGCGTGGCCACCCCGGCTACGAGCAAGCGGGAAACACCCAATACCCGCAGGATTTCTTCCAGTTGCGACCCAAAAAAAGCATTGATGCGCGAGTGCTTGACAACAAATTCACGTTGGCTGGTGTAATGGGGCGCAAGACTGGAATAAAACTCGGCACCCCAGGTGCCGTCCTGTACTGCTCCCTGGGCAGCGACATTGCGAAATATGGGTGCATTGCGGATGATGTCGGCACCGTCTGGCCGGTAGGCGACCCGAACGTGCACAATTGGCATTTCTCGTGACCGGGCCCGCTCGAGCAGGGCTTCGGCAGTAGCGATTAGCCGGTCCCGTTCAGGGCTGTTTGCATCGATGCCGACACGAATGACGCCTTCGGGATGAAGCACATCGTTTTGATAATGCAGGGCCAATACGGCGGTGTCCCCGTAGTGTGCCTCGGTCATATGTAGACCTGAATGGCACTATGGACCGCATCGCAGTTGACGAGGTTCACCTGCTTCAGCCTGATGCGCCAACTGTCTTCGTGGGTTACCAGTTTATGGATGTAAGACCCGGCCATATGCCGTGGTTGATCCTTGCGCCACTCGGTCATATGAAAGGCGGAGCGAACGATAAGGCAGCCGTCTGGATCGGTGCCGTCTACCATGACGTTGCCGACCACGCGGGTAGCATGAGTGATGGGCTGCTGCGCCCAATTGCGCGGATGGTCCAGGGTACGCAGGCGCAACTCCCGCAACATGCCGTTATCCCAGCACAGCGAAATGTGGTCAAAAGGGCTGTTCTGGTCATGTTGCTGGGGAATCCAGTACATGCCGTCATCGGTCCAGAGATCGAGCCAGGCCTGCCACTGGCGCTCGTCCAGCAGGCGCGCCTCGTGGTAGATGAATTGCTGGATGCGATGATAGGTTTCGAGCGGAACGGTAACGTCCTTGGCCGGGACCGCAGAAACGTCAAGATCGATATCAAATAGCATAATGAAATACTCCTTGCTGCAATCGGATCAGACCTGGCCAAGCATGTATTGCTTCCAGGCCTTGAACTGGTTGCGCATCGGTAATTCGCTGGTGCCGTTGATGGAGGTCATGCCACCTTCAATCGGCCTGTCGGTACCTGCATAGCGGTGCTGGCTTACCCAGTCCCCACCATGTGTGGTGTTTCCCTGCTGGCAACGACCATACAGCTCGAGGTCGTCGGGCATGACGTTGGACGAAGGCGAATTGATCAGATTGGCGTACATGAGGCCCCGCTTGAAGATTGCTTCCGGAGCACCTTTCAACTTGAAGACCTGGATCTCGACCATGGTACGGTCTACTGCAATGGGGCGGATGACCCTGAACTGCTGAAAGACGGTGTGCGGGGATCCGCTGCCATAGATGATGGTGTTGTGGCGGTTTTCTCCGAGGATGGCCAGCGCGCGCTCCTTGCCGTATGCCTCGACCAGAGATTCGTAATGGGCTCGCGTGACGGGATCGGTATCGATGGCGCCCGGGTTGAAAATGCCTTCCATATAGCCATGGCCGTAATCAAATGCGACCAGCGAGAGCTTTTCCCAGAATTCGTAGGGTTCGCCGTTGCCATCCATGATGTGCAGCTCAAGGGGCATCTTGTCAAACGCTTCGGCTTGCTTGCGGGCCGACGAATACGATGATTCGTGCGTGACATTGGCATGCATGGTGTCGTGCAGGTTTTCGTAGAAGACCTTCCAGTTGGAAGGTTGCATGACCTTGAACGACCCGCCGGCCACTTCGACTTCGCCCAAGGGTGAGCGATCGCAAAGGTTGTCGATGGAAGAACGCACCCCGCCGAGGAAATCAAGCAGGGCGGGGCCCTCGGCGGCCTGGCTGACAAACACGAACCCACGGTAGCTTTCGACACGGGCAAGCGGCCGCATCGAGAACTCGGGTGAGGCCGGATCAAAGGTGGTCCCTTCGAAACCCCGGCGGATTGGCGCAGCAAGGTGGTTGCCATCAAGCTTGAATGTCCAGGCATGGTACGGACATCTGAAGAACTTGCCCGCGTTGCCACTTCCGCGCGCCACAAGCATGGCACCTTTGTGCGGGCAGCGGTTGTAAAGCACATGGACCTTGTTGTCGGTGCCACGTACCATGATGACATCCTGGTTGCCGATGAGGGTAGTGTGATAATCGCCCACATTCGGCACCTGGCTTTCATGCCCTGCGTAAATCCAGGCACGACCATAGATCCGGTCCATTTCCAGCTCGAACAGCTCGGGGTCAGTGTAGACCGACTTGTGGACGCTGTCGGGCCGGACGAGTTCGGCGATGCGTTCGTTGCTGTACGACATGGTGATGCTCCTGCTTTTGACTGCCTATGACTGACCCATCTTGCATTCGGCGGCGAACGGGTCTTGATAGTCCTCCAGAATGGTGCTTACGACTTTGTTGGTGATGCGGCCCTGGTCGTCCTTGATGACTTCTCGCAGGTAGTAATCCTGGATGGGGTACTGATTGGTGTTGAACTTGAAATCGCCGCGCACCGATTTGAAATTTGCGGCTCGCAGTGCCTGGCGGAACGCGTCTTTGTCTTCGATCTTGCCCTTGACATCTCGTACGGCTGCATCGAGCAACATGGCGGCGTCGTAGCCCTGCGACGCGTACAGCGTGGGGATGCGTCCGTATTCCTTTTCGAAATCGGCCACAAACTTCTTGTTCTGCGGGTTGTCCAGATCAGGTGACCATTGCGAAGAGTTGAAGGTGCCCACCATGGGGTCACCGACAGCCTTGATGGTGTCCTGGTCGCCCGAGAATCCCGGCATATAGATCTTCATGTTCTTGGATAGGCCGGAGCTTTCGAGCTGCTTGATGAAGCTGATTCCCATGCCCCCGGGAAGGAAGAAGAACACGGAATCGGCACCCGATGCGCGAGCCTGGGCAAGCTCTGCCGAAAAATCAAGCTGGCCAAGCTTGACGTAGACTTCGTCAGCGATCTCGCCTTTGTACAGACGCTTGAAACCACCGATAGACTCGCGTCCCCCAGGGTAATTGGGTGCAATCAGGAAAACGCTCTTGTGCTTTTGTTCGGTGACATATCTGCCCATGGCTGCGGGAATGTCTTCGTTTTGCCAAGAGACCACAAAGAAATTCGGATTGCAGTCCTTGCCGGCGTAATCGGCCGGACCAGTGTTGGTCGAGATATAGATCGTGTCACTGGACAGGATGCTGGGCATCAGTGGTAAAAGGACATTTGAAAACACCATTCCGGTCATGACGTCGACGCGGTCACGCTTGATAAGCCGGTCGGTAGCCTGCCGGCCAATATCGGCCTTTTGTTGATCGTCGACGACGATGACTTCGGTGTCCAGGTCGCCAAGCTTGCCCCCGGCATGCTTTAGTGCCAGTTGAAAGCCGTCGCGGATATCGATTCCCAGGGCGCCGCCCGGTCCCGAAAGAGTCGACAGGAAGCCTACCTTGATGGAATCCGCGGCATGGGCCGGCGAGAGGGTTAGTGCGGCTGCACACGCAGCAGCGAGCAGGCCAAGCTTGAACGAGGCGGGTTTCATATGCGTTGTCTCCGTATTTTTATGCAGTTGTACTGTGGAAAGCCCTGATCTAAGGCAGTTCCGAAGTGCAGAGCTTCCTTATATGATGTGTAGGTTGAATTGGCGCGGCTATCCTTTTCTGGCAAATTTGAGCCAGCTCGTGCAACATTTGCCTGTGCATTTACCGCTTATGAGGGCCGTACGATGGAACCTTGGTTTAAATCGGGCTTGACTCCGCTGTACAATGCGTCACCCCTGTTTGCATCCACAGACCCCCAAGAGGCCAAGCTGGCCACTACGGGCGCGCTGAAAGAACACGATCTGGTCTGGCGCTCCGGCAAGGTCGATTCCTTTTTACGGTGTCTGCAATTGGGAGAGGTCTCGCTTTTGTTGCTGCGCTATGGCGCGGCCGTTCACATTGCACCTGGCGAACTACGGCGTTTCCTGCTTTTTCAGGTGCCCCTGCACGGTTCGGCGCAGATCTCTGTAGGCGATTCGATAGTGGCTGCCGATTCGCGTATGGGGGCGCTGATATCGCCCACTCTTCCGATACGTCTGGACTGGAGCGAGGGCTGTGAGCAGCTACTGCTCAAGATACCGCGAGAGCGGATTGAGGCGTCGTGCAGCAACCTCCTGGGAGCGCGGCTGGACAAGCCGGTAGAGTTTTGCCCCGAGTTCGCCCTGGATACCCCGCACGGACGCTCGTGGCAGCATCAGATCAGCGCCTTGCTCTGCTGGTTCCAGCTTACAGAGAACCGTCCGCCAGGCAAGTGGGTCCATGCACAGGAAGAAACCCTGATTCAGCACTTGCTGCTCTGTCAGCGACATAACTATTCCGAGCTGTTGCAAAAGCGTAGTGGCGCCTCTCGCCGCAATGTGAGGCTGGCCGAGGAATTCATCATCGCTCATTTGCAGGACCCCCTCGACCTTGGCCGTATCGCTCAGGCCAGCGGCTCGAGCGTGCGGGGTCTTTGTGCCGCGTTCAAAGAGCACCATGGCCTGTCGCCGATGGCCTACGTGCGAGAGCAACGCATGCAGCGAGCACATATCGACCTGACGCAAGCACCACCGGGTACCCGAGTGACGGATGTCGCACTGCGCTGGGGTTTCACGCATCTGGGCCGTTTCTGCACCCGATATCGAGAGCGTTACGGGCGCACGCCCCTGGAAACCTTGCAGGCATAGGGATGGCAGTTGCTGGGGGGCGGGCCTGCCTGGCTGGTGTGGGTCAAACGCCCACGTAGCGTTCCCAGATTTCAGGCGACTGTCGCAAGGTATCCGAGCTTCCGTTCCATACCACCTGGCCGCGCTCGATGATGGTGTGCTGGTCGGCCAGCTCGATAAGCCTTTGAACGTATTTGTCTATGACCAGGGTTGTTTGCCCCATATTGCGAAGCTGGTTCAGGCATTGCCAGATCTCTTCGCGAATCAGGGGGGCCAGCCCTTCGGTCGCTTCATCAAGAATAAGCAGTTTTGGGTTGGTCATCAGGGCGCGCCCAATGGCCAGCATCTGCTGTTCGCCTCCGGAAAGCTGATTGCCCATGTTGTTTGCGCGTTCGCGCAAACGCGGAAACAGCGCAAACACGCGTTCGAGTGTCCAGGGTTGATCGGTTCCACTGCGGTTGCAAGCAAAGGCGACAAGATTTTCGCGGACCGACAGGTTGGGGAAGATATGCCTGCCTTCGGGAACTACTGCAACGCCAAGACGTGCAATGCGATCAGCGCTCCAGCGCCCGATGTCGTGTCCGTCGAAGCGGATTGTCCCACTACGGATGGGTGTCAGACCAAGTACGGAACGCACAGTGGTTGTTTTCCCCATTCCGTTACGTCCCAGCAGCGTGGCTGTCTGCCCCGCCTGGATGGTCAGGTCGATGCCAAACAGTATCTGGCTGCTGCCATAGGCGGTTTCAATGGCGTGGACTTCGAGCAAAGGTTTCATGCGCTGACCTCATCGCCCAAATAGGCCTTGCGTACTTCGGCGTTGTGGCGAATTTCGTCTGGGGTGCCCGTGGCGATGACTCTGCCCGATACCAGTACCGAGATGCGATCGGCCAACTGGAACACGGTCTCCATGTCGTGCTCGACGAGCAGTACAGACAGTTCTTCGCTAAGCGATTGCACGAGCGGCATCAGACTGCGAGACTCTTTGGGGCCCATGCCTGCCATGGGCTCATCGAGCAGCAACAGACGGGGACGTGTTGCAAGGGCCAGCCCGACTTCAAGCAGGCGCTGCTCCCCGTGGGCCAGGTTTCCCGACAAGGTGTCAAGGCGTCCGCCAAGACCGATTTTATCGGCCAGGGCGCGCGCTTCGTCAATGACCCGAGATTCTGACATTGCCGGTCGCCAGAACCGCATGCTGGAACCCGACCTTGCCTGAACCGCCAAAGCAAGGTTATCCAGGACGGTGCATTGACGAAAGATGTTGGTAATTTGGTAAGAGCGTGCAAGGCCCCGATGAACACGCTGGTTCATGGGAAGATGCGTGATGTCTTTGCCCTGAAAAATGATGTTGCCCTCGTCGGGGCTGAGGCCGCCGGAGATTTGCTGGATAAGGGTGGTCTTGCCGGCGCCGTTCGGGCCGATGATGGCATGGGTTTCGCCTTCGATAACCGTCAGGTCGAGGTGATCGGTGGCCAGGATGCCGCCGTAGCGACGCACCAGACCACGTAACTCGAGTAGTGGTGCTGTCATGACCTGACTCCGGTAGCGCCTTCGGTTCTGCGCAAGGTAAGGCTGGCCAATCCGTTGGGCAGGAACAGCACAATGGCCAGCAGGATGAAGCCAAGGTAAAAGGCCCAGTGGGTGGTGTACGCCATGAGTATTTCTTCGAGCAAGAGCAAGGTCACGGCGCCGATGACCCCGCCAAAGAAGTATCCCAGCCCACCCACCAGTACCATGACCATCAGTGTGCCCGATTGCATCCAGTGCAATTGGCTGGGACTGGCCATGTAGTTCTGGTTGGCGAACAGTGCGCCTCCGAGTGCGGCTATGGCGCCCGCTATCACGAAGGCAACCAGCTTGTAACGAAACACCGGGTATCCAATGGCCAGCATGCGTGTTTCGTTTTCGCGTATGCCCTGCAACACGCGACCGAACCTGGCATTGATGAGGCGATGCATGAAAAAGAGTACCAGCACCGTCAGGACCAGGCAGACATAGTAAAAGACCGTGTCGGAAGCCAGATCCAGAACGAAGGAAGACCGTCTTGTAATGGCCAGCCCGTCGTCACCCCCGTAGCTTCGTAGCGATACAAAGATGTAATAGGTCATTTGCGCAAAGGCCAGGGTGATCATGATGAAATACACGCCTCGTGTGCGCAGGCAGACAAGTCCGATCAGGAAGGCCAGTGCTGCGCCCAATAACACGGCGGCGGGCCAGCTGATCCATGCCGACGCAATGTCGTGATACATGAGTATGGCCACCACGTAGGCCCCGGCCCCAAAATAGGCGGCATGACCCAGACTGACCATGCCGCCAAAGCCCAGGATGAGATTGAGGCTGGAGGCAACCAGGGCGAAGATGATCAGGCGAGAGCCAAAACTGATGTAGAAATCCTGGCCGAAGAATGTGGCCACGGGTGGGAAGGCGAAAAGCAGGACCAGCAGGACAGCCATCCAGGGACCTGACAGACGGTGGTGCAAAGTACTGTGCATGGTGGCTCCTTAGCTGCGGGCAGGGAACAGGCCTTCTGGCTTGAAGAACAGCACTGCGGCCATAAGGAGATAGATCAGTATTGAAGCCAGCGCCGGCCCCAGACTTGACGCCACAGCTGGCGGCATGACTGCGTGCAACATTGAAGGCAGCAGCGTCCGGCTGATGGTGTCTACGCAGCCGACAAGTATTGAGCCGATGAGTGCACCGCGAATGGAGCCGATTCCACCCACCACAATCACCACGAAAGCCAGTATCAATATGCTCTCGCCCATGCCTACCTGAACCGACAATATCGTTCCCAGCAAGGCACCTGCAATGGCGCACAGCGCGGCACCGAAGGCAAAGAGCAATGTGAATATGGTTTTTATGTTTACGCCCATGGCGGTTGCCATTTCGCGGTTCGAGGCGCCGGCGCGAACCCGCATGCCCACCCGCGTTTTGGTAACCAGCACATATAGGGCCGCTGCAACGGCCAGCCCCGTGACAATGATGAACAGACGGAACGATGAGTAATAAAAGCCCGGCATTATCTGGACGGGCTCCGAGAGCAGGGCAGGGGTGTTGAGGCGCAGGGGCTGTTCGCCCCACACCATACGTGCGCCTTCATTGAAAATCAGTATCAGTGCGAAGGTGGCCAACACCTGGGACATGTGGTTGCGCTGGTACAGCCTTCGAAAGACCAGAACTTCGAGGATGACCCCCGCCACCATGGTTGCTGCCACCGCCAGCAACAAACCCAGCCAGAACGAATCGGTAGCCATGACAAAAGACGCAGCGAAATACGCGCCCAGCATGTAAAGGGAACCGTGGGCAAGGTTGATGAAATCCATGATGCCGAAGACGAGCGTCAGGCCCGCCGCCAGCAAGAACAGCATGAGGCCGAACTGGAGCCCGTTCAGCGCCAGCTCGATCAACAGCGTCAGCTCCATTCTTGTCTCCGGTGTATTTGTTTTAAGCTTTAATTGTTGAAGTCCGCAGGACCGAAATAGGGTATTACAGCGCGGCGCAAGAATGCAATATTCCTGCTCGTATAGAATCACTGCAATACTTTGCAGTGGTTTTCATACGGAGTACATAGGCAATGACCACCATCTACCACAACCCGCGATGCAGTACCTCTCGCAACACGCTTCAAAAATTGATCGACGCCGGTCGTCAGCCCGAAGTCATTGAGTACCTCAAGACACCTCCGACCCGCGATCAGCTTGCAACATTGATTCGCGATGCGGGTTTGTCGCCACGTCAGGCCATTCGTACAAAAGAGGCGGTGTATTCCGAACTGGGCTTGCAGGACGCCACCGACGAAGAGCTGCTGGACGCCATGGCAGCCAACCCCATTCTTATCAACCGGCCTTTTGTAGTCACAGAAAAAGGTACGCGTCTGGCCCGACCGATTGAATCGGTGGACGAGATCCTGTAGCCACTTTGCAGAGCGGGTGGCCAAGGCGGCACCACAATGTTGGTTTGCTTCGGTGATCTTCGAGTCGATGCCCGCGGCGTAGTCTCGAAGTGATGGGTGCATCAGATCGAACTCCAGAACCTTGGTGCTGGCCGATGCTGTCTTGAGCTATAAGCCACTGAAAAGGTGGATTTTTCCGGTTTTGGAGGATAAAATAACCGCAACCGGAGAAAACCATGACAGCCGCCTTCGCTTACCCCTATAGCCGCTTCGAGCCCGCGCCCATCGTCGACCTCAACGCCAGGTCTGTGCGCCAGCGTCTGTCTGGTTCCGCCTTAAAGGGTTTTTTCAAGCTCGCACAAGCCTGGAATCTGCGAGACGAGGACGCGTGCGTGCTTTTGGGCGGGGTCTCCAGCAGCTCGTATTACGAGTGGAAAAAAAACCCTCAGCGAGTCCTCGAAGTCGACAGGCTCACGCGCATTTCGTACCTGCTGGGCATCTATAAATCCCTTCATATTCTTTATGGCGACGACCTCGCCGACAAATGGGTACACATGCCTAATCGCAATGTGTTGTTTGGCGGGCGCACGCCCCTGGCCTACATGATGGAAGGGGGGCTGCTGGCCATGCAGGCCGTCAGGCAGTTGCTCGACGCCAGGCGCGGAGGTGTTTAGCTCGTGCCAGCGCTGCCGCCCACAGCGTTGGTACGCCAGCTCGATACTTACCGGCTGCTTCCGTCCCGCTTTGCCGATCAGGAAGATTCGGTTCTGGCCGCTTTGTCCGAAAGTGCCGATCATCTTGCTGACCTGTTTGTTCTTGATAACGCCACCAACCAGCGCTTGCGCGCCGAGCGCGGCGGCCTGGCCGGCATCGGAATAGATGAGCTCGTCTTTGGCGTGCCGAATTTTCGCATTGTCAACGCCGCCTTCACGTATCCCAGGCCCGAGGGCAGCCGTTTCAACACCGGCGAACGGGGCGCCTGGTATTGCGCTTTCGACGTGCAAACCGCGTTGGCCGAAATCGTGTTTCATAAAACGGTCGAATACGCCGAGATCGACTATTTTCACGATAGCGTCAGCTACCAGGCGCTGCTGGCCGACTTCAGCGCCGAGTTCCACGACCTGCGCGACGCACCGCTTTATGCCGGGTGCCTCGATCCTTTCAGCTATGTCACTTCGCAAGAGCTTGCGCAGCGGCTGCTCGACGCCGGCTCGATGGGCGTGGTCTATCCCAGCGTACGCCGCCCGGCCGGAACGAACCTGGCCTGTTTCCGGCCCGCACTGGTAGGTAATGTCAGGCGTGGCCCAGCCTATAGTCTGACCTGGTCCGGGCCGCCTGAACCTGTTATCGAGCAGATCTCCTGAGGCCGGGTGCGCATCGCCGTCCCTGATTGCCTGATGCCCGATCAGGACGTCAGATGTTTCTTGAAGAACTCAAGCGTTCGTTGCCAGGCCAGCCTGGCCGCATCCTCGTCATACCTGGGCGTCGTGTCGTTGTGGAAACCATGCTGGGTGCCATCGTAAAAGTAGGCCTGGTAATCCACATTGTTTGTTTTCAGAATTTCTTCAAAGGCTGGCCAGCCGGCATTGACTCGGTCATCGTTGCCGGCAAAATGAAGCAGCAACGGTGACGAAACCTTGAGTGCGTCGTTTGCGGTGGGTGCCGGACCGTAGAAGGGAACGGCAGCCGCCAGATCGGTGTGGCGGGCGGCCAGCTTGTTGACCACTCCGCCGCCATAACAAAAACCGACGGCGCCGTAGCGTCCATTGCACCGCGGATGATTCTTGATGAAATCTGCCGCAGCGAACAGGTCTTCGTGCGTCTTGCCCTGATCCAGCTCTGCGAACATCGCCCGCGCTTTGTCCTCGTCGCCCGGGTAGCCGCCGTGAGGCGCCAGAGCATCCGGGGCAAATGCCATATAGCCTTCGAGTGCGAGTCGGCGGGCCACGTCCTCGATATACGGGTTCAGACCACGGTTCTCGTGATACACCACGACTGCCGGCAACTTCTCGGCACCCCCAGAGGGCAGAACCAGATATCCCTGCATGGTCGCGCTGCCGCTCGGCGAAGGGTATTCGACCCGGCTTGCACGGATACGGCTGTCAGACTCCTCTACCTGTATGGCCCAGGCAAAGTTGGGGGTCAGGCTGTCCAGCAACGCTGTTGCCGTGATTCCTCCTACGGCGTAGCGGGAGGCCTGCCTCAAGAACCCTCGACGAGTCAGGGTGCCATGAACATATTGATCGAACAGCTTCAGAACGGCAGGGTGAAACTCAGAGGCTTTCTTGCGGCTCATGCTGATTCTCCGGTAAGGCACCGGTGACGGCCCTCTACTTGGGAATCAGCGAGCCGCCCCTTGGCGCGGTCAGGTTGCCATGCTAGGGCTGAAGCACGCCATCACCGTCATAATCATGTCGGTCGAAGTCGCGCATGGTATGTGCTATGAATTCATCAAGCGTAAGTTCGCCATCGTTGTTCGCGTCTACCGCATCAAATTGCTCGGCGCTCAGGACGGCACTGGCTTCGGCCTTGCTCAGACGCTTGTTGCCGTCGGTATCCAGCTTGTTGAACGATTCGCGCATGAATGCTTCGTATTCGTCGCGGCTCACGCCTCCGTCTCCGTTCCGATCAAGCTGCTTGAAGTGTTCTGGTGTCAGCTCGACCTGTGGGGTGGCCTGGGCATGTACGGTACCAGCCAGCGCCAGCGACATGCCCATCGTAAGCGCCAAAGGCAGTAAATGGCTCTTTTTCATTATTTGCATCCCATCCGATTTCCAAGATAACCGCCCGCACCGATTCCTACCGCAGTAGCGGCGGTTCGACCCGTTCCACCTCCGATAGTGCTGCCGAGCAAGCCGCCGACAATCGCGCCGCCTACCGTACCGGCAATACAGTTGAATTCGGAGTTTCGGGCCTGGCCGTTGGAGGGTGTCTGGCATGCCGTCAACACTGTCATGCCGGCTAACGCAAGGATTAACGTTGCTATTTTCATGTCTCTTCCCGAGGACAGTTTTCGAATAATCGTGTGCTGGATTTCAGCGCATGGAAATGCGAGCAAATACCAACTTTTTCATATTCAGCTTTATATACGAAAACGGGCGCACCTTAAAGAGTTCTCCAGGCTTTGCGCAAGAGGTCGCAAGATTAACCTTTACCTCGTGGTAAGGTTAGTGAAGAGTTCATGTCTCGGGAATATTGAAGCGGAGGTGCTTTTATGAATATAGGACAGGCAGCCGAGGCTTCGGGAGTTACGGCGAAAATGATACGCTACTATGAAAGCGTGGGTCTGATGCCGGCGGCCCAAAGGTCTCCTTCGGGCTATCGTCAATACGGAGAAACCGAGGTTCAGACACTCCGTTTTATCAAACGGGCACGTGATCTTGGCTTTTCGCTGGATAGAATCCGAACCCTGATTGGCCTCTGGAAGGACAAAGACCGGAAGAGCCACGATGTGAAGCGGCTGGCTCATCAGTACATTGCCGAGCTCGACCAGGACATCGCCAAACTTCAGTCCATTCGAGACCAGTTGCAGGTTCTGGCAAATTGCTGCCAGGGCGACGACCGTCCCGATTGCCCCATCCTCGAGGAGCTATCGGGTTTCGATATTTCTGACAATAGGTGATCCATGGGCTTACTGGTAGATGGACAATGGACCGATCAATGGTATGACACCAAACGCACGGGCGGGCGATTTGTTCGTAGCGAAGCGCAGTTCCGCAATTGGATCACGGCAGACGGGTCGGCCGGGCCTACCGGCCAGAGTGGCTTCAAGGCCGAGGCAGGCCGTTATCACCTGTATGTCTCGCTTGCTTGTCCGTGGGCGCATCGCTGCCTGATCTTCCGTGCGATCAAAAAGCTCGATCCCATGATTGGCCTGTCTGTGGTTAACCCCCTGATGGGGCGCGACGGCTGGACCTTCACCCCGGATGAGGGCGTAATCCCCGACCATGTCAATCATGCAAGTTTCCTTCACCAGCTCTATACCCTGGCGCAGCCCGCCTACACGGGGCGAGTGACGGTTCCGGTGCTATGGGATACGCAGCGTCGCACCATAGTCAGTAACGAGTCTTCAGAAATCATACGCATGTTCAACAGTGCGTTCGACTCGATTGGTGCAGCGCCCGGTGATTACTATCCGGAATCGCTACGGGCCGACATTGACGAGATCAATGCGCTTGTCTACGACAAGATCAATAACGGTGTGTACAAAGCCGGATTTGCGACAACTCAGGAGGCCTACGAGCAGGCGGTCAACGAGCTTTTCGACGCACTTGAACAGGTGGAACGGCGGTTATTGAAGCAGCGTTATCTTGCAGGCAACACGTTGACCGAGGCTGACTGGCGATTATTCACCACCTTGTTGCGCTTTGATCCGGTCTATTACAGCCATTTCAAGTGTAACTACAAGCGTATTGTTGATTTTCCTGCATTGTGGGGATACACGCGCGAGCTCTACCAATACCCGGGTGTGGCCCCCACGGTGAACATGCGGCACATCAAAGGCCATTACTATCGTAGCCATACCCAGATCAACCCCACCGGCATCGTACCTGCAGGGCCGCAGCTGGATCTCACTACGCCTCACCAGCGCGATCGGGTTTAGGTCTGCCTTGCGGGCAGGCCCGATCCTTTCCTGCATTCCGATCGGGGCTACACGTCCGGAATCGACAGTTCCCAGTCGAGCGGTTCCGGATCTCTGTCGACCGGCATACGGATTGCTGCTGTTTACCCTGATGGCTGCTCATACCGGGCAGTTCAGGCAAACAAGGAGCAATCATGGCCCGAAACCCACAACGCGAAGACGTCCTGGAAAAGCGCGATGAAGTCGTAGCCAATCTGCGTGATCTGATCAGCAGCGCGGATGAACTTCTCCGCACTACAGCTAGTTATGGCGGATCAGAAGTCGAGGCGGCTCGCGAGCGGTTGAAGAAGCAGCTCGACGTGGCGCGCCAGGAAGCCGGAAACTACGGTCACTCCCTTAAAGAGAGTTATCACGCTGTGTCTCGCGCTACCGATCAATGCGTTCATGAACATGCCTGGAAGGCGGTTTGTGTCGCCGGCGTCATCGGCCTGCTGTTAGGCAAGTGCATGTCCTCCGACAGTTCCAGGAGGTAAACATGACGATTCACAACCCAGACTCTGATGCCGGCGAGCGCCAGTTGAATGAAAAAAAGCCCGCCAGCGAAAAACTGGCACGTGAACAAGGGTCGCGTACGTCGAATTCCGGCGGGTCACCCGAGTCCATGCGCAGTCCCGACAGGCTGGCCAAGCCAGATAGGCAAGAAGCGCAGGAAACCAACAATCAAAAGCGCACGGTCGGAAATCATCCCGCCGATCCCAACAGGCAGGGGGCGGATTGGAACCTCCTGCCTCCGGGCATCACTGACGAAGACGTGCGAGATCCCGGAGGTATGGAAGATCGCGAAAAATCGGACTGAGAGCCAGCAAGGGGGCCGGGCCGCCGGCTCCATGTTGGTGGGGACACTGGAGACAAGTGGGCTGCAATGCCCAGAGCGGATCGTCACCCTTTCAACTCTTTGCGAAAAGCCAGACGAAGCGTTTTTTGGCTTGAAGCGTACGCTTGCCAGGGGTCCAGTCCCTGCATGCGGCGATGCTTCAGGGCGTTCTGTATGTTGAAGTACGACGCACGCATATCCTTCTTTGGGTCCAGCTCCTCCCAAGCTACCGGCATGGATACCGGTGCGCCCTGGCGCGCTCGGGCCGAGAAGGCAGCGATTGCCGTGGCGCCTCTGCCATTGCGCAGATAATCCACGAAAACCACGCCTTTTCGCCTCGCCTTTGAAACGCTGGCCGTGAATTGGTTGGGAGCTTCCCGGGCCAGATAGGCTGCCAATGCGCGCGAAAATTCCTTGACGGTGTCCCAGGGATGGGAGGGCTTGATGGGAGCCACCAAGTGCAATCCTTTTCCACCCGTGGTCTTGAGAAATGGCGTCAGGCCGGCATCTTCCATGAGGCGTTGTACCAGACGAGCGGCAACGACAACATCGGCCCACGGAATGTCGGGATCGGGATCCAGATCCAGCGTAATGCGATCAGGGTTTTCTGGCTTGGGCAGCGATGAGCCCCAGGTGTGAAACTCGATGACACCGTACTGGACGAGTTCTAGCAGGCCCCGTTCATTCTCGACAACGATTTGTTCGTCGTCCAGAGCGACACCTGGGGGCAGCTTGCCACGCAGGTGTTTCTGAAAAAAACAGGTCTGGTTGGTGCCTTGGGGGCAGCGTAGCAGGGCAATGCGCCGACTCTTCAGATGGGGCAGTATCCATTCGCAAGCCTCGGCATAATAAGTGACAAGATCCAGTTTGCTGCGATCCGGCTTTGTGTAGATGATGCGGTCGGGATGAGTGACCTTTACATCTTCGACGCTAACCGGGCCACCCATTGCGGAGCGGCTCGCCTTCGACTTGCCCCTTGAGTTCTTGCCGTCGACGCGCTTGTCTGCGTTGGCATCGGCTTCAACAGTCTCGATGGACGCCATTTCCTCGCCGGTCACTGCCGAGGCTGGTTTATCTTCACGCAGCCCCCGAAAGGATGCTTGCCGAAGAAGCCCGTCGTCTGTGCGATCGGCGTAGTCTACTTCCACAATCAGCTTTGGTGTCACCCACTGAATGTCGTTGTTCCCCCTTCCATACCGCCCATTGGATTCGACGGGGCCGGTAAAAGGGCTGGTTTTGCGGTGAAGCGGCTTGAGTTTGTCATGCATCTGTTCCAGGGCTTGCTGATTGAAACCCGTGCCAACACGTCCCGCATAGCTCAGCCGTTTGCCGTCGCGCAATCCCACCAGCAAGGAACCAAAATGCGAGCGCGATCCGGACGGCGCGGAGTAGCCTCCCACCACGAACTCCTGGTGTGGGCGGCACTTGAGCTTCAACCATGTCTTGCTGCGGCCCGAAACGTAGGGCGAATCCGATTTCTTGCATATCAGGCCTTCAAGACTCAGGCGACAGGCTTCGGTCCATGCGGACTCTCCTTCAGTATCGCTTGCAACATCCAGCATCTGCGTGAGCATGATCGGCGCGTTGGCAGGCACCGGTTCAAGCAGGTCTGCCAGCCGTTGCTGACGCTCGGATAGCGGGAACTGGCGCAGGTCGATGCCATTCCAGAAGGGGAGGTCAAATGCCACGAAAACCAGATCTTTGGCGTTTCCATCCAGCGCCTGCTGTAACGCCTGGAAGTTGCTGATGCCCCGGTCGTCGAAACAGACGACCTCGCCATCGATCCAGCCTTCTCCCAAGTCCAGGTCGGCCAAATCCTTGACCAGATTCTTCATTCGTGCGTTCCAGCTCTTGCCATTGCGACTCAACAGGCTGACCTTGCCGCGTTCGAAGCGGCAGACAATGCGATAGCCGTCGTACTTGACCTCGTATGACCAACCTTTTCCTGCCGGGGGGCGGTCAACAAGTGTCGCCAGTTGCGGCTCCAAGGTTGTAGGCAAGGAAGCTTTCGACGTCCTGGATTCCGCTTCTGCTTTCGGCTTAGGTGTCCTTCCCGCGGCTGATTTCCTGGCAGATTTCCTTGAAGTCCTGGCGGTCGCTTTCGTCGCGGAGCTTGTGGCCGCCATGGAAACCGGGTCTCCGTCGCGTTCGGCGTCGTGGCCCGGTACGGCATGTTCGTCTTCGAGCTTGCGCAGAAGCCATTGCTCGCTTTGTTTGCCTGTACGAACCAACAGCCAGCGGCCTTGCAGGCCGCCGTCCAGCTGAAACTTGAGTCGTCCTTTTGCAAGCGCTTCGACAGGATCGGACTCGGGCGTCCAGCGGCCCTTGTCCCAGATTTCGACCCGGCCCGCGCCGTATTGCCCTCGCGGGATCTCTCCTTCGAACTTTGCATATTCCAATGGATGATCTTCTACGTGAACGGCCAGGCGTTTGACAGAGGTGTCGAGGGAGGGCCCTTTGGGGACGGCCCAACTGACGAGCACCCCATTTATTTCGAGACGAAAATCGTAGTGGAGGCGTCGCGCCTGGTGGCGCTGTATGACGTAGCTGGGACGAGACGACCCTTTTTGTTTACGGGCAGCACCCTTCGGTTCCGCTGTCACGTCAAAATCGCGCTTTTCGCGATAGGTTTGCAAAGCTTGCTTCAAGAAAAACTCCTCGCGACACGTGCAGCTGCGCAACCCGGGCGGGTGGCGAGGCGGGTGGCGTTATGTCAGGCGCTTTTTTTCTTGCGCGCTGTAGTCGATGCGGTTTTCCGGCTGGAGGACGACTTTTTGGCCGCCGATTTTTTGCTTGCGGTCTTGCTCGTCTTTCGTGCCGGCCGGTTTTCGGATTTTTTTCCGGTGCCCGTTGATTTTCGGGATGAATCCTTGCGTTCATCTATGCTGCGCTGCAGCATAGACATGAGATCAATCACTTTTCCGGATTGCCGTCTGGGCGGGGAATCCGTTTCGTCCACTGCATGGGTGCGTCCCGATTCGATCTTTTCCTCGATGGTCGCAATCAGGTCGTCGCGATATTCATCGCGATATAGTTCCGGGTCCCACGGGGCAGTCATGTCTTCGAGCAGACGGGACGCCATTTCCATTTCGCGAGCGCTTGGCGCGCTTTCCTTGCCCGTCGGAATGTCGAGCTCCCCGGCGTCGCGGATCTCGTCTGCATACCGCATGGTCACAAGCATCAGGACGTCATCCAAAGGCAGAATTGCGGCGAGATACTGTCGCGTGTGCAAGACTACTGATGCGAGGGCGATCAGGCCGCTTTTCCTCAGTACCTCGCGAAAAAGAGCATAGCCCTTTGCGCCTCGCTTGTCAGGAGCCAGGTAGTAGGGCGTGTCGAAATAGTAAAGGGGAACTTCATCGGCCTTGACGAAGCTGAGCACATCCACGGACTGGGTGGCCGCCGTATTCGCGCGCTTGAAATCTTCGTCACTCAGAAAGACGTAATCACCTTTTTCGTATTCGTAGCCTTTGACGATATGTTCGCTGTCGATGGGCTTGCCGGTCCGTTTGTTGATGCGTTGATACCCGACCGGGGCGTTGTCCCGCTTATCGATCCAGTCGAAATCCAGTCGTGTGACGCGGGTGGCGGCATGAAGAACAATAGGGACGTTTACCAAGCCGAAGGCAATGGCGCCTTTCCAGATGACGCGAGCCATAAGTTCGTCCTCTTAAAAAGATAGATCTGCCATCGGCCAGCAAATAACATGCCGGCCGAACTGCCTTCAGAACAACGGATATCCTCCGGTCAGTGACCCGTCCCTTTCGGCCCCTGCGGTCGATTGCTCTGTTGATCCTGACCGGAGCCGATCTGGCTGGTGTGACCGTCCTTCTTGCTTCGGTTCTGTTGCGTGCCGTGACTCTTTTGCTCTTCTCGACGCGTATCGTCTTGCTGGATTTCAGACTCCGGCTGGGTTTTGCGAGTTGTCATGTTCATCTCCATTCATGCCCGGACAAAACTAGCGAGAGGGCGCAGCGATCTGCCGCGATTCGGCGAGGTCGCTGCGCTTGACCGACTTTCCGCGTTTGGGCTGCGGTCTGGTTCCGCGAAGGCGCGCTTCGGTGATCAGATAGGCGGGCAACGCGAGGGTCAGGGGTACTATGCAATAGACGATGCGATAGGTCAGTACTGCAGCCAGAACCTCGTGGGCGGGTATAGTACCTGCAAGCGCCCCGACGAATATCGCTTCGGTTACGCCCAATCCTCCCGGTATATGCGCAATCACCGCCGCAATGCTGCAAAAAAGCAAAACCCCCAGAACGGCTGTGTACTCAACCTGTTGCCCTAAAAGAATATAAATTATTGCGCCCATCAGTGACCACGAGACGGCGGCCAGACCGCATTGCGCCAGAGCCAGCTTTACAGGGGGCAGCTCGATACGATGGCGCCGCAACGTCCAGGACCGGCGTTTCGAAAATGCACACATGGCCAGGTATACAAGTACTGCTGCAACCATTCCCAGGCCTATGAGCTGCAGCAGGGTACTTCCAATATCCCATTTGCCAGGCAGAGGTACGGCACCGATCATGAAAAGCAGGCCAGCCAGCCACCCATATCCAATCCAGTTGGTCAGGGTACTGAAGGCAACGACTTTGCCTGCAATGGCCGCGCGAACACCAAGCCGATGATACAGACGGAACCGTATGGCTACGCCTCCAACCAGTACACCCAGGTTGAGGTTCATGGCATAGCTGAGCGACGAGATGCCCATTACCTTCCAGAAGGGCAGCGGCGTTCCGGCGTACCGCTTGGCCAGCAGGTCGAAGGTTGTATAAACCAGGTGACCAACTATCGCTATGCCCATGGCGAGTGCCAACGTGGGAGCGCCTATGCCGCGGGCTGACTGCAACACTTCTCCCCAGTCCAGTTTACGGGCCAGGTTGAACAGGAGGATGATGACGGCAACGACCATGATGGCGGTCAAAGCCTTGGTAACAAGCGGCCATCGAATCCGTTTTAATGTCGCTCGGGCAAATTGTGAAGTCATGCCGGCTCCTGGGTGCCGTCGTCGGTAATGGTGTCCACACTCACTGTTTCCAGCCGTGGCTTATGAGCAGGCAGGCTGCCTGCCCAGGCTGGAAACCGCCGTAAAAAGTGAAACACCAGAACGCTGGTCCATGGACGCTGCAGTCGTCCTCTTTCAGCCCGGGGCTCTGCGATCCTGCGGCAGTGATTCGCGATCAATTGTTCGAGATTATCCCGAAGCACCCTGTTGAAGGTCCGATCATGAATGATGACATTGGCTTCGAGGTTCAAGGCAAGGCTGAAAGGGTCGAGATTGCTGGACCCCACAGTTGACCATTGACCATCGATGCAAGCCACTTTCCCGTGCAGGGGGCGGTCGCAATACTCGTAAATCTGTACTCCGGCCGATTCCAGGTAGTCATAAAGCATTTCGGCTGCCTTTTGAGCAAAACGCATGTCTGGCTCCCCTTGCAGGATCAGCCGCACTTTTACTCCACGCTTCGCTGCATTGACCAGCTCACGCAGCAAACGATAGCCGGGAAAGAAATACGCATTGGCAATGAGGACATCTGTGCTCGCTGCACGAATTGCTACGCGATACGCATTTTCGATGGTTGTCGGGTTGGCATCGTTATCCCGGACGATCAGGCGCCCGCTGGCATCTCCGGTTGGCGGAGCCAGACGGGACGGCCGACGCCATCTGCGGCGCCCGACCCTTGCCGCCTTCAACATGCCGCGTGCAAAGTTGGCGATGTCCGTAGCCAGAGGTCCACGCACCTCGACGGCGTAATCTTGCTTGGCCATAGGACCAAATTCAGCAAGATGGTCGATGGAAAAGTTGATGCCTCCGATAAAGGAGATCTCGCCGTCTATGGCGACGATCTTGCGATGCATGCGTCGGAACAAGTTGGTCCGTACGCCCAGCAAGCGCGGCCGGGGATCGAAGACATGCAACCGTACCCCGGCGTCTGCAAGGCCTTTTATGAACTCTTCGGATAATGTGTCGGAGCCATAGCCATCGACGGTGATGTCGACCTGAACGCCGCGGTTCGCAGCGTCAATGACGACTTTCCTCAGTTCGCGACCAACCTTGTCATCGAAAAGTATGAAGGTTTCTATGAGCACTTCCGTCCTGGCACTGGCAATCGCCTCGAAGACTCGCGGGTAGTAGGCTTCTCCATTTTCCAGCAGCAAAAACTCGTTGCCGTCCCTCCATGGGCTGTTCATACGATCACCTCCGCAACCAGGGGTAAATGATCTGAAAGTCCGTTCCAGGGACGCCTCGCCATGGGGACGGGACGCGCCTCGGCCACGTTGCCGACGTAGATGCGGTCGAGCCTCAACAATGGGCAGCGTGCCGGGAAGGTGCGGATGGGCAGACCACCGGCCTGCGCGAAAACCTCGACAAGACCGCAGTCGCGCAGGTGTCTTCCTGCCTTTAGCCGCCAGTCGTTGAAATCGCCGGCAACTATGACCGGCTCGCCCTCGGGAACGGTGCTGCGCACCAATTCGCACAAGCTGCTCAGTTGGCGTCTGCGATGGGTTTCGCGCAGGCCAAGATGCACACACACAGCATGCAGGCGCAAGCCATTTCCGGGTGCCTCAAGGACACAGTGCAATAGTCCGCGGGCTTCATGACGGCTGACGCTGATGTCGTGATTATCGTAGGTGGTGATAGGGTATTTGGAAAGCACCGCGTTTCCATGATGGCCTGCCGGATACACGGCGTTTCGCCCATAGGCGAAATCTGACCAGATGCTGTCGGCAAGATACTCGTAATGCGAAGTGGTGGGCCATCCATGAAGGCGTGCAGCATGCCGGTGGTGTTCACCCAGAACTTCCTGCAAAAAAATGATGTCAGGAGCCGTACTGCGAATCGCATCGCGAAGTTCGCTCAGGACAAAGCGCCGGTTGAATATGGTAAAGCCCTTATGTACGTTGACGGTCAATACCTTGACTGTCTGCCCGGTTCCTTCTGGCATGCAATGCTCCATCAGACTTGATGTCGCCTGACCAGGCAAATTTCATACCCGGCCCGACGAAATGCGTGCGCCGACCACCATTTCGGTCGCCCAGTTGAGCAAGATGGACGTGTACGAGCGCTGAGCCTCCTTGCGAGTCAGTCCATGGTCCGCATCATCGAGCATGCGGTGCGTCAGCGAATGTGCTTCCCGAAAAGCAGCCCGATAGTTCATGATGGTGGAATGGGGAACGAAGTCGTCGTGTTCGGCTTCGACAATCAGCACATCACCCTTGAATCGCCGGCAGGCAGCCAAGGCGCGATTCTCGTTCGGACCGACTGTGGCCAGCCGATACTTGGCCAGGCTCTTGCGATTGAGCTGACGCTTGGGCAAGTTCCATTGGTCGTCCTGGTATAAGGCGGGAACGTGCAAGGCCAGCCACCTCACCGACCGCAGGCTGGTCAGGATGGCGGCCAGATAACCACCGTAGCTGCTGCCTACAACCGCGATGGCAGAAGTGTCGATGGCCGGGTGTGCGGCCAGCAGATCGTAGGCGGCAATTACGTCCCGCAGGTTGTCCTCTCGTGAAACCCTTCGCTGCTGCTCCAGTGTGGCGGCGTGCCCGCGCAGGTCAAATGTCAGGCACACACAGCCCAGACCGGCTAGCCCGCGTGCCCGGCGCAGGTCAAAATCCTGGCTGCCACCCCAGCCATGGACAAAGAGCACTCCGGGGACTTTGTTGGACGGTTCAAGAAATGTCCCTGCTATCTGCTGTCCTTCGACAGGGATCATGACAGTTTCACTGAGGGTTCCCATAGGGTTCAATCAAGCCGTATTTTGTGATGAATCCTGTGGCAGGGTCATCGCCGCGGTAGACCACCTGTGCATGCGCGGGGGCCTCGAAAGACGCGCCGTAACGCTCGAATGTTGCAGCCTGTACGGCGAGCAGTTGTTCGGAGTTTTGAAAGGCCTGCAATGCGCACGCTTCTGCAAAGCTGGCCCCGCCGGCACGCCAGCTTTGTTCAAGTACGCCCATCCTGGTCAGGCCCTGCGCGTTCGTTCCCAGAGCCACGTCGTAGTTGCGCCGGGATGCCAGCAGGTCGGGCCAGCAGCGTTGGGCGGCTGCATCGTAATGTCGTGCCATGCATACAGCCTGACGATACCGTTGCGCCAAGCGAAGCTTCAACAGTTCGTCATAGCTGCCGCGTACACATAACAGAGTGGACCCCCCATAAACCAGCTGCTCTTCGTTATCGGGCGTCAGTGATTGTGTACCTACATATGATGTTGTCAGCCCATCGATGCAAACTTGGCCAACGCTCAAGGTTTCCACATTGCTAAGGTGCTCTTCCAGCACCAATCCCCACCGTGCCAGTTCACTGTCGTCTTGTTGCGCCAGTGCCTCGTCGAGCTGGCGTAAATTGTGCACCACGGTCTGCCCACGGCCTCCACTGGCCTGAACCGGCTTGATGCGTGCCGGGCCTAGTGCCAGTAGCCGTGCGCCCGCAATGCGCGCCTCGGAAATCGTGAAGACAGTGAAGCCTGCCAGAGTGTCTGAAGCGACTTCGCGACCAAATTCCCGACTCCATCCTTCAGGCGCCACAGAGCCGTCGTGCAACAGGCTGTGCGTGATCGACTTTGTAGCGACGAACTCGTAAGGAACGACTCCTCCGAACAAGTGAAAGTCATCCACGATGGCTTGAATGTAAGCGTCGGTGGCTTCAGGTAAACGGGATCGCACCAGTGTGTGTGCAGGCACGTAATAAACGTCATTAACGATTGCCGAAACATCGGGCTGATAGTTCTGCCAATACGAAAGCCCGAGGATCGCGGCGAGCTTTTCGGTCAGGGCATCCTGAGATGCGAGGTCATGTGCTGTAGCGCCGTGCCGCCGCGGGAACGCGACGGCGCCTCGCAGTTGACCTCCGACCGTGGCCAGGTTCGTCATTGCTGCCATATGGCCTCCTTCATTGCAACGTGCAGCGGCAAGCAACATGCCCATGAGCGACCGAGGCGCTCAAATGCCCAGTAAATCTACAAAAGGAGCCTGTTGTCTGGTTTGCCAGGAAAAGTGGCGCTATAGTGTGGCCCAGGGATTGGCTGTCGACGTTGTCTTGCGTGTGTAAGTCAGTCGGCCTGCCAGCATGCACTGACACCAGTCTCTATCGCCTACAGGAGCGCAGGAATGGAACTCGATGCCTTGATGTTGTCCCGCATTCAATTTGGCTTCACCATCTCGTTCCACATTATTTTTCCCGCCATCACCATCGGGCTCGCCAGCTATCTTGCTGTACTCGAGGCCTGCTGGTTGCGCACTGCCAACGTCATTTATCGCGATCTTTATCATTTCTGGATCAAGATTTTCGCAGTGAATTTCGGTATGGGAGTGGTTTCGGGCGTTGTCATGGCCTATCAGTTCGGAACCAACTGGAGCGCGTTCTCTGATTTCGCCGGCAGCATAACCGGCCCGCTCCTGGCTTACGAGGTTCTTACCGCATTTTTTCTGGAAGCCGGTTTTTTGGGCGTAATGTTATTCGGCTGGAAACGGGTGGGCCCCGGGCTGCATTTTTTCTCTACCGTAATGGTGGCACTGGGTACCCTGATATCAGCCACGTGGATCCTGGCTTCCAATAGCTGGATGCACACACCGCAGGGTTACGAGATCGTCAATAATCAGGTAATACCAGTGGATTGGTTCGCCGTGATCCTCAACCCCTCCTTTCCGTACCGGCTGATCCACATGACGCTAGCTGCCTACCTGGCAACGGCCTTAATGGTCGCCGCGTCCGCCGGATGGCACTTGTTGCGGGGTAATGACAATCCGGCTGTACGCAAGATGCTCTCGATGGCCATGTGGATGCTGCTGTTTGTTGCGCCATTGCAGGCAGTCGTGGGAGATTTTCACGGACTGAATACTCTTGAACACCAGCCGGCCAAGATAGCCGCCATCGAGGGGCATTGGGAAAACAAGCCGGGCGAAGCGGTACCCCTGACCTTGATTGGCTGGCCCGACATGGAAGAGGAACGCACCCGGTTCGCGGTCAATGTGCCGCATTTGGGAAGCCTGATCCTTACGCATAGCTGGCGTGGTCAGTTCAAGGGCCTGAAAGAGTTCGCACCCGAAGATCGCCCCAATTCATTAGTCGTGTTCTGGACGTTCCGCATCATGGTCGGGCTGGGATTGTTGATGATCGCCCTGGCGCTGTGGGGTGCCGTGGCCAGATGGCGTGGCACTTTATATGCGCAGCGGGGGTTGCATCGCTTTGCGCTTTGCATGGGTGCCAGCGGCCTGGTGGCGATACTCGCAGGCTGGTATACCACCGAGATCGGGCGACAGCCCTGGATTATTCATGGACTGATGCGAACGGCCGATGCCGTCACGCCTCATAATGCCGCCGAGGTGGGCCTGACGCTGGTTCTGTTCATTATCGTGTATTTCATTCTGTTCGGTGCGGGTATTGTCTACATTCTGAGACTGATACGCACCGGCCCGCTCAGGCATGAGCCGCAGGAAGGGGGGCCAGGAGAGCATCGTACGCCTGCCAGACCGCTTTCCGCGGCCGAGCACAGCAAGGCCAACCAGGAAAGGGGATAAGGATGGGTATCGATCTTCCACTTTTGTGGGCCATTATCATTCTTTTCGGAATCCTCATGTACGTCATCATGGACGGGTTCGATCTTGGAATCGGCATATTATTTCCGTTCATGCCCGATGAGCACGACCGCGACGTGATGATGAACACGGTTGCCCCCGTGTGGGACGGTAACGAAACCTGGCTGGTGTTGGGGGGAGCGGGGCTGCTTGCGGCGTTTCCTCTGGCGTATGCCGTCATCCTTCATGCCTTCATGTTGCCCTTGATCTTCATGCTGTTGGGGCTGATTTTTCGCGGAGTTGCTTTCGAGTTTCGATTCAAGGCAGGTGCCGATAAACGGCATTGGTGGGACAAGGCCTTTATTTTTGGCTCTTTTTGCGCGACGTTCTTTCAAGGCGTGGTGCTGGGTGCCTATATCGACGGTTTGCCCGTCGTCGACCGCGCGTATGCCGGTGGAGCGCTGGACTGGATCCATCCATTTTCCATTTTTACCGGTCTGGGTCTGATTGTTGCGTATGCCTTGTTGGGTTGCACGTGGCTGATCTTCAAGACTGAAGGCCTGCTTTATGACCGCATGCGCGCGCTGGCGCGGCCCTTGACCTTTACATTGCTCGGCGTCATTGTGGTGATCAGCTTGTGGACGCCTGTTGCGCATCCGGCAATTGGTGAACGCTGGTTCAGTATGCCGAATCTGTTGTGGTTTGCACCTGTACCCATACTCGTAGCCGTCTCGGCATACTACTTGCTGGCAATGCTCGGCCAAAAACCCCACGCCGGGCCGTTCGTGCTTACCCTGATATTGATATTTCTAGGCTATAGCGGACTGGGCATCAGTATCTGGCCCAGCATCATACCGCCGGACATCAGCATCTGGGATGCTTCCGGCCCGCCGCAAAGCCAGGGCTTTGCATTGGTAGGGGCGCTGCTGATAATGCCCATTATCCTGATGTACACCGGGTGGTCATATTATGTCTTCCGTGGCAAAGTGAGGCACGGCGAGGGCTATCACTGATGGGCGATCTTCAGGGTGGCAGAAGGCGCTGGGCCAGCCGCGTGGGGTGGATGGCAGTTCTTTGGGCCATCGGTGTCGCAGCGCTTGCGCTCGTGGCGCACCTGCTTCGGCTTGTCATGGGCTGGGCGGGATTCAACTCGTAACGTATGAAATGTTACGTTTACCTGACTAATACTTATTTTCTTAATAGCAGTAACGTTTTACCATTCGACATACCATCCACCGGAAGGCGGGGCGACAATGCTCCATTTTTGCTCGAAATCAGGCTTCACTCATGATAAAAACTTCACGGTTTCTCGGTCACTCTGCAGGAGCATTTCGGCTGGCCAGAGCAATTGTCAAAGCGGCACCCACCTCTGCCAGTGTCTTGATCATAGGTGAAAGCGGCACCGGTAAAGAGGTTGTGGCGCGTGCCATTCACGACAGAAGCTCGCGTCGCAAGCAGCCATTCGTTGCGGTCAACTGTGGCGCGATCAGTCCATCGTTGGCCGAAAGTGAACTTTTCGGCCACGAGAAAGGAAGCTTCACCGGAGCAGTCACCAGTACCGAAGGCTGTTTCGGGCGTGCTCACATGGGCACGCTGTTTCTGGATGAAATTACCGAAATGCCGTTATCGGTGCAGGTCCAGTTGCTGCGCGTCCTCGAAAACGGCAGCTATTTCAGTGTCGGCGGTACCGAGCAAAAAAAAGTGAATGTGCGCATTATCGCGGCCACCAACCGTGATCCCAAGGCGGCCGTCCAGGCCCATACCTTCCGTTCAGACCTGTTGTATCGTCTGGCGGTATTTCCAGTGCGCGTACCTGCTTTACGTGAACGTAAAAGCGATATTCCCTACCTGGCGCAGCGTTTTCTCAACGAACTTAACGAGCAGGAAGGCACAAAAAAGGTATTTGCACCCGACGCCTTGTTCCAGCTCGAAAGCTATCACTGGCCGGGCAACATCCGCGAGTTGAAAAACACCGTCACGCGGGCATTTATCCTGGCCGACGACGAAGTCGAGATACCTCAGCTAAGCGCCAATGTCCAGCCGCGTCTGCCCGATGTAAAGCACGGCTTGCTCAAGATTTCGGTTGGAACACCCCTTGATTCAGCACAGCGTGCCGTAATCATGGCCACCCTGGATTATTATGGTGGCGACAAGCGTCGAACCGCCATGGCCCTGGGAATCAGCCCCAAAACCCTATATAACCGGCTCGAAGAGTTCCGCAAACAGGGGTACATGTTCAAAGTTGCGTAAAGGCAGCCGGAATCAGGCTAGCAGCGAACTTACCGCAACGTTGATCCCCAAGCCGCCGACCACCAGGAATGCAAACAATGTCGCTGCAAGCAGGATGGGTCGCAGGCCTGCCTGTCGCAATGAAGCGAATCGCGTGCGCAGACCCAGTGCAGCCATGGCCATGGCCAGCAGCATCATGTCTATGTGCAAAATGCCTTCTACCAGCGATGCAGGCAAAATATTCGACGAATTGACTCCGGCTGCAACAATAAAAAGAACGGCAAACCAGGGGATGACGATGCGTCGATTCGACGCCGTGGACTGATTGCGCGACACAATCACCGATAACACCAGCAAGAACGGGGCAAGCATCATGACCCGAATCATTTTTTCGATTACCGCCGTCGCGGCTACATGTTCGCTGACTGCTGCACCGGCGGCGACCACCTGGGCAACCTCATGTACGGTGGAACCAATATAGACACCGAATGCCAGATCGTCGAGCCCTGAAAGCGAAAAAAGGAACGGGTAGGCAAACATGGCCAATGTGCCAAATATCACCACTGTTGCGACCGCAACAGTAACCTGCTGCGGTTTGCCTTTAACCACAGGTTCAGTAGCCATGACGGCTGCAGCACCGCATATGGCGCTTCCTGCACCTATCAACATTGCCGTGTGCTTATCCAGCCGGAAAACCCTTGTTCCCAGAACTACGGCCAACAGGAAGGTACCACCAACGATAAGCGCAGCGATGACAACTCCGGCCCAACCCACTTGCGCAATATCCTGGAACGTGATGCGGAAGCCGAAGAAAACAATGCCTGTGCGCAACAGGATGTTCTTTGAAAAATCAACGCCCGCATCGGCGCGATCCGCGAATGAAGGGAAGATTGTGTTCCCGACGAGCATGCCCAGGATAATGGCCAAGGTCAGCACACTCAAGCCCGCGCTCGACAACCAGGGCAATTTCGCCAACCCTGTGCTGCCGGCTGCAAGTGCGAAGGTAAGGACAAGTCCGGGAACAAGACCCGGTTGGCTGAGGAGGGCGGGTTGTGGTGAAGCTGCTGCCGACTGCGTCATGAAATGGCCTTGGATATGTAAAACTCTCGGGCGTAAGCTTATAGTTTCCAGTAATATGAGTCCAATACCCATTTTTCCCATTTTCATGAGTAAAACTCATGGGGTGTGTGATGCGACTCAATCTTCATCTGACTCGAATTTTTTTCACGGTTGCCACAAGCGGCAGCTTTTCTCGCGGGGCAGAGCTCCTGCACATCAGCCAGTCTGCGGCGTCGAAGGCCGTCCGAGAACTGGAAGGTCAACTGGGGCTGGCATTGATAGAACGCGGTGGTGCGCGTGCAAAGAGCGGTTTACGCCTGACAGAGGCAGGCCGCGCCTTATACGAACACGCCCGGGGAATCTTTGCGCTGGAGCGGGCTGCGCTTGATGATCTGGGTGCCCGGACCGGAATTAAAAAGGGCGCCCTGACAGTGGGTGCTAGCACTACGGTGGCAGGCTATTGGCTTCCCACACACCTTGCCATGTACGCAAACAGGTTTCCGGACATCGAGCTTCAGATGGTAGTAGGCAATACCGCCGCCATCAGTCAGGGTCTGCTCGACTGCGAAGTCGATATAGCAGTGGTGGAGGGCGGGGTGACCGACCCGGGTGTCAGCTCTTTGCACTGGCGGGAAGAGTCGCTCGTGCTGGTCACTGGGCCCGAAACCCCGTTGGCAGGCGTCGATGCTGTGGATTCTGTTACGCTTTCGGCCGCACGGTGGCTGGTCCGCGAGCCCGGCTCGGGCACGCGTGAGGTCACCGAACGACTCATGCAAGCCGAGGGAGTGCAGTGGAACCATCTGATCGAAGTTGGCAGCAACGAGGGTATTGCACGCTCGGTCTCGCAGGGCCTTGGGGTGGCGATGCTGCCAGCGGTTGTCGTGCAGGACTTGCTCGCCTTGGGACGTCTGGCTACCATGAACATCGGCGGGGCAAAGAGTTTTCGCAGGCCGCTATATCTGCTTAAGCGTGCTCAGCGTCCGCTCTCTCCGGCTGCCCGAGCTTTTTCAAGCATGCTCCAGGAACACGAAACTCCCCTGTAAAGGCGCTCACGCAAAACCCAGGATGAAAATGGACGAACCCGCTGCATTGACCCGAGACAAGCAAAAGGCCGGCACGTCTCCTTTTGGAGGCCCGCGATGGCTGTGGGTCGTCATGGGGCTTGTCCTGTGCATGCTGGGCCTGCATGTCTGTCAGCAGATCCTGGCGGGGAACTGGGCAATGCGCGGTGCCCTGTGGGGCGGCATGGCGGCGGCCGCGGCAACTGCCCTGGGAACCCTGCCACTTCTGTTCTCCCAGACCTACTCACAGCGCTTCATCGATACGATGATGGGTTTCGGTGCCGGCGTCATGTTGGCGGCCAGTGGCTTCTCGCTCATATTGCCGGCGCTACACGTTGCGGCAGAACAGGGTGCCAGCGCGTGGGCAGGAAGCAGCCTGGTCGGGTTGGGCATCTTGCTGGGAGCAGGGGCATTGTTTTTGATCGACCAACTGACTCCTCACGAGCATTTCGTCAAGGGTGTGGAGGGGGGCCGCAAACGCGCCATGCGCCGCGCCTGGCTGTTTACGCTGGCGATCATGCTGCATAACTTCCCCGAAGGACTCGCCATTGGGGTAGCTTTCGCCGGTACTGATTCCGTAGGTGCCCAATCGTTGGCGGCAGGCATTTCGATTCAGGATATACCCGAAGGCATGGTGGTGGCGCTGGCATTGTGCTCGGCTGGATATAGCCGGCGTCTCTCGGCCTGTATCGCCATGCTGTCGGGACTCATCGAGCCCCTGGCAGCAGTGTTGGGCGTGATGGTGTTGGGCATATCCAGCGCACTGTTGCCCTGGGGCCTGGCAGCCGCGGCGGGCGCGATGCTATTTGTCATCAGCCACGAGATCATCCCTGAGTCGCACAGGCAAGGTCATGAGGCCTGGGCCACTGGCGGTTTGATACTGGGATTTGTGCTGATGATGGTGCTGGACACGTCGTTGAGTTGAAAATTTCACGCACTATCGCATCAATCGCGCTCGAAGTTGTGCAATTTCGGATTCAAGCTCATCCATCTTGCGCAGCAGGCTGAGGGCCAGCGCCAAGCCACGGGTGTCCAGTTCGAAGTCGTCCCGCAGCTGCCGCGCCTTGCGCGCAATGACTATGCATTCCATCCTGAAAAACAGGGCATTGGCCTTGGAGCTCGAAGGCTGGATTATGCCCATGTCGATCAGTTCGTGGAGTTCGTCGGCGCTTAGTCCGGACACTTCGATGACGTGGTCGAACGAGCAAATGTCCGACGTGTTCAGCCAGACGCTTTCAGTAATCGTAGTGGTCATGAGCGTGCCTCCGGAAACGAGCGTGGATTAAAGCGGGATTCCGCAGCCAGCTGTTGAAACAGTTCGCGCTCACGCGCTGAGAGCTTTGAAGGGATGTCTATTTTTGCAATGGCGTAAAGATCGCCGTGTTTGCCTGAGGCATCGGGCAGGCCGCGACCCGAAAGTCGAAGCTTCCTGCCGGCCACCGTGCCTTCGGGTATGCGAAGTTCGACCAGCCCGCCCAGTGTGGGTACCTCGACCGTTGCACCCAGAGCGGCTTCCCAGGGGGCAAGCGGAAGATCGATATACAGATCGCGATTGCTTGCCCGAAAAATTGGGTGCGGCTGAAGCTGCATCCTGACATACAGATCGCCTGGCCGGCCCCCATTGAACCCTGGGCCTCCTTTTTGGGGCAGTCGCAAACGCTGTCCGTCCGAAACGCCTTTGGGTATGCGAATGCGATAAGTCTTGGGTACCCGCCGAGGCATGCCACGTTCGTCTTCTTCGAGGACGGAGATTGTCAGATCCGCCTCGGCACCCGAGTAGGCCTGCTCCAGGGTGACCGGCATGCTGGTTTCGAAGTCTTGACCGTTTACAGCCATGCGGCTGCGCTCTTGACGGTCGGCCCGCTGGGCGGCAGCAAAGGCGGCCAGCAGGTCAGCCAGATCGACATCCGAAAAATCGGCCGATCCTTCCTGGAAATGCTGCTGCCACTGGTGCGGCGGTACGAACTCTTCTCCTGAGGGGTGACGTCCAAGATTGTCGAAAGCCGCGCGTTTTTCGGGGTCTTTGAGCGTTGCGTACGCTTCGGCTACCTCTTTGAATTTGCGTTCCGCATCGGGATCTTTCGAGACATCGGGATGGTACTGGTGTGCCAGTTTCCGATAGGCTTTTTTTATGTCTTCTTGCGATGCGTCTCGAGGGACGCCCAGTACATCGTAATAATCAATGTATTTCATTCGGACTCCCAAAAGCAGGGGGCCGCTATTGGCGGCTGATGCGGATGCGGGTCGAGCGGCACGAGAGACTTCAGTCACCGCCGCTGCATATCAGATTACCAACAACCTTGGCCATTGCAAAGCGGTCGCGGGTACGGCGTTTGCTGTAGTCAACCGGCGGATGCATGAGCCGGAGAAGGGTGAAAGCCCGGACCATCCATCTCAACACGGCACATGTATCCGCTCACATGCATCTGGGCATGTCAGGACAATACGTCGAAACTTTCTCACAGGAGTTCAATCATGAATAAAGACACACTGGAAGGCCAATGGAAACAACTCTCCGGCAAGGCCAAAGCGGCCTGGGGGGAACTGACCGACGATGAGCTCACGCGTACGAAAGGCGACGCCCAGCAACTGGCGGGCTTGATCCAGGAACGCTACGGCAGAACCCGGGAAGAAGCCGAACGCGAGGTCAAGGATTTCTTTGACAGCAATCACTAACAAGAATGGGCGCCGATGGGTCCGCACTGTCTGGCTTGAGTGTCAGAGCACGACGCGGCACTTCTTCAAAGCGTCCTTCGCGGCCAACAAATCTGTGTGCATCACTGCCATGGAGGCGTTGGCCGCACTGCATCCACTACATCAGGAGAAGTGCAAATGGCCAAGAAGACAACGCCTGGAAAAGGCGCGCAGGCTGCGGAAACTGGTTATAACCTGACCGATAGCGGTCCTGCCACGGACCCGAATGCTGCGCAGGCCGGGGAGGGCGTGGCCAAGGCTGCGGCGGTCGGTCAACTGGCGTCCGGCATGCCGCACAACCCCAATAAAGCTGCCGAACACGGGCATGACAACGCCTTGTCACCGCCGGCTGGTGCTGCCATCGACCCCCCGTCGCGAGATGCAACGGGCAGCACTCTGGCTGAAAAAAATGCCAGCGAGAAAACGGATGGCCCCGCCAACCCCGGTGTCAACGCAGTGGGCGGGTCTTTGGCGCGCGTGCGCGCCGATGCCGACGGACAAGTCCTGACCACCAATCAGGGCGTAAAGGTTTCAGATAACCAGAATTCGCTCAAGGCTGGTTTGAGAGGGCCAGCCTTGCTGAAGGACTTCATTCTTCGTGAAAAGATCACCCATTTCGATCACGAACGGATTCCCGAGCGTGTCGTTCATGCCCGCGGATCGGGTGCTCACGGATATTTTGAATGCTACGAAGCCCTGGGTGATCTGACCTGTGCATCGCTGTTTGCCGAGGCGGGAAAAATCACACCCGTATTTGTCCGGTTTTCCACTGTGGCCGGTGAGCGGGGCTCGAAGGACACCGCCCGCGATGTCCGTGGCTTTGCTGTAAAGTTTTATACCGATGAAGGCATCTGGGACCTGGTGGGCAACAACATGCCTGTGTTCTTCATTCAGGATGCCATGAAGTTTCCGGACCTTGTTCATGCCGTAAAACCCGAGCCCCATCACGCCATGCCCCAAGCGGCTTCGGCGCATGACACGTTCTGGGATTTCGTGTCGCTCATGCCGGAATCCACGCATATGCTCATGTGGCAGATGTCGGACCGGGCAATTCCTCGCAGCTATCGCACCATGCAGGGCTTTGGCGTGCACACCTTTCGCTTCGTCAGTGCGCAAGGCGAATCCACGTTTGTGAAGTTTCATTGGAATCCGAAACAAGGGACTCACTCCCTGGTATGGGACGAGGCCGTCAAGATCTCGGGCGCGGATCCCGACTTTCACCGACGTGATCTTTGGGAAGCCATCGAAGCGGGAGCCTATCCGGAATGGGAGTTATGCGTGCAAACATTCTCCGAAGACGATGCAGAGCGCTTCAGCTTTGATGTGCTCGACGCGACCAAGATCATTCCTGAAGAGCTGGTTCCCCTGAAGCCAGTCGGCCGCATGGTATTGAATCGCAACCCGGATAATTTTTTCGCTGAAACCGAACAGGTCGCTTTCTGCGCGGCGCATGTGGTGCCAGGTATTGATTTCACCAATGACCCCTTGCTCGCAGGTCGAATCCATTCCTACGTGGATACCCAGATCAGCCGGCTGGGCGGACCCAATTTCCACGAATTGCCCATCAATGCGCCTTTGGCACCCGTCCAGAACAATCAGCGCGACGGAATGCATCGACAGGCCATTCATCGCGGACGCGTGGCCTACGAGCCAAACTCCTTGGGTGGCGGGTGTCCTTTCCAGGCCGGAGCAGCAGGTTTTGTCTCGTTCCCCGAGCCGGTGGAGCAGGACGAAGTACGCGGCAAACCGGAAAAATTTGCCGAGCATTTCGCGCAGGCTGCGCTGTTTTACAACAGCCAGTCGGAAGCCGAACGTCGCCATATTGTCGAGGCCTTCCGCTTCGAATTGAGCAAGGTCACCGTGCCCGCTGTCCGTCGTCGCGTGGTGTCCATGCTGCGCAATGCATCCGAGGGCCTGGCAGCCGAAGTGGCCGAAGGATTGGGAATGGAACTGCCCGACCCGATGCCACGCGCCCTGGCAGAGCCGCCCCAGGCCGAAGTCGATGTATCGCCGGCACTGTCATTGATGGCACGGCCGGGCGAGGCGGGCATCCAGGCACGGAAGGTAGCTGTGCTCGTGGCAGACGGCGTGGATGGTGAAATGGTCTGGGAGGTCACACGTAGCCTGCAGGAGCAGGGTGCCGTAGTCCGTCTGGTGGGTCCTCGGATTGGACCTGTCGCTCCTGAGACGGGGCAGGCCATCGATGCGGATGCTTCGCTGGAGAATCATCCCGGTGTTCTGTTTGACGGGATGGTGGTGCCTGGAGGAAAGAAGGCGGGGCAGTTATTGGCCGCAGATCCCAAGGCGCGTGAATTTCTGGTTGATCAGTTCTTTCACTCCAAGACGATTTGGGTGTCTCGAGATGCGGAAGAACTGTTGCGCAAGGCAGGGATTACGGCTGAGGACGAGGCACTGCCGGGCATTTTCGTCACGCAAGACAGTGATGCCAAGGCAATCCAGACCTTCGTATCGGCCTTGGGGCATCATCGTCATTTCGAGCGGGAGCGGCCGGCTGCTGCGGCGTAGAAGTATTCTCTGTGTAGCATGTTCTCTGGGGGGCTCTGACAGGTACTTTGCCAGTTGGAACCCCCAGACGGTATCCCCTGACGCGCTAGATAACTCAAACGAGCATTGCGCAAGGGGCATTGTTTCAGTGTTCTTACCCCCCGCTGGCCATCAGACGCTCCCGGTTCGCTGACAGCCTTGAATCAAAAGTTTGATTTTTGTCAAAGCTCGCTCTGTTGAAAGCACTATCATGCATATCCAGGCTGAAATATGCATCAAATTGCAGTTTTAGCCAAGGGCGGGGCCACCCGCAGAGGATGAAAGTATTTCGGGGTGACGAACCCCCCACGGGAGAACATCATGAGCGAAAGCGAAGCCATTCGCGGCACCAGATATGTGGAAGTCAATTACGACGACAAGATTCCCAACAACGTCGACCTGAGCAACGACCGTCAACTGCAAAGGGCCCTGGAATCCTGGCAACCCGATTATCTTGACTGGTGGAAAGAGGCCGGTCCTGAAGGATTTCAGGACGCCGAGGTATACCTGCGCACTGCCGTCGGTGTAGACCCAAGCGGCTGGGCGGTCTTTGATCACGTCAAGATGCCCGAGTATCGCTGGGGAATCCTGCTCGCGCCCAAGGAAGAGGGCAGGACCATCGCCTTCGGACGCCATAAGGGTGAACCCGTGTGGCAAGAGGTTCCGGGCGAGTATCGCTCGATACTGCGTCGTCTGATCGTGGTGCAAGGTGATACCGAGCCTGCTTCCGTTGAACAGCAGCGTTATCTCGGCCAAACGGCACCGTCCCTTTATGATCTTCGTAACTTGTTCCAGGTAAACGTCGAAGAGGGCAGGCACTTGTGGGCCATGGTGTATCTGCTGGTCAAGTATTTCGGCCGCGACGGGCGGGATGAAGCGAAGGCCTTGCTTGAGCGTCGTTCTGCGGACAAGAACAATCCCAGGATTCTCGGGGCATTCAACGAGCGAACCCCGGACTGGTTGTCGTTCTTCATGTTTACCTACTTTACCGACAGAGACGGCAAGATGCAGCTGGCGGCTTTGGCACAATCAGGTTTTGACCCGTTGTCCCGCAGCTGTCGATTCATGCTGACCGAAGAAGCGCATCATCTTTTTGTTGGCGAGACCGGAGTCGGGCGGACCGTCGAAGCCACCGTCAAGGCCATGAACGCGGCGGGTATCACCGACCCCTATGACGTTGATGCCATTCGCGCCCTGGGCGTGATTGATCTGCCCACCCTGCAACGAAAGGCCAACTTCCATATGTCGGTGACACGCGATCTGTTTGGCTCCGAGATATCGAGCAACGGTGCCGAGCTTTATAGCGCCGGCCTGAAAGGCAGATACGAAGAAACCCGTATCGATGATGATCACGTGCTGACCAACGACACCTACCCGGTGATGACGGTTCGCGGTGGAGAGATCGTCACTGAAGAGCAGCCCGCGCTGGCCGCAATCAACAGTCGTTTGCTGGATGATTACATCAAGGATTGTCAGGGCGGCATTGATCGCTGGAACAAGATCATTGCCAACGCCGGCATCAATTTCCGGTTTACGCAGCCCCATAAAGGCTTCAACCGCAAGATTGGCGAGTTCGCCGGTCACAGCATCACTCCCGACGGTGAGCTGATCTCGGCAGAGGAATTCGAAGCGCGTCGCGACGAATGGTTATGCAATGAAGCGGATCACGATTTCATCAACTCCCTGATGAAGCCGGTCTACGAGCCAGGAAAGTATGCAAGCTGGATAGCCCCGCCGCGAGTTGGCATCAACAGCAAGCCGGGCGACTTCGAATATGTGAAGATCTACTCCAATGATGCAGCGGCCGGAAACTGAGTTTCCGAATCTCATGGCCGCATGATTGGCCGGTGTCGAAATAGAAGTGGCGCTTTACGTGGCGAAGATACTCCGCCGCGTAAAGCGCCACGTTCTTGAAACCGGCGACGACTTATTTGTTTTCTTGTGCCGCTTCGCGCTCGGCAATGTTGGCCAGAATTTCGGCGCCACGGTTGGCAGCCGACAAACCACGGAACAGGAAAGTCAAATTGACGACATCCTGCATTTCTTTCCATGTGGCGCCTGCCCGACGGGCGGCAATGCCATGAAGAACGGCAGCGTCGCTAAGCGAAATCAGCAGCATGCCAAACAACATCAGCTGAGTGGTCTTGACGTCGAAGCTCTCGGGGTACATGGCGTGTTCGCGCATTTGCTCTTGCAGGTCGACCATTTTCGGGTCAAGCGCGCCGGTAACGTTCACGCGTGCTTCGATTCGCGGTGGAACGAAACCCAGCAGGTCTTCGTAGATCTTGCCGCGTTCTTCAGCAGTCTTTTTGGTGTCCGCATACTCGCCCATGGATTGGCGAACAACGTCCAGATTGATTCGTTTAGGTAGCATCAGTAAAGCTCTTTCAGTTAGTGGATAGGGAAGAGGGCGTTCTGGACCACGCGGACAGGATGTCTTGCGTGCCGCAGACTTCGCCAAATAAAAACTGCATGTTCATCAGGCTGGCGTCATGCAGATCAGGAGTGTGGGACGCCACGGCGTCTTTGGGCACGACGCAGGTGTATCCCAGAGAATGGCCTTCGCGGGCGGTGGATTCGACGCAGATTTGCGTTTGTACACCAGTGAGCACCAGCGTTTCGACGTTATGAGAGCGAAGGGTGGATTCCAGATCTGTGCCCGAGAACCCGCTGTAATTATGTTTGACGATGACCGTTTCGCCATCATCGGGTCGGACACAGAACCAGTCGGCGCCCCAAGAGCCGGGCTCGCAGCATACCGCGGTAACACCGCGTTGCCTGAGTTTGCGCAGCATCGATGCCGGAATGCGGTCGTGAGAATAATCAGCGGCAATCCAGATGACGGGGATCTTGCGCGAGCGGGCTGTCTGCACCAACTGCTTCAGGTTGTCGCATATTCCGGCGACCGCAGAGATATCCTTGCCCATGACTTTATCAATGTAGCCACCGGGTGCGCAGAAGTCGTTCTGCATGTCGATGACCAGCAACGCCGATGCGTCAGGACGCAAGGCTTCTTTCAGTGCTCCGTCGAGTGTCGTCTGCGCCGGGTTCATGCAGCCTCCGGAAGAGCCCAGTACGAACCACCCATACCGCAGCGCATCGGAACCGACGGCACATAGAAAACGCTTTCCGCCTTTGAATTGCCTTGCTCGGCTGCGGCGCCCATGGCAACAAGCCACGCCAGCAGTTCGCCCGCGCCGCCGTCACCGCCGGTGAGCATCTTTTCGAAGGTGGCTTCTTTACGGACCTTTTCCAGGTCTCCGGTTTCGAGAAGCTCCATAAACCAGCGGTCGAATTCTTCGTGGACGGTAAAGTAATCGAGGCCACCCGGATCGTGTGACAGGCCGCCGGTGGCCATCAACACGACGCGTTCTTCGCCTGGGAAGCTTTTGATGATGCGTGCCAGCTGCGCGCCGACCTCGAGGCAATGTGTTGCTGTAGGCAGGGGCGGGACGATGCAGTTCATGTGAATGGGCACGAATCGCACGTCATACTTCGGGAAAAGGAACTTCAGCGGAACCGACCAGTTGTCGTCGAACAGCAGTTCTTCGGCAAAGGCGTGATTGGTACCAGCCTTGGCTGATTCGCGCACCAGGGCGCGACCCAGCTCGCGATGACCCTTGATTTCGTAATCGGGGACGTTCAGCCAGTCCTTGAACCACGGTGCCGGACCTTTCCAGTGATCGCCGATACCGACACAGAAGTCGGGGACGTTTTCCATGGGGAAATTCAGCAGATGATCGTTGGCCACGCCAATCACGACATCTGGCTTGAGAACTTCCATGCGGCGCCGAAATTCCTGATATCCGGCCAAAACGCCTTCTTGCTGCTCTTTGGGAGCCCGATCGATCCAGCCGGTGACGCCTGGCGCGTGGGCGATGCCCAAAGTTGCTACGAGCTTTGCCATGTTCAGTTGTCCTCCGAGACGATACCCATTTTTTCGGCGTAGAGCCGGGCGGCGTCGCTGTTGTTGTGGTTGTAGCCGCCGCCTTTGAACAGGCGGCTGATCTGGGGCAGGAAATAGGGATGCACGCCCAGCCGCGCGAGTCCTGATATGTCCATATTTCGCCAGGCTTGGCGCTCGGCCTCGCTTAGGCCGTAATGTTCCATCGAGGCTTCGATGTCTTGCTGGAATTGCCGATATCGCTCTTCGTCGCGTCGGAGTTCGAACACCATGCGATTTGACGGCAAAGTGCGGTCTGTATCCTGGATTCCCATCGATATTCCTTTTAAATTTCGATTTCAGCCATTAATATCGATTTAATGTAGTGGGGTTTATAATCCATGTCAATCCGTGGCGTCACTCATCAATTAACTATTCATGTCCAAGACCGACTCAACTCCGACCCTGGCCAGCAGCATTGCGGCCATGTTGCGCGAGCGCATTGCGCACGGCGAATTTGCTCCGGGTGCCAAATTGCGACTGGACGAGTTGAGGTCGATGTTCGGCGTAAGCCTTAGCCCCTTGCGCGAAGCATTGTCGCGCCTGTGCGCTGAAGGATTCGTAGCCATGGAGGACCAACGCGGCTACCGCGTGGTGCCTGTGTCCGAAAATAATCTGGACGAAGTCATCCGCCTGCGCGTGCAGTTTGAAAGCTACGCCTTGCGTGAAGCCATCAAGAAAGGGGATGACGCCTGGGAAGGAGAGGTGTTGGCGTCCTTGCACAGGCTGAACAAGATAGAGCGTGAGCGTGTGGAAGGTGTCAGCCAGTGGGAACAGGCCCACACTGTGTTTCACCGCACTCTGATTTCGGCCTGCAGCATGCCCTTGTTACTGCACTTCTGCGAAACCTTGCACGACCTGAACGACCGGTATCGGCGGATATTCCTGTCGGAAAATCCCATCGACAGAGACGTACGTCAGGAGCATGTGGACATTTGTTCGGCCACTCTTGAGCGCCGGCCTGATGACGCATGCGAGCTGCTGCGCTCGCATATAGAACGCACGGGGGCCAACGTGCTGAAGGCCCTCGTGCAGTAGATCAGTCAGATACAGATTAACGCACCAAACCCGGTTCAGGCGTCGCCCATGCCGGCCGCAGGGTCCGATCCGCGTCCCGAAAAGACCTGTTCTTCGATGCGTCGTCCTACATCGGCATCGATGTTTTTCCAGTATTCGATGGCGCGCTCAAGAACAGGGCTGCGCACACCGCCCAACAGGCTTCCGGCAACCTGGTCGACAAGTTTGCTGCGCTGATCGTCGTTGAACACTTCGCGCACCAGCGTACCGGCCTGGCTGAAATCATCATCTTCGGCGTGCAGGGTGTAGGCGGCACGTACCATTTCGCCGTCGGATTCCCATCCGTCAGGCATGGCACCCGTGTCGTCCGCCCAGGGCCGGCCGTGGCTGTTCGGCGCATACACCGGGGCGTTTCCGCTATGGTGATAGGCCATTTGTCCGTCGAACATATACGTGTTGACAGGTACCTTGGGTTGGTTGACAGGCAGCTGGTGGAAGTTGGCGCCGATGCGGTTGCGCTGGGCGTCGGCATAGGCAAAGGCGCGACCCAGCAGCATCTTGTCGGGTGACAGGCCGATTCCCGGCACAGTGTTACCGGGCGAGAAAGCCGCCTGCTCGATCTGCGCAAAGAAGTTCTCGGGGTTGCGATTGAGCGTCATTGTGCCAACGGGAATGAGCGGGTAATCCTTGTGCGACCATGTTTTTGTAAGATCGAACGGATTGATCCGGTATGTCTTGGCGTCGGCATAGGGCATGACCTGCACGGATAGCACCCACTTTGGATGCTCGCCGCGTGCAATGGCATCAAACAGGTCGCGGCGGTGAAAGTCGGCGTCTTTTCCTGCCATCTGTGCGGCTTCTTCGTTCGTGAAGAACTCCATGCCCTGTTGGGTGTGGAAATGGTACTTGACCCAGAACTTCTCACCTTTGGCGTTAATCCACATATAGGTGTGGGAGCCATAACCGTTCATGTGGCGCCAGGTGCGCGGCAGGCCACGTTCGCCCATCAGGTAGGTGACCTGGTGCGCGGTTTCCGGATTACTGGTCCAGAAATCCCATTGCATATGGTTATCGCGAAGCCCCGAATCCGGCAAGCGCTTCTGACTGCGAATGAAATGCGGAAACTTCATGGGGTCGCGCACGAAAAAAATGGGGGTGTTGTTGCCCACCAGATCGTAATTGCCCTCGGTCGTGTAGAACTTGAGCGAGAAGCCGCGTACGTCCCGCCACGTGTCAGGGCTGCCTGCTTCGCCGGCCACTGTGGAAAAACGCGCGAGCATTTCGGTTTTGACACCTTTTTGAAATAGCGCTGCACGCGTGTAGGCCGAGACGTCTTCGGTGGTTTCAAACACGCCAAACGCCCCGCCGCCCTTGGCGTGTGGCTGACGCTCGGGAACTTTTTCACGATTGAAGTGCGCCATCTGCTCCAGAAAATGGACGTCATGCAACAGCAACGGCCCGTTCGGCCCTACCGACAAGGTGTTGCGATCGCTTGGCGCGGGTGCGCCGCTTCCGGTTGTTGAATGGCCTGTTATGGTTTTTTTCGAATCGCTCATGGAGTTCTCCTTCTGGTTATGGCGTACGGCTCGGACCTGAAGTCCTGACTGCGTCCACTATAGTAGCCTGAACTCCTGATGCCAATAGGCGTTCATTGTGGTGCAGTATGGGGTTTGGTGGTCAGGCCCCGAGTGTCAGGCGTAAAGCCAGCGCTGCCAGGGTGAGCAGCAAGATGGGTGTCGTCACTACAACCCCGACGCGGAAGTAGTATCCCCAGGTAATCATCATTCCCTTGCCGGCCAGGACATGAAGCCAGAGCAGGGTGGCCAGGCTGCCAATGGGCGTAAATTTTGGTCCCAGATCGCTGCCGATTACGTTGGCATAAATCATGGCCTCACGGACCACGCCCTGGCTTTCCGACGCATCGATTGATAGGGCTCCGATAAGGACAGTGGGAAGATTGTTCATGACCGAGGAGAGGAGGGCGGTCAGCAATCCCGTGCCGAATGTAGCGGCCCAAAGTCCGTACTGTGCGCAGCTGTCGAGCAAAGTCGCCAAGTAGTTGGTCAATCCTTGATTGCGCAAGCCATACACCACCAGGTACATGCCAAGTGAGAACAACACAATCTGCCACGGGGCCTCGCGCAGGACCTTTCTGGTGTCGATGATGCCGCTGGCGCGCGCTACGATCCAAAGTGAAAATGCGGTGACGGCGGCGACAGCGCTTACGGGAATGCCCAGCGGCTCCAGACCGAAAAGGCCGGCCAGCAACAAGCCCAGGGTGATCCATCCTGCGCGAAATGTTGTGGCGTCGTGGATGGCTTCTGCTGGTGGCCGCAGTTGCTTCGTGTCGTACGTGGCGGGCAAACTTGAACGAAAGTAAAGAACAAGAACCAGCAAGGTTGCAGCAACAGACACGATGTTGACCGGTACCATCACTGATGCGTAGCGGCCGAAGCCTATCCCGAAGAAATCTGCCGTCACGATGTTGACGAGGTTGGACACGATAAAGGGCAGGCTGGCGGTATCGGCGATAAAGCCGGCGGCCATCACGAACGCCAGTGTGGCGGCCGGAGTCATACCCAATCTCACCAGCATGGCCATGACGATGGGGGTCAGGATCAGCGCTGCTCCGTCGTTGGCGAACAGTGCTGACACGAATGCTCCCAGCAGGATTATGGCAACGAACAGTCGTCTGGCCCGGCCGCGCCCCCAACGCCCCACGTGCAGGGCCGCCCATTTGAAAAAGCCGGCTTCATCCAGGAGCAGACTGATCACAATAATTGCCACGAAGGTGGCAGTGGCGTTCCAGACAATGTCCCAAACTACAGGAATGTCCTGAATTTGCACAACGCCTGTCAGCAGGGCGAGTCCGGCGCCGATGGACGCACTCCAGCCTATGCCAAGCCCTCTTGGCTGCCAGATGACGAGAACAAGTGTAAGTACGAATACTGCAGAGGCAACAAGCATCGAGAGGACAGGGTTTTAGCCGTGAACAAGCTTTTTATCGGTACCGGCGAGGAAGCAGGCCAAACGCGGATTATCTCAGCAAACCTTCCCGCTGCCCAATGGTGTCCGTATCATGTCGGGGCTGCAGAGCTGATTGGATGCCTGCAGCAACACCTTAAAGTCTGCGGTATCCTGAGCCCATTATCTTGATTACGGGCAGGACAATGGCGACTCGATTGACAATTATCACAACCCGAGGCGGTGATAGTGGCGACACGGGCCTGGGCGACGGCAGCCGCATCCGCAAGGACGCGCCGCGTGTCGCGGCGATGGGCGACGTCGACGAACTTAACAGTGCGGTGGGTCTGCTGCGTGCAGAGTCACTGCCGGCCGAAGTTGACGCGATATTGCGTCGCGTACAGAACGATCTGTTCGACGTTGGTGCGCAGCTGTGCATTCCCGGTCACACGGCAGTGGCTGAAAAGCAAATAGTGGCGCTTGAAAAGGCTCTGGCCTTGTATAACGCCGAGCTGGGCCCACTCAAGGAATTCATCCTGCCCGGTGGAACGCGCAGTGCGGCGCTGGCACATATGGCCCGGACCATCTGCAGGCGCGCGGAAAGGTCGGTGGTTTCGCTTCTGGTGGATGCGACAGGAGATCTCACCAAAGATCAGGACAGACCCGATCGGTTGCTTGTCCAGTACCTGAACAGGCTGTCCGATCTTTTGTTCGTGCTTGCCAGAGCCCTGAACAAGGCGGCGGGACGATCAGACGTGCTGTGGGAGCGCGAAGCCCATTAGCAAGGTTGATCGAAGAAGTAGTACGTGCCGTTTTTGATCTGCCGAAGACCAGGATAATCCCCAAGGCCCGATTGCCAAATGACGCATAATGTATATTATGTAAAGTCATAGATTGGCCTCTTTTAGATTGGCCTGTTTGATTGGTCTGTTTGAATGGCGGCTAGCCATTTCATCTGCATCTTCCATCAAGCCCTTCGAGCTTTACCTTCAAATCAGAATCGAGCCTACCCTTAAAGCAAAACTTAAATCAAAAAAGCAAAAAAGCCCACGCCGATTCGCACAAATGCGGGCGTGGGCTTTTCAATCGGCGTGCGCTTTTCGTTGCCGCCGACCGGACCGTTGCTATTCGGTCGTCTTGCCGTCGAAATGTTCTTCTTTTTCGTCGGCCTTGGTCGCATGAACAACACCATCACGATGCTCGGGTGGACCGTAAAGCGTATACAGGCGCAGCGGTTCGGAGCCGGTATTGATGACATTGTGTTCCGCACCGGCCGGCACGATGATGGCGTCGTCGTCTTCGATGGCTGTGGCTTTGCCGTCTATCACGACTTCGCCCTTGCCTTCTTCAATGCGGAAAAACTGGTCGTGTCCTTCGTGCACTTCGGAGCCGATTTCTTCACCCGGCTGAAGGGTCATGAGCACGAGCTGCAGGTGTTTACCGGTATAGAGTACTTTGCGAAACAGATCGTTTTCGACTGTCAGCTTTTCGATATCGTCGACAAAACCTTTCATGGGCTGGCTCCGTAAAAAGTGGTGGTTAAAGGTTGACAGACAAACAATATCACATCGTCGGCACCACATTATGCAAACAGGCAGGTTCGCCGCTTGCTGCCGTCCCAAGCGTTCATTCAGCAAAAAATAACAGTCATGTCGACAAGTTTATGGATAGCAATCGGCGTTGCCATTGGCGCAGCCATCGGAGTTGCACAGGACGATATTGGTTTGGGCATTGGCATGGGAATAGGTATTGGAATCGCCCTGGGCTTGGCCGCCAGGAAGTGATCGGGACGCGGGGTCGACGGATCAGGCTTCGCGCACCCGCCCGCGCCGCGCACTTCCTGTCTGCTTACTGCACTAACTGATTGATCTCGATGATGGGCATCATCACTGCCAGCACAATGACCAGAACGATGCCTCCCATGACCAGGATCATCAGGGGTTCAAGTATGGCAGTCATCGTCATGGCACGGCGTTCCAGTTCGGTGGCCAGAACAGTGGCAGCACGATCCAGCATGGCGGGCAGCTCGCCCGTGCGCTCTCCACTACCCACCAGGTGTATCAATAGTGGGGGAAAGACCTTCTGTGCCTGAAGGGCCTGCGCCAGCGGACTTCCCTCACGAACGCGATGGGTGGCTTCATCTACCGCCGCCTGCAGTTTGCGATTGTTCAGTGTGCGTCGTGAAGCGTCCAGCGCGTCAAGAAGTGGAACGTTGCTGCCGGTCAGGATGGCCAGGGTCGCAGCGAAACGGGCGACGTCAACGCCCAGGGCGTAACGCCCGAATACCGGCAGGCGTAAAACGCGGGCATGCCAGGCCAGACGTGCAGCGGGATTGCGCAGGCTCAGTCGCCACAGGGCGAACAATGCCACAAGAATCCCCACGGTCAATAAACCCCATTCACGGGCAAAATCGCTGGATGCCAGCATCATGCGCGTGAGCAGTGGCAGCGTCTGGTGAGCCTGGGTGAAGGCGCCCACCACCTGGGGCACCACGTAACTCAGCAGGAAGATGACAATGCCGATGGAGACGACGGTAACGATGATCGGGTAAATGAAAGCTGTCAGTACCTTGTTTCGCAGTGCTCCTCGGGACTCGATGTAATCAGCGAGTTTTTCCAGTACCTGGGCAAGATCGCCAGACTGTTCTCCAGCGTCGACCAGGGCCCGGTAAATTTCGGGGAAGTCGCGTGGATGTGCGGCCAGTGCGTCGCCAAGCCGGTGGCCGGCCCGGACGTCGTCTCGAACGGCGGCAAGGATCTGGGCGACATGTTTTCGTTCGGCCTGTTCAAGCGTAGCGCGCAATGCCGCTTCCAGGGGCAAGCGTGCAGCCAGCAAACTGGCGAGCTGTCGGGTCAGCCACCCCAGATCCGCGTCGCTGATTTTGGAGCCGGCAGACCAGCTCTGCCCTGCCCGCTTGCGCGTCTCTTTTACAGAAAGTGGTATCAGCCCGCGAGAACGCAAGATCTGGCGGGCACTGCGTTCGCTGTCGGCATCGAGGGTGCCCTGGTCACTGCGCCCCGTGGCATCGACAGCTTCGTAATGATAGGAAGGCATGGCGTGTCAACCTCGGTCAGCTGTCGCGGGTTACGCGCGCTACCTCTTCGCGCGAGGTCACGCCTTGTCCCACCCAACGCTGGGCGTCCTGGCTCAACGTGCGCATGCCGGCGGCCTGCGCGGCGCGTCGCAATTCCTGCTCGCCCTTGTCGGCGTGAATCATTTCGCGCAGGGTATCGTCAAGGACGAATAGCTCGTGTACTCCGGTTCGCCCGCTATACCCCGTGTGTCCGCAGGCCGGGCAGCCACCAGGCTTCCAGGCCGAGCTACCATCGGGCATGGGCGTCTTGCAATGCGGGCAAAGCTTGCGAACAAGACGTTGCGCAAGGGCTCCGCGCAAGGTAGAGGCGAGCAAAAACGGTTCGACACCCATATCAATAAGGCGGGTTACGGCCGATACCGCATCGTTGGTGTGCAGAGTAGCCAAAACCAGGTGGCCGGTCAGCGACGCCTGCACCGCGATCTGTGCGGTTTCGAGATCGCGGATTTCGCCGATCATGATGACATCGGGGTCTTGGCGCAAGATGGCGCGCAATGCATTTGCAAAGGTCAGATCAATTCTGGGATTGACCTGTGTCTGGCCGATGCCTGGCAAGTCATACTCGATAGGGTCTTCGACTGTCAGAATATTGGTGGTCGAAGCGTCCAGGCGCCCCAGCGCCGCATACAGGGTGGTGGTCTTGCCACTTCCGGTTGGGCCTGTTACCAGGAAGATGCCGTGGGGTTGCCGGATCAGGGAGTCGAGGCCTTGCAAGACGTCAGGAGCCATGCCCAATCGTTCGAGTTCGAGTCGTCCTGCCTGCTTGTCCAGCAGACGCAGCACGGCCCGCTCTCCATGCCCGGTAGGCAGGGTCGAGACCCGCACATCTATAGGCCGCCCCCCTACCCTCAGCGCAATTCTGCCGTCTTGCGGAAGGCGTTTTTCGGCGATGTCGAGGTTGGCCATGATCTTGATGCGGGAAACCAGTGCATTGTGCAAGGCCCGGCGCGGATTGACAATATCGCGCAAGGTGCCGTCTACCCGATAGCGAACTATCGAATGGGTTTCGAATGGCTCGATATGTATGTCACTGGCGCCGTCCCGTGCTGCTTGCGTGAACAATGCATTGATCATTCGGATGATAGGTGCGTCGTCGCTGGTTTCAAGCAGGTCTTCAACTTCGGGAATATCCTGCATGAGACGATCAAGGTCTATTTCATTTGCTGCAGCATCGACGATCTCGGCTGCGTCGCCGGTTTGTGCATAAGCAGCCGCCAGCAGTGTGTCCAGCTCGTCGTCACTGACCGTTCGAACGGGCAAGGCACCATGGCGACGGCGTATTTCGGCCAATGCCCAGGATGGGGTCCTTTCGGAGATGGTCAGTGCCGCGCCCGCGGCGCCAGTCTGGATCAGACAGCGCTGGGCCCGAGCCCAGGCGTACGGCAGGCGCGAAATCATGGCGATCCGTCTCCCAGCGGTTGTACGCTCATGGGTGCAGATACGGGCTGCACTTGAGGCCCATCGGCGCGGGGCTCGGTTCGCGGTGCGCTCCGCAAATCGAGCAGGCCGGTGGCGGCGTCACGTTGAATGTCGGGCAACGAGGCCGCCGCGGCGCCCGGCACCAGCCACGATGCGCGTACCGGCAAATTGTCTTGCGCTGCACGCATGTAGTTGTACCGATCAAGCGTCAGGCTCGCGCTGTCTTGAGGGGTACGTACGATGTGGGGCCGCAGGAAAACCATCAGGTTCGTCTTGCTGCGTCCCCGCTTCTGGTACTTGAACAGGTTGCCCAATACGGGGATGTCACCGAGCAAGGGTACAGATGTAGTGGAATCATCGACAATGTCTTCAAGCAGGCCACCCAGAACGATGATCTGGCCATCGTCCACCAGCACGCTGGTTTCGAGTGCGCGCTTGCGGGTGATGATGGTGCCGCTGGAGTCGGCGGTGGGCAAGGCTGAGCTCGGGTCGATGCTGCTGACCTCTTGATATAGCGACAGCTTGACGGTACCGCCCTCTGAAATTTGCGGCCGTATCCGCAATGTCAGACCTACATCTTCACGTTGAACTGTCTGGAATGGATTGCTGGCGCCGTCGCCTGTAGTGGTATAGGTGCCTGTCACGAATGGTACGGTGCGACCGACGATGATGCTCGCCTGTTCATTGTCGAGGGTCATCAGATTGGGCGTCGAAAGAATGTTGACCCCCCCTTGTCTTTGCATCGCTCTTGCCAGAACACCAAGATTCAGCAAAGGTTGTCCAAGTACGTCCACAGTGCCCTTGACCACGCCTAGGCTCATGCCGGGTCCCAGGGCGTCGATGGTCGTGTAGCTTCTGGACAGATTGCTGGCGATAGCTGTGCCCCCGAGGTTCGCGCCACCAAAGAACGAGGTGCCACCGTTGGCAATGCTGTCGCCGCCCGTCATCCATTGAACTCCGATTTCTGCGGCGTCTTCTGCATTGACCTCAACGATGAGACTCTCGATCAGGACCTGGGCTCGGCGCTGATCCAGGAGATCGATGACCTCGCGAAGGCTGCGGTACAACGGATCTGGCGCCGAGATAATAAGCGTGTTGGTAGTCGGGTCAGCTTGAACGGTAGCTCCGCCGGCTGAGAACGCCACAGCCTGATTTCCTCCGCGGAAATCCGGCATGGCGGTTCCCATGCTTCCACGGGACCCAGAGCCGGCCCCTGTCGATCCCGACGTGCTGGTATTCAGGCTGCCGGCGAAAGCACCTTCAAGCATGGAACCCTCGTCCAGCGTGCCGTCAAGAAGCGATGACCCCGATGTCGCTCCGGATCCGCCCTGCCCTGTCAGGGCGCCGCGAAGCACTTCTGCCAACTGAGTGGCTTGCGCGTTGCGCAAGTACACCACGTGCAGGTTGCCGGCACGTGACTCAGGGCTGTCTATACGGCGAACAAGATCGCGTGCAAGTTTGAGTCGTTCAGGGGTACTGGAACGGACCAGGACTGAGTTGCTTCGTGGGTCGGCCACAATCGTGGTGCCTTGCTGACCTGTATCCGCACCCCCTGGTGCCTGCAACATCTGCTGCGCCAGGGCGGCTACGTCCAGTGCCACACCGTATCGAATCGGAATGACATCCGTATTGATCGCCGTGGGAGTATCGATACGGGCGATGACGTTCGCGACGCGATCCAGGTTGTCGGCGTAGTCGGTGATCACCAAGGTGTTATTGCCGGCATGGGCAGCAATGGTGTTGTTGGGTGCCACCATCGGTCGCAAGATGGGCACGAGTGCTGCGGCGCTTTCGTATCGCAGTGGAAACACGCGGGTGACAAGCTCGCCGCCTCGGGCGGCCTGATCGCTCGACACGACAGGGCCGCCCTGCAACTTGGCGTCTGCCTCCGGAACGACGCGACTGACGCCATCGACATCGATGACGGCAAAGCCTTGCATGCGCAGCGCGCCCAGCAGCATTGAGTACGCTGTATCGGGGTCGACGGGGGTGTCTGATATCAGCGTCAACTGTCCCTTTACGCGGGGGTCGACAACAAAATTCCGTCCGGTGAACTGCGCCAGGGCACGTATGACACCTTGCAGGTCGGCCTCGTTGAAGTTCAGTGTGGTGCGTTGCTCCGCAGTTCCAAGTGATGGACGCTGGGCGGGTTCATCATCGAAGGCCGGCCTTTCCTGAATGGGCGGGAGCGGACGCTGAGGCGTGCCAGGCTGATCGACGTAGCGTCGTGCTTCCTGGGGAGGGGCATTGCCTACGGCTGTATACGCCACCAGCGGCGATCGGTCCGATTGCAGTTGGGTATCGGTAGCAGTGCAACCACCCAGCACCAAGGCGAACACCAGCATAGCCGGCCTTAGCCTGTGCTTCGGATGAAGGTTGAACAAGCGACTGTGGTTTTGAAAGAAGATCGTCATGGCTGCAGGTGGGTCTTCATGGTTTGGTTTGTCCAGTGGCGGGGCTAGCGGATTTTCATGGCAACTGAGCCGTCTCGTGGATTGATGGGGCCGATGGCGGCCAGAAGGCCTTGCAATGCCTGGCGCGTATCCTGGCTTGCCGATTCGTCGACCCAGGCCCTGCCGTCGAATTGCGCCCCGGCATGCGACGCGACGCCAGATCCTTCCATCATCAAAGGACCGTTGCGGGTGCGTAGTGCGAGCGCCATCGTGCTGCCTGAATCCTTGTTGACCGTCAGAGTGTAGTCGCCCATGGGCTTGATGCGGCTTAAGGAAGACGAAGCATTTCGCCAATGCCCTGTCAGAAGCGTCGGGGAGTTGCCCTGACCCGAAACGCTACGTCCGATAGTCAAGTCGGGCCACGACAATACAAGCATCCCGCCAGGATCAAGTGTGTTGAATATGGCATGAACAGCAGTGAGTGCGGTTGCCGGAAGCTGCAAGGATTGGGCAGACAATTGCACGCCGCTCCAGCCGGGAGCAAGCTTGAGCGGACCCTGAAGCCAAGGATGGCGAATGACAAGTTGCGGACCGCCCGAGAATGTCAGTTTCCAATGTACCCGGTCGGGAAGTGTACGGCGCAGGCCACCGACTCCGATGGCCACTGTTGCACTCGCGTTCCACATGGTGCCGGATGCGTCAACGATTCTCACCGGGGATGCTTCAGGAATCCAGGCCATCATCCAGCGGGCAGGCAATGCCCATAACGCTGCTGCCAGCGTCGTGGCCATCAGCACAAGATACCCGGTAGTGCGTGCAGCGCGTGTCATAGGGGCTCCGTAGACGGCATGGCAAGCACGACGGTACCGCTGAGCTGACCGGGTCTTTCGCGGCCATCAATATTGCTGCGTGCCAGATCCACACTCACCGTCTTGACCCGTGCTACATATGGCAGGCTGGCCAACCAGTGGATCAGTCGACTGGCCGGTGCATTGGAGAAGTGAATCTGCCAGCCGGCCGGGGTCTCGTCTGAGACCGAGATTTCGCTCAGACCGTCCAGCCCTACAGTGACCAGGCTGGTGCGCAGCGCTTCTTCAGTTTCTGAAGGTGTCAGTGTTCCTGAACGACTGCGGTTCAGGGTCTTCGCTTCGAGAATGACGGCGTCCAACTGGCTGGATTGCGACTGCAATACAGGAAGTCGCTCGTTGGCCTTCTGAACGTCGTCGAGCGCCGGTTTCAGGCCCACAAGCCAGATCAGGGCGACGGCCCCGACGCACGATGCGAGGCGAACCAGGTTTCTTTCGCGATTGCTGAGACGCTTCCAGGCGGCAGCGATTTGCCCGGCCATCGGCTCGAGCCTGATGCGGGCACTCTGCCCTATTCCGGAAAAAGGGTTCGGGGCGTTCATGAGGCTGAAGCTCCATTCGACATCGAGGTTGCCCTTTTGGCACGCCATACATGTGGTCTCGCATCATCTTTCGCGAGCATTATCTGCTGTGCGGCGGCAGCCTGAGCCAATGCTGCCTCGTTTCCCGGTGGAGCGTACCCTTCTGCAAGTGTAAGAATCAACTCGCCATTGGCGTATTGCAGTGCGCGAACGTGGCTCTGGGCAAATTCGAGTACTTGTGCGGTTGCCAAAGCCAAAGGCATGAAGTCATCGTCGGCACTGATGCCCTGCGTCAGGCGCAAGGACTCAAGTTGATTTCGTGCCTGCCGCAATGGGTCAATGACAATGGGAATCTCGGGGAAAGCCTGCAACACCGCGGCTTGCTGGCTGTGCTCAAGTGCCTTGACTTCGCCTTGCAGTCGGGCTGCGTATACGTTCAACCCCACTATCCAGACCACTGCAGCAAAGCCGGCCCATCGGACGGCTTTGCCCCAACGTCCTTTGGCCGTCGCGGGTCGCAGACTATCGTGGGCCAGAGACCAGGACGGCAGTGGCGCCAGCCACTGTGGTCCTGCGGGCAGGGCCAGTGGCTTCTGCAGTTGTCCGTCGGTTTGAGGAACAGCCAACGGATGCGGATAGATTCCGGCGATGTCAAGACCTGCGCCGGACAGCATTGACCAGGCTTGCGCCAGTGAGCGACGTGTCGCCCAGGCTACCGTAACTTCACCCTGCTCGTTGCGCGGGCTGTGTGCCACACATAGGTGATCAAGGTCTGACAGCACAAGGGGTTCGACGCTTCCCAGGACCGCAGCACTCAGACGCTGAGATGATACGGGCGGAACTGTAATTTGTGTGACGACTGCATCGTCAGGATGCAGTACGGCGTAGACCGGAACGGATGGGCATTGTGCGGCCAGTTGGGCGGGAGCAAGTTCGCCTGCTCTGGCAACGCGACCCTGACGATCGACCAGTACGAAAGCGATTTGGGATTCGGAGTCAAGTTGATCGAGCGGCGGGAGGGCCAGGCGCAAATGTTGTTTCATATTAGTATTAGTAGGTCACCCAGCGGACCGAAGCAAGGCCTTGGCTGCTGCGATGCAATAAAGCACGCAGGCTGACCAGGGTAGCCCCTACGGTAACCTCGCCCGTGACGCGAAACCAATTGCTGTTTACGCTTATACGTTGTGCGGCGTCATCAGTGGTCGTTCTGACGCGGTTCGTGAAGTCTCCACGATTGACAAACCATAGGCCTCGATCACGCTGCACCACCAGCTCTCGTGCGCCTGCGAGTCCAATTTCCGGGATGATTGCAGCCAGGACCTCTGCGGAGGCCGTATTGACGTTGATCTTGGTACCGGGCGGAAGCACTGTAATGTAAGGCTGCAGCGCATCAATGATCGTCTGCGAAAACCCCTCCAATGCGCGCAAGTCGTCCAGGCTACGCAATCCAACTGCCTTGGGGAGGCCATTTTCGCCAGGCTGCGCCAGGGCAACCCGGTGAGCCATGGCTCGCGCCAGATCGGGATTGATATCTAGCCATCGCAGCAGATTCTCCAGCATTTCGAGTTGGCCGGGAACGATTCGCCCACGTTCGGCTAATTCTGAAATATTGAACTTGGCTTGCTCATCTTCGATCTGACCCGAAAAAAGTGCGCGGTCGGGGTCTTCGGCAGTCCCTACGGGCAGACCCAAAACGGGCAAGGCCCACATTCCATCCAGGCGGGTGGTCGGGTTGCTGCGAGCGTCCATCATGAGGATGACCCGTGACCAGTCCAGTCCGCCCTTCAGCAGCCAGATCGCCTGGGTCCGGTCACGTTCAGAGATCAGGATACTTGCCATGATCCCCTGGCGTTCGATCACTGATGTGGCAAGTGCCGAAGCCGCCACCACTACCAGCAATGCAGCGATCACTGCCATGCCGCGTTGAGTGAGGCGTGAACTCATGGCAACACCACGACTTTGCGGTATGGGTCTTTTGCAGCACCCTGTCGGTATAGCGCGATTTCCAACCCCTGGACCGCCGTTCCTTGTGCGGCGCCGGGTCGCGCGGGTGTCTGAGGCGCCGTGCCGGCGTCATCCTCGTTTTGTGGTTCTACCCAGCCTTCGCCAGGCATCCATATCCTTACCCCAAGACCCTGAACCTGCTCCAGAACAGCGACCGGGGCGCTGGGTTCAGGTAAAGGAAGCACATAGGAAGGAATGCCGGCAGCGCGCATTAATCGGCCGTCTTCCAGATACCACCGCAAGCGCTGCCAAAGGCCGTCGCCCGCCGAGCGCACCAGGAACAGACCGTGATCCGGCTCCCAGCGGATGCCCGCAGGCAAGCGCCCGCGAGCGTCTTTTATATCGTTGTCATCAGCCCCGGGAAATGGTGACAGGCTGGGTTCGAGCACATCCTCACCCGCATGCAAGAGCAGGTCTCGTTCAATCTGCCCCAGCGCACGAACCAGGGCCAGGGTTTCTTCGCCGCGCTCATCCAGGCGCTCTCCGGTACGTTGAACCGCGTCCAGACCTTGCCAGGAAATAAGACTGACCAGTGCCATCAGCGTCAGGGCGACCAGCACTTCTATCAGCGTGAAGCCAAGCTGAGCGGTATTGTCTCGAGCGTTAGTTTGACGCACGGTATTCCGATCGGGTGCATCGCCCTGCACTGCACACTGCTGTCTGGAACCGCGAAAGGAGGTGCACGTTTCGACGCTTGCTTGTCGCTGGAATGTCGTGTTCATCGCAGCCTCGAAGTGATGCCGTCCAGTTCAGTCAGAACTGGTCCGTTACCGAGGCGTACCCGAATCGTCACGCGACGAAAATCGGGGTTGGGCGTTGCCTGTACGACTTGTTCACATCGAAATCCCAGAGGGCCCTGCGGGCAAGCTTCGGTGCGTCTGCCTGTGGCTGGAAATACAGCTTGCAGACGACTTTCGGCCATGAAGTTCTCGGCTGCCTGTTGGGCGAGGCTTCTTTCCTGCATCGCCCGGGTTCCGTTTGCCCCTACGCCTAGCGCGCGCACGCAAGCGGCCAGTGCCACAGCGGCGATAGCCAGGGCAACGAGGACTTCGACAAGAGTGAATCCCTGCTGGTGTCGTTTCATTGCTGTACCACGAAACGGCCGTTCCCCAGCCGGAGCAGGCGGATTGAAATGCCATCCGTCCGAAGTTCCAGATTGACCGGAGTGGTGATCCAGTCGGGTCCGAAGCTTAGCACTTCCTGCGGCTCGACCCTGACCTCAACGGGAGTTCTGGAGGACCATTCGCGAGGCCGCAATACGGAGTCGCCAGCCAGTGCGACGTCTTGTGGTTGCTGGGCCCGAGCAGCAAGCCGTGCCGGCAACATCATCCGGCGCGGTAGCCGCCTGAAGCGGTAGCCTTGCTGGTCGTGCTCCCAGACAATGCCATGGCCGCTGGCCCTGGCTTCAACCTGAGCCGCGCTAAACAGCTGTGCCAGCCTCTGGGCGTCCTGCCGAAGGGCTTTTTCTGTGTTGTTTCCAAACGCCGAAACGCTGGCCAAAGTTGTAGCAATGCCGATGATGAGCACTACGATCATCATCTCGAGCAAGGTAAACCCCTTCTGATCAGGGTCAGCGTGTCCAGGAACCAATGTCGGCGTCGACACCTTCGCCTCCAGGCTGCCGGTCGGCGCCGAGCGAAAATACGTCGATTTCGCCATGCACCCCCGGATTCAGATACTGATAAGGAGTGTTCCAGGGGTCGACGGGGAGCCGGTCCATATACGAGGTGCCCTTCCCCTGGCCGCCGGTCAGGGCCCCAAGCCCCTGCTCGTTGGACGGATAGCGCCCGTGGTCCAGCCGATACAACTTGAGTGCCTGCATGATGGCGCCGATATCCTGTTTGGCAGCGACGACACGGGCCTGATCCGGGCGGTCCATGACGTTGGGCACGACCAGAGCGGCGAGGATGCCCATGATCACGACTACCACCATGATTTCAATCAGGGAAAAACCACGTTGCGGATGACCACGAAATTCTGAGGCTTCGACGGTTGAGCGTGGAGTACTTCTGGATGTTTGCGTTTTACCTGTCATGTTGCTCGGGCATTACCGTGGACGCGGATGTAACGATGTCCAATATATGTGAATCAGCAGAATGAATTGGATACATATGAAGTCGAATGCATGCTACCTGTCGTCAATTGCCGACGTCAATGGTATTTACGATATTCACTGAAGATTTGGACAGGAATATGACCGAGGCGCCGTACAACAAGCACTTTCAGCTTGTGGCAATGTCCTTTAAGATAGTCGCCCATGGTCTCAAAGAAAATTCCTTTCGCGAGCTTCCTGTACCAACGGGGGCCAAGGTTGCTTCAGGCCGCTGCCATGCTTGCAGTTGCGGTGGGTGTCGGTCTTTGGGCTGCACTTCTTCTTGCGCCACGGCCGTTGGCGGCACCGCCTGCACTCACATTGGGCGAGGCGCCAGGCCAGG
>NZ_JAJUFE010000065.1 GCF_029263785.1 Pusillimonas sp. | reverse complement strand
TCTGGACAATAATCGCGAACGTGAGCGCACGTATCTGGAATCCGTGCTGACTACTGCCCCCGAGTATGCAGGCCTGGTCGCCGGGCAATTGCTCGAAAGCTATCGAAGCCTGGGACAGGCTTCGCAAGGCCTCAAGGTGCTAACCGCACACTATATGCGTTATCCTGCGCTCGACGTTTTCAACGTTATTTTTCGCGAACTTCGGGCACAAGACGGGTATGCACCTGCATGGGAATTTGCGCGAGATGCCTTGCGGGCCCACCCTACCTTATTGGGTCTGGATCGTCTTCTTGAGGTTGAGCTTGCCTGCGGCAGTACGCCCCCAGGGCCCAATATGGCACCGGATGCCGATCTGGGATTGTTGCGCTCGCTGATACACAAGCATACGCAGCGTCTGGATCGCTACGCCTGCGGCGTCTGCGGATTCGAGGCCCGGCATTTTTACTGGCAGTGTCCGGGGTGTAATTCCTGGGAAACCTACCAGCCTCGCCGCATCGAGGAGCTTGCATGAATGCATTTCCATTGGAAGCCGCTGCACGGGTTCGCGTGCTGGTGGTAGGTGACCTGATGCTCGACCGGTACTGGTTCGGCGAGGTCGACCGCATCTCGCCCGAGGCCCCGGTGCCGGTTGTGCGGGTGGCGCGGCGCGAAGACCGCCTGGGCGGAGCCGCCAACGTGGCGCGCAATATTGTGTCTCTTGGGGCCAAGGCCACCCTGATGGGAATCGTCGGTGACGACGAAGCCGGGCGGCGCATCCGGGACCTGGCTTATGACGAAGGCATACAACCGTGTCTGGTGACCGACCCTGTCCTGCATACGACGCTCAAGATGCGCGTCATGGGACGACAGCAGCAGTTGCTGCGGGTGGATTTCGAAGAGAATCCCAACGGCAATAGCCTTGAATCACTGCATGCCGATTTCGTGTCCCAGTTGGCCGGCCACGACATGGTCGTGTTGTCTGATTATGCCAAGGGCGCCCTGAGCCGCGTCGAGGATCTGATCAAGGCGGCGCGAGCGCAAGGTCTGCCTGTGCTGGTTGATCCGAAAGGGCATGCCTACCGCCGCTATCGGGGCGCAACCATCATTACGCCAAATCGTGCCGAAATGGCCGATGCAGTGGGTCGCTGGCAGACCGAATCCGATCTTGAAGAGCGGGCTCAGAAATTGCGCGAAGAACTGGCGCTTGAAGCGTTGCTGGTAACGCGGTCCGAACAGGGCATGACTCTGTTTACGACGGCCGGTCGCCATCATGTCGATGCCCAGGCTCATGAGGTGTTTGATGTGTCGGGTGCCGGCGATACCGTGTTGGCGGCGCTGGCAGTTACTCGTGCCGCCGGCCTTGCATGGTATGAAGCTGTTGAATGGGCGAATCGGGCGGGTGGCGTTGTGGTTGGAAAACTTGGTACGTCTGTGGTGACGGCAGGAGAATTGACATGATCGTGGTGACGGGCGCAGCGGGCTTCATTGGCAGCAACCTGGTTCGCGGGCTGAACGGCCGCGGCCAGAAAGATATTCTGGCCGTGGACGATCTGACTGAAGGCGACAAGTTCGTCAACCTGGTCGGCGGGCAGATTGCCGACTACATGGACAAGGACGAGTTCCGCCAGCGACTGGCTTCGGGCCGGCTGCCGTCCATTCAGGCAATTTTGCATCAAGGCGCGTGTTCAGACACCACCGAGCGCAACGGCAAGTACATGCTCGATAACAATTATCGGGTCACGCTCGAAATCTTCCAGTATGCCCAGAAGCACAAGATCCCGTTGCTGTATGCGTCGTCGGCGGCAGTGTATGGCGCAGGGCCGGCTTACATTGAAGACCTGCTCTACGAGGCGCCGTTGAACGTGTACGGCTATTCCAAGTTCTTGTTCGACCAGGTTCTGCGGCGTCATCTTGGTGAACTGACCGCACCGGTTGTAGGACTGCGCTATTTCAACGTGTACGGGCCTAACGAACAGCATAAGGGCCGCATGGCCTCGGTGGCCTTCCACAATATGAATCAGTTCCGCGCCGAAGGCCATGTGCGGCTTTTCGGCGGTTGGGACGGCTATGCCAATGGCGGGCAGATGCGCGACTTCATTCATGTAGATGATGTGGTCGGCGTCAACCTGCACTTTCTCGATCATCCCGAGGTGTCGGGCATATTCAATTGCGGCACCGGGCGGGCCCAGCCTTTCAACGACGTGGCGGCGACGGTTGTCAATACCCTGCGAGCTGCGTCAGGCCATCAGGCTATGTCCCTGAGCGAGCTGGTAGAGCAGAAACTCATCCGTTACATCGATTTTCCGGATGACCTCAAAGGGCGCTATCAAAGCCACACCCAGGCAGACCTTACCCGCTTGCGAGCGGCTGGTTACGACAAGGAATTCAAGGATGTCCAGACCGGGGTCGCCGAATATGTACGGGCCCTGCTGAAGCAGGGCCGGATCTGATTTCACTTTTTTCCTGTCGGGCAGGTGTCGACAGCTTCGGCGGGTAATTGTACGGATGGATCAACCTCGGCCTTATCCATAGTTGAAGGCAAAGTGAATCTGCATCATGGTGATGGACGGCCCTGACCCGCAAGCCGTCCCTTTTGGTTCATTCCATCGGAGATCGCCATGAATCCTTTTACAGAATCCACTGTTGCACGTCCCCTGTCCGAGCCGCGTCGCCAGGCCGCCAATCAAACCGAGGCGCACGGCCCTCAAGATGCAACGCCTGCGCTGCAACCCGGCGCCAGGCGCCCGTCGCGCGAAGCAAAGACGCGGCGTCCGGTACGGGGTCCGCGTTCCTTGCGCCTGGCGCGCCGACGCGCATCGGCTGCCATCCGGCGGCGCCGACCAGGCGAGTTCTCCATTCCCGTGCGCAGCGGGCCAATGAAAGCCTCAATTCTGGATGGCATCTCGAGGCGCTGCCGTCAGTTTTCTTTGGCGTTATTGGCTACCGCGCTTGCTTTTGGCGCTTCGGCGGCCTGGGCGGTCAACGTCAACAGCGCGAACGTGCAAGAGCTTGAGACCATAACGGGTATCGGCCCAAAGACCGCACAGACCATTGTCGAGGAACGTAATCGGGGGGGCAGCTTCGAGTCGTTCGACGACCTCAGCGAGCGCGTAAAGGGTATTGGTCCAAAAAAGGCCAAATCGCTTCAGGCAGCCGGCCTGGTGGTCGGGCCCGGGGGCTCCACGCCGAAAGCACCGGTACCCGCCGTGCAACGAAAAGCAGGCAAGTAGCCGCGTTTCGGGTTGCGGGTTCGGTGTATTATTTGCACATGAATAATGCATACCCAACCATTGAGCAGACCATCGGCAACACGCCGCTGGTTCGCTTGCAACGCATCCCCGGCAAACAGGCGGCAGACCGCGGCAACATCATTCTGGCCAAGCTCGAGGGCAACAACCCGGCCGGCTCAGTTAAAGATCGCGCCGCCAACTCCATGATCCGCCGCGCTGAAGAGCGCGGCGAAATCCGGCCGGGCGATACCCTTATTGAAGCCACCAGCGGCAACACCGGTATTGCTCTGGCAATGGTGGCCGCCGTTCGCGGCTACAAGATGATCCTGATCATGCCCGACAACCTTTCACTTGAGCGGCGGGCTGCCATGACTGCCTACGGGGCCGAGCTGATCCTTACGCCGGCCGACCAGGGCGGCATGGAGTATGCGCGCGACCTGGCCGCCAGGATGCAGGCAGAAGGCAAGGGCAAGGTGCTTGACCAGTTCGCCAACGCTGACAACACGCAAGCCCATATCGATGCTACAGGGCCCGAACTGTGGCAGCAGACAAACGGCAACATCACGCATTTTGTCAGCGCAATGGGTACGACAGGAACCATAATGGGTGTGGGGCATTATTTGCGCAGCCGGAATCCGGCCATTCAGGTCGTGGGAGCCCAACCCGCAGAAGGCGCGTCCATTCCCGGCATTCGCAAGTGGCCGGAAGCCTATCAACCAAAAATCTATCACCCCGAAAAGGTTGATGCCTTCGAATACATCGGCCAGGAAGAGGCCGAGGAAATGGCGCGCAGGCTCGCCGCCGAAGAAGGCATATTCGCGGGCATTTCTTCGGCAGGTGCCCTTGTGGCGGCGTTACGCGTTTCGGCGCGCGTCGAAAACGCCACTATCGCCTTTATCGTGTGCGATAGGGGTGACCGCTATCTGTCGACGGGCGTCTTCAACTAGCCCGTCCCTGTTATAAGCGGGCGTCAGCTTGCATGGACCTTGCCAGACGCAGGCCGGCATATTGCCAGCGCGCATGGGCAGGAAAGAAGTTCCGGTACGTGGCGCGTGTGTGCCCGGGCGGCGTCACACACGATCCGCCCCGCAGAACGTACTGGTTCACCATGAACTTGCCGTTGTATTCGCCAAGGGCACCTGGCTGGGCATTGAAACCCGGATAGGGTGAGTAACTGCTGGATGTCCATTGCCAGCCGCTGTCGTACAGCTGGTCGATGGCAACAGCATCGGCGGGTCGGGCATCCGGCTGCTCGCAGGTTGCGGACATGGCTGCGTGTTCCCATTCGGCTTCGGTGGGAAGCCTGGCCTGCGCCCATCGGGCATAGGCATCGGCCTCGTAGTATGAAAGATGCAGTGCTGGACGTTCGGGCGCTAGCGGCACCATTCCATATAAAGTGAACTCGTGCCAGGTACCGTCGCGCTTTTCCCAATACATGGGATGCTGAACGGCTTGGTTGTCCGAGTGCAACCACGCCCATCCCTCTGATAACCATAGGGCCGGGTCCTGGTAGCCGCCGGCGTCGATAAAAGCCATGTACTCTGCATTGGTAACCAGTCGTGAGGCCAGGGCATAGGGTTCAAGATACTGCCTGTGTCGGGGAAGCTCGTTGTCAAAACAAAACCCTGTGCCGCCGTTGCCTATCTCTGTGATGCCACCCTGAAATGTCAGCCAGTGCAAAGGAGCCGGTTCAAGGTATCTGGATTGGAGTTCGAGCAGGGCGCTGTCGTCGTGATAGGCCGGCCGCAAGGGGTTGAGCCATAAAAGGTGCTGGACGTCAGTGAGGATCAGTTCCTGATGCTGCTGCTCGTGCTGCAGGCCCAGCTCGATCAGCCGTTCGATTTCCCGGGTTTGGCTTCCAGGTTGCGATGCGCAGATCACGATCAGAGATTCGATGCGTGCGTCGACGTCGTTGCGATAGTCCCATACCTTATCCATTCCCGGCCGCGTGATAAGGCCGCGCCTGGATCGTGGATACTGTTCTCCGATGCCGTTGTAATACGAATTGAACAGCACGCGAAAGGCCGGATGGAATGGACGAAAGCCCGGTTCGTAGGGTTCGAGTACAAACGTTTCAAAAAACCAGGTCGTATGTGCAAGATGCCATTTGACCGGACTTGCATCGGTCATGGATTGTGCACAGCAGTCTTCGTCGCTCAGGGGTTCGGCCAACATGGCCGTGGCGCGCCTGACGTCCTCATATCGCGCGAGCAGGGTGCCGGAGGCAATCATTGAGGCATCCTTTGTGTTCATGGGTGTGTCGACTCTGAACGGGCATGAACCACGGCAAACCATTCAGCCTCATCGGTCCAGAACTCGCCTGCGGTCCAGCCCGATTCTTCGAGCAGTTTCGCCAGGCCTTCACGAGTGTATTTATAACTGTTCTCGGTGTGGATCCGTTCGCCCTGACTGAAGCGGCGGCTATGTCCGTTCCAGCTGACCAGTACATCGTGCCTGGCTTGCAGGTGCATCTCGACCCGGCTGTGTGTCGGATTGAACAGGGCGATATGCTGCCAGTGACGCACATCGAAATCCGTGCCGAGGATGCGGTTGATGTTGCGAAGGACATTCAGGTTGAATGCACTGGTGACGCCCAGGGCATCGTCGTACGCTGCCTGCAGTATTTCGATGTCCTTGACCAGGTCTACCCCAAGCAATAACGAGGCGGCGTCTGCCGTCGATTCCTTCAGGCCCCGAAGAAATCGTCTTGCTTCAGGTGGGGCAAAATTTCCCAGAGACGAGCCCGGATAAAAGAACAGGCGTCCCCTGGAAGGGACGTCATCCCCAAGTTCAAGACCTCGCGAAAAATCCTGGCCCAGTGCCTGCATACGGATACCGGGATGACGCGGACGCAGACGGCGCAGCGCGCTGCGGACGAAGTCGGCAGATATGTCGACGGCGATGTAATGCGACGGACGCAGCGGCTCAAAAAGCGTTTCGGCCTTTGCACAATTACCCGCGCCCAGATCAATCAGCACTGCCTGGCGCGGTACGGCCTGGGCGATTTCCGAACGTCTTGCCTCAAAAATAGCCGCTTCGGTTCGCGTCGGGTAATACTCGGGAAGCAGACACAGGGCTTCAAACAGTTTGGAACCCAAGGTGTCGTAAAGATACTTCGGTGAGATCGATGCCTGGGGAGCCAGCAGGCCTTGCGACAATTCGCTCAGTTCGGTGTCGGCAAGCCCCGTTGCGTGTGAAGCCTGGCTGTAGCGGTCGGGCCGACGGCCCGACTGCGGCTGCATCGAATGAGGAGAGTGTGTCGACATTGGCTTGCGCTTCCGGTCTGCCCATAAGCCCTCGGGCGGACTTTAAGAGTAACACTGCTGCGTGCCGGTCGGCGAGTCTCCTGAAAGCGTCAGTTCGGTTGACCGTAGCCCATGCGTGCAGCCAGTTCCTCAGCCAGATCGGCAACGGATGCGGCATAAAAGTAGCTGCGGTTGTAATGAGTGATTGCAAAGAAATTTGGCGTTCCGCTGCGGTATTCAACCTGTTTGCGCGGTTCATCAACCAGATCCACTACACCCAGCTTGTGTTGGGTCCAGGGTGCCGTGACCTGGGCGGATGCCGGCGTGGCGATGGGCGCGGCACCCTTTGCTTCGAGTTGCTTCCACTCGTAAACAGGCTCCAGTCCTCCGTGTACGAGGCGCTTTGCATCGGCCGGCAGCCGTACGGGGGCGAACACTGGCAGGCCGGGTTGCCAGCCGTGTTCGACCAGAAAGTTGGCGACCGACATAATCGCGTCTTCGGGGCTGGACGCAAGGTCGATGTTGCGGTCTCCGTCGCCATCGACCGCGTAACGCTTGAGGCTGCCGGGCATGAATTGGGGCAGACCCATCGCGCCTGCAAACGAGCCTGTGACGCGTCTTGCGTCAAGCACGCCCTGGTAATCCAGCACCATCAGATCTGCCAGCTGATCCTGAAACAGCTTTACGCGATCAGGCCGGTTGGGGTGTTCGGGATAACGGAAAGCCAGGGTTGCGATGGCATCCAGAACCGAAAAGCTGCCGGTGTAGCGGCCATAAACGGTTTCCACGCCAATGATGGCAACGATGATGGAGGGCGGTACTCCGTAGCGTGCAAACGCCTCGTCCAGTGCCTGACGGTTATCGGCCCAGAACTCGACGCCTGCCCGGATACGGATGGGGTCTACGAAGCGCTTGCGATACGTTACCCAGCTACGGCGCAATCGCGTCTTTGCCGGCGACATCAATTCGGCGGCTTTGGCGTCGTAGCGCGCGTCTTCGAGCAATGCCTGAACATGATTCAGGGGCAGGCCGCGCGTGGCGGCTACCCTCTGCGCGTACGCCTGAATGTCTGGCTTCAGGCGGCCGTTTGAATCTGTGAATGCGTTGGGGCCTGAATCGGGAGCCAGGGCCCTGCGTGCCCAGCCGCTGCCTGACCCTGAAAGTGTCACAGCTGACTGAGCCGGAGCGGCTTGCTGAATATTCGATGAAACAGTGTTGTGCTGCGTGTGCGAGGGAACGGTCTGGCTTGAAGCGCAGCCGCCAAGCAGTACCGCTGCGGCGACTTGCAAAATGCGGACGGGTTTGAACATAATCCTCCTTATGCAGACCCTTTATATTACTCATCCCGAATGCCGCTTGCATGAAATGGGCGACTGGCATCCCGAAAGCCCCTTCCGTCTGGATGCCATCAATGACCACCTGATTTCAAGCGGCCTGCAAGGGCTGCTCGAAGAGCGCGAGGCGCTCCCCGCTACCGAAGTCGACATTCTACGCGTGCATTCCAGCAAGCATCTGGAATATTTGCGCAAGATGTCACCAGCAGAAGGCTACGCCGAGCTCGATCCCGATACCATCATGAATCCGCATACCCTGTCGGCCGCTTTCGCGGCGGCGGGGGCGGGCATTGTGGCCGTCGATGCGATCATGAAGAACGAGGCGCACACGGCGTTTTGTTCTGTGCGGCCGCCCGGCCACCATGCAAGACCAGGGCAGGCCATGGGCTTCTGCTTTTTTAATAACTTGGCCGTAACTGTAGCGTATACACTCGAAAAATACGGGTTTAAACGGATAGCAATCATCGACTTCGATGTGCATCATGGCAACGGAACCGAGGAAATGTTTAATTCAGACGCTCGGATTCTTATGTGCAGTATTTACCAAGATGCAATTTTTCCTAATGTATACGCTCAAAATGCCGGCTCGAATATGGTCAACATCGGGGTTCCGGCAAACACCGGCGGCGAGACGTTGCGCGACATCGTGGAAACACGCTGGATGCCGCAACTCGAAGATTTCCAACCCGAATTCATCTTTGTTTCGGCAGGCTTTGACGGTCATCGCGACGACATGCTGGGCGGGCTCAACATGCACGAATCCGACTACGCCTGGATCACCGAACGGCTTGTCAAGCTGGCAGATCGAACGGCTGGCGGGCGTATCGTCAGTTTTCTTGAAGGCGGCTACGACTTGTCGGCGCTGGGCCGCAGTGTTGCAGTGCACATCAAGGCTTTGGCAAAGCTGTAGAATGGTGAATTGCGCGAAATCAATAGCGGATTGCGCCGGGCCGGAAGTACGGGCGCATGCGCATTTCAAAATGAATTTTTATTTATGTTCCGGAGGTAATGCTCGATGAAGGTACTGGTGCCCGTCAAGCGTGTGGTTGATTACAACGTCAAGGTGCGCGTCAAGTCGGATCAAAGCGATGTGGATATCGCCAATGTCAAGATGTCCATGAACCCATTTGACGAGATCGCCGTCGAAGAAGCCACTCGGTTGAAGGAAAACTCCGTCGCCACCGAGGTTGTTGCTGTTTCTTGTGGCGTTGCACAATGCCAGGAGACCTTGCGCACGGCTATGGCTATTGGCGCCGACCGTTCCATTCTGGTCCAGACCGATGCCGAACTGCAGCCCTTGGCGGTGGCCAAGCTGCTCAAGGCGGTGGTCGAGAAAGAACAGCCTCAGCTGGTCATTCTGGGCAAGCAGGCCATTGACGACGATGCCAATCAAACCGGCCAAATGCTGGCCGCGTTGCTCGACTGGCCGCAAGCCACGTTTGCCAGCAAGATTGAGGTATCCGGCGATACTGCAACCGTCACTCGCGAAATCGATGGTGGCCTGGAAACGGTTGCGCTGAAATTGCCTGCCATCGTGACCACAGACTTGCGCTTGAACGAGCCTCGTTACGTCACTTTGCCCAACATCATGAAGGCCAAGAAGAAGCCGCTCGAAACGGTAACGCCCGACGATCTTGGAGTTGATCCTGCGCCGCGCCTGAAGACTCTCAAGGTTTCCGAGCCGCCTGCGCGATCGGCAGGTGTGATGGTGCCTGATGTGGCAGCTCTGGTGGATAAACTCAAGAACGAAGCAAAGGTGATCTAACCATGTCGATTTTAGTTATTGCAGAACACGACAACGCCCATCTCAAGGGCGCTACGCTCAACGCTGTCGCGGCCGCTCAAAAGATCGGCGATGATATCCACGTTTTGGTCATGGGCGAAGGCGTGCAGGCCGTAGCAGACGCCGCAGCCAAGCTGGCCGGCGTCAACAAGGTATTGCTGGCCGACGGTCCTGCGCTGGCTGAAAGCCTGGCCGAAAACGTGGCGGCACAGGTTCTGGCCGTGGCCGAAGGTTATAGCCATATTCTCTTCGCTGCTACTGCCGAGGGCAAAAACGTCGCGCCCCGGGTTGCCGCCAAGCTTGATGTCGCCCAGATCTCCGACATTATTGCGGTCGAATCTCCCGATACTTTCCAGCGTCCGATCTACGCCGGCAATGCCATCGCGACCGTACAGTCTTCGGATGCCGTCAAGGTCATTACCGTGCGTACCACCGCGTTCGATCCCGTTGCTGCCGAAGGCGGTCAGGCTCCTGTAGAAACGGTGCAGGCAGTGGCCGACTCCGGTCGCTCTTCGTTTGTGGGTCGCGAGCTGGCCAAGAGTGATCGGCCGGAACTGGCCGGCGCCACTGTGGTGGTTTCTGGCGGTCGCGGCATGGGTAGCGCCGAAAACTTCAAGCTGCTCGAGCCACTGGCAGACAAATTGGGCGCAGCGCTGGGAGCATCGCGCGCGGCGGTCGATGCCGGCTATGCGCCTAACGACTGGCAGGTCGGACAAACCGGAAAGATCGTCGCACCTCAGCTGTATGTGGCGGTGGGCATCTCCGGAGCCATTCAGCATCTGGCCGGCATGAAAGACTCGAAAGTCATCGTGGCCATCAACAAAGACGCTGAAGCCCCCATTTTCGGTGTCGCCGATTACGGTCTCGTTGCGGATCTGTTCCAGGCAGTGCCCGAACTGACCAACTCGCTGTAAATTGCGCAGTACCTCGGCGCCGGTTTCGGCCGGCGCCGTGCTTCATCTGAACGGAGGGGCATCATGGGCTATCGCACACCCTTGCGGGAATATCAGTTCGTCATCGAAGAACTATCTGATCTTCCAGGCCTGTTGAGTCTGCCTGCGTTCGATCATGTCACTCCCGATCTCGTGCGCGCCGTCCTTGACGAGAACGCCAGATTTGTCGAGTCTGTGATCGCACCGCTCAATACTGTGGGCGACACCTCGCCGGCCACGCTGCATGGCGACTCCGTACAAACCAGCCCCGGGTTTCCAGAAGCCTTTCAGCACTATGCGCAAGGTGGCTGGCAGGGTTTGCAACACGACGTCCGTATCGGGGGCCAAGGCTTCCCCAAGCTTGTCGGAACGGCGGCCTCCGAAAATATCAACGCCGCCAATCTTGCGTTTTCCTTATGCCCGCTGCTGACTGATGGTGTCATCGAGGCCCTGTCCGCTGTGGGCTCACCCGAGCAACAGGCGCTGTATATTCCGCCGCTGATGGAAGGACGCTGGACCGGAACCATGAACCTGACCGAGCCTGGGGCGGGTTCAGATCTGGCATTGCTAAAGACCCGTGCAGAACCGCAGCCAGACGGCAGTTTCCGTCTGTTTGGTCAAAAGATTTTCATCACTTACGGCGAGCATGATCTGGCCGAGAACATCGTACACCTGGTGCTTGCCCGTCTTCCTGACGCTCCTGCCGGGGTGAAGGGCATCTCGCTGTTCATTGTTCCCAAGTTCATCCCCACCCAAAACGGAACACTGGGGCCCCGCAACGATGTGTCCTGTGCCTCGCTCGAGCACAAGCTGGGCATACATGGCAGCCCGACGGCGGTCATGCTGTATGGATCGGGACGGGGCGAGGCCGGAGAAGGCGCGGTTGCTTATCTGGTCGGAGAGCTCCACCACGGCCTGGCGTACATGTTTGTCATGATGAACGCCGCCCGATTCGCCGTTGGGGTGCAGGGAGTCGCTGTGGCCGAACGTGCCACGCAACAGGCCTGGGCTTACGCAGCGGACAGGCTTCAGGGGCAGCCGGTAGACAATCCGGGGGCCGGCACAGTAAGTATCAATCAGCATCCCGATGTCCAGCGCATGTTGTGGACCATGCGGGCGCTGACTGACGCGGGGCGGGCGCTTGCGGCTCTGGGTGCCAGAGCGCTCGACATTTCACGTCACCATGCCGACGATGACGAACGTGCTCGACAAAAGGCCCTGTACGAGTACCTTGTTCCGATAATCAAGGGTTTTTGTACCGAGAACGCCGTCGAAGTTGCCTCCTTGGGCGTACAGGTACACGGAGGCATGGGCTATATCGAGGAAACCGGGGCTGCCCAGTATTTTCGGGATGCCCGGATTCTGCCTATTTACGAAGGTACGACGGCCATTCAGGCCAACGACCTGTTGGGCCGCAAAACCTGGCGCGATCAAGCTGCGGTGGCACAGTATCTGCAGCGGCAAATGCGCGGGCTGCTCGCCGAAATCCAGCGCAGGGCGGAGGGCGGCAGCGCTCATCGAACCGGGCTTGCAGTCTTGGCCAGGCACCTCGAAAATGCCATCGTAGCGTACGAGCAGGCTGTCGACATTCTTATTCGTCATGCCGACGCGCCCAGAGCCGCATTCTGGGGCAGCGTCCCTTACCTGATGTTGGCGGGCACGGTGCTTGGGGGATGGCAGATGGCACAAGCAGCCCTGATAAGTATCGACGCTCTGGATTCCCAGAAAGACCCCGACCCTTTTTATTCGAACAAGCTTTCCGCGGCGATCATGTACGCATCGCTGATATTGCCTCGGGCACAGTCGTGGCTGTCTGTTATTCGTGACGGCTCCGACCTTGTAGCCTATGCCGGCAATATGACGGCGTCGCCGCGCTGACCCGGCCGTTTTGCCTGTTGCACCACCCGCCGCCTTTAGCTTATAAGGTTATATATACACGGTATTTAAATTCCGCCAACGAAGGTGGCACAATGTTTTGGTGCTGACCAACAGGCATTTCGATGTCGAGGTCCAGCTTTTTTCATCCAATCAGGAAGAGATCAATCATGGCTACTTTGCGACTGGGCGACACCGCCCCCGACTTCGAACAAGACTCCGACATCGGCCCCATCAAGTTTTACGAATATCTGGGCGATAGCTGGGGTGTGCTGTTTTCTCACCCGGCCGATTTCACGCCAGTGTGCACGACCGAACTCGGCTATACCGCCAAGCTGGCCGACGAATTTGCCAAGCGAAACGTCAAGGTGATTGCGGTTTCGGTCGACGACGCTCAATCACACAAAGAGTGGATCAAGGATATCAACGATACCCAGAACACCAAGGTCAACTTCCCCATTCTGGCCGATTCCGACCGCAAGGTTTCAGATCTTTACGACATGATCCACCCGAATGCCAGCAATACCGCCACCGTGCGTTCGGTATTCATCATTGATCCAAACAAGAAAGTTCGCCTGACGCTAACATATCCTGCAAGCACAGGTCGCAACTTCAATGAAATCCTGCGCGTCATCGACTCGCTGCAATTAACCGACAGCCACAGTGTCGCCACCCCCGTTAACTGGGAAGATGGCGACGATTGCATCATCGTTCCTTCCATCAAGGACGAGGCCGAGCTCAAGGCCAAGTTCCCCAAGGGCTATACGGTTGTGCGTCCGTACTTGCGCATTACGCCGCAGCCCAACAAGTAACACCTGCAGGTTGGCCTGTTGGCCGACCGGGACGCGACGGGCTGGTCCTGTAGCGTCCGCGCCCCGCCACGGAAAAACCGGGCGGGGTTTTTTTTGGCCGACCGGCAGGGTGTTCGTGGGTGGTGTGAGTTGGCGCACGATGCGAGCAGGGGTGCTGTTTATGCTTCCGGGGTGGCGTTCAGGGGCGCGGCGGGGATGTTGTTCTTGCAAATAAATGCTTGCCAAAAACACTGTTGTTTCGTACAGTATCGAATACAGCTGTTCAAATA
>NZ_JAJUFE010000088.1 GCF_029263785.1 Pusillimonas sp. | reverse complement strand
TACACGTAGACCTCGACCGCGTTCTCGCTGAAATCGGCGTCCCAGGCCGACAGCGAATTGACGATCTGGCGCTTGGTGACAACCCGCCCGACACGACCCATCAGCATCTCCAGCACCGAAAGTTCACGCACGGAAAGAGCAATTCGACGCCCTGCCGCACGGACTTCGCGATTGACGGTGTCGAATACCAGGGGACCGGCCTCGAGCAGTGGCTGCGCCTGGCCGGTACGTCGCCGGGCAAATGCGCGAACTCGTGCCGCGAGTTCGGCCAATTCAAACGGTTTGGTGACGTAATCGTCGGCGCCCGCATCCAGACCAGCCACACGATCTTCGAGCGAGTCGCGCGCGGTCAGCACCAGGACGGGCACTTGCTCGCCGTCGCGCCGCAAAGTGCGCAAGACGTCCAGGCCGCTCATGCCCGGAAGATTCAGATCGAGCAGCAATAAATCATAAGACTGTGCCGAAACGGCCCCGGGGACATGTTCGCCGTCTTTCAGCCAGTCGACGGCATAGCCCTGGCCGGCGAGAAATTCTTGTAGTGCCGCGCCCAGGGTGGCGTCGTCTTCAATAACTAGAACTCGCATGCTGAGATTCTATATGGAACGGCGCCGCAACGTGGCCAAAACCCCTGTTTTTTAGTTGCTGGCTTACAACCCTGACGGGAAGCTGTCAGTTCGGTGCAGAGGGTAGCGCGGCGCCTCCTGGATTCGCCGATGTACCTGCAACGCCACTGATTTGCGAAGGGCGGCCTTCCGTGGGGCGGCCTTCCGTGGGGCGGCCTTCCGCGGGGCGAGTAACAAACCCTACCCGCTTCATCCCCGACGCGCGGGCGCTGCCCATGATCTCGGCCAGAATCTCATAACGCGTGTCCAGGTCCGCCCGGATCCGCAGTTGGGGTTGCGGATCTTGCGTGGCTTCCTGTTTCAGACGAATGGTCAGATCCTCGAGAGCGACCGGTTGCTCGTTCCAGAAAAGCTGACCCGCTTCGTTCACCGCCAGGTCGATGACAACCGGCTCCTGCTCGACCGGCTCAGCCGTCACCTGAGGCACATTGATCTTGATGGAATGACTGAGCAGCGGGGCCGTGATGATGAAAATCACGAGCAACACCAGCATCACATCGATAAGCGGAACCATGTTGATTTCAGACATGGTGTGTCCGCTGCTCTTGCTATCGAAGCTGCCGAAGGCCATGTTTATTCACCTTTGCGCGAAGAAGAAGCTGCAACCGGCAGACCGCGGACCTTGCCGCGGTTCTCGACCACTTGCTGGCCCGTGGACAAGAACGTGAAAAGATCGTGGGCAAATGCGTCCAGTCGTGCCAGGTAAACGCGGTTGCTGCGCACGAACGCGTTGTAGGCAAGCACCGCCGGGATCGCAACGGCCAGACCCAGGCCTGTCATGATCAGGGCCTCGCCGACAGGCCCGGCTATGCGATTGATGGTGACTCCATCAGACATACTGATGCCGATCAGCGCATGATAAACGCCCCACACCGTACCAAACAGCCCGACAAAAGGCGCCGTCGATCCGATCGATGCAAGAACGGTCAGACCATTCTCGAGCTTGGCGGTTTCTTCGTCTATTACCTTGCGAATGGTGCGGGTGACAAATGCGGCGGTAGAGCCCTTTTCCTCAAGCTTCATTGCGCCATATTTGGCGTGGTGATTGCGGGCGTGGATGGCGTGCGCAGCAACATGCGCGAACGGTTCGGTAGCGCCGTGCGTGTTGATCTCGTTTTCCACCTCTTCCAGCGAACTCGCCGCCCAGAAGTGGCTCAAGAAGCGCGTCGAATGCCTGTTTACGCGCCAATTCGTAAACCACTTCACAAAAATAAGATACCAGCTCACCAGGGACATCAAGACCAGAATCACGAACAGGCTCTTGCCAACGAAGTCGCTTTGCGCAATGAAGTGCAACATGCCGCCGTCAGACAATTGCTGCACGGTGCTATCAAGCAATGGCGGAGCGCTGGTCGCGGCCACAGAAGCGGTATCGGACAGTGTTGCTGCGCTGGTCGCGGCCGGCGCGGCGGGGTCCGATTCAACGGCCCCCGAAACCTGCGCCAAAATCTGCAGTGCGCCTTGTAGGATGTTGGACATACTGATTCCTAAATTACAAAGTCAAATGGAATATCGGCCAAGGCGGGATACGCAACGCCGTTTTCGGTGTATGGCTTGAACTTGGCGGTTCGGGCCGCGCGCAAGGCGGATTGGTCCAGCCGGTCATAACCGGACGAAGACCGGATCGTTGCGTTGACCACTGACCCTTGCGGAGAAATAAGGACGCGCACTACTACCCTGCCCTTTTCGCCACGCCGCAAGGAGGCACGCGGGTATTCCGGATTGGGACGCTGACCCAAGTAGTCGACCGTCGATATGTGCCGCGGCCTGTTGTCCGGTACCGGATCCGGTGCCTTGGGGGTCGCCACTTTCTCAGCTGCTCCGCTGGGCGGGGCTATCGGCTTGGGTGGAGCCTCGACCGGCGCCGGTTTTGGCTGCGGCTTAGGCTTTGGCTTTGGCTTGGGTTTTGGCTTGGGCGGCGGAGGCGGTTCAGGAGGCGTAATCGCCTCGGGCTCGGGTTCCGGTTCTGGAATCGGCTCGGGCTCCGGTTCGGGCTCCATTTCCGGCTCTGGCTCAGGCTCGATTTGCGGTTCAGGTTCCGGCTCGATCTGCGGCTCAGGTTCCGGTTCGGGTTCAGGTTCAGGCTCGATCTGGGGCTCGGGTTCCGGCACCACTTCTTCAACCGGCTCTGCTTCAGGCGCGGTATCCACAACTTCCGGCCCTATCTCGACAAACTGTATTTCCATCGTCTCAGACATGGATAATTCAGGTTTGGAAGGCGCAGCCAAGATCACGCCAACTACCGCCAAATGCAGTCCCACCACACATGTGGCAGCGACGGCCTTGGTCAGCAGGGGTCGGGGAACGGGCTCAACACGGATACGGGACATGAGTGCAACGAAGATAGGCGCCCGTGGGCAGAAAAAAATGCCCGTAGATGTTTACAGTCAGGCAGGCAAGCACGATATCAGAAATGCGAACGATTCGCAATATATTATCGCGCTTTTTGATCAGCCGCACTAATCCGTCTGTATCTTGCTGTCTTGACCTTACGCATGCTGCCTTTACATGTTGCCTTCACGTGTGCGGCCTTCACGTGTGCGGCCTTTACATGAGCGGCCTTTACATGTGCTGCCTTTACATGTGTTGCATTTACATGTGTTGCCTCTAAACTCTAAATATAGGCAGCCATAGTTTCTGCTGCCCCGACCTGTGCTGCCCTGGCCCGTGCTGCCCCAACATTTGCTTAGCTGATTTGAGCTTCCCCAGGCTCGGAATTGACAGCACGATCTCTTTACTTCTACATATTGCGCCCGCTTAGTCCTCGTACCATGGCGCGCAATTCAGCATGCAATGGCGCAAATCGCGACTCTTCCAGTTCTGCCAGCATTGCTTTTTCGATGGCCACAACGGCTGCGTCGCACGCCTTGAGCAGGGCCTGTCCCTTGGGAGTGAGTCGTATATGAATGATGCGCCCGTGGGTGGCGTCGGATTCGCGCTCGATCCATCCGCGCGCCTGCATATGCTTGACCATTTCGTTGGCAGACTGCGGAGAAACCATGGATCGCTCGGAAAGCCGGGCATTGGACATCTGACCATGGCTGTCCAGTACGGACAATGCCGTGTATTGCGCGGCGGTCACATCCAAAGGCGCCAATGCTTCGCGAATGCGTCTGTTCAGCACATGGTCCAGCCGACCAACAAGATAGGCGATTCCATTGGGACGTTCGGGCCACGACTGCGTAAATTGAGGGTTTTTCTGGATCATAGTCAGGCTTGCAAGCAAGTATTTCAGCGTGTAGTATAAGCTCAATATCAGGCTACTTGATATTAATTTTTTTGAATTACCTGGAATACGATAAAAGCATGGAGACAACACCGCGTTATCGCAGCGTGGCACTGGGCCCTAAACAAATTGTCGTCGAACCGCGCGACAACGGCATCACCTACGTAAGATCGCCCATCCCGTTAAGCGATTATCCGGAGCGCATCACCGACAAGCTTCTGTACTGGGCGGAAAAAGCTCCTGAACGCACATACATTGCCCAGCGAGAGCCTGGTCATGGTCCATGGCGCCGCATCAGCTACGCCGAAGCC
>NZ_JAJUFE010000081.1 GCF_029263785.1 Pusillimonas sp. | reverse complement strand
GTCGGCATTGGTATCCAGCTTCGACAGAATCTCTTCAACGCCGGCGCGACCTTGACCAAACACCTCGCCATTGAGGTATACGGTAGGCACCGACATGATCTGACGGTCTTCGACTTCTTTCTGGAACAAGGCCCCGTCGATCGCCACATGACGAATGCGTGGGTTGATGACCGACATGACATTAAGCGCTTGCACTACGTCGGGACAATTCTGGCAAGACAACGAGAAGTAGGTCTCGAACTCGTAGTCGCCATCAAGATTACGTATTTGTTCGATCACAGCTTCGTCCAGCTTGATCGGATGGCCGCCTACTTGCAGCAGCGCAAGTACAAGCGACGTGAATTCGTGGCCCATGGGTATGCCCGCGAAGCGGACACTGATATCAGTACCTGGGCGGTTGATACTGAAAGATGGCTTGCGCTGGGAATCGTCCGCATGCTCGACGAGCGTGATGCGCTCGGAGAGGGATTCGATTTCTTGCAGCAGTTCGCGCAGTTCCTGGGATTTTGTCCCCTCGTCCAGATAAGCAACGATCTCGATTGGTTGCGTAACTTTTTCCAGGTAAGACTTCAACTGTGTTTTGAGATTGCTGTCTAACATTATCGTTGTACTCTCATGAAGGTAGTTCAGGAAGCCGCGGCGACCGGGCTTGTAGCCTGGACGCCGCCGCTTCAAATGGAATCGCCTTGTGGGCGCGGATGAAGCTTACGCGTGGCGATACTTAGATCTTGCCAACCAGATCCAGCGAAGGAGTCAGGGTCTTGGCGCCTTCTTCCCACTTGGCGGGGCAAACTTCACCAGGGTGGGCAGCGATGTACTGAGCGGCGCGGACCTTGCGCAGCAACTCGGATGCGACACGACCGATGCCGTTGTCGTGAATTTCGAGTGCCTTGATTTCGAGGTCGGGGTTGATGACGAACGTGCCACGCAGAGCGATGCCCTCTTCTTCGATCAGAACTTCGAAGTTACGAGCCAGTTGGTGGGTGGGGTCGGCGAGCATGGGGTAATTGACCTTGCCGATGGCTTCGGAAGTGTCGTGCCATGCTTTGTGCGAGAAATGGGTGTCGGTCGAAACGCTGTAGACCTCGACGCCCAGCTTCTGAAATTCAGCGTAGTTGTCGGCCAGATCTTCGAGTTCGGTCGGGCACACGAAAGTAAAGTCGGCCGGGTAGAAGACCAGCACCGACCATTTACCTTTCAGTGTTTCCTCGGTAACGTCGACGAACTTGCCATTGTGATATGCAGTGGCTTTGAAAGGTTTGATTTTGGTATTAATCAAGGACATGTTTGTCTTCCTTTGTGGTTGATAAGTGGGTTAGTGATGTCAGTATAGGCAAGGCCCGGTTATTTGTAAAATTGATTGATTCAATAGCGTTGGTTGATTTTAGCTATCGAGCTTTAAGGGCCCCTGCCTGACAGAGAATATTTCAGCAAAGTTCATTCCTTATGACAACGACGCCCGCCTCGCTCGACCTGCGACCAACCCGAAGGGGATAGTTGAAGGCTATCCGCAGCAATAACACTGTCATATCTTCTTGCCATACTTGGGGCCTTTATTTGGAATGACAAGCCCGCATGCCCCGTTTTTTAACCTTGAAACGCGCATTTGCCCTATTTTTAATGGTGTTGGCTGTATTTTGTGCATTGACGCTGGGCGCAATACAAAATGTAACAGACAGCATAGAGCATCTGCAGGAAATTGAACAGAAGCGCCTGAAGGCGAGTCGGCTGGCCGCGCAATATAAAGATTATGCACAGGCCCTTACCCGGCATGCAATGGCCTTTGTTTCGAGTGAACAGCCAGAGTTCGAGGAAGCCTACACCGACGTTTCGAATCAGCTCTACGGCACGTCGGATGCAAGCTCGACGGCACTGATCCAGCATTTCCGCAATGCTGATTTCACGGCGGAAGAATTGGCACTGATAGAAGACGCATTCGCAACAACTCAAGCCTTGAGCGAGCTGGAAGTCAAGGCCATCAATACGGCCAAGGGTATCGAGGATGACGGCGCGGGAGGCCAGAAAATTGTTCTGCCGCAACCGTTATTGGCGAAAGTATTGTTGTTTGGACAGCAGTACGTCGAGCCCGCGAATGCCCTGGTGCGTCAGATCGATGAATTTGACGCCATACAGTCCCGTCGCTACGAAGCCGACATGGACCGGGCCCGGGCCGACAGTGAGCAGGCCATGCTCATCGCCGTGTCCACCCTGCTCGCCCTGTTGCTATGCAGCGCCGCCGCCCTGTACGTACTGTACCGCTTTGTACAAAAACCCATTGACGAGGGCGTCGCGCTTGCGCAGCGACTTGCCGGCGGTGACCTGACCGCACAGGCGCGCAGCGGTCGACGCGACGAACTGGGCAGGTTGCTGGAAGCATTGAACGGTATCGGACGAGGTCTTCAGACGGTAGTGGGGGAAGTCCGGCTCCGCAGCGAACATGTGGCCTCTGCCGCCCAAGGCATATCCGGGGACACCAACGACCTGTCGATACGCACCGACGAGCAGGCGTCCAGCTTGCAGGAATCGTCAGCAGCCATGGAACAACTGGCGTCGGCTGTGCGACTGAATGCAGAAAACGCCCAAAAAGCCACCGAGCTTGTCAATTACGCTTCTGAACGAGCTGCGCACAGCAGCACGCAACTGCAGCGCGCTGCAAACACCATGAATCAGTTGCGCCAGGGTTCCGGCCAGATGTCCGAAATAATCGCCACCATTGAAAGCATTGCCATGCGCACCAATATTCTGGCGCTTAATGCAGCCATTGAGGCAGCGCGCGCAGGCACGCATGGCCGGGGCTTCGCCGTCGTGGCCAACGAGGTACGAAGCCTGGCACTGCGCAGTGCAGCAGCATCCGGTGAAATCGAATCGCTGATTCAGGAGTCACTTCAACACATTGAGCAAAGCGGCAGCCTGGTCACCGAAGCGGCAGAAGCCGTGAACACCACCGCACTTTCTGTCGAGAAAGCACGTGCGCGCATGCAGGGCATCAGCGTGGCCTCGCAAGAGCAGTCGTTGGGGGTTGAGCAAGTCACTTCGGCCGTTACGCGGATGGACCTGATCACACGACAGAATGCGGAAGTGCTGCGCCAAGCGGCACAAGCCGCCGCAGAACAGATGGAACAGACCTCTGCCCTGCGCGAAACGGGGATGCGCTTCGTCATGCCGGAGGACGTGGCTGACGCCATACCCTCCATCGAGCCGGAATTCAAGCAAAACGCTCCCACGTCACCCTTTGCCTGGCACGAAAGCGCGCCCGCATACTGAACGGGGCCACCAAACGGTTCGAGGTTGTTCGGCCTGCCTTGCCTACCTACGGTAAAATAGAGGGTTAACCATATATTTGTCGTCAGGAAAGCATCATGGAAGCCGAACGCCATAACCAATTAATCGCCCGGATCGAAGACTACGCAGAGCGTGAGGACGCTCTACGGGGGTATCTTTGACTACGCTGCCAAGTCCGAACGCCTGCATGTTGTCAATGCCGAACTGGAAAGCCCCGACGTCTGGAACGATCCCCAACGCGCCCAGGAGCTGGGACGCGAGAAAAAAAGCCTCGATAAGGTTGTAGGTTCGCTGGATCAATTACGCAAGGGCTTGGCTGAAGCCCGCGAACTATTCGAACTGGCCAGCGAAGACGATGACGACGCCACCTTGCAGGCCATCGAAGAAGACTGCGACAAGCTGGGTGAGCAACTCGAAGAACTCGAGTTCCGCCGCATGTTCAATAACCCGGCCGACCCCCTCAACTGCTTTGTAGACATCCAGGCCGGAGCCGGCGGAACCGAGGCACAGGACTGGGCGTCGATGTTGCTGCGCCAATACTTGCGTTACTGCGAGAACAAAGACTTCAAGGTCGAGGTCCTGGAAGAGTCTCCCGGCGATGTCGCCGGCATTAAGTCCGCAACGATCAAGGTCGAAGGTGATTACGCCTTTGGATTCCTGCGTACCGAATCGGGTGTCCACCGACTCGTGCGCAAGAGCCCCTTTGATTCTTCGAACGGCCGTCACACGTCGTTTGCCAGCGTGTTTGTCTACCCTGAAGTCGACGATTCGATCGAAGTCGAGGTCAATCCTGCCGACCTGCGCATTGATACCTACCGTGCCAGTGGTGCGGGAGGCCAGCATATCAACAAAACCGACTCTGCTGTTCGAATCACTCACGTGCCCACCGGCATCGTCGTGCAATGCCAGAACGACCGCTCGCAGCATCGAAACCGTGCTGAAGCGATGTCCATGCTCAAATCACGTCTGTACGAGCTCGAGTTGCGTGAGCGGATGGCCGAGCAACAGAAAATGGAAGACGCAAAGACCGATGTGGGCTGGGGTCATCAGATCCGCTCCTACGTCCTGGACCAAAGCCGTATCAAAGACCTGCGCACCAACGTCGAAATTTCCAATACACAGAAAGTCCTGGACGGCGATCTTGACCCGTTTATCCAGGCAAGCTTGAAACAAGGGGTATGACGTCGCTCCCCCGAAAACATTTGCGACGATACCCACTTTAGAACCCAAGATACCAAGATGACTGAACCGACCCCTGGCACTGCTCCTGCGTCCGATGAAAATCACCTGATTGCTGAACGGCGCAGCAAGCTGGCTCGCCTGCGCGACGAAGGCGTGGCGTTTCCCAACGACTTTCGCCCGGACAGTAAAGCCGGCCAGCTACACGCCAGATATGGCGAGCTCGACAAGGAAGCCCTGATCGAACTGGCCGCGCCTGCCAAAGTTGCCGGCCGCATGATGCTCAAACGTGTCATGGGCAAGGCGAGTTTTGCCACTTTGCAGGACGGTAGCGGGCGCATTCAGATCTATCTGGATAAAAGCATACTGGGCGAAGAGGTCTACAACCGCTTCAAGACCTGGGATATCGGCGACATCGTGGCTGTGGAAGGCAAGGTCTTCAAGACCAACAAGGGCGAGCTCTCGGTTCAGGCGTCGCAGGTGCGCCTGCTGGCCAAATCGTTGCGTCCCTTGCCCGACAAGTTCCACGGCGTCTCCGACCAGGAACTGCGCTATCGTCAGCGCTACGTCGACCTCATCATGACTGAAGAAACGCGTCGAACATTCGTTGCGCGTAGCAAAGCCATTGGCGGCATTCGCAAGTTCATGCTTGACGCCGGCTTTCTGGAAGTCGAAACACCCATGCTGCATCCGATTCCAGGTGGTGCCGCTGCCAAGCCTTTCACCACTCACCACAACGCCCTCGACATGGAAATGTTCCTGCGCATTGCGCCCGAACTGTATCTGAAGCGGCTGATTGTCGGTGGATTCGAACGAGTCTTCGAGCTGAATCGAAACTTCCGGAACGAAGGGGTAAGTCCGCGGCACAATCCCGAGTTCACCATGATGGAGTTCTATGCCGCCTACACCGACTATCAGTGGTTGATGGAATTTACCGAATCGCTGATTAGACAGGCAGCCGTGACCGCCACCGGAAGCGCACAGCTTACCTATCAAGGAAAAACGCTCGACCTTGGCCAGCCCTTCGATCGTCTGACCATAGTACAGGCGATCTTGAAGTACGCTCCGGGCTATACCGAGGCCGACCTGAACGATGCAGATTACTTGCGTTCCGAGCTGCGCAAGAAGGGAGTCGACACCGATGGCCCCACCCTTGCAAGAGCCGGCATCGGTGCCTTGCAGCTGGCCTTGTTTGAAGAAACGGCGGAGGCCCAGTTGTGGAATCCGACCTTTATCATTGATTACCCTGTAGAAGTATCTCCGCTGGCCCGAGCGTCTGACACCAACCCTGACATCACCGAGCGGTTTGAACTGTTCATGACGGGGCGCGAAATTGCCAATGGATTCTCGGAGCTGAACGACCCCGAAGACCAGGCGGCGCGATTCCTCGCTCAGGTCGAGGCAAAAGACGCCGGAGACGAAGAAGCCATGTATTACGACGCAGATTACATCCGCGCACTCGAATACGGCATGCCTCCCACCGGTGGCTGCGGCATCGGTATCGACCGTCTGGTAATGCTGCTGACAGACAGCGCCAGCATTCGTGACGTCATCCTGTTCCCGCATCTGCGCCGTGAAGACTAGCCGGTAATCAGACACGGCAGGCATGCAAGAGTGCCGCCCGCTGGCGGATGCGTGCCTGCTTCAATCTCCGAAATCTAAAAAACCCAGCAAGCGTGACTTGCCGGGTTTCTGCGCTTCAGCCGGGCGGCCGCCGGACCGGCCCGACCAAATTACCTTAGAAGCGGGTACGCAAGAACAGCTGACCGCTGTGGTCGGTGTTGTCGTTGCCGAACTGACCGCTGTAGCCCAAGCCCATGGCGGTATTGCGGCCGACCGACATTTCAACCCCCAGATCGACCACCGCGGCGTTCTTGGC
>NZ_JAJUFE010000077.1 GCF_029263785.1 Pusillimonas sp. | reverse complement strand
CGGCCCCTGGTCTTCTTCAACGGCAATGTCGCCGTCTTCTTCCATTTCGGGCATGGTGCCGGTTGCGGTGGCGGTAGCCGTCGACCTGGCAGATACATCGGACTTGGGTTCTTCTGCGACGTCGATGACTGGCAAGGCTTCGGGCAAGTGTTTTTCGAGGAAAGCCTGGAGACCGTCACGCATGACTGCGGTAGTGTACTCGCCGGCGATCGGCAGCACGTCTTTCCCTGACAGCAGTGTGTCGATGCCCGCCTGACGCAGGATGGTGGCGATGTTCTGTTCGATGTAGTTGGGCTGACCTTCTTCAAGCATCAGCACCGCTTTCTTGTCGCGACAGAACTCGATGACCTCGTCGTCGATCACCGGGTAGGTGACGTTCATGATGTACAGAGGGATCCGGCTGTTGCCGAAATGGTCGGCCAGGCCAAGCAGTTGCAAGGCGCGGATGACACCGTTATACAAACCGCCCTGCAGGATCAGCCCGATGTCCTTGAAATCGCCTTCTGTGAACTCGTTGAGCTTGTTCTCTTTGATGAACTTTACAGCGGCCGGCCAACGGCTCTTGATCTTTTCCTGCTCATGCAGGAACGAGGCGGGCGGCAAGACAATACGGCTGACGTCACGCTTCGGGTTGTCGAGCGCTTCGGCCAGCGTAAACTCGGGGCGCTTGTTGGGTTTGGTGATGAAACGTCCGTGGACGTGGCAACTGCGGATACGCAACTGCAAGATAACAGGCGTGTTGCTGGCTTCGGATAGCTGGAACCCATGTTCGACTGCGTCGACCATGCTTTCGAGGTTGGGACGCGGGTCGAGCAGCCATATCTGAGATTTCATGGCAAAGGCATGGGTGCGCTCCTGCATGATGGAAGAGCCTTCGCCGTAGTCTTCGCCGACAATCACCAGGGCACCGCCGGTCACGCCGCCAGAGGCAAGGTTGGCCAGGGCGTCAGAGGCGACGTTGGTGCCGACGGTGGATTTCCATGTCACGGCACCGCGCACGGGGTACATGACCGAGGCTGCCAGCGTGGCGGCTGCGGTGGCTTCCGAAGCGCTGTGTTCGAAATGTACGCCCAGTTCCTCGAGGATGTCTTGGGCATCAGCCAACACATCCATAAGGTGAGAAATAGGGGCGCCCTGGTAGCCGGCTACATAGCTGACGCCGGATTGAAGAAGGGCTTTGGTCACTGCCAGAATGCCTTCGCCGCGAAACTCTTCGCCCGGAGCGATGCGCAATTGCTGGACTTCTTTCTTGAATGAACGTTCTGCCATGGTGACTCCACAGAGAGAGGTTTTTCTACCGGCAGCGGTGAAGCTGAAACGCACAAATGCCGGAGCCGGCAGGTCGGTGGTTCGACATCCAGGCTACGGCGAATTAGTTTGACTCAGGCGCTGTCAATAAAAACATGAAAATTCATGGATTATTCAAATTTAATTTAAATAACAGCTGCTTGTGTATCAGGGCAAACCATTACATTGACGGTGTGCAACGTTTGGAATACGATTTTTGCGGGGTGGAGCCGGCGGCCGGATTCGCCGGAAAACTTCGCGGCAGGCAGGAATATTTTATGCATAAGGACGGGGAGCAACCTCGGTTTGTACATCGCTATCTGGCATCAGTGCTTGCATTGGCCAGTCATCGAATATCTCACGAGTTTCACAAGGAAGTCCGCAAGGCCGGCCTGACCGTGACGGAATGGCGGGTGCTGGGCAGCCTGGTCGAAGGTGAGGGCGAAACGGTGGGGGAACTGGCCGAGCTTGCGGTAACAAAGCAACCGACTCTAAGCAAGGTGCTGCCGCGCCTCGAAGCCGAGGGCCTCGTCACCTTGAAGACGTCGAATATAGACCGCAGGCAGACGCTGGTACAGATTACAGCCAAGGGCAGCCGGCTTATCAGTGGCCTGTGTGATCAGGCCATGGAGCATCAACATCGCCTGCTCGAAAAGCTTGACCCCGACCACGCTGACCGCCTGGTGGACATGTTACGCGACATTATCAAGCGGTAAATTCAATATACGTCGCGCCGGTAGCCCCGGCGATCTACAAGGTCTTCATAGCCGTGCTTGCCAAGCAGCTCGCGCAGGGCACGGTCGACGTCCTGGGCCATGCCGTCTTTGCTTCCACATACATAAAATACAGCGCCGCGAGCGGCCCAGTTGGCGACTGCCTCAGCAGAATCCTGCAACAGGTGGTGTACGTAGCGCTTTCCGGCCTGTTCCCGCGAGAAAGCCAGATCCATACGTTGCAGATATCCGTCCTGTTGCCATGATTCCAGCAATCCGGCCCAGTGGAAGTCGGTGTTTCGGCTACGCTCGCCGAAAATGAGCCAGTTGTCGTAATGGCCACGGTTTATCCGTTCCTGCAGCAGCGAGCGCAAGCCCGCAATTCCGGTGCCGTTGCCGATAAAAACGGCAGGCCGATCATCGTCTGGAGCGTGGAACAGGGGATTTGGGCGAATGCGAATCTTGGCCTGGTGCCCGACAGGCAGTTGTGCGCAAAGCCAACCGCTTCCCAGGCCCGGAGTGCCATCGGGCGCCTGATGTTGACGTACAAGCAGTCGGAGGTGTCCTTCGGCCGGAACGGACGCAATGGAATACTCTCGAGTCTCGCCCGCGTCTCCGATGCGCAGCTGGGCAATGTCGCCTGCGCTCCAGGGGGGTATCTGGTCATTGGCCGGTTTCCACGTGAGCTCGAAGCAAGGTCGGCCCAGTCCTGCCGGGTTGAGCAGCGTTCGTTCCACGAGTGTCCAGGCATGAAATGGAGCCTCGTCGCCCAGTACAACCTGAAAATGGTCGGCCAGGCGTGTTTCCCATAGGTGCAGATCAGCGGCGTTGCAGCGATTTACCTTTACAGTGTTGAACAACAGGGCGGCTCCTTGTTGACGCAACCATGTTTCAAGCGCAACGCCGAAGCCACAATAATGCTGATAATCGTCGTCGCCCAAGGCCAATATGCCTGCTTCCAGACCTTCCAGTTTCCTTTCTTCCTGACGGTGCGCCGACATCGCCCGGTAAAACTGCTGGGCCATGTCAGGAGGGTCGCCTTCACCATAAGTGGAGACAATGAACAGGGCGCGACGGAATTCAGATAGCTGTGCGGGAGTAATGGCGTCAATGGCGAGCAGGGTTGCTTGCTGGCCGAATCCGTCAGCCGTGCGCTGGGCCAGGTGCAGGGCGGTACCCGTTTGGCTGGCATAGACGATAGCCGTCGTGTCGGCGGCTGACGCTATCTGTATTGCGGGCTTTCTGTGACGCCGGGATGGCCTGATCCAGCAATACCAGAGCAGGATGAACCAGACCGCCACGGCGGCAAGGGCAATAGCGCTGTCAGCTAGCATGATTCGGTGCGATTCATCCCGGCGAGGGCCGCAAACTCGTCGGTCCAGGAGACGGCGAAGTCAGTGGGATGACGCGTCATGAAAAGTGCCGCCACTTTACTGTGGCGGGCATGTGCGAATCCCTTCTCCGGCCCCATCGCGAGCAGCGCCGTGGCCAGTCCATCTGCCATCATGCATTGAGGGTGCAAAACCGTGACTGACGCCAAAGGATGCGCAACAGGCGTCCCGCAACGTGCATTGATGGTATGGGCCATGCGGTGCCCCTGGTACATGAAGAATCGACGATAGTCGCCGGAGGTGGCGACAGAGATGTTCTTGAGGACGATGGGAATTTGCTCGGCCAAAGCGGGAGTTTCAATGTTGAGCGCCCAGTGAGTTCCGGCCGGACCAGCTCCCCTGGCTGTGACTTCGCCCCCCAGTTCCACCAGGTAGTCCGTGATGCCGGCTGCATCCAGTACGCGAGAGACTTCGTCTGCGCCGAACCCTTTTGCAATCGATGAAAGATCGAAATGCATGCCCCCTGGTTGCCATACTGCTCGGTAACGGTGGTCGAGTGCCGTACGCTGCCATCCCGTATGTGTCAGGGCCAGGCGAATGGCGTGGTCCGGCGGTGGAGTATCGACGGGGCCTGAAGGTCCGAAGCCCCAGAGGTTTACGAGTTGGCCCACGGTAGGGTCATAGGCGCCGCTTGAGGCTTCTGCCAGTTCTAGCGCATGACTCAGTACATGGAATAAAGCAGACGGCACCTGATACCAGCCGGTTTCGGACTGATTGAGGCGGCTGATTGCACTGGCCGGGTCCCAGGTGCTCATTTGTGCGACGATCTCATCCAGAGCTGCCTGGATGTCAGAATTCAAGCGGGCGAGATCAATGCCGGAGTCGCGTAGTTTCACTGTCCAACTGGTGCCCATAGAGGACCCCGACAGCGATTTGTACAGGGGCGCGACCGTTTCGTGGATGCTCATGCCATGGCTATTCGGGCAGAACTTCCAGTGTGGCCACGTACGCGACATTGCGATCCTGCGCGGCAGGGGTCGACGTCTGTTTGTCCTGTATATCAGCGTGGAGCCAATACAGGCCGGCTTGCGGCCACCTTACTTCAAAGCGGCCCTGGTCGTCGGTCAGGACAACAATCTCTTCGACGGCGTCACGATAACGGGCGCCGTCGCGTACGATTTCCACCTGCAGGTTGCGTGCGGGCTCGCCATCAAGTGTCAACACAAACTCGGCGGTTTCGCCGGCATACAGGTCATTGGGGTGAGTGTTGCCCGTCAGCGCCAAACCTTTGCTGACGGGTTCGAGATCGGTAGGATTGCCTTTGGTGACGAATGTTTCGATGCGTTGGACTCGTTCCCGTACCATCAGGTCTTGCGCGTCTTTGGGGACGTGCTTGTCCAGGTCTTCGGGCTTGCCGTACCAGCGTTTGTTCTGATCGCCTTCCTTCCAACGGGCAAAAACGCCTTGGCCGGCCACTGCAATTCTGTAGGTGCCGTCTTCCGTCAACGTAACGTCAAAGCCGCTGCGAAGCGCGCCCGTGAACTGATTTTCGGGTTCGAGGGTCTTGCCAGACGGACTGGTGATGACCAGGTCGTTCAACGCCAGGGGGCGATGGTTGTAGTAGAACTTATCGTTGCCCGAACCGGCATCGACTGTAATTCGGGCTTCGTCGCCCGAAAGGACGGTCGACGAAGGCTCGAGCCAGACATCGTGAGCCTGCGCGACAGCGGGGACCAGCAGGGTGGCCGCAAATAGAGCGGGAAGTAAGCGGTTCATGAGAAGAATGGCTCCAGGGTGAGAGTTCTTGTTTTCAGGGAAGGATCGTTGCGCGAACCTGGCCCAGCTCGGTTTCGCCCTTGGCATCGACCGACGTGGATGAACCCGGGGGCCAGGGCAGAGGCAGACGCAATACCTCACGGCCCCCTTTTTCTCGCGCCGCTTCGACGACGACTTCGTACTTGCCGGCGGGAAGCTCGCGAAGGGCCGGATGATCGTCTGCTACTTTAATAGAGTGGGTGCCCACGGGCTGTGTCGCGCCTGTGATCCCATCGGGCATGTCGTTCTGGCTTCGTCCGCTCACGCGCCACCACTGCCGCAGGTCTTTCAACCATTTCTTTCCTTCTTCCTTGGGCATCTTGTAGTCGTACCAGACGGCAATGTCCCGGACGGTCTTGCGGTCGGCACTCTGCAGCCAGACGGCAACGTACGGACGGTGGTACTCCGCAACATCAATCCTGGGTATTTCTACCTGTATCTCGAGCCCTGCAGCGTGTCCGCTCGATGCGTAAAGGCCGGCCAATATAGAGGCAAGTGTCGCTTTAAGTGACAGTTTCATGGTCAATGCACCCAGAGAAGCATCAAAACAAGGGGAATCAGCACACCCAGCCCGGTCAACGGCCAGGTCGCCCGGCGATTTGTGGCGTGCATCGTCATAAGAAACAGGCCGGTCACCGCAAACATAAGGCATGCGGCGGCGAATATATCGATGAACCAGCTCCAGGCAGCGCCCGTATTGCGTCCCTTGTGCAGGTCGTTGAAATAAGCCACCCAGCCGCGAGCGTTGCGTTCGTATTCCACGTGGCCATCGGGCAGGCTGATCGCAAGCCACGCGTCCGCTCCCGGTTCGGGCAGGCCGACATACACTTCGTCCGCAGAAAACTCGGCTGGGCGCCCTCGAACGCGGATATTGAACTCGTTATCCAGCCAGCGCTCGGCCTCCCGGGGAAGCGCTACGGTAGCCGCTTTGTCAGCCATGTCCACCAATGTGGATCTCAGATCATCCGGCAGTGTTGCCGAGCGGGATTCCACGGTGGGACTGGCCTCGATCCAGGCGGCGTTATTGAGTGTGATGCCCGTGGCTGCAAAGACGATCAGACCCGCCAGGCTGAGCGCAGCGCTCATCCAGTGCCATTGATGCAGAGTCTTGAGCCAATATGAGCGGCGTGAAATGCGTGCGTTCATCCCTGAATGTCGGCAAGATTGGATCACGCATTCTACATCAAACAATAATCATTATCATGTGCGGACGGGATGTGGCCGATGCAATTTTCGGGAACAAAAACCGCGTTCGAAATATCCAAGGAATTCAGCTGGTCAGGAGGGAGAAAGCAAGAAAAAACTGGTGACCGGCGCCCCGTCTGCAGCGCGAGGGAGATGCTGCAGAAAAGAACAAATCGAGTGAAACTTTTACCGATTCACAAGGTCTTACAATTAGCACTCGTTAGCGTAGAGTGCTAATATCATAATCATAAACATCATGTGTCGTTGACCACAATCCAAAAAAGGATAGTCCAACTAATGACAGCTCAATCCCAATCTTTGGCTTTATCAAACAGTGCATTGGCCATGGCAGTGTCGAACCCTGGCGCACTGGGCACGATCGAAGCCTATATTGGAGCCGTAAATCGCCTGCCGATGCTGACCCAAGAGCAGGAAACCGATCTCGCGTATCGTCTGCGTGATAAAGCCGATCTGGATGCTGCCCGCCAGCTTGTGTTGTCGCACTTGCGGCTGGTGGTTTCGATTTCCCGCCAGTACCTGGGGTACGGCCTGGCTCACGCCGACCTCATACAAGAAGGTAATGTCGGCCTGATGAAGGCAGTCAAGCGTTTCGACCCTGACCGTGGCGTGCGCCTGGTGTCGTTTGCCGTTCATTGGATCAAGGCTGAAATTCACGAATATATCGTGCGCAACTGGCGCATGGTCAAGATTGCCACGACCAAGGCACAGCGCAAGCTGTTCTTCAACCTGCGTCGCATGCGTCCCGATGGTCAGACTCTTGACCCCGAGCAGGTAGACGACATCGCACGCGAGCTCAACGTGCGCCCTGAAGACGTTAGCGAAATGGAAGTTCGTCTTTCGGGTCGCGAACTGGCGCTCGAGGCGCAGCAAGACGACTCCGACGATTTTGCACCCATCAGTTATCTTGCCGATGAAGTTGACGAACCCTCGCAGGTATTGGAGCGTCGCGCTCGCGATGATCTGCACGGCAAGGGCTTGCTGTCGGCGTTAGAGACCCTCGACGCTCGCTCGCGTCGTATCGTTGAAGCCAGGTGGCTGCAAGACGAAGGCGGAGCCACATTGCACGAGCTGGCTGCCGAATTTGGTGTGTCTGCGGAGCGTATTCGGCAGATCGAAGCTGCTGCTTTCAAGAAAATGCGCGCGGCGCTCACTGAATAAATCAATAAAACTACAAACAGTTACAAAATAGTCGGGTGGGGGTAGAACTAAAGGCATCTGGAGCGGACTAAACAATATGAGCAATGCTGAGTACAACTCCGGTTGTATTTTGTTCTAACGTCCGCTTCTGCTTCTCCTCAATCCCCTCCCTTTCGAAGCGGATGCTTACGGGACACCAACAATGGTGTCCCTTTTTTTGTGCGCCCAGCATGGGCGCACTCCTGCGGGAGCAAGTCCCGCCATAAGTTGATCACAGCGAATGAAGTGAAGCGCAACTGCACAAGGGCGACCGAGTGTGGGAAGGAAGCGTGGAACGTAAGCTGCGAGCCGATGAACAAGAATCGGATACGAGGCGCTGCCAAGCAGGGCG
>NZ_JAJUFE010000021.1 GCF_029263785.1 Pusillimonas sp. | reverse complement strand
ATTGATCATCGAGCTGTCGGGGCTGGTTCGCACCGGGGCATGGAACCGCCTGCCGCGAGTTCTGTTCTATTGGCTGGTGCTGCCGCTATTGCCCTGTGCGCTTGCGTACTGGGCTTCTTTCCACGGTTCAGGCGCGCTGCGGGTGATAGCCGCCATATTGCTGGCCGTACCCCTGGGTCCGCTCATCGAGCGTGTGGCCTTGCGCCCTATTGCCAATGCATCGGTATTGGCACTGTTGATCGTCGCACTCGTCCTCGACCTGGTGCTGGCGGGCCTTGGATTGCTTTGGTTCGGGCCGGAAGGCCTGCGTACAAAGGCTTCGCTGGGCGGTTCAATTGCGGTGTCGCAAAACCTCGTCGTCAATTACCAGACACTGATGACCATCGCAGTAGCGATTGTGCTGGCCATCGTGTTTTACATTGCATTGCAACGCACCCGTATGGGCAAGGTGCTGCATGCCACAGCATCGAATCCCGTCGGAGCCCGGCTGGTGGGAATCCGGCCGGCGTTTACCGCCACTATTGCTCACATCGTGGCCGCACTGCTTGCCGGCGTTGCAGGTGTCCTGATTTCGCCGGTCGCGACCATTTATTACGACAGTGGGTTGATCCTGACTCTCAAGGCCTTTGTTGCCGCGATCATTGGCGGCATGGTCAGTTACCCATTGACGGCGCTCGGCGCTTTGCTGGTCGGTGTCGCTGAAAGCTATGCGTCGTTTTGGAATAGTGGGCTCAAGGATGCCATTGTGTTTGGTCTGCTCATACCGATCCTCGTGATCCGTTCCGGCCTGGCGGCCCATCAAGAAGAAGAGAATGAAGAATGAAGCAACGTGCCTGGACTTCCTCAATCAAGCCGCTGCTCTGGATCCTGCCGATCCTGGTCATACCCCAGTTGCTGGGCAGCTTTCACCTCGCCCTTCTTAATGACATCGGCATTGCGGCACTTGTCGTGGTCGGACTCATCCTTGTGTCCGGTATTGGCGGTGCCCAGTCCTTTGGCCAGGCCGCGTTTGTCGGTATCGCCGCCTAGTCGACTGCGTGGCTGAGCACGACCCAGGGCATATCGCCCTGGACCGGACTGGCTGCAGGGTTGGCATTGACCTGTGGCAGCGCCTGGATCATGGGCGGCATTACCATGCGCCTGGGTAGCCATTACCTGGCCCTAAGCACAATCGCCTGGGGCCTGGCTGTCCCTCTGGTGTTTGCCAATACCCATGCCCTTGGCAGTCACACCGGCATCGACGGCATTCCGGCGATCCACCTGGGGCCTTGGGTGCTGGATGAGTCCCGATCCATATTCATATTGATCTGGCTGCTGGTGCTGCTCGGCGCCTGGTTCGCCTACAACCTGCTTGGCTCCAGGGTGGGGCGTACGGTGCGCGCCTTGCGTGGCGGCGGCATTCTGATGGCCAGCTTTGGCGCTGATGCTTTTCGTGTCCGCCTGATGCTGTTTGTTCTGGCATCGGCGTATGCCGCGGTTGCGGGCTGGCTGTTTGCACACGCCAATCGTTTTGTCAGCCACACGCCATTTTCGCTGCATGCCAGTATTGATTATGTCTTCATGATGGTTGCCGCCGGCATGTCGCAGCTAAGCAGTGCGCTGATCGGCTCGACCTTGTACATCGGACTGAACAACGTGTTGCAAGATGTCCTGCCCTTGGTCACAAGTCGCGGCGCGCAAGTCAATTCGTTGATTTTTGCCCTGCTGTTCCTGTTGATCCTTGAGCGCATGCCCGGTGGCATCGGACGCCCGATTGTGCGCCTGGTGGAACGGTTTCGTCCGGCCCGAAAGATAGAGCCCGTTTCCTCAGCTGCCACAAAGCTGCCTTCCAGGACTATGCCTCAGAAGGGCACATGCATTCTCAAGGCCGACAAGGTCAGCAAGCGCTTTGGCGGGCTGGTTGCTGTCAATGAGGTAAGTTTCGACATCAATGCGGGTGAAATCCTGGGGCTGATCGGGCCGAACGGTGCCGGAAAATCCACCATGTTCAATCTGCTCACCGGTACTTTGCCACTTAGCGGCGGCGCCGTCAGCTTCCTTAATACCCCGCTGCAAGGCAAGACCCAGCGCGAAATTGCCTTGCTTGGCGTGGCGCGAACCTTCCAGCACGTCAAGTTGCGTCCGCGCATGACTGTTCTGGACAACGTTGCTCTAGGGGCACATGCTCGCGGCAAGTGCGGCCTGTTTCGGGGTGGCCTCCAGCTGGATCGTGATGAAGAAGCCAGCATCATGGCCGAAGCCATGTACCAGCTGACCCGGGTTGGACTCGCAGAGCATGCGTACGACATGGCGGGCAGCCTGCCCCTGGGTACCCAGCGTCTGGTCGAGATTGCCCGTGCGCTGGCGGCAGATCCGGTACTGATCATGCTGGACGAACCGGCAGCAGGTCTGCGACTGCTCGAAAAACAGGCTTTGGCCACGCTACTTGAAAACTTGCGCGCCGAAGGGGTGACCGTTTTGATCGTGGAGCACGATATGGAGTTTGTCATGAATCTGGTTGACCGTTTGGTCGTCATGAACTTCGGCAGCAAGATCGCCGAGGGCCGCCCTGAAGAGGTTCGTGCCGATCCCCAGGTTCAAGCCGCTTACCTGGGAAGTGACGCATGAGTACGCTGCTGGAAGTCAATGATCTGCATGTGGCCTATGGCCAAGTCGAAGCTGTGCGCGGCGTATCGTTCTCGCTTGAAGAAGGTCACATCAGTTCTATCATTGGTCCGAACGGTGCCGGCAAGACTACCTTGCTAAGTACCTTGATGGGCCTATTGCCGGCCGCAAGCGGTCAGATATATTTCGACGGCCACGAGATCAGCGGGCTGGATGTCGAAACCCGTCTCGACCTCGGGATCTGCCTGGTTGCCGAGCAGCGAGAGCTTTTTGGTGACATGACAGTCCTCGATAACCTTGTTCTAGGCAGCTATGTTCGTCGTCTGTCCTCTGCTGAACTGAAGCGCGCGCTCGATGAGGCCTACGCGCGCTTTCCACGCCTTGCAGAAAGGCGGGATCAGCGCGCCGACACGTTGTCCGGTGGCGAGCGCCAAATGCTGGCGCTAAGCCGCGCGATGATGAGCCAACCGAGGCTGTTGATGCTTGATGAGCCAAGCCTGGGCCTGGCTCCCCTGATCGTCCAGGAAATTCTTACGGAAATCGGGCAATTGCGTCATAGCGGCCTATCGGTTCTGTTGGTTGAACAGAACGCCCGTGCCGCACTCAAGGTATCGTCTGAAGGTCATGTGCTCGAAGGAGGCTGCATTACCCTTAGTGGGCCGGCCCAAGAACTGAGCGAGGACGAGCGAGTCCGGCATGCCTATTTGGGCGGCGCCTGAAAGCCCGGGTTGATGATAAACTCGGTGGCACCAAGTCGGCTCGACCGGCTTTTTTCTAGCGGTTTTCCAGGCTTGAAGGCAGGTGCATGCGAGTGCAGCCGGCTCAATGCCGGGGGTGTTCGCGCAAAACAATGAAAAGGGGGCTCCCATGATTTATATCTACAATCTTTTGGCTGCCATACTGATTGGCTTGTCGATTGGTGCTGTGATCGGACAGCGTAACAACGCGGCCAAAGTTACTGGTTTGATCGCCATTGTGCTTGCAGTGGTCACGATCTTTACCAATACCTGGATACCTCTTGCCATTGGCGTTGCGGTATTTCTGGTCGGTCAAGGCATGCAACGCGATCCTAGAACCGCTTAAGCACGTATTGGCCATTACGCCCGGTAAAAAAACCGGCGCCCGCCTTTTTCAGGCAGGCGCCGGTTTTTCATTGATGCGCCGTAGTCGTCGGTTCCTTATTTGAGGATGGCTTCGACGGCGATATCCAGAGTGACTTCATCACTGACTGCTGGGGCGTATTTTCCGGCGTTGAAGTCGCTGCGCTTGATGACACCGCTAGCGTTGGCCCCAATCGCTTCTTTCTTGAGCATGGGGTGGGGACCGTGAAAGAAGGAAGTCACAGTTAGAGTTACAGGCTTGGTCACGCCCTTGATCGTCAAGTCGCCTTCGATGGTCACAGGCTTGTCACCCTCGAAAACCACTTTGGTTGACTTGAAAGTGGCCGTGGGGAATTTCGCAGTGTCCAGAAAGTCAGCTGCCTGAATGTGTTCGTCAAATGTGTCGAAGCCGGTGTCAATCGAGGTCGTATCGATGACAACGTCGACCTTTGCTTCACGCGCTTCTTTATCCAGCACGATGGTTCCGGCAGTTTTGTTGAAGCGAAGAATCTGCTTCGACAAGCCCATGTGGTTGTACGAGAATCGCGGAAAACTGTGTGTTGGATCCAGTTCGAACGTTTGCGGCGCGGCCAAAGCGGGTCCGGCGATAAGGCCGGCAAAAAGTGCTGCAAATACTGCTTTCTTCATAGTGACTCCCTCAAGTACAGATGAAAGGTTGGGCCCACACAGCCTATATTGAGTGGGCGTTGAGCTGGTACGCGTTGTCTCAAGGCGTGGCAACCAAATAAAATTTGATTCGGATGGTGTTGGCAACAATGCCGAAGTCAGCCCATTGCCCTTCGCCTATTCCAAAGTCAGCGCGCTGGATTTCAAAGCTGCCTTCGAAAATGCCGGTGCCCTCTGCTTGCTTGAATTCAAATGGCACGGTTACCTCTTTTTGCCGGCCCTTTATGCTTAATACGCCGGTGACCTCGTAGCGGTCATTACCCATTGGTGTGACCTTGGTTGACTCGAAGCCCGCAAGAGGATGTTGCGGCGTATCGAGCCAGTCTTTTTGCGCAAGTTCCGCATTGGCCTCATCGTAGCCGGCGTCAATCCCGGCCAAGGGCAATTCGATTTCCACGCGGGCGTTTTGCGGCTGGTCGGTATCGAAACTGAAAGCCTTTGCATCTAGAGTATTGAAGGCTCCCTCCATCGACACGCCCATTTGGCTATAGCCGAACCCGATGCGGCTGGCCTGGGTGTCGAGCTTCGTAAACGTTGCGGCGTGGCTGTTGGCGAGTGCCAAGAGGGCAAGCGCGGTGGCGGCCATATAGCGGCCGGCGGATTTCAGAATCATGAATTACTCCAGATAGGGATAGCGAGTCAGGCTTTTGCCAAGAAAGGCAACATGCGAGTCAGGACGGTGTCTTTCTTGACGAAGTGGTGTAGCAGGGCTACGAGTGCGTGGCCCGAAATGACGATCAGAAAGCCGTAATTAAGGTACATATGTACCTGTTTCAATACCGCGGCCAGCTCTGAGTTTCTGGAAACAAGATCAGGCAGAGGTACCGTGCCAAACCACACAACCTGAAACCCTTGCGCCGAACTCATTAACCAGCCGCTCATCGGCACGGCAAACATAAAACCGTAAAGCAGGATATGCCCTGCGTGTGCCGCGAACTTTGACCAGCCACTTATGGAAGATGGCAAGGGCGGGGCCGGGCAAATAATCCGCCAGAACAGTCGCAACAGTGCCAACATCAACAAGCTGATTCCCGCCCATTTATGCCACGAATACAGCTGGAGCTTGCTGGGCGACAAGGGCAGGTCATGCATGTACAGACCCAGCGCGAATGTGGCAAGCAGGCCGACGGCCATCAGCCAATGCAGTGCGATAGCGGGGCGATTGTAGCGGGTGGTCATGGTTCAACGAAAACTGCGAAGTACAACGGATGTCGTTATGTAAGACGCTATTCTATTTAAATTAAAAATGAAGATTAAGTAGGTATTTATGGCCATATTGTTCCGAATTCAGAACAATTGGTTTGCAGTGATTCGAGCGTGCGCCTCTGAATAGCGCGAGCGTGCGGCGCTGCTCCCGGGGTGCCCCGGAGCAGTGCGTAAACGTTTACGATTGAATGTCGGCCACTTTGACCTTGACGCATCCCGCCACGCGGCGGGCTCGTTCGCGCGCAGCGTCTACCGTGTCGTCGTAGGCGACCGCGACACCCATGCGACGATTGACGAAGCTCTCGGGCTTGCCGAATAAGCGCAGGTCAGATTGTGGTATGCGCAAGGCATCATCAATACCTTCGTACACGACACCTTTGGCGTCAACGCCGCCATAGATGACCGCGCTGGCGGCCGGCCGGCGCAATGTCGTATCCACGGGCAGGCCGAGAATCGCGCGCGCATGAAGCTCGAATTCACTTTGCCATTGACTGATCATGGTGACCAGCCCGGTGTCATGAGGGCGCGGACTTACCTCACTGAACCACACCTCGTCTCCCTTGACGAACAACTCGACGCCGAAGACTCCCAGGCCACCCAGGTCGGACGTGACCTTGCGTGCAACTTCTTGCGCTTTCAACAGGGCTTTACTGGCCATGGGCTGAGGCTGCCAGCTTTCAACGTAATCGCCGGCTTTCTGCAAGTGTCCGATGGGTTCGCAGAAATGCGTTTCAATCTGCCCGTCAGCACCTTTGGCGCGCACCGTCAGAAGTGTGATCTCGTAGTCGAAATCTATAAACCCTTCGACGATGATGCGTCCGTGGCTTACCCGCCCGCCCGACATGGCGTAATTCCATGCCGCTTCGATGTCTTCGGGACCGTCAATACGGCTTTGGCCTTTTCCCGAGCTGCTCATTACCGGCTTGACGATGCAGGGATAGCCGATTCCGGAATCGATTGCCTGGCGTAGCGCATCAAGCGAGTCACAGAACCGGTAGGGGCTCGTTGGCAAGCCTAAAGTTTCGGCGGCCAGCCGGCGGATGCCTTCGCGATCCATAGTCAGTCTTGCGGCTCGCGCTGTTGGGATGACCCGTACCTGGCCGGCGGCCTCGAGTTCTTCAAGCGCAGGGGTCGCGATGGCTTCGATTTCTGGTACGACCAGATGTGGCTTGACAGCGCCGATCAGCGCCTTGAGTTGCTCGGGGTCGCTCATGTCGATGGTGTGAGCGTGATGTGCCACCTGCTGGCCGGGCGAGTGTTCGTACCGATCCACCGCTATTGTCTCGACGCCAAGGCGTTGCAAGGCGATCAAGACTTCTTTGCCCAGTTCACCCGCGCCAAGAAGCATGACTCGGGTAGCAGAAGGAGAGAGGGGTGTGCCCAGTGTCGTCATTCGGGACTCATACACGTCTGTTGGAAACGGGAATTGTACGCCGATGGTCAAGTCCGGTAGTCGCGAAACCATTTGCTGTTCACGTTAAAAAATAATAGAATAATAACCATTCTCATTACGGTTATGGTGTGTTCAAGGAGACGGCCATGTCAGTCAATTGGGCGTTGGTGCCTATGTTCATGCTTTCTTCCATGTTGCTGGCGGTAGCCCGTCGGCTCGAGTGTTCCTCTCCGGTCACATGCCTTGGCTTTGCCTGCCTGTTTTTTGTATTGGGCTCAATGGGCTTGAGCGGCGAGCTTGGATGGGCGGGCGCTATGGCGGTCGGAGCCCTGTACATGTTGGTTGGAATTCCGCTGGCGTCGATTATTGTCAGTGTCAAGCCAGACTGGTTTGGCAGAACCCGATCTGATGGCAACGACAGTGTGCCTGTGCATGCGTAATTGTTAATCGTAATCGTTTAGAATTTAGGCTTTTGTCCCAAGGCACCTTGGTGTCAACAGGAGAATAAATAGATGCGCAATATGCTGTTTGGGGCATTGTTGGCCCTGTTCGCCGGTGCAGGGCAGGCCGCGGTCGATTCTGCTGCGGTTGTAAAGACCTATGCGGATGTGGCCCTTGCCAATTACGAAGATGCCCTGACAAGTGCCAAACGTCTGCAGCAGGCAATTGACGCACTGGTTGCCCGGCCCAGCGCTGAAACCTTGCGCGCAGCACGCCATGCATGGATCGATGCACGCGTACCGTACCAGCAGACCGAAGCGTTTCGATTCGGTAACCCTGTTGTGGACGCTTGGGAGGGGCGTGTCAATGCGTGGCCTCTGGACGAGGGCATGATCGACTACGTCGACGCGTCTTACGGAACCGAGTCCGACGCCAATGCCTATTATGTGGTCAACGTCATCGCCAATAACAGCATCAGTGTCGGCGGCAAGATTGTGGATACCACCGTGATTGACGCCAGATTGCTGGGTGAGGTCTTGCACGAAGCTGACGGCAACGAGGCAAATGTGGCCACGGGTTACCACGCCATCGAATTCCTTTTATGGGGTCAGGACCTTAACGGCACGGGGCCGGCGCCAGCTGATCGGCAGGGTACGGTGCAGGAGCGTCATGCCGGAAATCGTCCGCACACCGACTTCGATCCTGCAAACTGCACGGGCGGCCATTGCGAGCGCCGCGTTGCGTACCTGACTGTTGTCACCCAGATGCTGGTTGACGATCTGCAGGAAATGGTCGATGCCTGGAAGGCAGATGGGGGTGCACGGGCAGAAGTCCTGACCGGCCCACAGCAGGGTTTGATTGCCATGCTCACCGGCTTGGGTAGCCTGTCTTATGGCGAGCTGGCCGGCGAACGCATGAAGCTCGGGCTCATGCTGCATGATCCTGAAGAAGAGCACGACTGCTTCTCCGACAACACGCACAACTCTCATTACTACAATCAGGTGGGCATGATGAACGTGTATCAAGGCCGCTATAAACGCCTTGACGGCAGTGTTGTAAAAGGCGCCAGCTTGTCCGAACTCGTCGCTCAGAAGGATGCCGCACTCGACGCCGAAGTGCGTGCCCGAATGAACGAGGCGCACGATGCCATGCTTGCCATCAAGCAACGAGCCGAATCTGTCGAGACCTATGACCAGATGATCGCCCAGGGTAACGCCGAAGGTAACGCTATCGTGCAAAAGGCCATCGATGCATTGATCGCCCAAACTCGCAGTTTTGAACGTGTCATTGCTGCGCTGGAGCTTGGTGGTATAGAAATTGAAGGCTCCGACAGCCTCGACTCGCCCAGCGCGGTGTTCCAATAATTGTGAAACCGGCCAAGTTCTATCGGGGCCGTGTCATCGGCCCCTTGCCCGTGGTGCTGAGCGCGCTGACAATTGCGCTGTCAGGTCAGGTTGCTGCCGAGCCCTTATCGCACCGTGACGATCTCAATGCCCAGGATCGTCAGCGGGTCGCTGAAATCGTAAAGCCCGTAACCGACTTTTCTGCCGCGGAAACTTTCGAATCCATGCAGGGTGGCGCGGGCACCGTCAACAAGCACATCAATGCCGACATTTATTCCCATCCGGCCGGGAACCTGAGCTTCGAAGGCCGGCAGCAATTTATGGTGGGCAACGGCTTGTTTCGAAAGGACTGGGTGTCTTCGCCTTCATCCACTCAGGCATCGGACGGACTCGGGCCCTTGTTCAATGCACGATCGTGTCAAGCGTGTCATGTCAAGGATGGCCGCGGCACCGTTCCTGGTTTTGAACAACTGGGGCAACGCGACGCCGTCGCGCTGCTGGCCCGGCTGTCGCGTCCAGAGCACGTCAACGGTTTTCGTGAAAGCGTTGAACAGAAAGAGTGGCTGCCGGATCCCGTATATGGAAACCAGCTTCAACCATTTGCCGTTGCGGGGATTGCTGCAGAAGGGCAGTTGTCGATTACCTATCGCGAAATTCCGGTAGCGCTCAACGGCGGTGAAACCGTCATCTTGATGGAGCCGGTCTATCAGGTGCGCAACCTCGGCTATGGGCCGCTGCATCCAGACACTGTCATATCCCCTCGTCTCGCACCGCCGATGCTGGGTCTGGGATTGCTCGAAGCAATTCATGAAGGCGATATCCTGGCTTGGGCCAATGCGGACAAACCTGATGGAATCAAGGGAAAACCCAATTGGGCCCTAACCGCCAGCGGCGAACGAGTGCTGGGCCGGTTTAGCTGGAAGGCGGGTCAGGCTGATGTGCATCACCAGGCGGCGACCGCCTTTTCCAATGACATGGGATTGTCCACCAGTATCCATCCGGAACATCATGGAGACTGCACCGAAGTCCAGGAGGCCTGCAGGCGTGCGCCTCATGGGGCGCAAGATCATTTGGGCGAACACGAGGTTCCAGAACGACTGGCAGAGTTTGTCACGTTTTATTCTCAGAATCTGGCCCTGCCGCAACGTCGCGACGTTGATGACCCGCGGGTGCTGGCAGGCAAAAGGCTGTTCTACGATTCGCAATGTATTGCCTGCCACGTGCCTAAATACGTCACCAGCCGTAACGCGCGGTCGCCCGAACATCGATTCCAGCTGATATGGCCGTATACCGATTTACTGCTCCATGACATGGGCCCGGGACTGGCCGATGGACAGGTAGAAGGTGAAGCCGGCGGCAGCGAGTGGCGTACTCCTCCCCTCTGGGGTATTGGGCTGACCAAGACTGTCAACCCGGATGCCACCTGGTTGCATGATGGGCGCGCGCGCAGCTTGCTTGAGGCAATTTTGTGGCACGGAGGCGAGGCTCAGGCAGCAAGAGACCGGGTGGTCGCCATGACACCACAGGAGCGCGAGAATCTCTTGCGCTTTCTGGAATCGTTATAGGAAAACCGATGAAGATGCGTTGGGTGGTGGCATTGGTGGTCGCAGCGGCGCCGTTCATCTCTGTGGCAGAGACTGGCGATGGTTCGCTCGAAACGTTGGGAAGTCGCGTCACCCAGTCATATATTTCGCCGGCAATGACTGAATTCCAGCATGCCGCCGTCAACATGGAAAAAGCGCTGCAGGGCCTGTGCTCGAACAATGATACGCGTGAGCAGACCGCGCTGGCGTTCGAGCAGCTTGTCAAAGCGTGGAGCGCCGTCGAATTCCTGCGTTTTGGCCCGCTGGTTGAGTCAAACCGTTTCGAAAACATTTATTTCTGGCCCGACCCGCGCGGAGTGATGAGCAGACAGGTGCAGGCGGTGTTGGCAAAGCCTGCGGCCGACATTCCCGATTCCAGGCAGCTTGCTGCGCAGAGCGTTGCGCTCAAGGGGTTGCCTGCACTCGAGTTCGTACTGTATCGCGACAACGGGCTGTTGACTTCAGGGTCACAGTCCCATGGCGACTCTGCGTGCGTGTATTCAAAGGCGCTGGCCGGACATCTGGTCGCGCTAAGCACTGAGCTTGCGGATCAGTGGAGCCAGGGCGGACCACAGGCGGCGTTGTTTACCAGTCCCGGTCCAGACAACCCCTTGTATCGCAATCCTAAGGAAGTCGCCTCTGAAATCATCAAGGCCTTGTCTACGGGTATGCAGTATCAGGCAGAGGTGAAGCTCGCCGCGGCCCTGGGGCCGGATTCGGCAAGGGCCAGCTATCGCAAGGCCCCGTACTGGCGTAGCGGGCTGTCACTGATTGCTATCGAATCGGCCGTGCGCGGAATGCTGGCTTTTTATGAGGCAGGCAACTATCAGTTTGGCGACGCCCAATGGATCGACCAGAACATTCGAGGCGAGATGCAGCGGGCCGTTGAGCAGCTGGCTTCACTAGAGGTTCCGGTGCAGCAGCTGTTCACATCCGAGGCCGGGCACCGCGATCTTACCGTGGTTGTTTTGCAGCTGCGCAATGCCAAGTCGCTGATCGATCAGGACATGGCGCCAGCCCTGGGCGTGAGGATCGGATTCAATGCGCTCGACGGAGATTGACCGGCGCCGCTTTCTGGCATGGTTGCTGGCTCTTGGTGCCACGCCAGCCTGGGCAGCTATCGCCGGCGCTGAAAAACAGCATTTATACCTTGCGGCGCGTCGGCGAGAAGGCAGATACGAGGCGGTTGTGTTGCGCTCAGACGGCAGCGATGTAACTGTGATTCCCCTGCCGGAGCGCGGTCATAGCTTTGCTATCGACTCGCAGCGTGGTCGGGCCGTGGCGTTTGGACGCCAGCCTGGTTTCTTTGCTTATGCGTTTGATATTCAAGGTCAAGGCTCTGTCGCGAAGCTGCCTTTGCCTGACGACCGTCATTTTTTCGGGCATGGTGTTTTTTCCGGTGACGGCCAGCGGCTCTTCGCAACCGAAAACGACTTCAATGCCGGGCGAGGTGTGCTGGGTGTATACGAAGTGTCGGCCACCGGCCAATATCGGCGAGTGAACGAGTTTGACACAAGAGGCATCGGGCCACACGAGGTCATTCTTTTGCGCGACGGCGTGACCCTTTGCGTTGCCAATGGCGGAATTCTCACGCACCCCAGTTATGGCAAGCTCGAACTGAACCGCGACACCATGCGGTCTTCGCTCGCTTATATCGATTCGCGGGATGGCAGATTGATTGAACAGGTCTTCTCGCCGCAGCCCTGGCACCAGTTGTCCCTACGGCATCTTGCGCTGGATGCGGCGGGCAGGGTCTGGACAGGCTGTCAGTACATTGGGCCGGCGCAGCATCGTCCGCCTTTGGTGGCGCGACATAACCGGGGTGACGCGTTGCAATGGCTGTCCGGCCCGCCGGAAGTGCTGCGCGGCATGCGTAATTACGTTGGCTCTGTAGCGGCAGATGTGTCGGGCGGAACGATCGCGACCTCCAGCCCGGTGGGGAACTGCATTGTGTTTTGGGATGCCGACACCGGAGATTGCCTTGGGAAGATCGGCATGGACGACGGCTGTGGCGTCGCGCCTGCAAAATCAGCCGGGTTTCTGTTGACCAGTGGGCTGGGCCGTTTGGCCCAGTACCTGCCCTTGGAATCGGCGCCAGTGCAAAACAGTCCTGACCAACAGAAAAGTGCTCAGGCGCAAATGCTGCGTTCTGATGTATCGGGGCTGGCCTGGGACAATCATCTGCGGCGGGTATGACAAGCAAATCCCGAAACGTGGCACACAGCGTAACCTTGCCTTGTGACTTGTCTTCAAACGCATTACCATGATTTGACCTCAACGTTCATCGAAAGGAGCGAACCATGAGCAATCATGTATACAAGCAGATCGAACTGACCGGCTCTTCCACCACCAGTATCGAAGATGCCGTCTCGACCGCCATCGCAAAGGCCAGCGAGACTGTACGGAACATACAATGGTTCAATGTCGTCGAAACTCGCGGACACGTCGTCGATGGCAAGGTGGCACATTGGCAGGTCACGCTCAAGATCGGATTCACCCTGGAGTAAAGCTTTTCAATGAACGTTTCGTTTCAGCCCGTAAACAGCATCTCCGCCACGACGCTGGACGATTACAACCAAAACGCAAGCGGGTTTCGCGCCGGCACCTGGAACCACGACGTCAGCCAGAACATCAATGCTCTGCTCAGGCATATCCAGGCGCAGCCGCCTTATCGAATTCTTGATTTCGGCTGCGGGCCGGGGCGCGATCTTGCTGCATTCAAGAGCCTGGGCCACATTCCTGTGGGGCTGGATGGATCCAGTGAGTTCGTTTCCATGGCGCGCGAGTCTTCAGGCTGCGAGGTATGGCATCAGGATTTCCTGTCACTGGCTTTACCATCCGTCGAGTTTGACGGTGTCTTTGCCAATGCGTCGCTCTTCCATGTTCCCGGTGCAGATATCGCGCGTGTCCTCAAACAACTGCATCGTTGCCTGAAGCCGGGCGGGGTACTGCTAAGCTCCAATCCGCGGGGCGGCAACCAGGAAGGCTGGAACGGTGCACGGTATGGCGTGTATCACGATCTGACTTCGTGGCGCCGCCTGCTCGACGAGGCGGGTTTCATCGAACTCGAGCATTACTATCGGCCTGAAGGATTGCCGCGTGAACAACAACCCTGGCTGGTAACCGTATGGCGTAAGCCGGACTGACCCCGGCTGCCCCATTTTCGTGTGTTTTCGGCACTTTTCCAGAGCATTGCACCGTTGCGGGGCGATAATTTTGCCGCTTGAGCGTGGCGCGCTCTTGGTTTTGCGCCATTGCAGATAGCTGAAAACTGGCACACATGTTGCGTAGAGCGTGGATGGAAGCACCAAACCATCACGCACTTAGGAGCACACAACATGAAAGCCAAATCCATCACGGCATCGCTGATACTGGGCGCCGCGGCCTGTGGGGCAATGCCCGCTCAGGCTGCTGAACCGGACACTTCGGGCTTCACTTTTGATGCGAATGTGTCGTTGGCCAGCCAGTATCGATATCGCGGCCTGATGCAAACAAATAACAAGCCGGCATTGCAGGGTGGCTTCAACCTGACCCACTCCAGCGGGTTTTATATTGGTAACTGGAACTCGACCATCAGCTGGCTGGGAGACTCCGATCCAGATGTGTCCGCGCCATTGGAAATGGATTTTTTCGCTGGCTATGCCGGTCCGCTGTGGGGAGATTTCACTGTTGATACCGGTGTGCTTCAGTATTATTACCCGGGCGACTATCCGGGCGGTTACACCCGTCCCCATACGACGGAGCTGTTTCTGGGCTTAGGCTATGGGCCGGTATCGTTCAAGTATTCGCATGCACTGACAAACCTGTTTGGCGTGCCCGACAGCAAGAACAGCCAGTACTATGAATTGAACGCGTCTGTTCCTACGGGCGTCTGGGGTCTGAACGTGGATGGCCACGTGGGCTACCAACGCGTTCGTAATCTTGACGATGGTTCTTACACCGATTGGTCGTTGGGGTTCAGCAAGTCCTGGAACAGCTTCACTGCAGCGTTGACGTACGTCGACACCAACGCAGACCGCGATGTCTACACCAACAGCAAGGGACGCTATACCGGAAAGGCCGCAGTCATGTTGACCTTGACTCAAACCTTTTGATAGGGAAACGGGGCGGAAGCGGTATTAGCCAAGACGCCCCGATCGCAAGGTTCAGATCCGGGCCGGTTCGCGTCGGCTTGGGGTGCAATCGGCCTGGGTGACGTAGCTGCCTGCAGGCACGTCTTGTGTCAGCCATACGTTTCCACCGATGACGCAACCCCGGCCCAGGGTGACACGGCCAAGGATGGTGGCACCGGCGTATATGACGACATCGTCCTCGACGATGGGGTGGCGCGGCAGGCCCTTTTGAAGTGAACCGTCTTCGTCAGTAGGAAACCGCTTTGCGCCAAGAGTGACTGCCTGATAGATACGTACCCGTTCGCCGATGACTGTGGTTTCGCCAATGACAACGCCGGTTCCGTGATCAATGAAGAAGCTGCCGCCTATCTGGGCACCGGGATGGATGTCGATCCCTGTCTGGCTGTGGGCCAGTTCGGAAGCCACTCGCGCCAATAGGGGTAGCCCCTGTTTGTACAGTTGGTGAGCGATGCGATGGTAGATCATCGCTTCCATGCCGGGGTAGCACAGCAGGACTTCATCAACAGTTCGTGCCGCGGGGTCGCCGTGATATGCAGCCAAGGCGTCGCTGTCGAGCAAACTGCGGATAGTTGGCAGTGAGGCAGCGAGTGCACGAATGGCCTGTACCGCCCGGGCCTGGATTGCATCGTCGCCCACATCATCGTCGTGCCGGGCCAGATAGCGCAGTTCGAGTCGAGCCTGGTTCAGCAGGGAATGCAGCGCTGATTCCAGGGTGTATCCCACGTAATAGTCTTCGCTTTCATGACGCAAGTCAGTCGGACCCAGGCGCATGGGAAACAATGCACCCTTGAGGTCGTTCATGGCTTGGGCCACGGCCTCGCGCGAGGGGAACTCGCGTCCGTCGGGTTCGCGGGGGCGCCCTTGTGAATCGCGCCAGTTCTGGCGGATTTCGTGAAGAGACTTGACGATGGGGTTGATATCAAAGACGGCCATGTAGTGCTGCCTGTTCAAGACAAAATACGATCATAAATGTTACCACCCAAAGCGGGTGCATATCACGTTCAGCCGGGGTGCCGGCGCGCAGCATGGCCACGTACAATACAGCTCCATGAAGAACGTTGTCGTCGAATCACCGGTAGCGGGCGAAGATCCGGGCAAGCCACTGGTATTGGCCCTGGTCATGTTAAGCGACGAGCACCTTGCGCTTATCAAACGCAGGTACCGTGTCATTTACGCGCCAAAGCCGGAATCGGTGCATGAGCAGCTTGAAGCGGCGCATCCGGACGTGCAGGTCGTACTGACCAGCGGCGTCATCGGGTTGTGCGCAGAGGCCATACGGGCGATGCCCCGCCTGGAACTGATCTGCGCGCTAGGGGTTGGTTACGAGAACATCGATGTCATTGCCGCCAGGGCACAAGGCATCGCTCTGGCCAATGGAGCCGGTGTCAATGCAGACTCGGTGGCCGACCATGCCATGGGATTGCTGCTGGCTACTGTCCGGGGCATTGTCACCCTGGATGCCCAGGTTCGCCAGGGGTTGTGGCGCGACGACCTTCCCTTGCCTGCAGATGTCTCGGGCCGGCGATTAGGGCTATTGGGTTTTGGCGACATCGGGCAAAGAATAGCTCGTCGCGCCGAGGCGTTCAATTTGCAGATTGCGTATTGTGCTCGTCGCAAGCGCGGCAATGTGAATTACGAGTATTTTGGTACTGTGCTCGAACTGGCACGTTGGTGCGACTTCATGGTGGTGATCGTTCCCGGCGGACCCCAGACACATCATCTGGTCAATGCACAAGTCATCGATGCGCTCGGCCCACAAGGAGTGCTCGTCAACGTGGCTCGGGGCAGCGTAGTGGATACCGACGCGCTTGCACAAGCATTGCGCAAGCGGGCGTTGGCTGGTGCAGGGCTGGACGTATATGAAACCGAGCCCGAACCGCCCAAGATCTTGTTTGGCTTGCCCGGCGTTGTCCTTACCCCTCACGTGGGGGGTAGCTCGCCCCAGGCGGTGCTAAATTCGGTAGAGCGCTTTCTCGCCAATGCAGATAGACATTTCCAGGGCCAGGAACTCATCAGCCGCATTTGATATGTCTTCGACCACGTACAAGTCGCGTTGGATATGTCTGTAGCGTCGTACTGACGCGGTACACTTGGACCCGAAATTCGACCAACTTCCCGGAGTCACTATGAAGAACGCTTTTACCACCGGATTGGCCCTGGCCGCCGCAGTTGCCATGGGCTTTCCTGCCGTCCTGCACGCGTCGCAAAATGCCCGGCCCATTCAGGTTGCGCATGCTCATGGCGATCATGGGCAACACGCACAGGGTAACGGCCATGGTCATGGACACGCCCGGCCCGGGCCCTCGCAGGAGGCCATTGCCGCCATGCCAACGGCGGCTGTCGATATTAGCGAATGCTGGATTCGACTGTTGCCCTTGCCGGCACCTTCGGCGGGATACTTCAATGCAAAGAACTCGGGCACAGACACTGTCACCCTTTCGGGCGCAGCGTCGAAGCAGTATGGGGCGGTGATGCTGCACCAAACCACTCATAAAGACGGCATGAGCCGCATGTCGTCAGTAGAGGGTGTCGACATTGCCCCGGGTCAAATGCTTCAGTTCAAGCCGGGCGGCTATCACATCATGCTCGAGAAACCCGCTGCCCAGATCAAGGTGGGCGATGTCGTGCCCATGCAGTTTCTGTTCACTTCCGGGCAAAAGGCGGAAGCAGACTGTGAAGTCAAACCTGCAAATACTTTGGCCAAGTAAGGCTACCGATCATTCGGTACCTGTACCATCGGCTGAAGCTCCGAAATAAACCGTTCCACCCGCTTGTTGAAAGCGGGTGCGTTTCCCAGATTCATCCCGTGAGCCGCGCGCGGAATGACATCCCGCTGGACCCTTGGCAATGTCTTTTCCAGCACATCGATGGCTTTGGCGTAGCGAGCTGGGCTGAACTCGCCGCCCAGCAGAAGTACGGGTACCTGCAAATTGCCTGCGCGAGCCTCATCGAATTCCCACTCCGGTTCCGATAGCTGTGAGGCCAGGGTCGCCGCGTTGTCTCGCACCATCTCCTTGAACCAGCCCGTCATTCTTCGCCAAGTGTCCTCCCCGTTAACGGCGTCGATGAATTCGGCCAATGCGCCTTCCACATCGTCGTCTGCCAGTTTCCAGCGCAAGGAAGCCAGAAACATGCCGTCGGCACGGGCGAGCATGGATTGGAGAGCGGGATCGGCAAGAATCAGGGACGATACGGATTCGGGCCGCGACTGGGCCAGTTCCAGCGCGACTTGTGCACCTCGCGAATGACCCAGTAAATGGACCGATTCCACTCCAACGACGTCATCAATCAGATGAGCCAGATCAGATGCATGCTGGCGGACATTAAAAAGTCCGGAGGGCGCATCAGCGGTGTGCGGCCAGTAACAGCGCAGGCTGGGAGCGATGACGCGAAAGCGCTTGCTCAGGCTGGGTACCTGCCACCGCCAGTAGCGCAAATCACAAAGCGACCCATGTACCAGCAGCAAGACCGGACCGTCTCCTTCATCCAGAAAGCTCAACGGCTGCCCGTCCAGATAATTGGCCTGGACTGGAAGGGCGGAAGCTGAAACACGCATAAGAGACTTGGCCGGCAAGTTGCGCCGGCATGCAGAAGGTTGCAACGGGCGAAGGGTTCGCCCGCAAGTTAGCCAATTTTATTGAAGGAGTTCGAGCCGACTTCTGGCGGTGTCAGCGGCTGAACTTTGCGGGTAATCGCGCACGATTTGCTGCAGGCTGGCTTTTGCACCCGCCATATCGTTCAGTTCGATCTTGCTGGCTGCGACGATGAGCAGGGCGTCTGGTGCCCGGGGGTCGTTGGGCGCGTCCTGCGCCAGCTTCTGCAACTGGGCGATGGACCCCTTGAAATCCTTGGTGGCATACATGCTGCTGCCCAGATAAAACTTGGCTTCAGATGCCAGCTGGCTGTTCGGATAGTCTTGCAGGAAGCTGTTCAGGCCTTGGGCGGCTTCTTTGTACTTGCCACTGCGAAACAGGCCCATTGCGTTGTCGAACGACGCCTGTTCGCGAGGGTTGTCGACTTGTATCGAACTGCCGCCGGCCTGATCCTGGCTTGAGCGCTTGTTGATATCGAGTTCGAAGCGCATGCGCTCGATCTGTCCCCGCATTTCGGCAATTTCGTGCTGCAGAGTTTCGATTTGATCGGCGAGCAGGAAGCGGGCCTGCTGGTTTTGCTCTTGGAGTTGTCGAACTTGCTGACGCAACTCGAGAATAGCCCGACGGGCCTCGTCGTCAGCGAACGCATGGGCGGGCACGCAAGCCGCCGACAAAGCAAGAGCGGCGGCCATTACCAGGGGGCGGGATGGTTTAACGATTCTGCGCATCGAAAAGCTCCGGTGCCGCATCAGGGCGGCAGGCAACATGAAGGTAAATGTACAAACTGGAAAAATAAAAAAGCGCCGCGACGGAAAGCCGCCGCGGCGCCGCAGTGACTTACGCCGATAGATTAACGCTGATAGACAATGTCTGCACGGCGGTTTTCGGCGTAGTCGGCTTCCGTGTTGCCCAGGGCCTTCGGACGTTCCTTACCGAAGCTGATCGTTTCGATCTGGTCGGTGCGCACACCCATCAGGGTCATCATGCGAGCGACGGCTTCAGAACGGCGCTGGCCGAGAGCCAGGTTGTACTCGGCGCCACCGCGCGCGTCGGTGTTGCCTTCGATGACGATGCGCTGTTGACTGTTACTGGCGAGGTAGGAGGAGTGCATTTCGACCACATTGCGGTATTGGTCGGGCACGACGTAGCTATCAAACTCGAAGTAAACCGAACGCTGCTGAGCCAACGGGCTTTGTGGGTTGAAAGGGTCCATGACCTGACCGGTAGACGCGCCGCCGCCCATGCCGGCGCCACTGCCGGACTGGGAGTCGTCTAGAGGCACGGAGCTGCAAGCCGCCAATGAAGCAGCAAATGCGGCAATGCTAAGGCTTTTTACGATACGCGATCTCATTTAAGTTCCTTTTAGAAAGAGTCACGAGAAAAAACTAGTTGGTGAATGGCCCCCAGGTGGGTTCGCGAACCTTTCCGTCCAGGGTGGACAGTGTTTGCCGTACCCTGCCGTCGGTCGAGACTACGGCCAAAACGCCGCGCCCGCCCTGAATGGAGCTGTAAAGGATCTGCATTCCGTTGGGAGCGAAACTGGGAGACTCGTCATCGGGTCCGTTGGTCAACAGTTGTTCCGCACCCGTTGCCATGTTTTGCAGAGCAATTCGAAATGCGCCATCCCTTCGTGTAACGTACACCAGTTCGTTTGCACTTGGCGAGAGCGCCGGTGAGATGTTGTAACTTCCGTTAAAGGTTATGCGAGTGGCGTTTCCACCCGATACCGGTACCTGATAAATCTGTGGCGAGCCGCTGCGGTCACTCGTAAATACCAGACTGCTGCCGTCAGGCGAAAAGAAGGGTTCGGTATCGATCAATGGTGAACGCATGACACGCCGCAAGCCCGATCCGTCAGCATTGATGGTGTAGATCTGGGCAATGCCGTCTCGCGAAAGCGTGATGGCAAGTTGATCACCATTGGGCGACCAGGCAGGTGCGCTGTTGTTGCCCTTGAAGTTGGCGATCGGGAAGCGTTCTCCGGTGGCCAGGGTCTGGACGTACACGACAGGTTTCCCGGTTTCGAAGCTGACATATGCCAGTTTCTTACCATCAGGAGACCATGCCGGCGAAATGATGGAATGCTTGGAACGCAACATGACCTGCGGGTTCTGCCCGTCGGCATCTGCAATTTGTAACTCGTAAGTGTTGCTTTTTTGCACGACGTAAGCAATGCGTGTCGAGAACACGCCACGCACGCCGGTGATCTGCTCATAGATTCGATCAGCGATCTGATGCGCGATGCGGCGCAGTTCCTTTTCGGAACCGGTAAATGCGACGCCGTCCATCTGAGTTTTCTGATTGACATTGCCCAAGCGGTAGCTGACAGTGTACTGGCCGGCGGCCTGACTGATGCTGCCGTACGCAATGTAGTGCGCGCCGCGGCCGTGCCAGGTGTCGTAGTCGACCGTACTTTCGGCGTCAAGCGAAGAACCCGTGGCATTGATCAGGCGAAACTGTCCCGAGCGGGTGAGGTCGGCGCGAATGACCTCGCCGATGAGTTGACCCTGCGGGTCGCCCGAGAAGTCGGCGATGGCAATCGGATACTGGGTAGCACCCACGCCGGAGATGTCTACTCGCAGTTGTGCCTGGGCCGCCCCGGCGGCAAGCAGGCTCAAGGCAAGCAGCAGCCCGAACAGGCCTGCCCGCCACGAGCGATGCATGGTCTTGATTACGGGAATGACGGTAGTCATGTCGGCTGATCTCCTATTTGTCATACATTTGGTAATCCACGTCGATGTACGGGGGATACTTGCCCGAAGGTGGCTTGGGGAATGGGTTGCAAGCCCTGATCCCGGAGTCGACGGCTCGATCGAATGCGGGGTTGCCGGATGAACGCAACATACGGGTGCCCGTGACGCTGCCGTTTCCGCTCAGATTGACTCTGTATTGTACTGTCGGGTTCGGCCCGCTGCGAGGCGGCGTGGCGTAGACAACTCCGGGTCGCACGCACTGGCGCACCAGCGCAGCGTAACCCGAATCAGAGCCTCCGCCACCCGATTGGTTGCGGTCGGCAGTGCCACCTGCAATGCCGGCGGCGCCCAGCGCATCTCCACGCATCGCGGCCCTGATGGCATCCCGTTTGGCCTGCTCCTCTTTTGCTTTCTTTGCAGCGGCGGCTTTTCTTTCAGCCTCTTTCTTTTCGGCCGCTGCCTTGGCAGCCGCGGCTTTCTTTTCGGCAGCCGCCTTTTCCTCGGCTGCTTTCTTTTCGGCTGCGGCTTTCTCGGCAGCCGCTTTTTCGGCTGCGGCCTTTTGTTCAGCGGCCTTTTTCTCGGCGGCAGCTTTTTCTTCGGCAGCCTTCTTCTCGGCTAATGCCTTTTGCTCAGCGGCTTTCTTTTCCGCCAGCGCTCTTTCTTCGGCCGCTTTCTTTTCGGCCGCCGCTTTTTCTTCAGCCGCTTTTTTCTCGGCAAGTGCCTTTTCTTCGGCGGCTTTCTTCTGTGCAGCGGCCTTTTCGGCAGCAGCTTTCTCTGCTGCAGCTTTTTCCGCTGCGGCTTTTTCCGCGGCCAGGCGACGTTCTTCCTCTTCGCGTTTTCTTTGCTCTTCGCGCGCTTTCTCGATGGCAATATCCGGATCCACCTCTGGAGCCGGGGGGGGCTCTGGTTGAGCTTGCGGCTCAGGGTCGGGTTGAGGTTGAGGTTCCGGCTGCGGTTCGGGTTGTGGCTGCGGCTCTGGCTCGGGTTCCGGTTCCGGTTCCGGTTGGGGCGCAGGCTCGGGAGTCGATTCAGCTTCGATAGGCTCGGCTTCTTCTTCGGGTTCGGCCGCGGCACGGGTATCGCCCTGTGCCCATAGCTCGATCTGGACCGGATTGGGATTGCTGGGCGACGCAGTCAAGAACCCGACAAGCATTATCAATGCGAGTGCAGCGTGCGCGATCAACGCGTACGTAAGTCCGCGACGCTCGTCCTCTTGCTCGGGCGTGCGAACTGGCCGTCTGTCTGTCTTGGGGGATTTCCCGGCTGCGGCTCTAGGCTTTGGCGTGAAGGGCGACGTCATCGCTTCTGTTCGTCGGGAGCGGCGCTTTGGTCAACCAGCAGGCCCAGGCGGGTGATGCCGTTTGAGCGTAACTGGTCCATGGCCTTCATGACGGTTTCGTAGGGTACGCGTCCGTCCGCTGCCAATATGACTGGTGTTTCAGCGGTGATCCGAGACTGGATTTCGTCCACCAGTTGCTCTGGCGCTATTTGCTGGAAGTCTTCACCTGCCCGTCGTGTCCGCACCGACATGGTGCCGTCTTCTTCGATTTGAACCTCAACGGGTTCGACCGGGACTTCACTGGCTTGGCCAACGGTGGGCAATTCGATGAGACCGGGCGTGATCATGGGTGCAGTGACCATAAAGATCACCAGCAGCACAAGCATGACGTCAATATACGGAACGACGTTGATTTCGTTCTGCAGACGGCGCGAGCGGCGGGAGGAGCCACGAATGGAAGGCATCAGCGTACCTGGCGTTGCAAGATGTTCAGGAACTCGTCAATGAAACTATCGAAACGGATCGATAGGCGGTCGATCTCGTTGGTGTAGCGGTTATAGGCCACTACAGCTGGAATTGCTGCGAACAGGCCGATAGCCGTCGCAATCAGGGCTTCGGCGATTCCCGGTGCCACTGCTGCCAGGGTAGCTTGCTGCATGCTCGACAGACCGATGAATGCATGCATGATTCCCCACACTGTTCCCAGAAGTCCTATATAGGGGCTGACGGAGCCGGCCGAAGCCAAAAAGTTCAGGTGGGATTCAAGGCTGTCCATTTCGCGCTGGTAGGTAGCGCGCATGGCTCGGCGAGGTCCATCAAGCATGGCTTCACCGTTTCCTGCCGCATTGCGCCGGGCCTTGAGGAATTCGGTCATGCCGGCGTCGAAGATTCGAGCAAGCGCCCCGTGCTCATCACGCCTGCCGGCAATCGATTGCTGCAATACGGTGAGGTCGCCGCCGGCCCAGAAATCATCTTCGAAACGTCTGGTTTGCGTGTGAGCCCGCTTCAGGGCGGCTCGCTTGGCGAAAATATATGTCCATGACAGTATGGAAATACCAACCAGAATCAGCATCACCAGCTGAACAGGGAAGCTGGCGTTTATCAACAAAGAAAGCAACGAAATGTCGCCGGTAGCTTGCATGATTAGTTCTGGACCTTTTGCAATAGGGTTCTAAGGAATGGGGGAAGACCAGCCGGTCGGAAGCTGTTGGTATCTACACAAACAATTTCCACCGTGCTTTCGCAGAGGGTTTCACCCTGGGCCGTAGCGATCTGGGCGAACTCGATCGAGGCACGCCCCAGTCGCGTGATGCGGCTGTGAATGGTCAGCAGATCGTCGAAACGCGCGGGTTTCATGTAGTGCGTTTGGGCTCTTTTCACCACAAACATACGTTGGTGTTGAGCCGCAAGCTCGGATTGATTCACACCCAGTCGGCGCAGCCACTCGGTTCGACCTCGTTCGAAGAATTTGAGATAGTTGGCGTAAAACACGACGCCGGCGGCGTCGGTGTCTTCGTAATATACGCGAATATCCAGCGTCGACAAGGAGCCGGGTGTTTCTGTTGACATGGGTTGGTTAGGCACTGTGACAAGGCCGGCAGGTTGGCCGGCCTTCCTGGCAAGTGTGAATTGCTTTGTCAGGTGGGGTTTCTATCATGGGATTGATTTTAATCGTTCCAGTATGTGCATTCTGGCGTCATCCACGGGAATTTTTTCAGTCAGACCCGTCTTGCGTTGTTGAAGTTCCACAATACCTTCATTTAATCCGCGATCGCCGATGGTGACCCGCAAGGGCACGCCAATCAGCTCCCAGTCTGCAAACATCACGCCGGGTCGGGCATCCCTGTCATCCAGAATGACGTCCACCCCCTCGTCACGCAATTGTTGATACAGTGCCTCGGCGGCGTTTCGAGTTGTTTCACTTTTGCTCCAGCCCATCGGGCAGATCACCACCTCGAACGGGGCAATGGCTCGTGGCCAGATAATTCCTTTATCGTCATGGTTCTGTTCCACGGCAGCGGCCGAAATGCGGCTGATGCCTATGCCGTAACAGCCCATTTGCATTATGGCGGGCTTGCCGTCGGCATCAAGGTAAGTGGCGTTCAGAGCCTTGGAGTATTTGTCGCCAAGGAAAAAGATGTGCCCGACTTCGATTCCGCGTTGAATCGACAGGCGTCCACCCTTGGGGTCAGGGTCACCGTCAACGACGTTACGCAGGTCGGCGATTTCGTCAGGTTCGGGTAGGTCGCGGCCCCAATTGACACCGGTCAGATGAAAGCCTTCGGCATTGGCACCGCAAATGAAATCGCTCATGTTGGCAACCGTGCGATCTGCGACGATTCGAACAGGCAAGGCGGTTTTCACCGGACCCAAATACCCTGGAACGCAGCCGAACGCAGCCTGAATCTCTTCCTCGGTGGCAAAACGATAGCCGTTCTCCAGGCCTGGAAGCTTGCTGGCCTTGATCTCGTTGAGTTCGTGATCGCCGCGTATCAGCAGTAACCAGATCTGGGCTTTTTCGGAACCTTCGGCGCCATCGGAGGCCAAAACGATGGACTTCACAGTGTTTTCCAGAGGGACGCCCAGCAGATCGGCCACCAGCTCGCATTTGGGTGCATTGGGCGTAGCCGTCTTGTTCATGGGCTGAGTCGGCGCGGCTCGGGTTTCAATCAGGCACGGCGCTTCGGCCAGCTCGATGTTTGCGGCGTATTCGGTGTCCGGGTTGTAAACAATCAGGTCTTCGCCGGTTTCGGCAATAACCTGAAACTCGTGGCTGCGGCTGCCTCCGATCGATCCGGTGTCGGCAGCGACGGCGCGAAACTCCAGGCCCAGACGCTTGAATATTTTTGTGTATGCGGCATACATGGCGTCGTAGCTGGCTTGTGCCCCTGCTTCATCTCGGTCGAAGGAGTAGCCGTCCTTCATGGTGAATTCGCGCCCACGCATCAGGCCGAAGCGGGGGCGGCGTTCGTCGCGAAACTTGGTCTGAATATGGTAGAAGTTGCGTGGGAGCTGGCGCCAGCTGTGGATTTCATTTCGCACGATGTCCGTAATGACCTCTTCGGAGGTGGGCTGCAGAACAAAATCGCGGCCGTGCCGATCCTTGATTCGCAATAGTTCGGGTCCATATTGTTCCCAGCGATTCGACTCCATCCAGAGTTCGGCCGGCTGCACAATTGGCATCAGCAGTTCGATCGCGTCGGCGGCGTTCATTTCTTCGCGAACGATGTTCTCGATCTTGCGCAGTATTTTTAACCCCATGGGCATGTAGGTGTAGATGCCTCCGGCCGCCTTGCGGATCATTCCAGCCCGTGTCATCAACTGATGACTGGCGACCTCCGCCTCGGACGGGGCTTCTTTGAGGGTGTTGATGTGATACTTGGATGCGCGCATGGTGTGGATCTCTGCAAGATACGTATAATTGGGGGTAATTGTATTAAATCTATTGGGGTGGCCTATGCTAGACCGTGAAGGCTACCGTCCCAATGTCGGCATTATCCTCGTAAATAACAAGAACGAGGTTTTCTGGGGCAAGCGCATTCGCGAACACGCGTGGCAATTTCCTCAGGGAGGCATCAAGTACGGCGAAAGTCCGGTACAGGCCATGTACCGCGAGCTCCACGAAGAGGTGGGCCTTCTGCCCGAACATGTGCGCATTTTGGGACGTACACGGGATTGGCTGCGATACAACGTGCCCAGCGATTTCATGCGGCGCGATTCTCGCGGCATTTACAAGGGGCAAAAACAGATCTGGTTTTTGCTGAGGATGCTTGGGCGCGATTCCGACGTGAGTCTGCGTGCGACCCGTCATCCTGAATTCGATGCATGGCGCTGGAGCCACTACTGGGTGCCTCTTGACGCAGTCATCGAGTTCAAGCGCGAGGTCTACACCATGGCGCTCAACGAGCTATCTGGCATCTTGTTCCGTCGCGGCCACGAAACGCGCTACCTGCGTCAACGCGGTCATGCGCAGCGCAACGGCGTAGACAAGAAAACCGGCGATTCGTCGCCCCTTCAGGTGGCAAAGGCGCAGCAGATACAGCGATAGCGCTTCATTTATTGCGCAATCGTGCAATCAGGCTGGAGGTGTCCCAGCGGCCGCCGCCCATTTGCTGCACATCGGCATAGAATTGATCCACCAGGGCTGTAACCGGCAGGCGTGCCCCGTTGCGCCCAGCCTCGTCCAGCACCAGGCGCAAATCCTTACGCATCCAGTCCACCGCAAATCCAAAATCGAATTGTCCTTCGATCATGGTTTTGCCGCGGTTATCGAGCTGCCAGCTTTGAGCAGCTCCCTTTCCGATTACCTCTACGACCTGCTGCATGTTCAGACCCGCCGCCTGACCAAAGGCGATGGCCTCGGACAGGCCCTGAACAATGCCGGCAACACAGATCTGATTGACCATCTTGCACAACTGGCCGGATCCGGGCCCGCCGAGCAAGGTGACTGCCTGGGCAAATGCAAGCATGACTGGCCGGGCCTTTTCAAACGCCTGTTCTTCACCGCCACACATAATGGTAAGCACGCCGTTCTGTGCGCCTGCCTGCCCGCCGGAAACCGGCGCATCGATAAATTGAATATTTTGTTTGCCGCCTTCGTGGTGCAGTTCGCGCGCGACCTGTGCCGAAGCAGTAGTGTGGTCGATATACAGGCTGCCGGCTTTCATGCCGCCAAAGGCTCCGTCCGGTCCGAGAACGACGCTGCGAAGGTCGTTATCGTTGCCCACACAGCTGAAGACAATATCTGCCCCGGCTGCGGCTTCGCGTGGCGTGGAGCAAGCCCGGCCGCCGTATTCAGCCACCCATTTTTCGGCCTTGTCAGGGCTGCGGTTATACACGGTGACTTTGTGCCCGGCGCGCGCGAGATGTCCGGCCATGGGGTAGCCCATAACACCCAGCCCGAGAAAGGCGACGTTCAATGGCGCGGTTTCCGGGTACTGTTTTAATGCGGACTGTGTCATGGATGGGCTCCTGATTGGCGCACTTTGTTTAATTGTCTTCGACGAAGGTTTCTTCACGCTTCTTGCGAATGACCGGCAAAGCTACGATGATAACCAATGCGGCGGCCATGATCAGCAGCGTAAGTGACAGGGGCCGGGTCACGAATGTGCTGTAGTCGCCCCGTGAGAGCAGCAGGGCACGCCGAAAGTATTCTTCCATCAGGGGGCCAAGTACAAGACCAAGAAGCAAGGGCGCGCCCTCGCAGCGAAGCTTCATCCAGACATATCCGACCAGGCCGAAAATGGCCAGCATCCAGATGTCGAATACGTTGTAATTCAGCGAATACACACCGATGGTGCAAAACACCAGTATGGCGGGAAACAGGATGCGGTAGGGCACCTTGAGCAGTTTGATCCATACGCCGACCAGGGGAAGGTTCAAAATGACCAGCATGAGGTTGCCAATCCACATCGAGACGATCAGGCCCCAGAACAAATCGGGATGGGTGCTCATGACCCTTGGGCCCGGCTGAATGTTGTGTATGGTCATGGCGCCGAGCATCAGGGCGGTAACGGCGTTTCCTGGAATGCCCAGGGTCAGAAGGGGAATGAATGAGGTTTGCGCGGCGGCGTTGTTGGCAGATTCGGGGCCGGCCAGGCCTGCCGGGTGGCCGTTGCCGAAACGTTCGGGTGTACTCGACAGTTTTTTCTCGAGTGTGTACGAGGCAAAAGATGACAGAATGGCTCCGCCGCCAGGCAGCACTCCCAAAGCTGCGCCCATGGCGGTACCTCGTACCGCTGCCGGCCATGCTTCCTTGAATTCCTGCTTGTTGGGGTAGAGTGTTCCGACCTTGCTTGCGACTTCGGTACGTTTGTCCTTGAGTTCAAGGTTGGCAAGTATTTCGGCCAGTCCGAACACTCCCATGGCCACCACGGCAAAGTCAATGCCATCTTGCAACTCGGGAATGCCAAAATCAAAGCGAGACACCCCCGAGTTGACGTCGGTGCCCACCATGCCCAGCAAAAGGCCCAGCAGAATCATGCAGATGGCTTTGGGCAGCGAACCGGACGCCAGGACGACTGCGCCGATCAGGCCAAGAACCATCAGCGAAAAATACTCGGCAGCCCCAAACTTGAACGCGACCTGAGCCAATGGCGGCGCGAAGCCCGCCAGCACCAGCGTGGCCACACAGCCAGCAAAGAAGGAGCCCAGTGCAGCAATGGCAAGGGCGGAACCCGCACGGCCCTTGCGTGCCATTTGGTGGCCGTCGAGTACGGTTACTACCGCCGAAGTTTCGCCAGGCAGGGCAACCAGTATGGCAGTTGTCGAACCGCCATACTGAGCGCCGTAATAAATGCCCGCCAGCATGATCAGGCCGGCCACGGGCGGCAGCACGTAGGTAATGGGAAGGAGCATGGCGATGGTGGGAAGCGGGCCGATTCCCGGCAAGACGCCGATAAGCGTGCCAAGCAGACATCCCAGGAGGCAATACACAAGATTCTCCAGGGTAAGAGCCACCGAAAAACCCAGCGCCAGATGTTCCAAGAGTTCCATACCAACCTGCTGTTCAAGGTGTCAAGGTTTACGAACCCGCTTCAACCGCCCCAAGCCGGCCACAGAGGGAAGACAAGGCCAAGGGCCTTGATGAATGCCAGCCAGACAAAGGCTGCCAGACACAGGCCGGTAATCAGGGCGACTTTCCAGCTGAACAGGTGGCTGGCCATGCTGCTGAGCAGCACCAGAACCACCACGGTCAGAAGGATGCCCAGGAGGTTCAGCAGGAGTCCGGTCAGGGCAACTGAGCCCAATAAGATGACGACGGTCTTGAGGTCGCTGGGATCGATGCGGGTGAGAGGGGCGTCGGCAGACATTGCCCGCAGGGCTACGCTCGCACCCAACACGGCCAGACATATGCCGAGCCAGAACGGAAAATAGCCTGGACCCATGTCGCGTGCAGTGCCCATTTCATATTTCAGCGATGCGACGACTGCGAAGGCTCCGACGGCGGTAAACATGATGCCCGCCCAGAAATCCTGTTTGTTTCTGATCTGCATGGCTGCTTCGCCCTTAACCTGGGAGTTGTGCTGCATGGTAATCGACAGGCCGCGTCAGGGAAACCCCGGTTTGCCCTTGGTCGGGTTTTTTCCCGGCTACCCTCTTTCCACCTTCCCGCGGGATGGTTTACGATATCGCTCATGTTGCAAGATCTCGATTCCCTATCGGCCCGTATCGGGCAGCTGGTACAAGTTGTGCGGCAGGCGCAATCCGAACGCGCGTCGCTGCAAGCTCGTATCACCACCCTCGAACAAGAGCGCAATGCGCTGCGCGATCAGCTCGCGCGCGAGCAGGCAGCGCAGCAAGAGGCCATGCAGCGAGCGCGCGAACATGCGGCGCAGGTCGATCAGCTTCGAAACCAGGCCGAATCCGCCGAAGCGCGTTTGCGTGAAGAGGTCGCGCGCTATCGAGCTGATCACGATGCGGTTCAACAAAGCCTCAAGTTCAGCCAGGACGAATCCGAGCGCTTGCGCACGGCTGCGCTGGCAGCTCAACAGCGCATCGATGCTGTATTGATGCGTCTGCCCGGCGCGCCTCAGGAGTAAGCCATGGAACGAATCGATGTCTCTATACTCGGTCGCGAATATTCGCTCGCATGTCCCGCGCCCGAGAAGCAGGCCCTTCTCGAAGCAGTGCATCTTGTCGATCAGCGTATGCTGCGGGTCAAAGGCTCTGGTAAAATCTCAAGTAACGAGCGAATTGCCGTAATGGCTGCCATACAGATTGCAGGCGAGTTACTGGCAATGCGAGCGCCAGACGGTCCGTTGGGCGATGTCGCGGTTGGCGACTTCAAGCGCAAGCTCGACGAAATGAACCAAATGATCGACGAAGCCCTCGGTCCCCAAACCAGGGCAATTACCTGAATCAACTTTTTTCGGGCGCGGCCACAGAGTGGCGCCCAACAGTTTGTCCCTGCAGTGTTCGAGATTTGACCATACATTCCTTGAACCAATGCTTAGGCATATAGGTTGCCGGATTGACAAGCGGGTGTGAACGCCTTAACTGGCGATCCCAAAACTTGGCTGATGGCGACCACCGTGAACCCTCGGTTCCGGGATGCCGGTCTAAACGGCACAGGCGGGGCATTTTTTTCGAAGCTCGTCTGGCAGGACGAGCTTTTTTCTGCAGGGACTTGCATGAAGTCGGAGCCATATCGCCAGCTGGAATCCTTGCCTATCGACGGACTGAGCCTCGACGAGTTGTTCGACGTCACGCCCATGTCCTTGTGGCTTGAAGACTATAGCGAACTTTACGTTCTGTTCGAGCAATGGCGCGCCGACGGGATACTCAATCTGGGCACGTGGCTGGCGCAGGATCCTCAACGGATTCGCCAGTGTGCGGCCTCCATTCGAATTCAGCGCGTTAATCGCCAGACCTTGAAGCTGTATGGGGCAGAGTCGGCCGGTGCCTTGATGGCCAGGCTCTCGGATGTCATGCGTGACGAAACCCTTGATGGGCTGGCGTCCGAAATGCAGCAGCTGTGGGAAAACGGCAAGTCGTTCAAAAGTACCTCCGTCAACTACACACTTGATGGTCGTCGCATGGATATCGCCCTTCGTGGCGTTGTGCTGCCCGACCGGCTTCGGCGGTGGGATCAGGTATTGGTGGCCGTAGAAGATGTCACCGAATTGCAGCATTCCCGCAGAAGTGCGCTCGTCAACGAGTCGCTGGCTCGCGAGTTCTTTCAGCAGGCTCCTGTGTCGCTCTGGGTCGAAGACTTCAGCCAGGTCAAGAAGCTGCTCGACGAGGTGCGCGACCGCGGCATAACCGATTTTCGTACATTTCTCGATGTGCACCCCGAATTCGTCGAGCGGTGCATGTCCGAAATTCGCGTTTTGGATGTCAACGGTTATACGGTGCAGTTGTTCCGCGCCAAAAATCATCAAGACCTGCTCTCCAGACTCGACGAAATATTCGAAGACGAAATGGCGGTTTCGTTTGCCGAGCAACTTATCGATCTATGGGACGGCCGGCTATTCCAACAGCGGGAGGTTCGCAACCGCAGTCTGGCGGGCGACGTGCTGCACATACACATGCAGCTTTCGGTTTTTGCCGGTCACGAAGAAAACTGGGACCTGGTTCTTCTGGCTCTTACCGATATCACTGCTCGAAAGAAGGCCGAGGCCTATCTCGAGTACCTTAGCAAGCACGACGTGCTTACGCAGTTGAAGAACCGCTCGTTCTATGTCGACGAGCTTGATCGCCTGCGTAGAAAGCGTGTCGACTTGCTGTCGTTTATCGTCCTTGACCTTAATAATCTCAAGGCCGTCAACGATACGCACGGACATGCCGCGGGTGACGCGTTGTTGCGACGGATGGGTGAAGTTCTGAACAAGGCTATCGATCCGCCTGCGTCGGCCTCGCGAATTGGCGGTGACGAATTCATGGTCTTGCTGCCCGGCAAGAACGAGTCCCAGGCGGCGCAGGTTCTGACCGATATTCGCCGTCTCATCGACCTCAACAACCAGTTTCATGGTGGAACCGCGCTAAGCGTGTCAGTCGGAATCGCTACTGCACGCGGTCATGATGATTTTGACCGCGCAATACGTGCGGTCGATCAGGCCATGTATGCCGAGAAGCGAGAGCACCATGCATACATCCGCGACGAAGCAGCCGGAGGCGCCTGAGCTTTTAAAGGGCCCGCTCAAGCCGGCGGGTCATGGCCATACGTCAATGCCAACCAAGGGGGCAATATGTATCTTGAGCGTAAACAGCAGTGGTTCCTGGGAGTAATGGCAGGTATTGCGATGATGATGGCTTCGCCCATACAAGCCCACGAAGGGCATGAACATGCGCGGCAAAAGTCACCTCAAGCTTCCCTCAGCGCCGAAGCGTCCAAAGAAGTACAACAAGACACTGTCTCCATTACGCTGGTCAAAGAGCTAAGTGATCCTTCGCAGGCCGAAGTCGTGAAGGCGTTGGGTGAGGCTCTGGACTCCGTCATGAGCGACGCCAGGGCCCAGGCAAAGGTACAGGCGCGTAGCGGCAACTACAGGGTGTGGCCGCACAACGACGAAAAAGGCACCATTACCAACTGGAGAGGCCGCGCCGAGATTGTGCTCAAGTCGAACGACTTTGCGGCTGCCTCGGAACTTGCCGCCAAGCTCAGCGATCGTATGCCCATTGCGGGCATGGTGTTTTCGGTGGCGCCCGAGACCCGGTCCAAACATGAACAAGAGCTTCTGGCGGAAGCAGCCAAAGCATTTAAAGACCGGGCGCAGGCGCTGACCGAGGCCTTTGGCTTTGAGTCGTACACTATAAAGAGTGTCGACCTGGGCGGGATGGGGGTACCTTATAACCCAGCGCCCCGCATGATGGCGATGGTTGCGTCGGCCGACGAATCCGTACGCGTTCCGCTGGAGCCCGGAACCGAAATAGTGTCAGTTACGATGCAAGGGTCGATCTTCTTGCACTCCACAAAAAAATAACTGCACCGGCGGCGATCATCGGAAGCGATAGCAACTGCCCCATCGAAAGCCCGCCGGCCAGCAAGCCTATGAAGGCGTCCGGCTCGCGGGTATATTCGACCAAAAAGCGAAACACCCCGTAGCCCATGAGGAACACTGCGCTTACCTGACCCAGCGGGCGAGGCTTTCGCGCAAACCACCACACCAGCACGAATAGCAGCAATCCTTCCAGGCCAAGCTCATAGAGTTGGGACGGATGGCGGGGAAGATTGTCGCCGCTCTGCGGGAACACCATTGCCCATGGCAGCGAAGAAGGGCGGCCCCAGAGTTCGCCATTGATGAAGTTGCCCAGACGTCCGGCTGCCAGTCCCAAAGGAATGAGTGGTACTAGAAAGTCGCCGACCGCCAGAAGCGATTTATTCTTTTTTCGTGCGAAAAGAAAGAGCACGATAATGACGCCCAGCAAGCCGCCATGAAACGACATGCCGCCTTGCCATACATATAAGAGTTCGATGGGGTTCTTAAGGTAATCACCTGGCTTGTAAAACAGGGCATAGCCCAGACGCCCGCCCACAATCACGCCAAGTACACAGTAAAAGATCAGGTCTTCCAGATCGCGTAACGTAAGGTCGGTCTTGCCGTTTTGAATGCGCCACCGACCCAGCAACCAGACTAATGCAAACCCCACGAGATACATGAGGCCGTACCAATGTACGGCAACAGGGCCGATTTGAAGTGCGACGGGATCAAACTGTGGGTGTACAAGCATAGTTGCGCCAGCTGTTTTCAAATATCGTCGATAATACAGGAAGAGTGGGTAGATCTAATGCTTATGCCGGTGCGCATGGCCTGCATGCCGGCCAACTGCTTTGCGGGCCGGTCAGATACTGGAGCCTGATAGTACGTTATGTTGTTTCGTTTCTTGATATTGATAGGTATTTGTGCGGTAACCGGCGCGGCATCGGCGCAGACAGTCGGACTGGATCTCGCAAAAGCCAACAACTGCATGTCTTGCCATCGGGTCGACCGCAAGGTGGTGGGGCCAGGGTTTATGGCCATTGCCGAACGGTTTGCCGGCAATGGCGAAGCGGCCGAATACCTCGCCAACAGCATACGTGACGGAAGTCGCCGAAAATGGGGGCCTGTGCCCATGCCGCGTCAATCTCATGTCAGCCCCGAAGACGCGGTCACTATTGCAGAGTGGATACTCAGCTTGCATGAGTCCGATGCCCAAGTCGAGTAAAGTGATTTCGTCGTCACGTAAACAAGCTCAGGAAAATGTCATGAATTCGGATCAGTCGTCAGCAATCGAAACCGCTGTGCTGGGTGGTGGATGTTTCTGGTGCACAGAAGGCGTCATGCAGGGCTTGCGTGGCGTGGTCGAAGTCATGCCCGGGTACAGTGGGGGCCATATCGACAGCCCCAGCTACGAACAGGTATGCAATCAGGATACCGGGCATGTCGAGGTGGTGCGTGTACGTTTCGATCCTGCCGTCATCGACTACGCGACAATCCTTAAAGTGTTTTTTGCGACTCACGATCCAACCACACTGAATCGCCAGGGGGCGGATGTAGGCCCTCAATATGCCTCTGTCATCTTTGTTCAGTCCGATGCGCAAAAGAAGGTGGCTCAGGATGTCATGGCCGAAGTCCAGGCCGCACTTGATGTACCTGTTGTTACCCAGGTGCGGGAAGCGGCCACGTTCTGGCCTGCCGAACCGGTGCACCACAATTATTTCGCGCGCAACCCGCAGCAAGGTTACTGCCAGTTCGTCATTGCGCCGAAGATGGCGAAGTTGCGCAAGGAGTTCTCTCATTTGCTCGCTTGATGCGGGCGCTCCAACAGCGTTGACAATGCGGCGGGCGGTTTCAGTCAGGAGCCTTCAGAACGCCTCGCCGCATTTGATCCAGTTCGATGGACTCGAACAGGGCCTTGAAGTTGCCCTCTCCGAAACCGTCGTTACCCTTGCGCTGAATAATTTCAAAAAAAATCGGACCGATCTGGTTTTCGGTAAAGATCTGCAGCAACAGCCCGCCGTCGGGGGCGCCATCAAGCAGAATCCGGTTTTCTCGCAAGCGCTCCACATCTTCTCCGTGGCCCGGCAAACGGCTGTCCAGTAATTCGTAGTAGGTATCAGGCGTGTCAAGAAAGCGCACGCCTTGGCTGCGTAGCTGCTCAACAGTAGAGTGGATGTTCGAGGTCGAAAGAGCGATGTGTTGAATACCTTCGCCCTTGTACGTGTCCAGGTATTCCTGGATCTGGCCTTTCTCCTCGGTACCTTCTTCGTTGATGGGGATGCGGATATTGCCGCAGGGCGATGTCATGGCGCGGGATTTGACGCCGGTCACTTGGCCCTCAATATCAAAGTAGCGTATCTCGCGGAAATTGAACAAGCGTTCGTAGAACTCGGCCCATTCATTCATGCGGCCCTTATATACATTATGAGTAAGGTGATCGATGGCCATCAGGCCCGCACCCTTGTGGTTTATATCTGTTTGGGCGCTGGCGGGATCGATGGCCTCAAAATCAACGTCATAAATACTTATATCGCCAATGCCGCCGTGCCCGTACTTGCCAGGCCAGCGATCCACCAGATAGATAAGAGAATCGCCGACCCCTTTGATGGCCGGGATGTTCAGCTCCATGGGGCCGCTGCCTGAATCAATTCCCCAGGCGCCCAGATCCAGGGCGCGGTGATACGCTTTGGCGGAATTGTCTACGCGAAAGGCAATGGCGCACACTGAGGGGCCGTGCAAGCGGGCGAAGCGCTGTGCGAAAGAGTGTGGCTCGGCATTGACGATGAAGTTGATACCGCCCTGACGGTACAACGTGACATCTTTATGTCGATGACGTGCGATGGCCTTGAACCCCATGGCCTCGAAAATCTTGCCTAATGCCGCGGGGTCGGGTGCCGCGTATTCAACAAACTCGAATCCGTTGGTCCCCATTGGGTTTTCCCAGGGTGCGAACGAGGTTTTCATGCGGATTCTCCTATGCAGAGATGGTTTTCTGGGGTGAGAAAAAATATATTTATTTTCCCGTTCAATTGAATATTCGATACTGATCAATGGCTTACGTTGTGGTGGGTGGATTTTGGGAGCGTGAGGCGCTAAATTTGTGGCTGGTTGGCTTGCACAAGCGAAATTTGCTGTGCTATAGT
>NZ_JAJUFE010000029.1 GCF_029263785.1 Pusillimonas sp. | reverse complement strand
CCCTTGGCTTCGCCCGAGCCGAACTCTTTGGCCAGCACCGTGGTGATCGCCGCCGTCAGCGTGGTTTTGCCGTGGTCAACGTGGCCAATCGTGCCCACGTTTACGTGCGGTTTGGTCCGCTCAAACTTACCTTTTGCCATGGCTGACTCCTGACTATGGAATTAAGCAACAAAAATGAATGAAATAGAGTGGTGCCCATGACGCGGATCGAACGCGTGACCTCTCCCTTACCAAGGGAGTGCTCTACCACTGAGCCACATGGGCGTACTGCAATTACCGTAAAAAACCCGCCTTTTGCAAGTTGCCCTGCAAATAAGGCGAGCCTTGAAAACCTGGAGCGGGTGAAGGGAATCGAACCCTCGTCGTAAGCTTGGAAGGCTTCTGCTCTACCATTGAGCTACACCCGCATGGGATTCCGTTCTTTCTCGCCGTTCTTCCGGGGCTGATACTGCCAGCCATGCCAGACACCGGGTGCCACCTGCAGGCCAAGGCCCGATAGGCCCTGATAACCACCGGCAGCGCCTGCGGGTAAGCTCTGGTGGTGGGAGTTGGATTCGAACCAACGTAGGCGCAAGGCCAACAGATTTACAGTCTGCCCCCTTTAACCACTCGGGCATCCCACCAAAAGAGAACCACGAATTATGAGCCTTTTTTTTGACCTTGTCAAATGGCTAGAATAGTGCCCTAAGGGATTCAGGGCTGTTATCCCGGCGAAGCGCACACATGAGAAGAATTCGCGCCTTCTGGGGGCTTAACCCGCCTGCTGCGAAAAAACCATAAGCTTCATCATCTACCTCGACTCCGCCATCGACGAAGCCCGTCGCACAACGGCTGGACCGTACCACCAGCAAGCCCCTGGCAGCCGCAGCCTCGAGCCGTCGCCACACTGCAGAAGGCGCGTTGCCGCTGCCTACGCCGGCAACCACGATGCCGTCAGGGTCTGTCGCCAGCAAGGCATCCACCCAATCGGTATCCATGCCCGCGTGAATATACAGAATGGGTACTTTTGGCCAGGCATCCAGCGTGAGGTCGGCAAAAGAACCCTTCCATCGGTCGGCGATGGACGGCGTGTAATTGAATGCAATATTCCCGCCCAGCATCCGCGCCAGGGGGCCATGATTCCTGCTGGAAAAAGCCTCGAGCGCGTTGGCGCTGATTTTTTGTAATTCAACGGCGTCGTAAACGACGTCATTCATGACCACCGCCACACCGATGGCTTTGGCCGAAGGGCTTTTTGCCAAGCAGATCGCTGCCTGAAGATTCGCCGGACCGTCTGCACTCAAAGCGTGAGCCGGCCGCATGGCGCCGGTCAGGACCACAGGCTTGTCGAGCTGTGTGACCAAATGCAGGAAGAAGGCAGTTTCTTCGAGGGTATCGGTGCCGTGAGTCACCACGATTCCGTCGACCGAAGGATCTGCGTTCAGGCGGCGTACACGTGCGGCCAGGGAATTCCAGATTTCGAGATCGACATCCTGGCTGCCGACATCAGCGTGACGTTCGACGGTAACATGCACCGAACTTCCGATGTCTGGAACGGCATCCAGTAAGCGGTCTGGTGGCAACAGGCCCGCCTTGTAATCCACCCCATGGGAAGGAAGAGCGGCGATGGTCCCGCCACAGGACAACAGGACGATATGCGGTAATGGGCCTTTATTCGTCGATGACATTGGCCAGACCCTGACGCTCCAGCAAGGAATTCAGGTGCTCCCAATCGTGAAAATCAATGACCAGCTGCCCGCGATTGCGGGCACCGACTTTTAGTGTGACGCGGGTTCCCAAATGGTCGGACAAGGCCTGCTCGAGCCGCTTGGCGTCGCCGGAGGGCGCTTTCGAATTTCGGGTGCCATTCGGTGCAGGGTTTTCGAGACTCTGCAGCGTACGGGCAACAAGTTTTTCGGTTTCGCGTACGGAAAGACGTCTTGCGATGACTTCGTTGGCAAGCAGGATCTGCTGCGCGGCCTCTGCTGCCAGCAGCGCGCGCGCGTGACCCATGTCGATATCGCCGGCCAAAAGCATGGTTTGTACGGGTTCGGTCAGGTTGAGCAGACGCAGCAGGTTGCTGGTAGCCGAACGGGACCGCCCAATGGCTTGCGATGCCTGTTCATGAGTCAGGCCGAATTCATCGAGCAGACGTTTGACACCGTGCGCCTCTTCCAGTGGATTAAGGTCTTCACGCTGGATATTTTCAATCAGCGCCATTACCGCTGCGTTTTCGTCCTCGACTTCGCGCACCAACACCGGGACTTCAGTGAGCCCTGCTAACTGGGCAGCGCGAAAACGGCGTTCGCCGGCAATAATTTCATACTTGCCTGCCGAGGATAAAGGCCGCACCAATATTGGCTGCATGACGCCTTGCGAGCGTATTGATTCAGCCAATTCGTTAAGCGCCCCTTCATCCATTCTGGTACGAGGTTGGTATTTACCGGCCTTTAATGCCTTGATGCTTAACTTGGTGGGCGTTTGTGGTTCGCTTTCTTTCTCTTTACCCAGGGCGCCGATAACGGCTGCGTCCGCTCCGAGTAAAGCGTCCAAGCCCCTTCCCAAACCTTTGGGTTTTCTTGTCGCCATGTTGCGTCCTTAGAGATTCTTTAATTGCGGAGGCCGCGCCACCGAGCGCAAGACCTCTTTCTTGACCCGCTTGATCAATTCTTCGCCGAATTCGATATACGCCTTGGCGCCACGCGAACTTTTGTCGTATACGGTTCCGGGCATGCCATGACTGGGGGCTTCGGCAAGCCGAACATTGCGAGGCACAATGGTCTCAAACACCCGGTCACCAAAATGAGCTTCAATTTGCGCCGACACTTGCTGCTGAAGCGTTACGCGAGTATCAAACATGACCCGCAGCAAGCCGATAACCCGCAAATTGGGGTTGATGTTCTGATGGACACGCTTGATGGTGTTGACGAGGTCGGAAAGCCCTTCCAAAGCGAAATACTCGCATTGCATGGGAATAATAACGCCGTCCGCCGAGGCCAGACCATTAAGCGTCAGTAACGAAAGTGTTGGCGGGCAATCAATCAGTATGAAATCGTAATCGTCCAGTACCTTTGAGATGGCGTTCTTGAGCTGCATCTCGCGGTCTTCCATCTGGATCAGGTCGATTTCGGCGCCGGAAAGCTCGCGATTGGCCGGCAACACGTCGTAGCCGCCCGTTTCTGATCTGACACGGACCGATGCAATATCGGATTCACCGATCAGTACCTGGTACAGATTATTGTGCACGGAGTTTTTATCGACTCCGCTTCCCATGGTGGCATTGCCCTGAGGGTCGAGATCGATCAACAGCACTTTCTTGTCAAGGGCTGCCAAGGCGGCGGCCAGGTTGATGGCAGTAGTGGTCTTGCCCACCCCTCCCTTTTGATTCGTGATGCAAAACACCTTGACGACGTCGGCGGAATTATTGAAATTCATGAGTTTCCTTAAGGGCCGGGCTTAACAAGCCTCGATCCACACCAGACAGCGCTGTGCTTCCAACAATGGTACCTGTAGCTGCTGTACGGATTGAACCTTCCAGTTGCCCTGCTTGTGCAGGGCGTCTATTTCTTCTTCGGGATGGCGACCTTTCATGGCCAACAAATGACCGCCCGGACGAACGTGTGCACCCGCCAGTGTCGCAAAATCTACCAGCGATGCAAAGGCCCGGGAAACCACGATGTCGGCGCCCAGTGGCTGAATTGATTCTATGCGTTCGTGCCTTGCCGTCAAATTGGGCAAACCCAGTACACCCGCCATCTGACGTACAAAAGCCATCTTCTTTTCGACGGCGTCTACACAATGAACTTGCCAACCCGGACACGCAAGGGCGATTACCACCCCTGGCAATCCTGCTCCCGATCCGACGTCAACAATAACAGCTTCTGACCGAAAATCCAGTGCCTGCTGCATGGGTCGAATGACCGCCAGGCTATCGACAATATGCTGCACAAGCATCTGCCCGGGGTCACGAATGGCAGTCAGGTTATACGTACGGTTCCACCGCTGCATCTGGGCCAGATACTCAAGCAGCAATGCCTGCGTCTTGTCGGTAAGGTCGAGCTGCAGCGCTTCAACCGCCTCGGCGAGCCGGTTCTTCAGATTGGGATCGAACATCAGGCAGCCCGTCTAGCATGTTGATGCCGCTTGATATGAATTAGCAATAGAGAAATAGCAGCGGGTGTCACACCCGAAATGCGACTGGCTTGCCCGATGGTTTCGGGACGCGCGAGTTTCAGACGTTGCCTGACCTCGATCGACAAGCTGTCGATGGCGTCGTAGTCCAGATCTTCTGGAATGAGCTGACTTTCCTGCGCAGCCTGTCTTTTGACATCCTCTTGTTGGCGTGCAACATAACCGGCGTATTTCACTTGGATTTCAACCTGTTCGGCAACAACCGGGTCCTGCACCCCCGGACCCGCCAGCAGCACTCCATCCGGCTTCTGGAAACTCATCAAGCGCTTGTACGAAAGTTCCGGACGTTTGAGCAAATCGAAAAGTGAGTACTCACGTTCAAGTGGCTTACCAACCAGATCGGCCGCAGTTTCGCGGTCCAGCACTTTAGGATTTACCCATGAGCTTTTAAGACGCTGCAATTCCTGCTCAATGGCATCCCGCTTGCGATTAAATGCGTCCCAGCGTTCATCAGAGATCAAGCCCATCTCTCGGCCAACCTCAGTCAGCCGCAGGTCCGCATTGTCTTCACGCAAGCTTAGGCGGTATTCGGCGCGGGATGTGAACATCCGATATGGCTCTGTAACGCCCCGGGTTATCAAGTCGTCGACAAGGACACCCAAATACGCTTCGCTACGCGAAGGAGTCCAGGGCTCGAGTCCACGCACCTGGCGCGCGGCATTCAATCCTGCCAGCAGTCCCTGGGCCCCTGCTTCTTCGTATCCTGTGGTGCCGTTTATTTGTCCCGCAAAGAACAGACCTTTAATGGCACGAGTTTCCAAAGAAGACTTGAGTTCTCGAGGATCGAAATAATCGTATTCGATCGCATAGCCAGGTCGGGTGATAATCGCCTGCTCCAAGCCTGGTAAAGAACGAACCAACGCGATTTGAATATCAAACGGCAAACTCGTCGATACGCCATTGGGATAAATCTCATTGGTCGTTAGACCTTCAGGCTCCAAGAATATTTGATGACTTGCCTTATCAGCGAAACGATGAATCTTGTCTTCAATCGAGGGGCAATATCTTGGTCCAATACCTTCAATCGTTCCCTGATCGCTGTACATGGGTGAGCGATCCAGACCCGAGCGTACGATATCGTGAGTACGCTCGTTGGTATTGGTGATCCAGCAAGGTAATTGCTTGGGATGCATCGCTTCGGATCCCATGTACGAAAACACAGGAACTGGGTCAAGATCACCGGGCTGCGTCTCTGTCTTCGAAAAATCAATGGACCGGGAATCAATGCGCGGCGGTGTGCCGGTTTTTAGCCGTCCTTGCGGAAGCTTAAGCTCCTTCAGGCGATGGCCAAGCGTAATAGAGGGCGGATCACCAGCGCGACCACCAGAATAATTATTCAGACCAACATGAATCAATCCGTTAAGGAATGTACCAGCGGTGAGTACAACCGACCGTCCGCGAAACTTGAGACCGATTTGCGTAACCGCTCCGACGACCCTGTCCCCTTCCAGCATCAAGTCTTCAACCGCCTGCTGGAAAATCATCAGATTGGGTTGGTTCTGCAAAATTTGGCGAATCGCGCTTCGATAAAGCGACCGATCGGCCTGAGCTCGGGTAGCGCGTACAGCCGGGCCTTTGGATCGGTTCAAAATGCGAAACTGGATTCCCGCCTTGTCTGTGGCCAGGGCCATGGCTCCGCCTAGCGCGTCGATTTCCTTGACCAGATGGCCCTTGCCAATTCCACCAATAGACGGATTACACGACATCTGCCCAAGAGTTTCTATATTGTGGGTCAGCAACAGCGTCGAGGCACCTGTACGGGCAGCAGCTAACGCGGCCTCCGTACCAGCGTGGCCGCCTCCAACTACGATGACGTCGAATTCGTCTGGGTAGATCATTTGAAGTACAAAAGGGGGGTTAAAGGATGATTATACTTGCCGCGCTCGTGTGTTTCACGTGAAACATTTTCACTTAGCACTCGGACGTTGCGCTCGCGTACGCATCGCAGCCCACGCTGTGCAATTCCATCTCGACACTGCCTGGTTTTTCCCCAGGTTTTTCTTGGCATCTGCGCGGATGATCGAGCGGATTTCGTCAATCAGTATTTCGGCTGCCGTGCCTGGACGCGTAGACAGACTACTGTGCTCCAAGCGTGTCAGGGATTCCTCAAAAGTGCGTCGAGAGTTTGCGCACCTAGCCAGATTTCCAAGGGCCAGAAGACACGAATATGCATGTCGGGTACCACCTGCTTGACCGTTTCACAGATTTCCATACTGATCCGGCCGGTGTGCGAAAAGCGCTAAGCATCCATCTGAACCGACGTGGGCTGCCCTCTGGCACATGCGGTGAGCAGAATTAAGATCTTGGACAAAGAACGCGTTTTCGTCTTCTAAACCTGGGTACGTCGGCACCTTTAAGATTAAAGATAGAGCTTAAGCTACAAAATATTGCTGTAACCCGAAGATCATGTTGCTGCCCTTTCAATTAGACCGCCGCAAGACACAATGGATAATACTTGGCAGCATGAAAAACCCTGCACTCACTCCTGTTGCAAGAAACAACTCATAGGTAGCATGGCTAAACCGGCACACCCGCTACAGCAGGGTTACGGTAATCAGTCGGCTCTAAAGAACACACCCCGGATGAGTGCACCCCGAATCAACGGGGCAACAGTTCTCTCGCTATCCTCTATGCTCGCCGGCTACCGGCAGGCGGATACTGTCACACCAACTTGACTTGTTGTTTTAAGCTCCAAACGCGCTGAGCAACAATCAGTTCAATTAGCCCCAGCCAATAAACTATGCGGCATTATGAAAGGCCACCATGTTTCACGTGAAACATTACGGCAATTATGATTTCGTAGGAATCTAACGACAAAAAGCGAACACCGTCTATAACAGATCGTGTTGAACGAAAACCTTAGACCAATAACTTGTTGTCGATGCAGACGCCATGTCTTAGCGCAACAGTGGCAATTTCTGCTCAATAGAAATGCCTTCGACTTCTCAAATTAATCCTAATACCAAACTATAAAATTTAATTTCTTTGCCAGACATCCTCAGTTTAAGCCGAGTTTGGCTACAGACGCGCTGCCGTTAAAAAATGTCGAATACTTTCGGCGTATTCCACTACGTTGGACCCATAGGGACGCTACACGGGCGAAAACGCAGACCACTGCAGGTGCGCATAGTGCGCACTCCAGGAATCGGTTCCCGTAGAACAAGAAATGGACTTCATCGTATCGCCATTTGACAGCATTACCGTTTCACCTTACTCCAAATACGACCTCGGCTATGCGTACTGCTATGCGATTTGCTATCCCTCTTGCTCTGTCTGACTATTATGTCCAATACGCCGCCCGAAACTCGCAAATGACGAGCCTTCTTAGGCCATGACGGAGTTCTGATTCCTATATACCCAACTAATTGAATCGTTGTCCAATACGAAGGTAGTGCAGGAAAGAATTGGCTCCTAAAGAACAAGGCGCACTTGAGTGAGGTGTATTTGGGTAAGGCGTTCTCGGGTAAGGTGTACTTGGGTAAGGTGTACTTCAAGATCAGGATTCAACCGAGCCCCTCAGCAACGACCAAGCTGACAACTAGCTTAACTTTCCTATTTACAGTTAACGGTGGGCATCACATAAATGATTGTATGTCCGTGAATAACGAGCCCGCTCGTGTGTGTTTCACGTGAAACAGTTAACTGATAGAAGTGCGTTTGAATCCAAGCCGGGGCACATTGAAGGAGGTCAGGTCACGAAGTTCAGTTCATTGATCTTCATTGACCAATTTCCTGACTATATCTACTTTAGATCTGACCGAATCGAGTGATGGCATGTAAAGTATTTATGTCGAACTGCTGCCGCTATTAGGATTGACGCAGGCTGCTACCCGTACATCGCCAACGGAGCAGTAAAGTGAAGGCGCTACGGGCGCTCCAATCAATGCTAATTTAGCCCATTTCGTGACCATTAGCGCGGCTTCTTAGAATTCATGCAGCTCATCACTTAACACTCCCGAGTATTTACGAATATCAACTTGGGCTGAATGCAACTGGACATCTATCACTGTTTCTTTAACGTACGATCTGTAGATAACCTTCAAAACATTGTCTTGAATGTGCCGAGGTTGAAGGGCGCCGGATTAACCACCGACATAATCCAAGTTCGTGTTCGTCGCAGTCGAGCACTAAATACCATACCGAGATTCCTTCGAAGCGGATTGCCGGCATGCAGCAGCCTGATGAGGACATCTCGGCAGTTGGCCATTTGAAGTGATCAGCTCTCTTACGAATACCTAACTTTCCTCGGCTTCTCGAACTTCAAGGATGTTTCACGTGGAACACGGTCGAACAATACTTATCTTAAACGACCATTGCGCACTATCCGCCATTTGGCGGTTCCAGGCTTTGAAAGCTGCACTGTGGATAACTTTGTGAGCAAGTTGGCGGAATAGGGCAAAAGTGTGCGAACAAACCGTTTCGTTCACCACTTGACAAGCGAAAACTGATTTTGCAATCCGCGACTCTGAAAGTCAGTGAAAACCCTATATACCACAGTCGCTTACGCGAAATACGACGCGGCAGAAAGTGCCTGGCGACCCCCTATCAATCTGGCGACAAACACCTCAACACAATTTTCCACACACCTGTGTATAACTTCACTGGATACTAATCCAGCACCATGTGGTTTATCAAAAAACATGACAATCTTTGGATAAACAAAAAACGCCCCCGCCAAAAGGCGTAGGGCGTCAGGAGAAGCTCGCGAAAGTTGAACCAACGCGAAATATTATTATTTTTTATAGCGCGCGAATTTCGGCAGCTTGGGGACCTTTGGGCCCGTCCTTTACTACGTATTCGACTTCCTGGCCTTCGTTCAAGCTGCGGTAACCGCGGCCCTCGATAGCCGAGAAATGTGCGAATACGTCTGTGCCGCCGTCGTCTGGAGTGATGAATCCGAAACCCTTGTCGGCGTTAAACCATTTAACTTTGCCCTTCTGAGCCATGTGTAGCGTCCTAAAAATGAAAAAGGTGCTCAAAACCAAGAACGCCTACACCAAAAGAGCAGCAGCCACCTGGTACAGAATCCCGCGTACAGCTTGGTTAAGAATGCACCGGCAAGAATAACCACAGCCACACGCTTTCACAAATACTAGTTTTCCCCTATGTCGCACAATTTTTTCATGCACGTAGCTTGCTTACGACGATAATCTTGGGATGTCCAACCCACTATCGAACACGACGATTTCATGAACCCGATTTCACGCTTGCCTAACGTCGGCACCAATATTTTTACGATCATGAGTCAAATGGCGATTGATCATGATGCTATCAATCTGGGACAGGGTTTTCCGGATTTCACGCCTGACCCAGTTTTGCTCGAACTGGTGAACAAGGCCATGCATGAAGGGCACAATCAATACGCGCCCATGTCTGGAATACCTGCGCTTCGTTCACAAATCAGTCAAAAAATATTGTCCCTGTATGGCCATAAATATGATGTTGATCATGAGGTTACCGTAACCGCTGGTGCTACCGAAGCTCTGATGGCCACCTTGATGGCCCTGGTGCATCCTGGCGATGAAGTCATAGTGATTGAACCGTTTTACGACTTGTACATTCCCATCATTCAGTTAGCTGGTGGGAGTCCAGTAGTTGTTCCAATGGTGGCACCGACCGCGCAAAATCCACGTTACCGCGTCGATTGGCAGCGAGTCGAAGATGCCATTACTGCAAAAACCCGCTTGCTGGTGCTCAATTTTCCGCATAACCCTACCGGCATCGTAATGACAAAAACTGACCTGGATGCCATCGAAAGCCTGGTACAAAAACATGGCATTTTGCTGTTAAGCGACGAAGTCTATGAACACATCACGTTTGACGGACACAAACATTTGAGTTTGTCGATGCGGCCGGCCTTGGTGGAAAACTCAGTTGTTGTTTCATCGTTCGGCAAAACGTATCACACGACCGGGTGGAAAATGGGTTACTGCACCGCCCCAAAAGCAATAACTACAGAAATTCGTAAGGTGCACCAATTTACGGTTTTCACAACAAGCTCTCCCTTTCAGTATGCACTGGCGCAGTTCATGACCAATCCCTTGCCATACACGCAACTGGCAGACTTTTACGAAAAAAGACGTAACTACCTCGCTCAGGGGCTCAAAGCAACTCGTTTCAAGCCATTACCCTGCGATGGAACATTTTTTTTAATTGCCGATTACAGCGAAATTTCGAGCCAAAACGAGTTGGAGTTCGCACGTTGGCTAACAACAGAACATGGGGTTACCACAATTCCGGTTAGCGCCTTTTATCAGGATCCGTCTGATAAGGGTTCGAATCACCAACTTGTGAGGCTGTGTTTTGCCAAACAGGACCAAACCCTCGATGAAGCATTAGAGCGCTTGGTAAAAATTTAAGTGTCTGTTGATCGACCCGGTGAAGTATACGTCGTAAAACTTGCAAGAGGTACGACCAGATAATTGGGTGGAGTTGGGATCAGATATCTTTTTCAGACCTTAATTTTTATATATAAATGGTGGTAGTAATGGGTGTCTGTGGATAAGTGGTACATGTGCGAAAATCCGTATTCAATCAACGCCTTACAGCATTTTTTTGCTCCTGATAACTCTTTTGGTTGATGAGGACACTTTCTGGACAACTTTGGCCGGAGCTAATTTATGCCGGCTTATCCCCTGGTCATCCACAGTCAGTCCACAATTTCCGACCCTAGTAGTTATCCACAGGTGGAAATATTGTATCTTTTTGTAAAAATTGAGCCTTTTGAGGGTTGTGGCGACAAATTTGAATGATTGAGTTGTGGATTTCACACCAGCAGTATCACGACTTCACGATCTGCAGGGCGCACCCCTAACCGTAAACATCGTCAACCTGAAGAAAATTTCGTGGTGCCTGACGTACGTCGGCAGTGAAACGTGGGGCGCAAAAAAGGCTGTCCGCAGACAGCCCTAAGTGGAATATCAATACTTCACTGAGGTTCAGCAGGTTGGCATGGTTTCGCCTGAATCAAAAACAAGCTGGTTTTCAGGCCATTGGAGGGCTGCCAGACGAAACCGCGAGTTCTCGATCGATCGACCTGCCTTGCGGTCTCTCCAGCGAGCCCCAACCGAATAATCGATGCAAAACACGTTGTGGCGCCTGCCGTGCCAGGCATTCGGTGGAATGCTTTTGAATAGTTGCGTATACCGGGGCATGTTTACGCTCTTTATGGGCTTGATAAGGCGCCAATAATGGCCAATGACTACCGGTACAGCTTCGTCGTAGTCGTCCCACCAGCTAACCCTGTCCGAGAAGCGCCATCGATTACCAGCAAAGAACGGTTCATCGGCCTGTACTTCGACGCCGGAAGTAAGCACCTTCAGGGGATTGATCATTTGCTGGGTGGCTTCATATTCGGCGATAGAGTGCAGGTAGGGAGGAGGCCGTTGTTCGTCTTCAAGTTCGATTGCCCATCGCTGCTTCTCGGCCAGGTATCTTTCGTAAAGACCGGTAGCCTGAGCACTGCTTTGCGCGGCGAAGTCCCACATCTTGTACTGCTCGGTGACCGTGCCCAGGGTAATGGACTCTACGGCCTGAATGGCGGGTGTTGTCCACGCCGCATGCACAATGCGTATGTCGTCGCGAAACAGCGCGACGGGCAGGCTGCCCAGAAAATCCTTGAATGCTTGACGCTTTTCGGGCGGAGTTCGACGAAATGGCGCGTAGTGTTTCAGATCTTGCTGGTGGCGCTCATCAAAGAACCACCCCGAGCCGTCTTTTACATCGTCAATCAAGAGATTGATTTCATGATTGCCCAGTATGCATCGCGCGTTGCCCGATTCGACCAGCCTCTGCACCAGCTGCACGACGCTGTGACTATCCGGGCCGCGGTCGATAAGATCGCCAACGAACACAAGCATGCGATCTTGTGGATGGCGTCCTTCGGTGTCGTAGCCAAGATGTGCTAACAAGCGGACAAGCGCGGAATATTCACCGTGAATGTCGCCAACGATGTCGAGCGGATTATCCGGAAGGCGTTTAACTAAATGCATGTGGCTGTAGCATAACCGCATTTGGCCACAATTAGCAGCAAATTGTGGCCTGTGACTGTCGATTCAGCCCTCGGAACCAGTTGGATTTAATTGCCTAGTTTTGAAATATCTTGGTCAGCAAGGAAAGCAGTTGCTGGCGTTCATCGTCTGTCAGCGTAGGGGTGATATCTGCGCGGGTAGCGACGGCTTCTGCTTTCAGATACAGCTGATGGCCCTTGGGCGTGAGAGCCAGGATTTGTGATCGACGGTCGTTGGGGTTACGTCTGCGCTCAATAAGGCCGTCAGCCTGTATTTTGTCGAGCAGGGTGGCCATATTGGGCGGCGAGACCCTTATCGTTTGCCCAAGGCGTTTCTGATTGATATTGGGGTTGCTATTGATCAACGACAGAACGGTGTATTCAACCGGACGAAGCTGAAGCTTTCCCAACTGTTTTTTTATGTTGGGCACAATTTCCAGATACGCTTGCAGGCAACAGTAACCTACGGACTGGGTCAACGTGCCCTGGTCAATATGATCTGCCGGCATGGTCGTTGAAACGGGATCAGGAATCGGTCTGGGCATACTGACGCATTACGTCCGAAAGCATGGGCGGCTGGTTCTTGTGATTCGTGCTTTCCAGGACGTTATCGATAATCTGCAGCAATTGGCTGGTTTCTGGCAGGACGAAGTCAAAGTAATACTGACAGGTGCCGAGTTTTGCCTGAAAAAACACGGGGTCGTCAGTTATCTTGCTGTGAGCGACCCGACCGGCGCGAAGCCACAGCCATGCAATGGAACAATGCCCGACCAGACGCAGCATCTCGGGTGCGACGGTATGCGGCAGTTCGGGATGGCTTGTCGCCGCCTGTGCGATAGCTGCCACGCGTTCACGAATGTTATTTACCAGTGTGGATAAATCTTCGGCCGGCTCACGCAATTCGGTGTTTATCTCGGCGTCGATGGTTTCCTGTACTTGAGCCAGAAATTGGTCGAGGCGCTTGCCCCCGTCGGAAAGTATTTTTCTCAAGAGCAGGTCAACGGCCTGGATCTCGTTCGTACCTTCGTAGATCATGGCAATACGTGAATCGCGAAGATACTGCTCAATACCCGTTTCCGTAATAAAGCCGTGGCCCCCATATATCTGCAATGCCTGACTCGAACCGTGGAATCCCTGGTCCGTCATCATCGCCTTGATGATGGGTGTCAACAGGGCCAGCTCGGCGTCTTTGTCGGCGCGCACTTGCGGGTCGGGGTGATGTTCCGAGACGTCCAATGCCAATGAGCTGTAGTACGCCAACATGCGGAAGCCTTCCACGTACGCACGCTGTGTCATCAGCAATCGCTGCATGGCCGGGTGCATGATGATGGGGTCGGCAGGCTCGCTGCGGCGCTGTGGCGGCCGAACGGCTGCACGCATCTGCAAACGTTCCTGAGCGTACAAAAGTGCATTCTGATACGCGGTTTCGGCGCTGCCCAGCCCCTGGATTCCGACTGCCAGGCGCGCTGCATTCATCATGACAAACATTGCTGCCAGACCGCGATTCGGCTCACCCACCATCCAGCCGACTGCGTCGTCAAACTGCAGGCTGGTCGTTGCGCTGCCGTGGATGCCCATTTTATGTTCAATGCCCGTGCAAGTAATGGAATTGCGTTTGCCAAGGCCTTCGCCCTCCGGCAAGTACTTGGGTACCAGGAATAGTGAGATTCCCTTGCTGCCGGCGGGTGCATCGGGCAAACGAGCCAGGACCAGGTGAACAATGTTGTCCGTCATGTCCTGTTCGCCGCCCGAAATGAATATCTTGCTGCCCGAAATGCGTACCGAGCCATCGTCCTGAGGCGTTGCCCGGGTACGCAATAACCCGAGATCGCTTCCGGCTTGCGATTCGGTCAGACACATTGTCGCCAGCCATTCGCCACTGACAACCTTGGGCAGATAACGTTGCTTGAGCTCATCGCTGGCGTGCTTGTGCAAGCACGCGTAAGCGCCGTGCAATAGCCCCGGATACATCGTCCAGGCGTGGTTGGACGAACTGAGCATCTCGTACAGCACATTGTTGAGCGTGTTGGGCAGACCCTGGCCGCCATAGGTGGGATCGCACGCCAGGGCCGGCCAGCCCGCTTCGTAAAATTGCCGATAGGCCTCGGCAAATCCGGGCGGTGTTTTTACCTTGCCGTTTTCGTACTTGCACCCTTCCCGGTCTCCAACGGCATTCAATGGAAACAGAACTTCGCTGGCAAAGCGTCCGGCCTCTTCGGCTACCTGCATCATCAGATCGTCGTCAACTTCGGAAAACGGGGGAAGCTGCGATAGCCGTCCAGAAGCATCGAGCAGGTCGGTAAGGACGAAGCGAATATCTTTGAGCGGGGGCTGATACGAAAACATTTGTCTTCCAGAATCCGGGTACTTAGACTTAGCGCGGAGGCAGGCGCAAGGCGCCGTCCAGTCGAATGACTTCGCCGTTCAGCGACAGATTGTTCACGACATGCAGGGCCAACAGGGCAAATTCCGAAGGCTTGCCCAACCGTTTTGGAAAGGGAATGCTCTGACCGAGCGAGGTTTGAACTTCTTCGGGAAGTTCGTGGAGCAGGGGAGTCAGAAACAGGCCTGGCGCAATCGTGACGACACGAACTCCGAATTGGGCGAGGTCGCGGGCCAGGGGCAGCGTCATCGAAGCCAGGGCACCCTTTGATGCTGCATAGGCAGCTTGGCCAATCTGGCCGTCATACGCCGCCACCGATGAAGTGCAGATAATCACGCCGCGCTCACCATCTTCCAGAGGTTCAAGCGGTATCATTTGCGCTGCCGCCAGACGCATGACGTTGAACGTACCAATCAGATTGACATTGACGATACGTGTGAAGTGTTCAAGCGGCATGGCCGTGCCGTCTTTGCCAACCAGCCGCTTGGCACCGCCGATACCGGCTGAATTGACCAGAATGCGGGCGGCCCCGTGTGCTTCGGCTGCGATACGCAGGGCGTTTTCGACGCTTTCGGTATTGGTTATGTCGCAGCCAATACCCAAACCGCCGACTTCTGCGGCAAGGTCTTTTGCTGCGGCCTCATTCAGGTCAAGAATGGCGACGCGTGCCCCGGCGGCTGCCAATTGCCGCACAGTTTCTGCGCCCAGGCCGGATGCACCGCCCGTCACAATAGCCGGTTGTCCTTGAATTTCCATGTCGTCCTCTTTTAGAAGCGTAGCGGGCGCAGGCTCCGGCGGGTGGCGGGCAGGCCCGGCTTTCGAAAGTGATTATTGCGGCTTGAACTTGACCTTGTTTTTCTTGCCTTCCAGAAACTGGGCAAGAAGATCGAGCGTGGCCGGGTCGGTTTGAGCCACGGCGGCCATCAGCGATTCTGTAACCATGCCATCGTGCATGGATTGGTCTGCGATTCGCGGCAACAGATGCATTACACCGTAGTTGGACATGGCTGCATTGGATGCGATGTTTTCGGCCAGTTCCATAGCCTTGGCCATGCCTTGGCCTGCGCCCACGGTGTAATGAGAAATTCCGGCCAAATGACCTTCTTGAGCGTCCAGAACGCGACCGGTAAGCATCATGTCGGTCATGCGCGACACACCGATCAGACGGGTAATGCGTACCGAGCCACCCCCGCCGACGAACAGGCCTCGCTTGCCCTCGGGCAGTGCGTAAAAGCTGGATTCTTCGGCCACCCGCACGTGTGCCGAGGCTGCAAGTTCCAGCCCGCCTCCGACCACTGCTCCATGCATGACGGCAATAACCGGCGCACGGCCGAACTGGATGTGCTCGAATGCTGCGTGCCAGCCACGCGAATGCATGACGGATTCAGGTACGGACTGGGGGTTGACTTCGGACAGATCCAGTCCGGCGCAGAAGTGATCACCAATGCCATACAAGACGATGGCCTTGACGGTTTCAGGCATGGATGCAAAGCAGTCGTGAATGGCCTTGATCAGATCGTCGTTGAGCGCATTGCGCTTTTCAGGACGATTGATGCCCACCTGGGCGATGGAACCGACGTACTTGACGTCGAGTAATGAAGAATGGTCGGACTGACTCATGAGGGAAAGCTCTCGAATAATAGTTATAAAACATAACTGTTATTCATTATAAATAATTGCGAGCCTACCGCAACTAGGGGAATCGCTAGCTTTTATTTACCGATGCAGAAGTTGGAGAAGATCTCTCCGAGCAGATCGTCGCTGGTGAACTGGCCGGTGATGGCACAAAGTTCTTCATGAGCCAGACGAAGCTCTTCGGCGAAAAGATCAAGCACGTTGTCAGCCTGGCTTGCATGTTCGTCCGCCAGCTGCAGATGTTCGGCTGCATTGCGTAGCGCAATCAAATGGCGTTCCCGGGCCAGCCACGGTGATTCAGCCCCTGGGTTCCATCCGGCAATTTCCAGGAGTTTGTGACGCAGTTCATCGAGACCAGTGCCGGTTTTGGCAGAGATGCCCAGTACCGACATGACAAAAGCTTCTTGCGACTGCGTGCCTGAAAGCGACGGAACATTATCAGCATTGATTGCTGACGGGTGCGCGGGATCGAGCAAATCAATCTTATTGTGAACTTCGAGCACCGGTGTGTGGGCCGGCAATCGTTGCTTGATCGCTGCGTCCAGTTCGCCGGCCGGGTCGCGAGCGTCTTTCAGGTGGATGATGACGTTGGCTTTTTCGATTTCGGCCCAGGTACGGGCAATGCCAATGCTCTCTACCGTGTCGTCAGTTTCGCGCAGGCCTGCGGTGTCGACGATATGAAGTGGAACCCCCTGAATATGGATTTGCTGGACGACTTTATCCCGGGTCGTACCGGCAATTGGCGTGACGATGGCTACCTCGTCACCGGCCAGGGCGTTGAGCAGGCTGGATTTGCCCACGTTGGGCTGTCCTGCCAGCACCACATGCAGTCCTTCCCGCAAAATCATGCCCTGGCGAGCCTGCTGCACCAGATTATCCAGTTGCATGCGTATGTCGTCGAGGGTTGCGCGGGCCTGGTACTTTTCAAGGAAATCGATTTCCTCTTCGGGGAAGTCGAGGGTGGCTTCGACCAGCATGCGCAGGTGCACGATTCGATCGTTAAGCGTGTTGACCCTCTCAGAAAATGCACCGCTCAGGGAAGCCATGGCACTGCGTGCCGCGGCTTCGGACGAGGCATCGATGAGATCGGCGACGGCCTCGGCTTGAGCCAGATCGAGCCGGTCGTTCAGAAAAGCACGCTGGGTGAATTCGCCCGGCTCGGCGTGTCGCAGGCCGAACTCGCGCCCCGCTTCCAGGCAGCGCTGGAGCAGGCGGCGCATGACTGCCGGACCGCCGTGGCCCTGAAGCTCAAGAACGTCTTCGCCTGTGTAGGAATGCGGCGCCGGGAAAAACAGTACGATGCCCGCATCAATCGATTCGCCCTTTGCATCCTTGAACGGCAAGTAGTGCGCGTGCCGTGGCTTAAGGGGCTGGTCAAACAGACGCGCAGCAATGGGTGCCAGATCGGGTCCAGAGATGCGAACGACGCCTATGCCGCCACGTCCGGGCGCGGTGGCAATGGCGGCGATCGGTTGTTGCGAAGAGGCAGCCATGGATAAGACCTTAGCGCTTGGCTGCTTTGGTTTCCTTGTCGAGTTTATGCATGATGTAGCGTTGCTGCGCGATCGATACCGCATTGTTCACGCACCAGTACAGCACCAGCCCCGCGGGGAAGAAGAACATCATTCCCCCAAACACCAGCGGCATGATCATCATGATGCGTGCCTGCATCGGATCGGGAGGCGTCGGGTTGAGCTTGATCTGCAGGAACATCGTACCCATCATGATGGCAGGCAGGATGAACCAGCGGTCGGGTGCTGCAAGGTCTGTAATCCAGAGGATCCAGGGCGCGCCACGCATCTCTACGCTACCCAGCAACACCCAGTACAGTGCAATAAAGACAGGTATCTGAACCACCATGGGCAAGCATCCGCCCAGGGGGTTGATCTTTTCTGTGCGATACATCTCCATCATGGCCGCATTTAGCTTGGCGCGATCGTCGCCAAACTTTTCACGCAATGCCTGCAGACGAGGTGTGACCTGCTTCATCTTGGCCATCGAGCGATAGCTGGCCGCCGACAATGGATAGAACACCAGCTTGATCAGCAGGGTCAGTACCACAATCGTCCAGCCCCAGTTGCCCAGGAATCCATGGATCCAGGTCATCAACTTGAACAGGGGTTTGGAAATGATGGTAAGAAAACCGTAGTCGACAACCACATCCAGGCCGGGTGCAACTGCCTGCATGGCCTGCTGGTCTTGCGGCCCCAGCCAGAATTTTGCATTGATGGCCTGTTGTTCGCCGGGCTGAATCGTCCCGATGGGCTGAATGGCGCGGATTGAGTACAGGTTGTCTGCCACACGAAGCACTTCGTTGTGACGAATACGGTTCTCTACAGGAACCCATGCGCCGGCGAAGTAGTGCTGAACGATGGCAATCCAGCCGTCGTCAGCTTGCTTGATATACGACGCCTTGTTCTTGTCGATATCCGAGAACTTCACCTTCTGGTATTTTTCTTCGCTGCTGTATACCGATGGTCCGGTAAAGGTGTTGTAGAAGAATGAGGTGTTTGGCGGGTCGTTGCCGTCTCGCGTCAGCTGCAGGTACACCGACGGAGAAATCGCTGCGCTGCCAGTGTTATAGACGTCGTGACGCACGTCGATGTCGTAACGGCCACGATGAAAGGTAAACGTCTTGACCACTCGGGCATTGCCGCTTTCCGCTTCGAACACGACATCCAGCGTGTCGCCGGTCAGCGAACGCTCGCTGGAGACAAGCCTGAAGGGAGTCAGGTGAGTGGGAAAGCTTTCACCCTGCGGCGCGCCAACAATACCGGTCTGTGCCAGGTAGGTTGAGCCGGGCTGGTTGTTAAGCAGCACCATGGGCTTGTCAGGGTCATCTTCGTCGCCGAATTTGAGCAATTCGGCTCGCACCATCTGAGCGCCCTGGGTATCGAATACAAGATTGTAAACGTCGGTCGTAATGGTGATTTTCTCGGATTCGGCAGCTGCCTGGGAGCTTGCACCGCCCGCAGCGGGCACGCCCGTAGCCGCTGTGCCGCTCGCTGTATCGGCGGCCATTGGTACACCTGCAGCCGGCACACCAGCGGAACCTTCTGCTGTGCCATTAGTGCTGCCGTTCTCGGTGCCTGCCTGCTGGGTGTTTGCCGGCTTTCCCGAAAACAGCGAAGGCTGACCGTTATACACCTGCCAGTTATTCCATAACAACAGCAGCGAGAAAGAAAAAATCATCCAGAGGATGGTGCGTCGGATATCCATAGCGCCTGTAAGATAAGTTCAAGCGGAGCAAAAGCTCGTTAGTTTAACGTAGGCCGCCTTAATTCAAATTGACGGTCGACCAAGTCAGCTGACCCGGTCCGGTTGACCCGGGCAGGTCGACCCGGTTAGGCTGACCTGGTTTGGTTACATCCCGTCGCTGTCAGTGGCGGCGGTGATGGGCGTGGGGTACCGGGTCGCATCCGCCGGCTGCCCAGGGGTGACAGCGCGCCAACCGGCGAGCCGCCAGCCAAAGGCCTTTCAGGGCGCCATGAGTCTGGATGGCTTCAATGGCGTATGCTGAACAGGTAGGGGTAAAACGGCAGTTGTGGCCTAGCCAGGGGCTTAGAAAATAACGGTAAAACCGAATCGGCGCGATCAGTAAAGCTTTGATCATGATGCCTGCACCTTATCCAGAAGTGTCTCGACTTCTGCTCGCACTTGTGTCTTGAGCTGGGTCAGCGATATCGTACCGACCGGGCTATGCAAGCGAAACACCAGATCGCGAGGCGGTAATTCGTGCCGTCGCTTCCGAAAGACTTCGCGGATGACTCGTTTGATTGTATTTCGCGTGACGGCATGTGGTGCAAACCGTTTCGCTATGATCATGCCGAGTCTGGCCGAAGCGTCCGTCTGGGGTTTTTCGCGAGGGGTGGACACAACGAGCAACGCCCCTCTGGCAATGCGCCGGCCTTTGAGGGCCGCGGCGAATTCAGAGGGGCGGTGCAGGCGCGCCGCCGGACCAAACGTGGCACGCATGAAGCAGGCATTGCGGCTTTCCGGTAGAAAGCCAGCGTCAGGCTTAGACGGCCAGGCGCTTGCGACCCTTGGCACGACGGGCATTGATCACGGCGCGGCCACCGCGGGTTTTCATGCGCACGAGAAAGCCGTGGGTACGCTTGCGACGAGTGACTGAAGGTTGAAAAGTGCGTTTCATGGTCTATACCGGAACGAAATGGGGTGTTGTGGATTCTTGCCTTGAAGATGCCAAAAGACTACGCGGGGTATCTTCAAAAGCTGTGCTTGTCTGTTGCAATTGGCGCAGGCTCGGGCGGTTTTGTTGCCGGCCGGGTCAAGAATAAACCCTGGCTACCGCAAGCCCAAGCTACCGCAAGCATGCTGCGGCCTTGGCAATCAAAAATTGCAAAAGCCCATCATTTCAACAGATTATGGGGAACTAGTCAAATATCAAAGGTTTGTGAGGGTTGACGAAGTGGTCCCGCCTTGTGGATAACTTGGGGCTCAACAGGGTAGAATCGAGGTTTACTCAAGTGGTGGACATGAAAGAATTTTGGCAGACTTGCGTCCAGAGACTGGAGCAAGACCTACCTCCGCAGCAAATAAGTGCTTGGATACGCCCCCTTGTACCGCTGGCGTTCGACGAAACGCAGGCGGTGCTTCGCGTGTCTGCGCCCAATCGTTTCAAGCTTGATTGGGTCCGTAAGAATTTCTCACATCAAATCGAAACCCTGGCTAGCGAGTGGTTCGAACGTCCTGTGCAGGTAGCGTTCGAACTGGCGGCGTCTACCGCGGCTCCATCACGTCCGCCTGCTGCAGCGGCTGCTGCCCCCGCCGTATCTTCCGGGTCCGCTGCCGACCGGCCCGCTGATAATGTTGCACCGCAACAGCAGTCGCCGGCAGACGTGATCCATGATCGTTCGCGTCTCAATACCGAATTGCGCTTTGATAACTTTGTTACCGGTAAGGCCAATCAGCTGGCCCGCGCGGCAGCGCTCCAGGTGGCCGAAAACCCGGGCGTCTCGTATAACCCCCTGTTTCTGTACGGGGGCGTGGGGCTGGGCAAGACTCATCTGATTCACGCCATCGGCAATGCGCTGCTCGAAAGTGGCAAGGGAACCCGCGTGCGTTACGTGCACGCCGACCAGTACGTGTCTGATGTGGTCAAGGCATATCAACGCAAGGCTTTTGACGAGTTCAAACGCTACTACCATTCGCTTGACCTGCTGCTGATCGACGACATTCAGTTTTTTGCGGGCAAGAACCGTACGCAAGAAGAATTCTTCTATGCATTTGAGGCGATGGTGGCCCAGCGCAAGCAGATCATCATCACATCCGACACCTACCCCAAAGAACTGTCCAACATCGACAGCCGCTTGATTTCACGTTTTGATTCAGGTCTGACCGTCGCAATCGAACCGCCCGAGCTCGAGATGCGGGTGGCCATTCTGTTGCGCAAAGCCGAGACCGAAGGCATTACCATGCCTGAGGAAGTAGCGTTTTTCATTGCCAAGCATTTGCGCAGCAACGTGCGTGAACTTGAAGGCGCCTTGCGCAAGGTGTCGGCCTATGCGCGATTTCACGGTCGCGAGGTGCTTACCGTTGAAGTGTGCAAGGACGCGCTCAAAGATCTGCTTTCTGTGTCCAACGGCCAGATTACCGTTGAGAACATTCAGAAAACCGTCGCCGACTTCTACAAGATCAAGGTCGCCGACATGTATTCGAAACGTCGACCGGCCAATATTGCATTACCCAGGCAAATTGCCATGTACCTTGCGAAGGAGCTCACGCAGAAAAGCCTGCCCGAGATCGGCGACTTGTTCGGAGGGCGTGATCACACCACGGTCTTGCATGCCGTGCGCAAGATTTCTGATGCGCGCACAAAACAGTCTGAGCTCAACCACGCTTTACACGTATTAGAACAAACCTTAAAAGGATAACCATGCAACTCATACAAACGACTCGCGACGCCCTGTTGAAACCGTTGTCTACGGTGGCGGGAATAGTCGAAAGAAGAAATACGTTGCCCATTCTGGCCAATATCCTGTTGCGCAAGCAAGGCCAAGACCTCGCCTTTATTGCCACCGATCTGGAAGTTCAAATTACGACGCATGCGCAGTTTGGCGTGGGTGATGCCAATGAGTCTACAACGGTAGCCGCCCGCAAGCTGCTGGATATTCTTCGCGCCTTGCCCGACTCGGGTGATGTCAAGGTGGCGCTCAGTTCCGGAAAGCTTACGGTTCAATCCGGGAAAAGTCGCTTTGCCTTGCAAACTCTGGCTTCCGACGACTTCCCCACGCTGGCCCAGCCCGAAAAATGGGATGTCTCGTTTTCGCTGTCGCAAAAGACGCTCAAGCACCTGTTCAACATGGTGCATTTCGCCATGGCCCAGCAAGACATCCGCTATTACCTGAACGGCCTGCTGTTTGTATTCGAGCCGGGCTGGGTTCGCGCGGTGGCCACCGACGGCCACAGGCTGGCGCACAGCGCTACGGCGGTCGAAGGCATCGAAAGCAAGCACGACGTTATCGTGCCGCGTAAAACCGTTCTTGAAATGCAGCGTTTGCTGGGCGACAACGACGATCCTGTTACCATAGATGTGGCTCCCGGGCAGATTCGTTTTCGTTTTGGCGACGTCGAACTGGTTTCCAAACTGGTCGAGGGCAAGTTCCCCGACTTTACCCGTGTCATTCCCACGAACTACACACGACATTTCCTCGTCAATCGAGAGCAATTGCAGGGCAGCTTGCAGCGCGCGGCAATTCTTACCACCGATAAGCTCAAGGGTGTCCGGATCCAGCTTTCCGACAACCAGCTTAAAATAACCTCTTCCAACGCCGAGCAAGAAGAGGCGCTGGAAGAGCTCGACATCGATTACAGCCACGAGCCACTGGATGTCGGATTCAACGTCAGTTATCTGCTGGACGTTCTTTCCAATATCAAGACAGAAATGGTCAGGTGGTCGGTTCAGCCCGACGTCAATGCGTCCGCTCTCATAACTACCCCCGACGACGATCAGTTCAAGTATGTCGTCATGCCAATGCGCATCTAACTATTTCCGATGCCCGTTGACCGGCCGACGGCCTGTTGCCGTGCGGCCCACCGCCGCAAGGCTCGCCGAAAGGCGTAATTAAGGTTCTAAATAAGCTATGTCAGATCAAACCACGATTGCCAATGAAGCAGGCTACGGCGCCGAATCCATCAAGATGCTCAAGGGCCTTGAAGCGGTCCGCAAGCGTCCAGGCATGTACATCGGCGACACCTCCGATGGCACCGGACTTCATCACATGGTTTTCGAGGTGGTCGACAACGCCATCGATGAAGCCCTGGCCGGCTACTGCGACGACATCGTCGTAACCATTCATGCCGACAACAGCATCTCGGTAACCGACAACGGGCGCGGTATTCCTACCGACATTCACAAAGACGACGAGTACGGCCGAAGCGCCGCCGAAATCGTCATGACCGAACTGCACGCCGGCGGCAAGTTCGACCACAACTCGTACAAGGTGTCGGGTGGTTTGCACGGCGTAGGTGTTTCGTGCGTCAACGCCCTGTCGCAATGGCTGCGCCTTACTATCTGGCGCAAGGGCAAGACTCATGAAATGGAGTTTCGTCAGGGCGAGCGCGTTGAACCGCTGCATGTTACGGGCAGTACCGATAAACAAGGCACACGAGTTCACTTTCTGGCCGACGACACCATTTTCGAGAACATCGAATATCACTACGATGTTCTGGCCAAGCGCCTGCGTGAGCTTTCCTTCCTGAACAACGGCGTCAAGATTCGCCTGGTAGACGAGCGACAGGGCAAGGAAGAAGACTTTGCCTTTTTGGGGGGCGTAAAGGGCTTCGTCGAATACATCAACCGTACCAAAACCGTTTTGCATCCCAACGTGTTTGCTGTCAGTACGGAATCTACAGTGGGCGACGCCACGATTGGTGTTGACGTTGCCATGCAGTGGAACGACAGCTACACCGAAACAGTACTTTGCTTTACCAACAATATTCCCCAGCGCGACGGCGGAACTCATCTGACTGGCTTGCGCGCTGCCATGACGCGAATCATCAATAAATACATTGCCGATAACGAACTGGCCAAGAAGGCCAAGGTCGACACTACCGGCGATGACATGCGTGAAGGCCTGGCCTGCGTGTTGTCGGTAAAAGTGCCCGAGCCCAAGTTCAGCAGCCAGACCAAAGACAAACTCGTTTCCAGCGAAGTGCGCCCGGCCGTTGAAGAGGCGGTATCGCGCACCCTCGAGACCTGGCTGCTTGAAAACCCCAACGACGCCAAGGCTCTGTGCAACAAGATTATTGAAGCAGCCCGTGCGCGCGACGCTGCTCGCAAGGCTCGCGAAATGACGCGTCGCAAAAGCGTGCTTGAAGGCGCAGGCTTGCCAGGAAAGCTGGCGGATTGCCAGGAAAAAGACCCTGCCAAAAGCGAAATCTATATCGTTGAGGGTGACTCTGCCGGCGGCTCCGCCAAGCAAGGCCGCGACCGCAAGTTCCAGGCAATTTTGCCCCTGCGCGGCAAGGTTCTTAATGTAGAAAAAGCGCGCTTTGACCGATTGATTGCCAGCGAAGCCATTACCACCCTCATTACCGCCCTGGGCACTGGCATCGGCCCAGACTTCAACATCGAAAAGCTGCGCTATCACCGCATCATCATCATGACCGATGCCGACGTTGACGGCGCACACATCCGCACCCTTCTTCTGACACTGCTGTACCGTCAGATGCCCGAGCTGATCGAAGGCGGTTACGTGTACATTGCGCAGCCGCCTCTGTACAAGGTCAAGGTCGGCCGCGAAGAGCGCTATCTGAAGGACGATCAGGAAGAGGCCCAGTTCATGATGCAGGTGGCGCTTAAAGACGCCGAGCTTCTGCCTTCAAAAGGCGCTTCTGTGATCAGCGGTGAAGCGTTAGGCGAACTGGCACGCCAATACATCATGGCGGATGCTGTGATCAACCGCCTGTCCAGGCAGATGGATGTTGAAGCGCTGTCGGCCATCGCCGAGGGTGTCGAGCTCGATCTAAGCAGTGCCGAAAACGCTGCCGATTCCGCACGCCGCCTGCAAGTTGCGCTCGAAGATCCCACCATGCCCAACGTTACAGTCGAGGTCGAATCGAACGACGATAACTCCGCCTGGCGTGTTGTGGTCAAGCGCATGCATCATGGCAATGTGCGCGTGACTGTTTTCGACCGCGTCTTTGTCCTGGGCGCCGATTACGCCATTCTTGCCAAGGCCGGCAAAACCTTCACCGGCCTGATCGGCGAAGGCGCATATATTGCGCGTGGCGAAGACGACAAGCGCAAGCAAAAATCCATTGACGACTTCCGCGACGCCATGCAGTTCTTGCGCGCCGAAGCCGAGCGTTCCGTGACCAAGCAACGGTACAAGGGCCTGGGTGAAATGAACCCCGAGCAGCTTTGGGAAACCACCATGGACCCCAACGTCCGGCGCTTGCTGCGTGTTCAGATCGAAGACGCGATTGCGGCGGATGAAGTGTTCACGACACTGATGGGAGATCATGTTGAGCCCAGGCGCGCGTTTATTGAAAAGTATGCGTTGCAGGCGGGGAATATTGATACTTGATTTGTCGGTTATCACATATATTGAAAAATTCGCGTAATTGGTGAAAACGCATTTTCGCGATAAGTGAAATAATCCGCAGTGAACGACGAATTAAAACGGCCTCTGGTAGTAATGCCGGAGGTCATTTGTCGTTCTGTCTGTGTTCGGGCTGTCACGCTGCGGAGCGGGGCCAATTGCATTACACGCGCCACCGTGCGGCCAACCGTCGTTCCAGGTGACACAATGCGCACTTGGTACGGCGACCGTCGCCCTACAGGCCTGGTCACCGGCGGAAATCCCGCGCTGTGACGGGCTTGATCATCAAGCCCGAAAGACAACTTACTTTGAAGCGGCCTTATGCATTTTTTGCCGAACGTTATTAAGCTCAGCAAGCGCGTTATCAAGTTCGGTCCATGAGTTCAGAGCATTGTCGATAGCGCTCATCAGCAACTCCGGCCCAAGGTGTGCACTTGCATACTCATCCATTATCGTTTGGTTTGTACTAAAGGCGGTAACCATGACGTTTTGGTTCACAGCATCTGCCACGCCAATAGAAGCCCATGCAAAAGAACGGTTGGCCAACACACCATCCGAACCGGAGATCACGATCACAGCATTAGCTCGACGCAGTTTTTCACAAACCTCATCATAGTTGCCAAAGCTATACCCTCCGCCATGCTTTAAAGCTTGTCTCACTTTATCTGCCGAGGTAACACGAACTATTGCGCAGTCTGCATAAGCTGAAAATGAGGCCAACGCCAGACATGAGGCTACAAAGAACTTGGATACATTGGCGCTGAACGAACGCATAACAACTCCTGAAATTGGCAATCCTACGCTGGACAACTGATTCTTAAAGCGACGATCAAGTAGTGCAAGACTCAACACCTCGTGAATACACATCGGACCTGGCGTAGGCGGATGGTGAGACGAACGTTCAGATAGGTTCTCGATGTAACGTCAGCACGGCTCTGCATCGCGTCTAGAGCGAGATATCTATTTTACGTAGCTCTGCTGACTCCTGAGGGTGCCGATGCTAAGGAGCTTGCCCGCTGATTGTGTCTGCAATGGCCGCGTTTGCGTCCCGACTACTTGGTGCCTTGAGGGAAGGCCTTGTCAACGGATATCGAGTTCGCGGTCATTTATGAGGTAAAGTGCTCAAGGTAGTGGACTTGCATCTGACCATTGGCTTATCTTCAAGCCAATTTGGCACAATTGTGTTTTCTACTCTGACCCGGACATAAATGCCTGCCCTTCAATGGCTCGACTTCTCCTCATCAGAGCGTGAGAACATATTGACGCTGCTCGAATCGCAAAAGGACAAGTCGACGATTGACGAATTGGGTCTTGGACTTATTCGCGACGCGATCTCGGACCACTTTTTACCTGGCTTGAGCACCATCCAGACCCGTGCTCGCTATTTTCTTTTTGTGGCTTGGCTGCTCAGGGATCTGGAGCGTGGCAATGTTCAGGACGATCGTTTGG
>NZ_JAJUFE010000002.1 GCF_029263785.1 Pusillimonas sp. | reverse complement strand
TGGTGGCCGGTCAACCGTGCGGGATATCATGGGCATTCCCGTCGAGGGTCACTCATTGCCCGTCAGGTACTCGCTGGTCGACCTGGAGGCTGACCTTGACGTGGCTAACCCGCGCGATTACCCCTACCTGTCATATTTTGCCGATCCCGACGAGTGGATGATCCTGGTGCGGCAGCCTCATTGCTGGCGCTTTCTGTTCCCACTGCCCGAGGGGGCTGACGAGCCCACGGCCGACGAACTCAAGGAAAAGGCCTTGTCGTTCATTGGCGAAGTGGACAACGTCAAGGCCATCAATAAAGTCATTTATAGAGTGCACCACCGGGTGGCTACACAGTGGCGTCAAAACCGGGTGTTTCTCATGGGCGATGCCGCGCACTTGATCACTCCAATGTGGGCCCTGGGCCTGAACACTGGCGCACTGGATGCCTCGAACCTGCCGTGGCGTCTGGCGTGGTACCTCAGGGGATGGGCCGACGCATCCATTCTGGACGGCTACGAACGCGAGCAGAAGCCCTTGGCCGTCAATGGCTCGGGCGAAATGGCCGAAGCCGCTCGCAAGTCGATGGAAAAGCGCGTTGACGGGGTTGACGCGATGTCCGAGAACAATTGGCAAAATGCTTATACGCGCACCATGTTGGGCGTCAAGCTTGATGTCGAGGGCTCTACAAACTGGTCGATGGTGGCTCGTGCCGATCGTCCGGCCAGTATTGCCGGAGACCGCTTGCCCGACTATCTGGTGCACACTCCTGACGGCAAGCAGCGACGCATCCACGACGTATGCGCCGGCAAGTTCACCGCGTTGTACTTCACCGATGCACGACGCCGTCCCGCGATTCCATCAGTCAAGTCTCCTGCCTTGCAACACTTTCAGGTGTCGCGCTACGATGCGCCCCACGATTCCGGATTGCGTGATCGCAGTTTGCTCGATCCGGGTAACGCACTTACCCAGCGTATGGGTGTGCCGCTCAACACCTTGGTTCTGGTTCGACCGGATGAGCATATCGCCGCCATTGTCCCGATCGACGGTGACCCCGAACAGGCGCAGAAGCTCTATGAGGCGATTACGGGTCGTACGCCTCCTGTGCAGGAGGCCGCTGCATGAAGGTGACTTACGACTTTACCGGACATGTGGTCCTGGTGGCAGGCGCAGCTTCCGGTATCGGGCGGGCCACGGCCATTGCGTGCGCGCAGCAGAATGCCGAGGTGCTGGCGCTCGATATCGACGAGGCGGGACTGGCCTCGCTCGCGGCACCGCGAATTCACACGGCCGCGGTGGACATTTCAGATTCCGAGCAGGTGAACCTGGCTATCGAGCGCTGGAACAGCAAGTTCGGGCGAATCGACGCGGCGGTCCTGACCAGTGCCGTGCAAAAACGGGTACCCATTGACGAAATGTCCAATGAGATCTGGCAGCGTCATTTTGATGTGAACGTTTCGGGAGTGTTTTATCTGCTTAGAGCTCTGTTCCCGATCATGAAGGCGCAGCGAAGCGGTTCGATTGTGGCATTCACCTCTGGCCTGGCTTCCGCCGGCTGGCCCGGCGCGTCGGCATACGCTGCCACCAAGGCGGCGATTATCGGGCTGGTGAAGTCTGCGGCGCTCGAGTTGCGCACGTCCGGCGTGCGGGTAAACGCCATCTCTCCCGGCCTGGTTGCTACCCCGGTGTTTTTGGAATCGGCGAACGAAGAAGAGCTCGCCATGTACGAAAAGTCGCTGGGCGTGTCCACACCCGAAGAGGTTGTGCCCAGCCTGTTATATCTGATCTCGGATGGATCCAGCACCATCTCGGGTAATGTGTTTGAGCGGCGCCTCATTCCTCGGGGCTGAAGATGCCGGCGGGACGTTCGTCATAGGCCGAACGTCCCAAATACCCAAATCCCATAAACACCTAACGATTAAGTAGTTCCCCGATTCGCCGCAGCACGCGACACTATCCGCTCTGAACAAGGATAGATCGCGTGACTACTGCTGCCGAACTGCTCGACCCACAGACGCACCAGAAATGGCTGGTGTTGAAAGAGACGCTCGCTCGTATCAGTGACAGGCACCCGGATGCGGTGTTTGCATCATCACTGGCTGCTGAGGACATGGTGCTGACTCACGCCATTGTCCAGACGGGCTTGCCCATAGAGGTCTTTACGCTCGATACGGGTCGGCTTCATCCTCAAACGATAGAAATGGTCGACCGCATCGCGCAGCGATACGGTTTGAACGTGCGTGTCGTAAAGCCTGATCCCCAGGCTGTGCTGCAGCACGTGACCCGGCATGGCGAGTTCGCCTTCTATGAAAGCATCGATCTGCGCAAGGCTTGTTGTGGCATCCGAAAGGTCGAGCCGCTGCGACGCACGCTTGAGGGCCATTCGGCGTGGCTGACCGGCCAGCATCGCGACCAGTCCATTACGCGCGCCGAGCTCGCAGAGGAAGAATTCGATCACTCGTTTGGACTGCTTAAGTTCAATCCGCTTGCTTCCTGGACCGACGCCCAGGTGTGGGCGGTCATTCGTGCCTTTGACATTCCCTACAACCCGTTGCATGACCAGGGCTATCCCTCGATAGGATGCGATCCCTGTACGCGTGCTGTCCGGCCCGGGGAACATCCGCGTGCCGGTCGCTGGTGGTGGGAGCAGGCCTCATCCAAGGAGTGCGGCCTGCATCAAGGCAACCTGGAAACTGTGAAGGAAATCAATAATGGGTGAGCTATCGCCTCGGACACACCTGGACTGGCTTGAATCCGAAGCCATTTACATCCTGCGCGAAGTCGCCGCTGAATGCGAGCGGCCGGTGTTGTTATTTTCGGGCGGCAAGGATTCAGTCGTGTTGTTGCGGTTGGCCGAGAAGGCCTTTCGCCCCGGCCGCTTCCCGTTTCCGCTGATGCACATTGATACCGGGCACAACTTTGAGGAAGTCATCCAGTTCCGTGACCGGCGGGTCGCCGAACTGGGCGAAAATCTTATCGTTCGGTCGGTCGAGGATTCCATCGCTCGTGGGACGGTGGTGCTGCGCAAGCAGAATGATTCGCGTAACGCGGCTCAGGCGGTCACCTTGCTAGAGGCGATAGAGGAATTTGGCTTTGACGCGTGCATCGGCGGCGCACGTCGCGACGAAGAAAAGGCGCGTGCCAAGGAACGCGTGTTTTCCTTTCGGAACGAATTCGGTCAATGGGACCCTAAAGGCCAGCGTCCCGAACTGTGGAACTTGTTCAATACGCGTGTGTATCCCGGCGAAAACATGCGTGTGTTCCCGATCTCGAACTGGACCGAGCTTGATGTATGGCAGTACATCGCCCGCGAGAACCTTGCTTTGCCGTCTATCTACTATGCGCACGATCGTCAGGTTGTGCAGCGCCAGGGCCTGCTGGTACCCGTCACCCCACTGACACCGCCACGCGAAGGCGAAACCCCTCAGTTGCGTAAGGTGCGTTTCCGCACAGTCGGCGATATTTCATGCACCTGCCCGGTGGCCTCCACGGCTTCCACGCCGCTGGAAATCATTGCTGAAACAGCTGTCACCACCATCACCGAGCGGGGTGCGACGCGCCTGGATGACCAGACATCTGAAGCGTCGATGGAACAACGTAAAAAGGAAGGATATTTTTGATGAACGCCGTTCATGAACCCTGGGCCGTGACGGCCGACACACAGGTCCTGCGCTTTATTACTGCAGGCTCGGTCGATGACGGCAAGTCCACCCTGATAGGCAGGCTGCTGTTTGACAGCAAAGGTGTCTTTGCCGACCAGCTGGAGGCGATCTCGCGTTCAAAATACAAGCGTGTTCAAGCCGATGAGCCCGACCTGGCGTTGCTGACCGATGGCCTCGAAGCCGAGCGCGAACAGGGCATTACCATCGATGTGGCTTACCGTTATTTTGCGACTCCCCAGCGCAAATTCATTGTGGCCGACGCTCCCGGGCATGAGCAGTACACGCGCAATATGGTAACCGGCGCATCCACCGCGCAGGCCGCCATCATTCTTGTTGACGCCAGCAAGGCTCAAGACGGCGAGCTGCTGGTTCAGACCCGTCGACACAGCACCTTGGCCGCCCTGCTGGGTATTCGCCACATCATCGTGGCGGTCAACAAGATGGATCTTCTGGGGTGGGATCAAAAAGTATTCGAGCGGATTCGGGAGTCGTATGCGAAGCTTGCCCAGAAGGTGGGAATCAAGGATTTTCATGTGATTCCGATCTCGGCACTCAAGGGCGACAATGTCGTAGTGCGATCCGACAACACACCTTGGTATCAGGGCCCTTCCTTATTGTCACTGCTCGAGCAGTTGCCGGTGGCCGAACAAGGAATAGACGGACCGGCGCGACTTTTTGTTCAGTGGGTGATCCGGCATGGCGGCGAATCCCAGGAAGATTTTCGCGGCTACGCCGGTCAGCTCGCCAGTGGCACATTGAACGTGGGTGAGGAAATCAGGGTGCTGCCATCCGGCAATGTGGCTCGCGTCGCACGTCTGGTGACGTTTGATCGGGATATCCCCAGAGCCCAGGCGGGCGACAGTGTGACCGTGGTGCTGGATCGTGACATCGATGTGTCTCGGGGCGACTTGATCGTGAATGCGGGGCAGTCGGTTCGCGTGGCAAATTCCTTTGATGCCGAAATCTGCTGGCTCGACCAGGAAGCCCTGAATCCGGCCCGTCAATATTGGTTGAAGCAAGGAACCCGATTGACCAAAGTGCGAATACGTACCGTCCATGCCAAGCGCGATATTCACGAATTGCGAGAAACATCAACGACCGAGCGTCCTGACGCAGAGGCCCGGGCAGTACAACAGCTGGCCATGAATGATATTGGTCGGGTGTCGCTGCAAACCCGCGATGCACTGGCCCTTGATTCGTACGCCGAGGTCGCTTCAACCGGCTCATTCATCTTGATAGATCCCGCCAGTCATCAAACGGCAGCAGCGGGCATGGTTCTTTAGCATTGCACTGACGCTGCCCGATTCCGAGGGCGCGCACAGCGTTGCCGCGTAAGGACGCCGCAACCTGGCGTTTAGTCTGCCGACTTGATCTTGAGGTGGCGGCTTTCCATTTCTTGCCGCAATTCGCGCCGAAGCTGGGCGGCCTGAAAACGGGCCCGTGCCTCGGCGTCTGTTGGCTGGAGTGGCGGTACAGGAACCGGAGTACCATTTTCGTCGACGGCAATCATGGTGAAGTAGCAGCTGTTGGTGTGCCGTACCAGCTTGCGGCGGATGTCCTCGGTTACCACCTTGATGCCAATCTCCATCGACGTGCGTCCGGTATAGTTGACCGATGCATAGAAGGTGACCAGTTCACCCACATGGATGGGCTGGCGGAACATCACCTGATCGACCGACAGCGTCACCACATATGTTCCGGCATAGCGACTGGCGCAGGCATAAGCAACCTGGTCCAGATGCTTGAGAATGGCGCCGCCGTGAACATTGCCCGAGAAATTCGCCATGTCCGGCGTCATGAGGATGGTCATTGAAATCTGGTGGGCCGAATCGTTCATGGCGACTTCCTGCAATACACTGTAGTCTGAAGTAGGGGCGACCGGGAGCCGGTCGCCTGGGCGCTGCGGGTGTCACAGCGTCGATTGATTATGCCATCAGAGAGCAGTTGATAGTGATGTCAGATTCCTTGAAGAACAGGCTCGACAGCGTTCGTCGGCGCATCGATGAGGCCTGCCGGCGTGCGGGACGGGCAACCGACGAGGTCACGCTATTGCCGGTCAGCAAGACCTTTCCCTCCGAAGTGCTACGAGAAGCAGCCGGCCTTGGAGTTCGGCGATTCGGCGAAAGCCGCATGCAGGAAATTCGGCAGAAGGACGCCGATCTTGCCGATCTGCATCCTCAATGGGTATTGATCGGACATCTGCAAACCAACAAGGCGAAAGATGCGGCCCGTCTGGTCACCGAGGTTCAGTCCCTGGACCGCTGGTCGCTCGCAGAGGCACTGGATACACGGCTGACGGCCGAGAACCGGGTCATTGATGTTTTAGTGCAGGTCAAGACCTCACCAGAGCCCTCCAAGTTTGGGCTCGATCCAGACGACCTTCCGGATTTCTTGCAGCGTGTGTCAGAACTTTCCACCTTGCGAGTCAAAGGCTTGATGACTATGGCAGTGAACTCCCCGGATGAGGAGGCTGTTCGAGCGTGCTTCCGCCGCTTGCGCATGCTTCGCGATCAGATGGTGGCACGGGGCCATACCCATTTGTCGCGATTGTCCATGGGCATGAGCGGCGACTTCGAACAGGCAATCGAAGAAGGCTCCACCGAGGTCCGGATCGGCTCCGCTATTTTCGGAGCCCGATGAATATCAGTTGCTTACCCAAGCCTGTTTAGCGGGCTTGAGCATGAATTGAAGGAGAAAGCATGCATTACACGATGGGATTGTTGACGGCACTGGCGCTTTCGCTGTCAGTTGGTTCGGTGGCACAGGCCGACACACTCGATATCGTCAAGCAGCGGGGTCATGTGCAATGCGGTGTCACTACCGGCTTTGCGGGGTTCTCGATGCCCGACGACAAGGGCGTATGGCGTGGACTGGACATCGATCTTTGCCGGGCCATAGCTGCCGCGGTACTGGGCGATGCCGAAAAATATAAGGCGGTCCCGCTTAACTCGCAACAGCGCTTCACCGCCTTGCAGTCGGGCGAGATTGATGTGCTGACGCGGAACACCAGCATCACGCAGCAGCGCGACACGGCGCTTGGCGCCATCAGTGCGGGGGTGAATTTCTATGACGGCCAGGGGTTCCTGGTGCACAAGTCGCTGGGCGTGTCCAGCGCCAAAGAATTGGACCAGGCTTCGATATGCATGCAGACCGGCACTTCGAACGAGAACACGATGGCAGACTGGGCACGCGCAAACGGCATTACTTACCGGCCCGTGGTTATTGAACAATTCAACGAAGTCGTAAACGCCTTTGCCGCCGGGCGCTGTGACGCATTCACCACCGACGCCTCGGGCCTTGCTTCCATTCGCGTCTCCCGCATGCAGGATCCCGATTCGTATGTGGTTCTTCCCGAGCAGATTTCCAAAGAACCCTTGGGACCCTTTGTACGTCAAGGTGATGACAGCTGGCTCAATGTCGTGAAATGGACGCTGCATGCCATGACCGGCGCCGAAGAGCTCGGATTGACCAGCGCAAATGTGGATGAGCATCTCGAAAGCGACAACCCTGCTGTGCGGCGCCTGTTGGGTGTCACACCAGGGGCAGGCAAGAATCTTGGGCTGGACGAAAAATGGGCCTACAACATTGTCAAGCAAGTGGGCAATTACGGCGAAAGCTACGAGCGGAATGTGGGCATGGCCAGTGCGCTGAAGATTCCCCGTGGGCTTAATGCCTTGTGGGTGGACGGCGGGCTGATTTATCCCTTGCCCATTCGGTAAGCGGGCGGCAAGCCAGGGCTACCCCGGACGGCGCTGGTAACGACCGTCGTCCAGCCGTGCCACGGCTTCTTCCAGTTCAAGCTGCATCAACAGGGCGTTAAGCTCGGACACTTGCAGGCCCAGCCGCGCCTGCAGCGTGTCCACGTCAACCGGGTCGTGGCCCAGGGCAACCAGTATTTCGCGGGCGCGAGGTGTCCTGAAAGTTGCGGCGGTTTTACCCGGTGCAGGCTTCGTAGGCGCCGGTCTGCCAAGTTCGTCAGCGATGTCTTGTCCCGACTCTACCAGCTTCGCTCCTTGCCGTATCAGCTCATGGCAGCCGCGGGACAGTGGCGAATGAATTGAACCGGGAATCGCGAAAACTTCGCGACCCATTTCCGAGGCCAGCCTTGCAGTGATCAAAGAACCACTCTGTTTGGCTGCCTCGACAACGAGGACCCCGCGAGCCAGTCCGGCAACGATGCGGTTGCGTCTGGGAAACTGGTAGGGGATGGAGGGCGTGCCTAATGGCAGCTCTGACACCAGGGCCCCCTCGGCAGCGATTCGGTGAGCCAGCTTGAGATTGGCGGCAGGATAAACGATGTCGATGCCTGTTCCCATTACAGCGATCGTGGAACCGGCGTGCGCACCGGCCTCGAGAGCCCCTTCATGGGCGGCGGTGTCGATTCCGTGCGCAAGCCCGCTTGCGACACACCATCCCTGCTGTGCAAGATAGTTCGCAAATGACCTGGCGTTATCGCGTCCGCCGGGAGTGGCGTTTCTTGCCCCAACTACTGAGATCGTCGGCTGGTTCAGGAGATCAACGCGTCCGTTCACATACAGCACAGTGGGCGGGTCGTGCGTATCCAGCAGGGCGACCGGGTACGCTGGGTCGGCAAGGGTCAGCAGATGGTGTCCCGGAGCCTCGAGCCATTCGAGGCTGCGGTCGATCAATTCCAGAGTCTGCGCACTCGGGGCCTGCCGAAGCTGCGCTGCCAGTTCGGTGGACACATGCCTGGAAAGCGTTGCGGCAGACGCTGAGTAAATGTCCTGGGGCAGGCCAAAGGCGGCCAGAAGCACCCGGGCGTGAGTCGGCCCGATGCCCGGCTCCAGGGTAAGTCGTATCCAGGCGCTGATTTCTTCTTTGGAAGGCGGTGTGTGCATGGCGCAAGTGTGGCATATTGCAGCCCCGTTTTGGTGGCGCGGTGGCAGCTAAAGTCACAGCGATTTGCCGGTTGCGAGGCTGTGGCCTGAACAATCATTTGAAACTGGGCGAAAACCCGTTTTGTTATAATCAGTTAGCAGATCTTTTCCCGGATTTTCCTATGGCCTTACTCCCAATTCTTCGATACCCCGATCCCCGATTGCACAAGGTTGCAAAGCCTGTGGAGGTCGTCGATGATCGAATTCGCCAGTTGGTCCGCGACATGGCCGAAACCATGTACGCGGCACCAGGCGTGGGTCTGGCCGCCACCCAGGTCGATGTTCACGAGCGTGTCGTAGTCATTGACGTTTCCGAAGAAGGCAACGATTTACTGGTACTGATCAATCCCGAAATCACCTGGCGAAGCGACGAAGAGCAAGTCTACGAAGAAGGTTGCCTGTCGGTGCCCGGTGTGTACGACGAGGTCAGGCGCGCTTCCAGAATTCATGTGCGAGCTCTCGACGAACAGGGCGAACCATTCGAATTTGATGCCGAAGGTCTGCTTGCTGTTTGCGTCCAGCACGAGCTCGATCACCTTCTTGGCAAGGTGTTCGTCGAATACCTTTCGCCGCTCAAGCAAAGTCGCATCAAGACAAAAATCCGCAAGCAAGAACGCGAAGCGCTCAAGGCCTAGTGCCGTCAATTATTTCAGGTCGCTTGTCCATGCGTGTTGTGTTTGCTGGTACCCCGGAATTCGCCCGTCAGGCTCTGCAAGCCCTGATTGCAGCGGGTCACGAGATTCCCTTGGTCCTGACTCAGCCCGACCGGCCGGCCGGTCGTGGCCTGAAGCTGACCCCAAGCGCGGTCAAGCAGGCGGCGATGGCCGCCAATATTCCGGTCATACAGCCTCGCGGCCTCAAACTGGATGGCAGATATGCCGAAGACGCTCAGGCGGCTCGACAGAGCCTGCTCGATGCCAAACCCGATGTCATGGTCGTGGCCGCCTACGGACTGATATTGCCTCGCTGGGTTCTTGACCTGCCTGCTCATGGATGCCTGAACATTCACGCCAGCCTGCTCCCTCGGTGGCGTGGCGCCGCCCCCATTCAACGTGCAATAGAAGCGGGCGACCCTGAAACCGGCATCACCATCATGCAAATGGATGAAGGCCTGGATACAGGTGACATGCTGCTGCGTCTTGGAACGCCCATAACCTCTGAACATACTGCAGCAACCTTGCACGACGAGCTTGCGCAGATGGGAGCAAAAGCCAGTGTTCAGGCTCTGGAGCTACTTCAGTCCGGAGCGCTGACGCGCGAAAAGCAGCCTGAAGACCGGGTCACCTATGCCTCCAAGCTCGAAAAATCTGAAGCACCTCTGGATTTCTTGTTGCCGGCCTCGCAATTGGCCCGGCGTGTTCGCGCTTTCAATCCCTTTCCGGGTGCCACAATGATGCTGCCGGGGCTGGATGCGCCCGTCAAGGTTTGGCAGGCTGTAGCGTTGCCGAAGGCGGCAAGCAGTCCGGCCGGCACAATCGAATCTGCCACGGCCGAAGGCATCGACATTGCCACGGGCGATGGCATCTTGCGCGTAACCGAGTTACAGAAAGCCGGCGGGAAAAGGCAGGCCGTGTCGACGTTTGTACAAGGCTGGCAGCCCGAATAACCGAATCTGCAAGCAAAAAGGGGCTCGACTTCCCTTCTGCGCGTAGCCGAGCCTTTCTTGTTTAATTCCAGCGGCCGCTGCGACCTCCGAGGCCATACGCACCCGCGCCCAGGAAGATCAAGGCGATCGATGTGAACAAGAACATTCCTTGCAGCTCGAGCTGCCATCCGCCGCTATTGCTGAGCATCAGTAACTGGTGGCTGTGTGCCAGGAGAATGGCCACTACCATGTTCAAGGCGATCAGCAGGGCGCCCAGCCGGGTGTAGATGCCCAAAATGACCAGGATGGGAGCGATGACTTCTCCTACATAGACCCCCCAGGCAAAGAACGCCGGCATGCCATGTGAGGTGAGCATGGACTCGATACCGCCGATGCCGTTGAACAGCTTGGCCAGGCCATGCATGAGGATGAGAATACCCAGACTGAGCCGCAGGATCAGACGACCCAGGTCGTCGCAGGAAGTAGAGGACATGCGCTTGGTCTCCTTTATGAGCTGGACCGGCCGACCGCGAGGCGGTACATGAAGCCGGTGCCTTGGCAAGCGCAGTTTATACTCGGATAGCTTCTGCGTACAGATCGTATTCGTCTGAATCGGTGACCCTGACCTTGATCAGGTCGCCAGGACGCACGTTCCGGGCGTTGCTGACAAACACGTTTCCGTCGATTTCGGGTGCATCGGCGCTCGAGCGCCCGACGGCACCTTCTTCATCAACCTCGTCGATCAGCACGTCGATCTCGCGGCCCACCTTGTTTTGCAGGCGATCGCGCGAGATGGCCTGTTGATGAGCCATGAAGCGCTCCCAACGTTCTTGCTTGACCTCGTCGGGAACTGCGTCGGGCAACTCGTTGGCGGCGGCGCCTTCGACCGGCGAATACTGAAAGCAGCCCACGCGGTCAAGTTGTGCTTCCGTCATCCAATCCAGCAAATACTGGAAGTCGTCCTCGGTTTCGCCCGGGAAGCCCACAATGAATGTGGATCGCAGGGTGATGTCGGGACAGGCTTCGCGCCATTGCTTGATGCGGGCCAGCGTGCGATCTTCGAAGGCAGGCCGTTTCATCAGTTTCAGGATGCGCGGACTGGCATGCTGAAAAGGGATGTCCAGATAAGGCAGGATCTTGCCGTCAGCCATCAGGGGAATTACCTCGTCCACGTGCGGGTAAGGATAGACATAGTGCAGCCGGGTCCACACGCCGAAGCCGGACAGCGCCTCACACAGCTGGGTCATGTGCGTCTTGACGGGGCGGCCGTTCCAAAAGCCCGTACGGAATTTCAGGTCGACTCCATAGGCGCTGGTGTCTTGTGAAATGACCAGCAGCTCTTTGACCCCGGCATTGACCAGGCGTTCGGCCTCGCCCAGCACGTCGCCGACAGGTCGGCTGACATGATTTCCACGCATGGAAGGAATGATGCAGAAGCTGCAGCGATGATTGCAGCCTTCTGAAATCTTCAGGTAGGCGTAATGGCGCGGAGTCAACTTGATGCCTTGCGGCGGCACCAGATCGACGTAAGGATTGTGCTCAACACTGGGAGGAGCAGCTTCGTGTACGGCACGGACGACCTCTTCATATTGTTGAGGACCGGTTACTGCCAATACGGCTGGATGCACGTCCCGGATGACAGATTCTTCGACGCCCATGCAGCCGGTAACGATCACACGGCCATTTTCGGCAATGGCTTCACCAATCGCGTCCAGTGACTCGGCTTTTGCGCTGTCGATGAAGCCACAGGTGTTGACGACCACCACATCGGCATCCACGTACTCAGGGGTGATGGCATAGCCTTCGGTGCGCAATTGCGTCAGTATGCGTTCCGAATCGACCAGTGCCTTGGGGCAGCCCAAACTGACAAAGCCCACTTTTTTTGGACCCTGTCCGGGGCGGCCTTTCTGTTGAAGGCCCGCGTCAGGGAGGCCCGTTGTAGGGGAGTTCATGAGTAACCTCTGATAGCCACCTGGCTTTGTAAAAGTTCAGCTTGAAAGTGCCCCCGGCGCTGAAGCCAAGGGCCAATTGATGATAAAGTCCGCACAGATGAACCGCGCATCCGGATGACGTAAGCCGTGCCAGCCAAAAATATTCCATTGCAACGCTTTGCGTTGTCTGAAACCCTGCTAACCAGCGCCAAGGCTGTGCAGGCGGTACGTTCCGGGCGATCACTATCTGATGCGCTCGCGATGACGCCGTCTGAACTGCGCGCCGCGGCACAATCGATCAGTTTTCACACGATGCGTCGGCTTGGCCTGGCGAATGAGATTCAACGACTGCTGGTGCCTCGCACTCCCCCCAACCCCTTGTTCAATGCCCTGCTGCAGGTATCTTTGGTGTTGCTGGACACAGCAATGGAGGCCGACGGGGGCGAGGCAAATGCTTTTTGGCCGGTATATGCCGTACACACTGTCGTGGATCAGTCTGTACAAGCAGCCGATGCAAAAAGCTTGCGCTCTTACAAGAAATTGTTGAATGCCGCCTTGAGACGCTTTACGCGCGAAAGACCGGATATTTTAACCCAGGCCCGGAAAAATCCCGTCGCGCGGTGGAATTACCCCGATTGGTGGATTCAGCATGTGCAACGTGCCTACCCCAATAGCTGGGAGGCGTTATTGAATGCAGGTGATCAGCCGGGGCCAATGACCTTGCGCGTCAACCGTCGCCTTGTGTCGATGGTCCAGATGGAGGCCTGCCTGACCGGGGCTGGAATCGGGTTCTCGCGGGTTGGCACCGCTGGCCTGATATTGACGCAGGCACGACCCGTGCACGAGATACCAGGGTTTGACGAGGGGTGGTGGTCTGTGCAGGACGCCGCTGCGCAAATGGCTGCCGACCTCCTTCGGCCATTTGATGGTGCGCGGGTACTGGATGCATGCTCGGCACCGGGCGGCAAGACGGCTCATCTTCTTGAGTCATCACAGCTTGAGCTATGGGCGCTGGATAACGACGCTGCACGGCTCGAGCGCGTTGGCCAGAATCTTGACCGGCTGCGTCTTCGTAACGATGACGTTCATTTGCGTTGCGCCGATGCTGCCGACACCGGGACATGGTGGGACGGCAAACCCTTTGATCTTGTTCTGGCGGACGTGCCCTGCACGGCGTCGGGTGTGGTGCGACGGCATCCGGATATACGCTGGTTGCGCCGCCAGACTGATGTCGCCCGCACGGCTGCCTTGCAACGAAAGATCGTCTCGGCGCTATGGAAAACGGTCAAGCCTGGGGGTCGCCTGCTGTATGCTACCTGCTCTATCTTTCCGCAGGAAGGTGAGCTCCAGGCGCAGTCATTTTTGAAGGCTCACGGGGATGCAACCCGACTGGACGCGCCCGGCCAGATTCTTCCTTTGCCGGATGCCGACGGTGTGGCACGATACGATGGATTTTTCTATGCCCTGTTTGCCAAGCAGGCTTAACACGTCAACAATATTGCTTTCGCTCTTGTGGCGGTAACTGAGCTCAATGATCTTCCGGGTTTGCTCGCTGCTTCTGCTTTGTCTTGCCAGTGCCGTGTTCGGGGCAGGACCGGCTGCGGCCCAAGGGGCCGAACGTGTCGAACGGGTTGACCCGATCGTGCGTGATGGCGAGCTATACATCGATGCCGACGTCGAGTTCGAGGTCAGTTCGGAGTTGCGTACGGCCGCTCACAAAGGCGTACCCATTTATTTTTCGGCAGACCTGAAGATCACCAAGCATCGCTGGTGGTGGTTTGATAAAACAGTTGTCGACCAGCAGATGACCTGGCGCATCGTTTACAACGCGCTCACACGTCAATGGCGTGTAGGTTCGGGCGAACTGTCCATTCCTGTGGGATCGCTCGACGACGCCTTGTCTTTCGTTCGCAATATCCGTGGGTGGGCAGTGGCCCGCACCAGCGACCTTGAAATCGATGAACCCTATATCGGCCGACTTCGTGTGCGGCTGGATACCTCCCGCTTACCCAGACCTTTTCAAATCGATGCCTACAACAGTAGTGCCTGGGTTTTAGCCACACCATGGAAAGACTTTCAATTTTCGATCTCCGCCGGCGATCACCAGCCCTCCTGAGGTGGGGGCTGCGCGTTACGCTGCTGATTGCCGCAGTCAGCGCGATGGCGCTGCTCGGCCTGCTGGTGTGGTCCACCGGTAATGCGTCGCGCTATGCGCAGCAGTACGACATGCTGCTTTTGCTCAACGGCGTGCTCGCGGTTGCCCTCATTTTTTGGGTGGGGGTACTGGCGGCACGCTTGCTGCGGCAAATCCGGCGACGTCAGTTCGGGGCACGTCTTACCGCGCGTTTCGCCTTGTTTTTTGCGCTCATCGGTGTACTGCCCGGTGCACTCATTTACGTGCTGTCGGTGCAGTTTATGTCACGGTCGATCGAGTCGTGGTTTAACGTCAGGGTCGACAGCGCCCTGGAAGCCGGCCTGAACCTCGGACGTGCCGCACTGGATACGCAATTGGCCGAAGTGCGAAGCCGGGCCAAGATCATTGCTTCCGGACTGAATGACACCAGCGATGCCGACATGGCCCTGGCGATCACTCGCCTGCGCGAATCGGGCGGGGTGGACGAGGCCATGGTGTTTACCGGTAGCGGAAGACTCGTCGCGTTTTCGTCCTCCGATTACGGTCAGCTGATTCCCGAGGGTCCCCCCCAGCATGTGTTGAATCATCTGCGGGTGGCGCGAACCTACGAGGCTGCCGAAGCTGACGAGCCTCTGGGCGCGGGCACTGCCGAAGAGGATCAAGATGTGCTCTCGCGTGGCAGCCTGGGACTGCATCTGCGTGTGGTACTGCCTGTCCGCTCCATCGACAGGGTGTCTTCCGCGTTGGGGGTCTCGCCCGAAACCCGATGGCTTCAGGTGATTCAGCCGGTACCCGAGCAGATCGCGCGAAATGCCAATCAGGTGCAGCAGGGTTTCCGTGATTACCAGGAACTGGCACTGTCGCGCCTCGGTCTGCGCAAGTTATATGGGATCACCCTGACCCTGGCCCTGATACTGGCTGTGTTCGCCGCGATGGTCGTAGCACTGGCCCTGTCCAGGCGCCTGGTCAAGCCCTTGCTTTCGCTTGCAGCCGGCACGCAGGCGGTCGGGGTTGGTGATTATCGTCCCTTGCCCGAACCGCCCGAAAAAGACGAAGTAGGGCAATTGACCCGTTCATTCAACGCCATGACGCGCCAGCTGGACGAAGCGCGACGCATGGTGGAAAACAATCGTCAGCAACTGGAGCGATCCAACGTTTATCTGGAGTCGGTCCTGAGTAACCTGTCATCAGGTGTTCTTGTATTTGACGAGGCTTTCAGGCTCAACCTGTTTAACCAGGGGGCGCAGAGCATCTTGCACGTCGACCTGCGGTCGGCGAAGGGCCGCCCCCTTGAGACCGTCGATGGTGCATTCAAGCTTTCGCAACTGATCAGGCAAGCGTTCTCGGCGCACGAGGCCGTCGGATCCGAACGCCCGTACTGGCAACAGCAATTTGAACTGGAGCGTGACGGCGAAGAGGGCGGCCGCGAAAATGGCCGTCACCATGTGGTGACCTTGCTGGCGCGCGGTACGCATCTTACGGTTGACGGCAGGGGTAACGGGTATCTGGTGGTGTTCGACGATATCAGCGAAGTCATTTCGGCCAGTCGAACAGTCGCCTGGGGCGAAGTTGCGCGGCGCCTGGCGCACGAGATCAAGAATCCGCTGACGCCAATTCAATTGTCAGCCGAGCGTCTGGCAATGAAGCTGGCTGATCGCCTCAATGAAAGCGACGCGGCAATGCTGATCCGCTCGACCAATACCATTGTCAATCAGGTTGCATCGCTGAAGCAGATGGTGGATGATTTTCGGGAGTACGCCCGCACGCCCCCGGCGCAGATGCAAAGGGTCGATTTCAACGCCCTGGTGGGCGATGTGTTGATGCTTTACGGCTGGGATCCCGGCGAAGGCGCGTTGCGCGGCGACGGGCGCAGTGTCAGCATAGAGGCAACATTCGAACCTGGTTTGCCGGCCATTGAGGGTGACCCGACGCAATTGCGCCAGCTGATTCATAATCTGGTGGCCAACGCGCGTGATGCGGCTTGTCAGATTCAGTCAGTCGAAGAGGCCTGCATTCAGGTTCAGACGCGTCTTATGGAAACCTCCGGAGACGGCGAGCAACGGAAGCAGGCCGTGCGTCTGACCGTTTCGGATAACGGCCCGGGCTTTGCTGCCCAGGTGTTGTCCCGTGTATTTGAGCCTTATGTCACGACCAAGGCAACGGGTACGGGGCTGGGCCTGGCAATCGTGAAGAAAATTGTCGAAGAACACGGTGGTCGCATTGATGTGGCCAACCGGCGCGAAGGCGGGGCGCGCATTTCCATCCTCTTGACCCGCTTGGCAGAATCGAGTTCTGAGGTAGACTCGAAACAGCCGGCGAACGATAATGCGGAAAAAACATAGGTGAAGCTATATGGCCAGAATTCTGGTTGTTGACGACGAAATTGGTATTCGCGAACTGCTGTCCGAAATCCTGTACGACGAAGGACATACAGTCGAGCTTGCGGAAAACGCTGCCGAAGCTCGCGCTGCGCGTCTACGCCGACGGCCGGATCTAGTACTGCTCGACATCTGGATGCCCGACACGGACGGTGTCAGTCTGCTCAAGGAATGGGCGTCGCAGGGGCTGCTGGATATGCCTGTCATCATGATGAGCGGTCACGCCACCGTCGATACAGCGGTCGAAGCGACACGTATCGGCGCTGCCGATTTTCTTGAAAAGCCCATCACGCTTCAGAAGCTGCTCAAGACTATCCAGACTGTTCTGGCCAGACCCGCGCCTACCTCCAACCTGGTCACTACCGCTCGCCCGCCCGAGCCGCGCGATCCAAACGTACAGCCGTTGACTACGGTGCCGGTGCCCGAAATGGATCAGCCTGTCGCGCCCATTCCCGACACCAGCAATTCGCTGCTGGGCAGCATTGCACTGGACCAGCCGTTGCGCGATGCACGCGACGAGTTCGAGCGCATTTATTTTCAGTATCACCTGGGCCGCGAGAACCATAGCATGACTCGCGTGTCTGAAAAGACCGGCCTCGAGCGTACTCACCTGTACCGCAAACTCAAGCAACTGGGTATCGAAACGTCGCGGCGCAAAAGCAGCAGTTCCTGACACCTGTGTCGCGCTCAAAGTTCTGGGCAGTGAAATCGCGGTAAATCTTCAGCTCTCCCGCCAGGCACGGATCAGCGACGCGGTGGTTTGCGCATGATCGAGTCAACGGATATGCGCGTCTCACCATCAATGCGCCTGGAAGCTGCTCGCCAGGCGTGTCCGTACGCCACTTCCAGTTCCAGATGAATGGTGCCATCCATATGGCGCTGCCTTTCCAAAGCGGCCAGGAGCCGGTCGCGCCATTGCCTGCCGGTCAGACCCGCGCGACGATGAACGCTGGGATTGCCCCCAAGTATTTTTAGGTCGTCGAGCAGCTTCTGGGGGCTGCGGTAGGTAAGGGTAATGGTTTCCTGATCCATCACCGGGTCGGCAAAGCCTTGTTCGATCAGCAGGTCACCGAAGTCGTGCATGTCGACGAACTGGGGGACTGCGGTGTGGATGTCCGCGTCGGCAAGTGAGCGACGCAGGACTTGAAGCGAACCTGGTCCCAGACACGAGAACATGACCAGTCCGCCGGTGCGCAAGATGCGCCGCCACTCGGCCAGCACATCGTGCGGTCTGTGATGCCAATGCAAGGCCATGTTGGACCAGACGAGATCCTGACTTTCGGGTGCCAGCTTTGTGCTGGCCATGTCGGCTACGACAAAGTTTGCCGCGGTTGTCGGTTTGTTGCGCAGCCTTTGCCACAGGCTGGGTTGCATGGCATGGCGCTTGACGGCGGTCTGGATCAGGGGGGGACAGGAGTCGACTCCGGTGTAGTCGATATTTGCGTATCGGGCACGCAGGGGTTCAAGCGCATGCCCCGAGCCGCAGCCGGCGTCCACCACGGCCTTGGGCTGGATCTTTATATAGCTCAGGCGCTGCAGCATGCGCTGCGCAATCTCGCCGTACAGGAACTGTGCCTTATCCAATGGGGAGCGCCGGGCAAACTGCCGTATGACATGGTCTGGATTCAGCGGAAGGGTCGGAGGCTGTGACATGAATATGCGGACAGTCTGGCGTAACCCGTCAGGACGTGCTGTGATGGGTTCCCGCTTGTGTCGAAAGAGGCAACGAGGTTCAATTATGGCCGATCCGATTCATCTGCGCGAATTCTTTCGTATTCCGTTCCCGCATACTTTGTCCGCCACCGTCCGCAGTTTGCTTGACCGGCTGCCTACCGACTGTGCCTTGTGTCTGGCGCGATCTCAAGGAGGGCGTCCCTGCGAGGGATGTCTGAGCGATCTTCTTCAAGGGTTGCCCGATCGCCGTTGTCCGGTCTGCGCCTTGGGTCTGCCGCCCAACACTGCCTGTCCTGATTGCGCCCTGCTGCAGCCAGCATTCGCACGCGTGATATCGGCGCTTGAATACAAGCCACCTGTTGATCAGCTGATCCTTCAATTCAAGAATGCGGGGCGCTTTCAACATGCGCGGTTCATGGCTGAGATTTTGGCGTCTGCCGTGCGGCTAGAGGCTCCCGAGCTTCTGGACGAGATTACAATCGTGCTGCCGGTCCCTTCGGGTCGTCTGGCGCTGCGCCGACGCGGGTTCAATCCCGCTGCAGAAATCGCCCGCCAGCTTGCCGGTCGACTTTGTCTGCGTTACTGGCCGATTGTGGCGCACCGACGGCATGACGGTATCAGCCAGAAAACCCTGAACCGCCACGCACGCGCGAAATTCCAGGCGAATCGGTATGCCTGCAGACATCGACTGAGTGGTGAAACCGTTGCTGTGGTAGACGACGTGCTTACCACCGGAGCCACGTTGCATGCGGTTGCCAATGAGCTGATGCAGGCGGGCGCAAAGAGTGTCGTAGGCCTGGTTGTAGCGCGTACTCCTTATCAACGAAAAAATTGACGAACGAATCATGTTTCATATTGTGCTGGTGTCTCCCGAAATTCCGCCCAACACGGGGAATGTGATTCGGCTGGCCGCCAATACGGGCTGTACCTTGCATCTGGTGCGACCGCTGGGCTTTGAGCTTGAAGACAGCAAGCTGAAACGCGCCGGGCTCGACTATCACGAGTGGGCCCGAGTCAACGTGCATGATGATCTGGGCTCGGCCCTGCGCGCAACCGGGGCTTCGGCCGGGCGGTGCTTTGCCATGACAACGCGCGCCGGCACCTGCCTGGGTGGCCAGCGCTTCGAAGCTGGGGACGTGTTTGTCTTTGGTCGCGAGACGGCCGGCTTGTCGGCGGAGCAACTGGAGCTGTTTGCCCCGGATCAACGATTGCGCCTACCCATGCTGCCTGACCAGCGCAGCTTGAACCTTTCCAATGCGGTGGCCGTGATGGTGTTCGAAGCGTGGCGGCAGCAGGGCTACCTTGGCGGCGTTTAATTGTTGCCAGTGTCTTGTTTAATTGCTGCCAGTGTCTTGTTCAATTGCTGTCAGTGTCTTGTTCGGGGCGTGCTTCGCGTGAAAGCAGGTCGATCACGGCCTGCTGAGGCGAAACGCCTTCAAACAATACATTGCACACGGCTTCGGTGATCGGTACATCGATGTTGTGTTTGCGGCCCAGGGCCAGAGCCGAGTTGGCGCAGCGCACCCCTTCGGCCGTAATTCCCTTTGCCAGAATCGAGTCCAGGGTTTGTCCCTGCCCGATTGCCATTCCCACCTGACGATTTCGGGAAAGATCGCCGGTGGCGGTCAGGACGAGGTCTCCCATGCCCGTCAGGCCGTAGAAGGTGTCGGGCAGTCCGCCCAGAGCGACACCCATGCGCTGGATTTCAGCCAGGCCCCGTGTGATGAGCGCTGCGCGTGCATTGGCTCCAAGGCCCAGGCCGTCCGAAATGCCGCAAGCAATGGCAATGACGTTTTTGAGTGCGCCGCCTACTTCGACGCCTACAACATCGGAACTGGCGTAAATACGCGCCATGCGGCCATGCAGCGCCGTCGTGGTGGCCTCGATGACGTCGCTGGATTGACTGGCGATGGTAAGCGCCACTGGCAGGCCACGTGCGACTTCGTGGGCAAATGATGGACCAGAAAGCACACCCAATGCCGCAAGACTTCCGAGGTGGGAGGAAGCAATCTCGTGGGGCAATTGCGCCGTGTCGTGATCAAAGCCCTTGCAGGTCCAGACCACGGCAGGAAGTGGTCCGGGCCGACTGGCAAGCGCCCGGGCCAGGCGATGGCAGGTATCGGCCAGGCCCGCTACGGGCACCCCCAGGATGATGAGACCCAAGGAGCCGTCGGAGGAGCCGGCATGACTCACTGCTTGGTCAAAATCGTGGGTGCAGCGCAAAGTCTCGGGCAGCGGTATGCCCGGAAGATACCGCTCGTTGGTATGCCTGGTGCTGACTTCGTGCGCGACCGAATCATCTCTTGCCCACAGCATGGTATCGGACTGGGCGCTGGCCAGTGCCGCCAGCGCCGTGCCCCAGCTGCCGGCACCCAGTACGACGGTACGCAGGGGGTGCGCTGCCATCATGTGAGCTTATTGGCGTGTGACGCCGGGAGGCAGGACGATTCCCGAATCCTGCGCCTGTTGCTGCCCTTGTTGTTGCTCGGCCAGCTGCTGGAGGCGCTGCTCGTACAGACCCTGGAAGTTGACTTCGGTAAGGTGAAGGGGAGGCAGCGAGGTGCGGTTGATCAGGTCGGCCACGTTGGCACGCAGGTAGGGATACAGCATGGTGGGGCACACGATGCCAAGCAGGGGGTCCAGCTGGTCGGCCGGAATATTGGCCGCTTCGAAGATGCCGGCTTGCGTGGCTTCGATCAGGTACAGCACCTTGTCTTCGACGCGAGTCGTGACCGTGGCGGTGACAGTGGATTCAAATATGGTGTCAGCCAGTCGCTGGCCGCCAACATTGATCGATACCTCGACGGTGGGGCCTTCTTGCTCCAGAAAAATCTGGGGTGCATTAGGCATTTCGAGCGAGACGTCCTTGATGTACGTGCGCTGCAGGCCGAAGCTTGGCTCGGTGTTGTTGGTCTGGTTGGCTTGATTCTGGTCCTGGTCGGCCATTTGTCTTCCTAGAAATAATAATAGGCGCCGTAGCGCTTGTGAGTGGTTCAGCGATTAAGTAACGGCATGAGGCCGTCCGCGCGGTCAAGCGCAGCCAGATCATCATAACCGCCGACATGTGTGTCGTCGATGTAGATCTGTGGAACAGTACGTCGACCCGTGCGCTGCATCATTTCGGCCCGACGTTCGGGCTGCAGGTCGACACGGATCTTGTCGATCTCGGTTACGCCGCGCTGTTTGAGCAGCATTTCGGCGCGAATGCAATAGGGGCACGTTGCCGTGCAGTACATCGTTACGTTGGCCATGAAGATCCTCGGCGAGTAGGGGTGTGGCTCAGGCTTTCTTGGTTAGCGGCAAGCCCGCTTGTGCCCAGCCGCGCAGGCCGCCTTCGAGGCTGACGGCTTCGCGACCGTGTTTGCGCAACATTGCAGCGGCGCGGATTGATTCGCGTCCGGTGTCGCAAAACACGATAAGCGGCTTGTTCTTCGGCAAGGAGTCAAGCTTGGCCTCGAGTTCAGCTAGGGGCACATTGCGTGCCTGGGCGATTGTGCCCGCTTTGTATTGCTCGGTTCCCCGTACATCGATAAAGACTCCTTGGCTTCGGTTTGCCAGTTGAACCGCTTCGGTGGCGGTGACCGGGTGCGTGCCGCGCCGGGTGCTCAAGGTTGGCCACAGAAGCAATGCCCCTGAAACTATGGCAATAAGTACAATGATGAGGTTGTTCTGGCTTAGGAAGAAGTCCACGATATGTATCTCGATTTATCTCTTGAAGTAAAGAAGGATCGGTCGATTATAAAATGGACGCCAATATTCAACTAACTCCATATAAAACGTGGGCTTACTATGCATAAACTCGTTTTGATGCGCCACGGCGAAAGCCAGTGGAATCTCGAAAACCGTTTCACGGGCTGGACGGACGTCGACCTTACCGACACAGGCCGTGAGCAGGCTCGTCAGGCCGGAGAACTTCTCAAGCGGGAAGGCTTCGAGTTCGACCTGGCTTTTTCGTCGGTGCTCAAACGCGCCATCCGCACCTTGTGGATAGCTCTTGATGCCATGGACGCCATGCACACCCCCATCGGGCTCAGCTGGCGTCTGAACGAGCGTCATTACGGCGCGCTCCAGGGTCTCAACAAAGCAGAGACGGCAGCCAAGTTCGGCGAGGAGCAGGTCCTGGTATGGCGTCGCGCGTACGCCATCGCTCCAGACCCTCTCGACGTTGACGATCCGCGCCATCCCCGTTTCGACAAGCGCTATGCCAGGGTGGCTCCCGAGAATTTGCCGGCTACCGAGTGTCTTCGTGATACCGTTGAGCGCGTCGTGCCTTTCTGGAACGAATCGATTGCTCCGGCGCTTCGTTCGGGACGGCGTGTGTTGGTGGCCGCTCACGGCAACAGCCTGCGCGCCCTTATCAAGCATCTGGATTCCATCTCGGATACCGACATCGTCGGCGTCAATATCCCGACGGGTCAGCCGCTGGTCTATGAGCTGGACGACGACCTCAAGCCGATACGCCATTACTACTTGGGCAATCCCGACGAAATCCAGGCGGCCATGGCTGCCGTAGCGGCACAAGGCAAAGCCAAGGGCTGATTCCCATGCAGCGTATCGGTCTGGCGGTGCTGCTGGTCATGTGGCTGGGGTCGGCGGCTGCCGCCGACTCATCCGTTGCCCTGAAGGGCCGACAGGCCGAAGCGCAGGCACAACAAGCGCGTCTGCGTGACCGGATCGATACCCTGCAAAAAGATATCGTGCGACAAGAGTCGTCGCGAAAGGATGCTGCCAACGCGCTCAGAGAGTCCGAAAAAGCCATCTCTGATATTGATAGTAGGTTGCTTGAGCTTGATCAGCAACAGCGGCAGGCCGAAGCGGATATCAAGCGTCTCGAAGAGGAGACTGTTCAGCAAAACCAGATATTGACGCGGCGCCGCGCAGAGCTGGCCGATCAGTTGCGTGCGCAGTACGCCAGTGGTTTGTCGCCGTGGGCCGCGCTGCTGTCAGGCGACGACCCCCAGGCAATTGGTCGCGAGTTAGGCTACCTGAGTTATGTCTCGCAGGCGCAAGCAGAGGCAGTTCGAGCCGTTGATGAATCCATCCAGACCTTGACGCAGCTTCAGGCTCGCACCGCAGAGCGACGCAAGGACCTGGCCCGGCTCGAGCAGGAAACGCGCAGCAAGAAGGCCGAGCTCGTAGAGCAAAAGGCCGAACGACAGCGCGTGCTCAACGACATCAGCGAGCAGCTCAAGCAGCAGAAGGCTCAGGCCGAGACCTTGCAACGTGACGATCAACGCCTGGGGCGGCTTATTACCGGGCTCGAAGCGGCGATTGCAAAGCAAGTTGAAGAAGAGCGAATTGCCGAAGAACGGCGCCGCGAAGCTGCACGCCAGGAAGAGGCGCGGCGTCGTGAGGCCGAACGTCTGGCACAGGAAGAGCGCAAGCGTCGCGAGCAAGAATTGTCGAAATCCCGCCGCGATCAGGAAGCGGCAACCCGGGCTCGTGAGCAGGTAGAAGCCGCCAGGGCGCGTGAGCGGGCCCAGGAGCAGTCGCAAGCGGCGGCTCCGGCTGCGCCCAGTCCTGCCACGGCCTTACAGGGTCTGAGCCAGGGATTGCCGTATCCTGTGCGGGGGCAGGTTCAGGGTCGGTTTGGCATGGAGCGTCCTGAAGGCGGACGATGGAGAGGAATCGTTCTGCGTGCGCAGGAAGGAACCCGGGTCAACGCCATTGCTGCCGGCCGGGTAGTGTACGCCGACTGGTTGAACGGGTTTGGAAATATCCTGATCCTGGATCATGGGCAGCAGTATTTAAGTGTATACGCATACAATCAGAGCCTGCTGAAACAGGTGGGGCAAGTGGTATCAGCCGGCGAGGCCATTGCGACGGTCGGTGCCACGGGCGGTCAGGTGGAGTCCGGTCTATACTTTGAAATCCGTCATCAGGGCAAGCCGGTCAATCCGCTTCTATGGCTGGCGCGTTAATTTCGGTACTATTTGTGTCTGACGGCTTTTCATTGCGGCTAGCCGACTCTACATAATATTTCAGGAATGTGTGCATGGGCACTCGCAGGGTACGAAGTTTCGGTTTAGTGTTTTTGGGCGCGGTAGGCGGCATTCTGGTCAGCCTGGGCATATCCGCGCTGGCTCAGCGGGCCGAGCCGTTGCCGTTAAAAGAACTGCAACAGTTCGCTAACGTTTTTTCGGCGATCAAGGCCAGTTACGTCGAACCCCTTACCGACGAAAAGCTCATCAACGATGCCATCAAGGGCATGTTCGATGATCTCGATCCTCATTCGGCGTACCTGGACGCCGAGGCCTTCAAGGAAATGGAAGCCATCACGCAAGGCGGGTTCGGTGGCCTGGGAATCGAGATCGGCAGCGAAGACGGCATGCCAAAGGTCATCGCGCCCATCGAAGACACGCCCGCTGCGCGTGCGGGAATCCTTGCCGGCGACCTGATCACACATATCGATGGCAAGCCCACCAAGGGCATGACGCTGAATGAAGCCATAAAGCTCATGCGCGGCGAACCCAAGACGTCCATTGTGCTTACCATCAAACGGGCCGATCACGACAAGCCGATCGTCGTGAAGATCGTGCGAGACCTCATCAAAGTGCGCAGCGTGCGCAGCAAAATGCTCGAGAACGACATCGCCTACGTGCGCGTGGCCCAGTTCCAGGAGCGCACCACAAGCGACCTGGTCAATCAGCTGAAGAAGCTCGGCCAGAACAAACCTCCCAAGGGACTGGTGCTCGACCTGCGCAATGATCCGGGTGGTTTGCTCGATGCAGCCATCGGCGTCTCGTCGGTCTTTCTGCAACCCAATGTGCTGGTGGTCTCGACCAAGGGCCGCATCCCATCGGCCAATCGCGAGTACTACGCCAAGCGTAGCGATTACATGCGGTATTTTTCGGCCGGTGGTGACCCGTTAAGCGGCACGCCTGAATGGACCCGCACCGTACCCATGGTTGTGCTGGTTAACGTCGGTTCTGCCTCGGCTTCCGAAATTGTTGCAGGTGCCCTGCAGGATCACGGTCGCGCCAAGGTCCTGGGTAATCGAACGTTTGGCAAGGGCTCGGTGCAAAGTGTCTTGCCCTTGGGCGAAGACACCGGCATCAAGCTGACGACGGCGCGTTACTACACTCCCAAGGGTCGTTCGATCCAGGTGACCGGTGTCGAGCCCGACATCCTCGTCGACGACACGGCGCAAGGCAATCTGTTCAGGCTGCCCCGCGAGGCCGATCTGGCACATCACCTCGAAAATTCAATGGCAGCGCCCGAGGTCGTCACGCAGGCCGAAGAAGACAGTGACCAGCCCGAACCCAAGATGTTCGAGTTCGGCGGTGCCGACGATTTCCAGCTGCAGCAGGCCATAAACCTGCTCGAGGGGCGTCCGGTTCAAAAGAGCGGGCCGCGGGCCGCGATTGCCAAGGGCGAACCGTCTGCTGCACAGACTGCCCAGCCCACGGCCGAGGCAGAAAAAAAAAATGATGGCGCCCGGGACAACGCCCCGAAAGAGCGAGTAGAGCGCTACCGGCTTACACCCGACGGACTGGTGCCTGTTCATGAATGACCAGGATCTGCTGCGATACGCGCGGCACATCCTGCTCAATGAACTGGGAATCGAAGGGCAGGAGAAGCTGCTTGCAGCGCGGGTGCTGATAGTGGGTGCCGGGGGGCTGGGCGCACCGGCAGCACTATATCTCGCGGGCGCCGGCGTGGGCAGCATCATGCTTGCCGACGACGACGTCGTAGAGCTCAGTAACCTGCAACGGCAAATCATTCACACCACCGACCGGCTGGACCAGCCGAAGGCCGTGTCGGCAAAGTACGCCTTGAACGCATTGAATCCATCGGTTCAAATCGAACCGATCGTGCGCCGGTTAATGGACGACGACCTTGAAGCTGTTGTGGCCAAGGCTGATCTGGTGCTTGATTGCTGCGATAACTTCGCCACCCGGCATGCTGTCAACCGGGCATGTGTGCTGCACGGCAAACCGCTGGTTTCGGGTGCGGCGATTCGCTTTGCCGGTCAGGTCAGCGTCTTCGACATGCGTGACCCCGCTTCACCGTGCTACCAGTGCCTCTTTCCCGAGGCCGACGATGCAGACGAAGTCAGTTGCGCCACAACAGGTGTCCTTGGGCCGCTTGTGGGAATCATAGGCAGCACACAGGCTGCCGAAGCGATTAAGCTGATCACCGGAATGGGGCAGCCCCTGACAGGCCGACTGTTGTGTCTTGATGCGTTGACGATGCAATGGAGCAGCATACGTCTTCAGCGCGATCCTGGCTGCCCGGTGTGCGGACACCGCCAATCTGCCGGGACGCCGGAGTCAGGCGTTTAGAGACCGAGCAATTTCAGTCGGTCAGCGAATTTATCCGTGGGCTTGTCTTGCCAGCCACTTTGCACGAAGCGTAGCCATCGCCCTTGCACCCAGTTCATCAACATATCGGTAAGCAGGCTCCTGCTGTCGTCGGTTTCCGGGCTGGCCCTACCGGCCAGGCGGGTGCTTTGTTCCAACGCGCCGGCAATGGCATCCAGCACATCATTGACCTGGTGCAGGAGTGACGGAGCTTCGCCCACCAATGCGCTGCCCGTCAGCAAGCGCGCTGTGCCTGGATGGCGTTCAACAAAGAACAGCAGGGCGTGAACCTGCTTCCGCAGCCTTGTCGTAGCGAGTTTTTCGGTGGTGGCGATGTCGTGCAGATCTTCAAGGATCTGTGCCCGGGTCAGGGCGATCAAAGCCTGGAACATGGCTTCCTTGCCGGAGTAGTGACGATACAGGGCTGCTTCGGACTGATTCATTCTCTTGGCCAGTGCCGCAGTCGTGATGCGGCCGGCTGCCGGCTCTTCCAGCATGCTGGATAAGGCCTTGAGAATGGCGATCTGTCTGGATGAGGGCTGTTGTGGCATGGACCTGTCCTGATCGACGAGTCGGGCAGTTTGGTCAGTCGCGGAAAATATGACGCCCCGTCAGCAACTGGCCGATTGAATTGACGCGCAGGTCGACATACGCACTGCGGCCGGCATGCAGCCCGGAAAACGGCGTGCCCGGATGAAAGACATGCACCGTTTTCATACCGAGCTCTCGCGCGGCCTTGAGGTTCTTGAGCGTGTCTTCGACCAGCACCACGTTATGGGCGGGCTGACCGATGCGTGCCAGGACCTGTCGCATGAGTGCCTTGGAGGGTTTAGGGCGGATGCGGCCCTGCAACGCCATGTGGTCTACCGACCATAGTCCTTCGAACTGTTGCAAGATACCCAGAACCTTGAGAACGGCACGCGCATAGTTGAGCGGAGCGTTGGTCAGAAGTATTTTACGCCCTTTGAGGGCCAGCAGCTTGCGGGCGAGACCGCGTTCTGAATGCACAAGAGGGGCAGGATCAAAGCGATGGCTGCGTTCAAGAAATATATTCGCATCGACGCCATGATGACGCACCAGGCCGATGACCGTTGCCCCATAACGTTGCCAGTACTTGACCCGCAGTCGATGCGCTTCGCCCATGTCGACCTGCAGCGCTTCCATGACAGCTTCCGTCATGTTCTGGTCAATGGCGTTGAAGATGCCCGCCGAACAGTCATGCAGGGTATTGTCCAGGTCGAACAGCCATACGCGCTGCGAGGCGGAAGCGACTGAGCGCAATGGCTGTGTGGTACGACTGCGTGGACGATGCGGTGCCGGGGGCGTGAGCAGTCGCCGGTTTGACGCCGGCTGGTCTGACATACGGCGGCCTTAGTTAGAACTGATCATCGTGCCGACGCCCTGGTCGGTCAGGATCTCGAGCAACAGGCAGTGAGGAACCCGGCCGTCAACGACGTGGACGGAATTGACGCCATTTCGTGCGGCTTCGAGGGCTGACGATATCTTGGGCAGCATTCCACCGGAAATCGTTCCATCCTTGAACAGGGCGTCAATCGATTGCGCCGAGAGGCTGCGCAACAATTGGCCGCTCTTGTCGAGCACGCCGGGGGTGTTGGTCATCATGATGAGCTTCTCGGCGCCCAGCACCTCGGCAATCTTGCCCGCAACAACGTCGGCGTTGATGTTGTATGCGCGACCGTCTTCACCGTAACCGATCGAGGAAATGACCGGAATGAATTGATCATCTTGCAAGGCCTTGACCACCGCCGGCTCGATGTGGGTGATGTCGCCGACATAGCCGATGTCCAGCCACTCGCCCGGATTTTCGGCGTCAGGCATCAGCTTTTTGCGCGCCTGGATCAGCCGACCGTCCTTGCCGGTGAGGCCCACGGCCTTACCACCCGCTTCGTTGATCATCATGACGATGTCTTGCTGTACCTGCCCGCCCAGTACCCACTCGACCACCTCCATCGTCTCGGCATCAGTGACGCGCATCCCCTGGACAAAATTGCCTTCCTTGCCGATTCGTTTCAGGGCATCGTTGATCTGGGGACCGCCACCATGTACGACAATCGGGTTGAGGCCCACCAGTTTCAGCAGCACCACGTCGTGTGCGAAACTTCGTTGCAGGTCTTCTTCGATCATGGCATTGCCGCCGTACTTGACGACGACGGTCTTGCCATGGAAACGGCGAATGTACGGCAAGGCCTCGGAAAGCACATCGGCCTTGACGGTGGACGAGTAAGAGGAAAGTTCGTTGGCGGGTGTGTTCATGACTGATGTAAGAGCGTTGCTGTGAAAAACCCGAAAGCCGGGCGCTTTCGGGTTGGAGATTTCGAAGCGGGCCGGGGGTCAGCCGGCCAGCGCGCGTTCGACAGTCTTGCGAAACGCTACCTTGTCGTAATTGCCCAGGTAGCGCTTGATGATGCGACCTTGCTTGTCGACCAGGTAGGCGGTGGGAGTAAGCTTGACGTCATCGAAAGCCTTGGCGATTTCACCGCTTGAATCCATGGCCACGGTAAACGGCAGTTTGCGCGACTGTGCGAAGTTTCGTACGTATTCAGGCGGATCGTAATCCATTGCCACTGCGATGACTTCGTAACCCTTGTCGGAGTAATCGTTATACGCCTCGATGGTATCGGGCATCTGGGCAACGCACGTGACGCAGCTGGTGGCCCAGAACTTGACTAGGAACACTTTGCCACGCAGGTCTTCAGTGGTGAAGCGGTGACCATCCAGCGAAGTGAAAGTTACCTGCGGGGCGGTTTTTGCAGTGCCGGAGAACTGCCATAGGCCGAAACCGGCCACGATAACCAGGGCGACAGCGCCAAGTAGAAGCTTTTTCATTGGACAGGCATTGTTTGTACATCGGGCGAGCCGGTGTCGGAGGACATATCGGTTGCCGGTGAAGAGGAGTCTTGCGTGGGTGCCGCCGATTGGCCGGCGGGCGCCACGCTTTCAGGGGAGACGATCTCGAACAATTTTACAACCTTGTTGATTCCGCCCACACCTGCTGCGGCTTTGGCGGCGCGCTGGCCTTCGGCGTCGGTAACCCTGCCCATCAGATACACGACCCCGCGCTCGGTAGTTACTACGATGGTGCGCGTGGGAACGTCCTTGGTATTGATAAGCGTGGTGGTTACCTTGGTGCTGAGCCAGCTGTCGTTGGTGCGGACACTGACCGGGGTGATATCACCGACACGCAGCTGGTTGTACACCTGCTGAACCTTTTCAACGCGTGATGCGAGTTCTCCGGCGCGCTGCTTGTCCTGCTCGGTGGGAACGTCGCCCAGCAGCAGCACGCGACCCGCATACGAGACAGCATACGCCCGGCCATTTTCTCCGAGCAGCTTGCGCATTTCAGAACCGATCTTGAGTTCGATGGCCTGATCTTCGACCTGTTCTCCGGCGGTGCGCCGATCGGCTGCAACGACGGCTGTGGTGGCGGCTGCACCACCCACTACCAGCGGTGCACAGCCAGACAGCGTTCCGAGCGAGACGGCGGAAATGCAGACAGCGAGCAGAGGTTTCGTCAGATGCTGGGGCAGGTTCATTAGAGCGTGTCTCCGAGAAGCAGGGCGTCCATGCCGTCGCATAAGGCATGCAGAAGAAGAATATGGACTTCTTGTATGCGCATGGTGCGGTCATGTGGCACACACAAATGGATATCGGTTTCGTAAAGCAGGTCGTTGATTTTGCCGCCGCCTTTTCCGGTAAGGGCGATAACAGCCATTTCGCGTTCGTGGGCTGCTTCTATTGACCGCAAGACATTGGGGGAGTTCCCGCTGGTCGAAATCGCGACGAGGACGTCTCCGGGTTGGCCCAGCGCGTTTACCTGCCGCTCGAAAACGGCATCGAAGCCGTAGTCGTTGCCCACCGCAGTAAGGATGGAAGTGTCGGTGTTGAGCGCGATGCCGGCCAGCGGAAGGCGATCGCGCTCGAAGCGTCCGACCAGTTCGGCAATGAAATGCTGGGCATCGGCCGCCGATCCCCCATTGCCGCAGGCAAGGATCTTGTTGTTGTTGACCAGCGCGCTGAACAGCAGCTCAACGGCGGCGGACAACGGTTGAGCCAAGACCTGTGAGCTGGCCTTGAAGGTTTCGATCGCGTCGTCAAAATGCGATGTCATACGTGAGGTCATGTCCATGCCCATCATTATCTCATGGCTTCGAATGCAGATTTGATCCAGTCCAGGTTCAGGCTGTCGATGGCAATGACATCAAAACGACACCGTGGCGTCACACCCCGAAAATATCGCTGTGTCAGAATGGGCAAAAAATACCGGGCCGCACGCACCAGCCGCTGACGTTTCATCGTATCGACGCTGGCCGCAGCCCCACCGAAACGTGAATTGTGCCGTTGACGCACTTCGATAAACACCAGCACCGCGCCGTCCTGGCAGATCAGGTCGATTTCGCCGAGACGGCACGACAGGTTCCGCCCCAGCAACATTGCTCCTGACGCTTCAACATGGGCGGCTGCGCGCTCTTCGGCAGTGCGGCCCCGCCGCTGGCTGGGCGAGAGGCGGGGCAAATCGTCTGTGACAGCGTGTCCCTTCAGTTTCCTGGACGCATTGCGCCTGCGACGATGAATGGCCTTGTGCTGTGCGAGGCGAGCGAGCACGATGGGGTCTGACGTATCATCCAACCTTAGACACCTCCATTAAGCTGCCCTACAGTATGAGCCCAACCGTCACCTCTGATCTTCTTGCGTCATGGAATCGTCTTGCCCAAAAAGTCGCCGACCAGAATTGGCCGGCTTCTGCCTTGTACGTGGTGGCGACGCCCATCGGAAACCTGGGCGACCTCAGCCTGCGCGCGTTGCAGGCCCTGGCGCGTTGCGATGTGATTGCTGCGGAAGATACGCGTGCCAGTCGCGCCCTGCTGGACGCATGGGGTATTTCCACACCCTTGGTGGCTGCACACCGGCATAATGAAGCAGAGGCCTCGCAGGCGATTTTGCAGCGCCTGCGCAGCGGAGAGCGCGTCGCGCTGATCTCTGATGCCGGTGCACCTGGAGTCAGCGATCCGGGTGCCCGTATGGTGCGGGTTGTTCGCCAGGCCGGGTACACCGTCATTCCTGTTCCGGGTGCCAGCGCGGTCATTGCCGCCTTGATGGCCAGTGGCGCCACGTCAGACGAGAACCCCGCATTCGTCTTTGCGGGTTTTGCGCCCGCCAAATCGGCCGCACGGCAAAAATGGTTTCAGCAATGGACGAGTCTGCCGGCGCCGGTGGTAATGTTTGAATCGCCGCACAGACTGGCTGCGGCGTTGAAAGATTTGCTGAGGGTGTGTGGTCCCGATCGCCAGCTGACCATTGCACGTGAACTGACCAAGCGCTTCGAGCAGGTGGTGACGCTTCCGCTGGGCCAGGTGTCTGACTGGCTTTCTGAAGACGCCCATCGATCTCAGGGGGAGTTCGTTCTGATTGTGCATGAACCCGAGCCTGACCAGCAGGACGGTTCGCTGGATGCCGAAACGCTGGACTTGCTGGATACGCTCTTGGACATTGCAAGCGTCCGTGACGCGGTCCGTGCTGCCGCCAAAATCAGCGGAGTGTCTCGCGATGTGTTGTACGCAGCCGCTTTAGAGCGCAAATCCTGACCCGCTTCATTTGTGTTGGATAGTTGCCGGATTCGGCAAGTGTCAGCCATGGATCTTGGCGGCGTCCCGGCTCACAGCTAATCCCGGGTGGCCAGAGTTGCCTGGGCGCCGGTGTGCTGTTGAATGCGGAAGGCTGCGTTGACGGCTTCGGTTCGATTGGCAAAGGGGCCGATCCGCACCCGGTATAGGTCGCTCGAAGGAAACACCTGGGCGCGACGGCTTTCTACCATCGCGATCTGGTCATTCAGGCGCTGAGCGAGAAACTCAGCATTCTCCTGGCCGCTAAACGCTCCAAACTGCAAATAAATGCCTGTGCTGACGTCTTCCTCGAGCGTGGGCATTGTGCCGGACGATGGTTCAGACTCGTTTGAGGCTGAGGCAGTGCTCATGCCTGGCCAGCCTTCGGCTATTTCCAGTACAGCCAAGGCATCGGGAACGGGAGTCGCAACGGGTTCCGGCTCGAAGGTGCTGGCGGGCTCACTGTCGGTCATCTGCCGCGCCGGGGTCTGGGAAACCGGCACGGCAACCGGTGCAGGCGCGCTTGCCACCGGCTGGGCGACAACCTGACGGGATGTACCGGCCGTTGCCCAGCCTGTTCCGCCGGACTGGGCCCTGGCAATATCAGTGTGCGTAATGGCTTCCACCACTACCTTGCCGCTGCCCCGTCCGATCAGCCCGAGTTTTGCTGCAGCCGTGTATGAAAGATCGATGACCCGGCCGCTATGAAAAGGTCCGCGATCATTGACACGTACCACCACCGACGCGCCGGTATCGGGACGGGTTACGCGCGCATAGCTGGGTAGCGGAAGAGTGGGGTGCGCGGCTGTCATGGCGTACATATTATAGGTTTCGCCATTGGCTGTTTTTCGGCCATGAAACTTCCTGCCATACCAGGAGGCGATTCCTGTCTCGCGGTACGGTGTGTCTCCAGCCAGGGGGACGTAGGTTTTGCCCATCACGCGGTAGGGGCGCATGTTTGCCCGAGCGTAGGGTTCGATGCGAGGCACGGCGTCGGGGGTGCTGAGGATGTCTGCCGGAATATCCGAGCCCGGGCCGTCGTCCTTGTAATAGCCCCCTCGTTTGCTCGTCGACCCGCAGCCCGCCAAGATCAGTGCCACACCAATACAGGCTGCTGCAGTGAAAAGGCGGGAGTTCATCATGGTATGTCTGCTGCCGGCTGATTCCGGTGGCGGATCAGCAAGGGAGAATGGTCGGCGAAACGCTGTGCGAGCTGCTCGGTCACGTAAACCGAGCGGTGCTGTCCCCCAGTGCAACCAATTGCCACCGTCAGATAGTTGCGGGTATCTTGCATGTACAGGGGCAACCAGCGTCGAATAAAGCCGGCGATGTCGTCGATCATGGTCTCGACGCTTCCAAACTGTGAAAGCCATTTGGCAACCGCTTCGTCCCGGCCGGTCAGCGGTCGTAACTCGCGATCATAATGCGGGTTTGGCAGGCAACGCACATCGAACACCAGGTCGGCATCGCCGGGCACGCCGCGCTTATAGGCGAATGACTCGAAGGTCAGCACCACCGAGGATCTGTCCGCCTGAACCAGATCGCGCATCCATGCTCGCAATTGGCCTGGCGTCAGATCAGAGGTGTCAATGACGTGTTCCTGTTCCCGCAACGGAGCCAGCAGCTCACGTTCGGTGTTGATGCACTCTTGCAAAGAAGGTGATTTGTTGTCTTTGCTCAGTCGATCGGTCAGGGGATGGCGCCGACGCGACTCGGAGTAACGCTGCAGCAACGTGTGATCATTCGCATCCAGGAAGATCACGCGAAATTCAGTGCCGCTTGCACGTAACGCGGTAATGACTGCCGGCAGATCCTCAAGTTCGCCGGGTGAGCGTACATCGATGGCGACTGCCACGCGTTCCAGGCCGTCTTCGCGTGTGCTGGCAATGAAGTCGTGCAAGAACCGGACGGGAAGGTTGTCCACGCACAAGTAGCCGGAATCTTCGAGCAGCCGCAAGGCTACCGATTTGCCAGAACCGGAGATGCCAGTGATCAGAACAATTTTCAGCATAGTTACCAGGCCCTAGTCGGGGCGGCTACTTTCCATGATGGCCAACGCCTGGCGTTCGATGAAATCGCCCATGGTATCGATGCCCCGAAGGGTGAGGATGGTGTTTCGAACTGCCGCTTCGACCAGCACCGCCAGGTTACGGCCTGGGGCCACCTGGAGCATGACGCGGCGGATGGGTATGCCGAGAATGTCTTGAGTAAGGTCTTGTACGGGCAGACGCTCGAATGCGTCGGCGTTCAGGCGTACCAGCTGCACGATCAGCTTGAGTTTCATTTTGCGACGCACCGAGGTTTCGCCAAAAATGGTGCGAATATCGAGCAGGCCAAGCCCCCGTACCTCGAGCAGGTTTTGCAGCAGGGGTGGACAGTGTCCTTCGATGATGTTTGGTGCGATGCGCGAAAGTTCGACAGCGTCGTCGGCAACCAGTCCGTGTCCGCGGGAAATCAGTTCGAGCGCGAGCTCGCTTTTGCCCAGCCCGGAGTCGCCCATAATAAGTACGCCCAGGCCAAGGACGTCCATGAACACGCCATGGACAGTGGTTGTTGGCGCAAGGCGCTTGCCCAGGTAAAAGCGCAGCAGTTCGATGAGCTCGGCGGCTTCTATCGGGGTGGCCAGAAGGGGAATGCGCTGATCTTCGCAAAATTGACGCAGATCGTCCGGTACATTGAGGTCGCCGGCCAACACAATGGCAGGAACGCCCCCGGCTACCAGGTCTTCGAGTTGCAGATGCCGGCGGCGCGGTTCGACGCGGTTGTAGTAGGCAAGTTCTTCTTTGCCAAATACCTGTATGCGGGAGGGGTGTATGAGGTTCAGGTGCCCGATGAGGTCGGCCCCCGAAAGGCCGCTTTGGGCAATGGTACGGTCGGCGCCCATGCTGCCGGCAATCCAGGTGAACGAAATTTTCTCGGCGTTTTCGTTGATGAGTTCCTGAACGGTCAGCATGTGGAACCTTCCTGGCTTATTCAGCCGTCGCGACGTCGGTGGTAAGCAAGCGATGGATGACGGCCGGGTCGGTTTCGGTGGATAGTACCTGTCGCAACGAGGGATTGGACACAAGGCGTGCGATTTCAGCCAGCAGGTCGAGGTGAAGCTGTGTTGCGGTTTCGGGCACGAGTACGAAAAACAGCAAATTCGCCAATCGGCCGTCGCTGGCGTCGAAACGTACCGGGTCGGCCAGGCGTACAAATGCGGCACAAGGTTCTTTCAGCCCCTTGATGCGGCCGTGCGGCACGGCGATGTGATGCCCTAGCGCCGTGGAGCCCAGGCGCTCGCGAGCGATCAGGCTTTGAAAGACGGCAGTTCGGGCAATACCATGATGGTTTTCAAAAAGCAGGCCCGCTTGCTCGAACGCTCGCTTCTTACTGGTAGCTTCGATATCGAGAACGATGTTTTCCAGTGGCAGGATTCGCGACATGAGATTCATACTGGGCATTATATGGGCATATGAGCTGTCATAGAAAGCCAAAGGCCCCAGTCGGATGAATGGGGCCTGATTGGTCCCCCTTTCGTTGTATGCCGAATACGGCTGGAGGGACTAGGGTGCTTGCCTTGGCGCCAGGCCAGGCATTGCGAACCCGTGGCGTGATTTATGCGCTTACCGGCAGCTTTTTGACCGGTTCGTGAGCATGATCCTGCATTTTGGTTTTGTACTTGATGACCTGTCGATCGATCTTGTCAGACAGCAGGTCGATGGCAGCGTAGAGGTTTTCGTCGGACGCCTCGCAGTGAATGTCTTTGCCGCGCAGGCGCATGGTGACCTCGGCGGTGTGCTTCAAACGCTCTATTGAGAGCATGACCTGGGTGTCGATGACATTGTCAAAATGTCGTGCTACCCGTGACATCTTGTTTTTGACGTACGCACGGATGGCGGGGGTGATTTCTAGGTGACGGCCAGTGATATTCAGGTTCATGTACTGCTCTCCTGTAAAGACAGAGTGCGCAGGATGCGCGTGATAGGGGCTGAAAAATCTCCTTCTAAAGTAATGAACACGGTTTTAGTTTATCGCTTGGAAAAACTAAATCAAGTCGGAAGAAACCACTGTTTGCGAAAGGTCAAGAAGTCCGCATAATATGCGGATGGACCCGCCTACATGCGGAAGTTCTTGCCCAGATAAACCTTGCGAACGGCTTCGTTATCAATGATTTCGCTGGGGTGTCCGTTGGTAAGAACCTTGCCTTCACTGATAATGTATGCCCGGTCACATATCCCCAGGGTTTCACGCACGTTATGGTCGGTAATCAGCACGCCGATATTGCGACCCTTCAGAAAGTGCACGATGCGTTGAATTTCAATGACCGCGATGGGATCAACACCGGCAAAGGGTTCGTCAAGCAGGATGAACCTTGGGTTGGTGGCCAGTGCCCGGGCAATCTCGACACGGCGTCGTTCACCGCCAGACAATGAAATAGCGGTATTGCGGCGAATATGACCGATCTGCAGTTCGTCCAGCAGTGTCTCCAGGTTTTCGCCGATGCGAACCGAGGACAACGGCCGTCCGTCGGCATCTAACTGAAGCTCGAGTACTGCCCGTATGTTTTCTTCGACGGTCAGCCGGCGAAATACCGACGCATCCTGCGGCAGGTACGACAAACCCAGGCGAGCCCGCTTATGCATGGGCATGGCGGTGATGTCGGTGTTGTCGATCTCAATACGACCCGCATCGGTAGGTACGATGCCGACGATCATGTAAAAGCTGGTGGTTTTGCCCGCCCCGTTGGGGCCGAGCAGGCCAACTACTTCACCGCTGTCAACGGAAAGAGAAACGTCTCGTACGACCGTACGCTTGCCATAGGTCTTGCGCAGGCCGGTCGCCTTCAGGCTGCCCGGCTGATCGCTGGGGGGGCGGGTCGTGCCGAAGCGCGACTTGGCGGGTGAAAACATAAATGGTTTTTGTGAATACAGATCGTTATAACTGGGCGTGCCAAGTGCGTTTGATCAGCCGTTGGTGGATTTTCGCTTGCATGCCTCGATGGCGGCATCGGTCTTGGCGCTGGGAGTGGCCAGCGAACGGACGCGGCCGCCCTGTGCCGAGGATTGGGGACCGCCAAAGGCCTGGTAGACGCTGGTGGTCTGGTTGTACTTGACCCGTTCGCCGCGGATGGTGTCCAGCGCCTTGCCACAAACGTACTTGGTGACGATGGCCTGTCCGATCATTTCAATTTCATCGGTCTTGCCGTTATATTCGCCGCGCAGGCCTTCGGCCTCAATGACTTCGAATCTCTCGGGGTTTTCCTGGCGCACATTCACCCGTTTGTCGGGACTTGAAACCGTGGCAACGCCGTGCTGGAAGCCTTCTGCATCTTCGCGCATGACGAGAGTGTCGGCGTGCAGTGTCATGAGACCGCGCGTCATGATGACGTTGCCTGTGAACGTACTTTCTTTGGTCACGTCGTTGTAATTGAGCGTGTCGGACAATATAAGCGTGTCAGGCTCTTCTTCGGGGGCTGCCTGTTGCGCAGACACTGCCGGGGCGGCCAGGGCAAGCGCAGCAGCGCACAGCCAGATGGAGAGTCGTTCAAGGTGTCTTGGTTTCATCATTTTTATCTCGAGAGCCTTGGTTTTCGGAGCGGGTCGCCTGCGCGTCTTCTGCTGCAATGCGCACATCGCTCGACGAAAAAACCTGCAAGGTGCGCTTGCCGTTATCGTACCGCATGCCCGTTCCTACCATGGTCGATTTGCCGTTGACCACTACTGCCGGAAGATCCGTGTAGGCCACGTCCTCGTCAGGAAGCAGGATCAGCTCTTCGCTGCTTACGTCCAGGGCAGGCCTGTCGTCGTAAGGTTGGCGATGCAGATGCGCGTCGCCGCGCATGATGATGCGTGTGCCGTCGCGGTCCATGATGGCGATGTTTGAGGTTCCCACGGTTACGGGGGAATCGGCCCGCTGGCCGGTCGCGCGCGCCTGCTGTACCTCGTAGGAATCATCGTCTGGAAAATGCTGCAGATAGTCGCCCTCGATGCGATTGATTGCTACGCCTTGAGCGTCGGTGCGAACCATGACAAAGTTTCTGGACCACGCATCCGGTTCGTGCGTGATGCGGCGCGGAGGTTCGATGGAAACTGCGCGTTGCGTGTAGTCAGCCGCCCACCAGGTTCCGATAACCAGAAAAATCAACAGAGCAATGGCGACCAGGGCCGGAACGCGCTCTTTCATGGCTTATTGCGTGACGCCGCCCAAAATGACCGCATTGGGCGAGAAAAAATGGCGCAGCCGACCTTGTGCCGCAAGAATCAGGTCGCAGCATTCTCGCGCCGCACCATGGCCGCCGTCGCGTGAAGCGACCCAATGTGCAGCCTGCGTGATGTAAGGGGGAGCGTTTGGCACGGATGCGGCGAAGCCCACGCGTTGCATGGCGGCCAGATCGAGTATGTCGTCGCCCATGAAGCCGACCTGATCCAGCGTACAGCCTTCTTCCTGTGCCAGTTCGGCGATAGCCTGGGCCTTGTCGCGTACGCCCTGAAGCACCAGAGAAATACCGAGCTCGGCGGCGCGCATGGCAACAATCGGACCTTCACGGCCGGTGATCAGCGCCACTGCGATTCCGCCTTCTCTCATAAGGCGCAAGCCGTGTCCGTCCAAGGCGTGGAATCGCTTGATTGTTTCGCCGTTTTCACCGTACCAGAGACTGCCGTCCGTCAGGATGCCATCAACATCAAACGCCATCAGTCGAATATGACGGGCGCGCTCAACCGCAGCGGACGTGGCCTTGGTGAGAATCAGGGCTTCGGCCGGGTGAGGAGGGGTGATTTCAGGTTTCATTGTCAGATTACCTTGGCTGCCAGCAGGTCGTGCATATGCAGGGCGCCTAATAGTAGCCCGTCTTGGTCGACGACGAGAACCTGGGTCAGCCGGTTGTCATTCATGAGCGTGGCCGCTTCCACGGCAAGTGTGGCGGGTGAAACAGTTTTTGGATGAAGGGTCATTCCATCAGCTACTTTCAGTGAACGGATATCACCGCGAGCCGATATGAGTCGACGAAGGTCGCCATCTGTAAATATTCCCTGTGGCCTGTTGTCTTTGCCAACGACGATTGTCATGCCCATGCCCTTGTGGGACATTTCTTCCAGTGCTTTGGGGATAGGCGTGTCGGCACTGACAATGGGCAGTGCTTCTCCGGACCGCATTACATCGCGAACCAGCGTAAGCAGGCGCCTGCCCAGGGCACCGCCTGGGTGCGAGCGTGCAAAATCCTCGGAACTGAAGCCCCTGGCCTCCAGGCATGCCACGGCGATGGCATCGCCCAGGGCCAGTGTTGCCGTGGTGCTGGCCGTGGGAGCCAGATTAAGTGGGCAGGCCTCGTGGTCCACGTGTACATCCAGGTGCAGATCGGCATTGACCGCCAATTGCGACTGCACATTGCCTGTCATGGCGATAAGTGGAATGCCCATGCGTTTCGTGATGCTGAGCACGGTCAGCAGTTCGCTGGCAGCACCGGAATACGAAATGGCAAGTACCAGGTCTCGGCTGGTGAGCATGCCCAGGTCGCCGTGCAAGGCTTCGGCGCCGTGCATGAAAAATGAAGGTGTGCCGGTTGAGGCGAGCGTCGCCGCAATTTTACGGGCGATGTGCCCGGACTTGCCGATACCAGTGACCACCACGCGGCCTTCACAGGCCAGCACCATTTGCACCGCGCGCGAGAAATCCTCGTCCAGGCGGTCGCGCAGGGCGATCAGGGCATCGATTTCTGTGGACAGTGTGCGGCGCGCCGACGCGATGGGCTCGGATGCAATCGTTGGGTGCATGCTTTTCATTGGATGATTTTAAACGCTGACGGTTCCTCGGCCAAAAGTGACGCCTGAAACGGGATGATTGGAGTTATAGTTACTGCTGCTCAGCATCCCAGGACTTTTCGTCGATTTTCCATGCATACAGATCCCGTCAACTACATTCGCGACGCGATACGTAGTGTCCCCGATTGGCCGAAACCCGGCGTCACCTTCCGCGACATCACCCCAGTTTTGCAAGATCCGCAGTCTTTCAGGGTTCTGGTCGACTTGTTTGTTTATCGCTACATGCGTCAGCGTCTCGACTTGGTGGCCGGCATCGACGCGCGTGGGTTTATTTTGGGCTCCGTACTGGCCTACGAGCTTAACCTCGGATTTGTGCCCGTGCGAAAAAAGGGCAAATTGCCCTTTCATACCCTGGCTGAAGAATACACGCTTGAATACGGTAATGCCACGGTTGAGATGCACTCCGACGCCGTCAAACCCGGCCAGCGTGTCTTGCTGATTGATGACCTTATCGCCACCGGCGGCACCATGCTTGCCGCGGCAAAGCTTTTGCAGCGCCTTGGCGCGAACGTAGTCGAAGCCGCGTCCATCATTGATCTGCCCGATCTGGGCGGATCCAAGGCCCTCAAGGAAACCGGCCTGCCTCTTTACAGCGTCTGCTCCTTTTAAGCCGCAACTCGCGCAATCGCGAGCCGGCTTCACCCGGTGCCTCCGAGCCGGGCGCCGAAGGGCGCCTTCTTAAACCGCCCGGCCACCTGGTTCAGGCATGCCGGGCGGGGTCAGCGTCATGGCATAAACCCGTAACCGGCATGCCTCCCGCAAAGCGAAGCTTGTCAGCAGAGCGGCGTCGCAAAAGGTGGTGGCTTCAGCCCCCGCGGCAATGTCTCGGGGTAATGAATCAGAGAAACAAGCGATACGCAGGGTTGTTAGTCTCGTTCCAGTATGGATATCCCAGCGATTCCAGGAACCCCTTCACATCCGTCTTGCTACTTTCCGGCGGCAGCTGCATTCCGACCAGAACACGACCATAGTCGTCTCCCTGATTGCGATAATGGAACAAGCTGATGTTCCAGTCCGGATTCATCGCCTGCAGGAAGCGGGCCAGCGCACCCGGCCGCTCGGGAAACTCGAACCGGAACAGCATCTCGTGCTTTGCCAGAGGCGAGCGGCCGCCCACCATATACCGAAGGTGAGTCTTCGCAAGCTCGTTGCCAGTCAGGTCCAGAGCTTCCAGTCCCTTCTTGCGGAACGTATTCGCCAGCTTTTCAGGTTCGTCCGCCGAGCTGATCTGTACCCCGACGAAAACATGTGCCTGTTCGGCATCCGAGATCCGGTAGTTGAATTCAGTGACACTGCGCTTGCCCAATGCCTCGCAGAGCCTGCGAAAGCTCCCGCGCTCCTCCGGGATCGTCAGTGCAAACAGCGCCTCGCGGGCCTCGCCGACGTCGGCGCGCTCGGCCACAAAGCGCAGGCGGTCGAAGTTCATGTTGGCGCCGCTGGTTATTGCCACCAGTGTCTTGTTCTTCCACTTGTTTTGGGCGGCGTAAAGCTTTGCGCCCGCCAGCGACAGCGCGCCCGCAGGCTCAAGCACGCTGCGCGTGTCCTGGAAGACATCCTTGATGGCAGCGCACACAGCGTCGGTATCGACAGCAACGAAATCATCTACATATTGGCGTACAAGCCTGAAGGTTTCCGCGCCCACCAGCTTTACCGCCGTACCATCTGAAAACAGCCCGACATCGTTGAGCTCAAGCCGGCGTCCTGCCTTGACGCTGCGCATCATCGCGTTGGAGTCGACGGTCTGCACGCCGATAATGCGGGTTTCGGGTCGCAGTTGCTTGATATAGGCCGCTACACCGGCAATCAGGCCGCCCCCGCCGATTGGAACGAACACCGCGTCGATGGGTTTGGAGTGCTGACGCAGAATCTCCATACCCACCGTGCCTTGACCGGCGATCACATCCGGGTCGTCGAAGGGATGGACGAAGGTGAGCTTTTCCTTCTTTTCAAGCTCCATGGCGTGCTGGTAGGCGTCGGAGTAGCTATCGCCGACGAGCACCGCTTCACCGCCCAGTGCCTTTACCGCATCGATCTTCAAGCGTGGCGTGGTCGTGGGCATGACAATCACCGCGCGGCAGCCGAGCCTTCGCGCTGACAGCGCAACCCCTTGGGCATGATTGCCGGCCGAAGCAGCAATAACCCCGCGCTTGAGCTCTGCGGGACCAAGATTTGCCATCTTGTTGTAGGCGCCCCGCAATTTGAAGCTGAACACCTCTTGGGTATCTTCGCGCTTTAGAAGAACCTTGTTCTGGATGCGCGCTGAAATGAGGGGGGCGGTTTCGAGAGGGGATTCGACGGCGACGTCGTAAACCTTGGAGTTGAGGATGCGCTTGAGATAGTCGTTGGACATGGAAAGAGCGGGCGAGAAAGTAGAGTGCAAGAAAGAATATCACAGCGGTAAATTCGCCCAGCCAATTTCCCCTGATGAACATGCCCTGAAAGCGGATACACTTACGCGCTATGGAAGCCTGGCTGCGCTCTTCGATACACTGGTTGCTGGCGGCCCTGGCTCTGCCCCGGGTCGGGTTAAGTGCCATTTTCGTCGTCAGTCTGGTGTCGGCCACCATTCTGCCCCTGGGCTCAGAGCCTGCCGTCTTTGGCTACGTCAAACTGTCTCCTCATATGTTCTGGCCCGCCGTGCTGGTCGCCACCCTGGGCAATACCATCGGAGGGGTGATCAGCTATGCCATGGGGCTGGGTGCCGAAAAGGGTTACGAGCGATGGCGCGAGAAACATGGGCACGTCGATATCGAAGCTCAGCGCCGGAAGTCGGCCGGACGGTGGCATCATCACGTCAGCGCCTGGGTGCACCGCTTCGGGCCGGCCGCCATGTTTTTTTCCTGGCTTCCGGTCGTGGGCGACCCTTTGTGTGTCGTTGCCGGATGGCTGAAGCTGCCGTTCTGGCCGTGCGTGTTTTTTATGGCATTGGGCAAGTTCCTGCGCTATGTGGTGATGACGGCCGCCCTGTTGTGGTTTTTTCCCGAGGCCGTAAACGGCGTGTAAAGGGCGCGCGCCGCAGCTGTCGCGGCTTGGCAAAACAGCGATGAAGTAAACTTACTGGTTGCCAGCCTGGTTTTCTCTTCCATTGCCATGAACGCCCCTCTCGCTAGCCAACTGCTTTCCGCCAAAGCACACCCGGCGGACGCGCCTCGTTTGCGCGAAATTCCCTACAACTACACTTCTTTTTCCGACCGTGAAATTGTCTGTCGTTTGCTGGGCGAAGAAGCCTGGCAGTGGCTGACAGATTTGCGCGCCGAGCGACGCACGGGCCGATCGGCCCGCATGCTGTTTGAGGTTCTGGGCGATATCTGGGTGGTCAGGCGCAATCCCTATTTGCAGGACGACCTGCTGCACAGTCCCAAGCGGCAGCACGCGCTGATCGAGGCACTGCGACATCGGCTGGCCGAAATTGACAAGCGCCGCCAGGCGGACGATTCCGAGCGCGACGAGCGCGTGGCGCATTTGCTTCAGGCGGCCCGCAGCGCCGTGGCACAGTTCGAATCCGAGTTTGAACTGACAGCCGTTCTGCGCAAGAAGGTATTGAAACGCCTGTCCCGCGTAACGCACCGGGACAACATCAAGTTTGACGGCCTGTCGCGTGTCTCGCACGTGACAGACGCCACGGATTGGCGTGTCGAGTACCCCTTTGTGGTGATCACGCCTGATACCGAAGACGAAATTGCAGCCTTGGTGCGCGCCTGTATTTCGCTGGACCTGACCATCATTCCCCGAGGCGGCGGTACCGGCTATACGGGCGGAGCCATTCCCCTGACCTGGCGCTCGGTCGTCATCAATACCGAAAAGCTCGACAAACTCGGTCCGGTCGAGGCGGTCACCCTGCCCGGGGTCGATGCCCCCGTAACCACGGTCTGGTCGGGCGCCGGAGTGGTGACACGCCGCGTCGCCGAGGCGGCCGAGGCAGCCGGATTCGTATTTGCCGTTGATCCGACTTCTGCCGATGCGTCCTGCGTTGGTGGCAACGTTGCCATGAACGCGGGAGGCAAGAAGGCCGTGCTTTGGGGCACCGCACTGGACAACCTGGCCTGGTGGCGCATGGTCGATCCGGAAGGCAACTGGCTCGAAGTCACCCGCATGGACCACAATCTGGGCAAGATTCACGACGCCCCTCAGGCGACTTTCAAGCTTGAGTGGTTTGATGGTGCCGCGCCTCCGGGAACCCGACCCCTGCGCAGCGAAACCCTCGTTATTGAAGGCGCCCGTTTTCGTAAGGCGGGCCTTGGAAAGGACGTCACTGACAAGTTTCTGGCAGGCTTGCCGGGCGTTCAGAAAGAAGGGTGCGACGGCCTGATCACCTCGGCGCGGTGGATATTGCATCGCATGCCCGCGCATACACGCACGGTCTGTCTGGAGTTTTTTGGTCAAGCTCGTGACGCCATCCCGTCTATTGTCGAGGTCAAGAACTATCTGGATACCGAAGGGCAACGGATGGGTGCCATTTTGGCGGGCCTGGAACATCTGGACGAGCGTTATCTGCGCGCGGTCGGCTATTCCACCAAGAGCAAGCGGGGAACCTTCCCCAAAATGGCCTTGTTTGGTGACATTGTGGGTGACGACCCCGATGCCGTGGCAAAAGCGGCGAGCGAAGTCGTGCGTATTGCCAATACGCGCCATGGCGAGGGATTCGTAGCCGTCAGTGCCGACGCGCGCAAGCGTTTCTGGCTCGACCGGGCTCGAACTGCCGCCATTGCGCGCCACACCAACGCCTTCAAGATCAACGAAGACGTCGTGATCCCCCTTGATCGCATGGGCGAATACACCGACGCCATCGAACGCATAAATATCGAGCTTTCCACGCGCAACAAATTGCGCTTGCTTGATCAGCTCGAACTGTTTCTGTCGTCCGGCGAATTGCCGGTGGGCAAGACCGAAGACCACGAAGACGCCGAGCACACGCGCGAAGAAATCTTGCAGGAGCGGGTGCGCGACGCCGTTGCCACGCTGAGGCAGGTGCGCGAGCGCTGGAACTGGCTATTGCTGAATCTTGACGAGCCCCTGGCGCAAAGCCTGGGCCGCATGCAGGATCTGGGCATCGAAGACCTCGAGCAACGCACGCTGGCCAATCGCGTGGCGTCCCAGCCGGATGCTCGCGTGTTCGACGTGCTGCAAGATCACACCATTCGCATTTCGTGGAAGACCGAAGTCCAGGCGCTGATGGAGCGGTATTTCGCCGGTGCTGATTGTGCGGCGGTACTGGCCGAAATACAGGCGATTCACGATCGTGTCCTTCGCAGCCGGGTTTTTGTTGCCTTGCACATGCACGCGGGCGACGGCAACGTTCATACCAATATTCCGGTCAACTCCGACGACTACGAGATGCTGCGCGAGGCAAACGAGGCCGTGGCGCGCATCATGAAGATCGCACGCGATCTGGATGGCGTCATTTCCGGTGAGCATGGAATCGGACTGACCAAGTACGAATTCCTGACGCAAGAAGAGCTCCAGCCCTTCCAGGAATACAAGCAGCGCATCGATCCGCAAGGGCGATTCAATGCCGGCAAGCTGATGCCGGGAGCCGATTTGCGACATGCCTGGACCCCCAGTTTCAACTTGTTGGGGCACGAGTCGCTGATCATGCAGCAAAGCGAGATCGGCGCGATCTCGGCCGCCATCAAGGACTGTCTGCGTTGCGGAAAGTGCAAGCCGGTGTGTGCCACCCACGTGCCGCGTGCCAATTTGCTTTATTCGCCGCGCAACAAGATTCTTGCCACCTCGTTATTGATCGAGGCTTTCTTGTATGAAGAGCAGACACGTCGTGGCGTCAGCCTGAAGCATTGGGGCGAATTTGAGGATGTGGCCGATCACTGCACGATTTGCCACAAATGCTACAACCCATGCCCGGTCGACATCGACTTCGGCGATGTGTCCATGGAAATGCGGGCGCTCCTGCGTCGTATGGGCAAGAAATCGTTCAACCCCGGTACGGCCGCGGCCATGTTCTTTCTGAATGCGAAAGACCCGCGAGTAATCAAGGCGACACGAACCGCCATGATTGACGTGGGCTACAAGGCTCAGCGCCTTGCCCATGACATTCTTGCCGCACCGGCACGCAAGCAGATCGAACATCCTCCGGCAACAGTTGGCAAGGCGCCGATACGCGAGCAGGTGATTCACTTCGTCAATCGCAAGATGCCGGGTGGCCTGCCCAAACAGACGGCGCGCAAGTTGCTGGATATCGAAGGCTCCGAGTACGTACCCATCATTCGTAACCCGGTCAGCACTTCGCACGATACCGAGGCCGTGTTTTATTTTCCGGGTTGCGGGTCGGAGCGGTTGTTCTCGCAGGTGGGCCTGGCGACTCAGGCCATGTTGTGGCATGCAGGCGTTCAGACGGTGCTGCCGCCGGGGTATCTGTGTTGTGGCTACCCGCAGCGCGGCAACGGCATGAACGACAAGGCCGAGAAAATCATCACGGACAACCGCGTACTGTTCCATCGCATGGCAACCACTCTCAACTATCTTGACATCAAGACTGTTGTCGTCAGTTGCGGCACCTGCTATGACCAGTTGGCAGGGTACGAGTTCGACAAGATATTCCCGGGTTGCCGGCTGATCGACATCCACGAGTACTTGCTCGAAAAGGGCATCAGGCTGGATGGGGTAACGGGCGTGCGCTACATGTACCACGACCCCTGTCACACGCCCCTCAAGCTTCAGGACCCGATGAAAACGGTCAAGTCGCTGGTGGGCGAAGACGCCATCAAGACAGATCGGTGTTGCGGCGAGTCGGGCACACTGGCCGTGACACGTCCCGACGTGTCGACACAGGTACGCTTCCGCAAGCGCGAAGAGCTCGGCAAGAACGAGGCGACGCTTCGAGCCGACGGTTACCAGGGAGAGGTCAAGATGCTTACTTCCTGCCCATCTTGCTTACAGGGGTTGTCGCGCTTTCAGGGCGATACGGGTGTGGATGCCGATTACATCGTTGTCGAAATGGCACGCCATATCCTGGGTGAAACCTGGATGGAAGACTACGTCCGGCAGGCAAATGCCGGCGGAATCGAGCGCGTTCTGGTCTAGTCCCTCGCAAGATACCCAGCCTTCGTCGGCAGTCGGCAGGACAGCAAGCCGACGACGGGGGCGCCTACGCCATCGATTCGTCGGGAGGCACGACTCGGGAGGCGGGAAACTCCAGCGAAAACAGGCTTCCCGCCCCCAGTCGGCTGCGTATGTTCAGCTCGGAGTCGTGTCGCATGGCCACATGTTTGGTAATGGCCAGGCCCAGGCCAGTGCCGCCGGTGGCGCGTGACCGGCCCCGGTCTACGCGATAGAAGCGTTCGGTCAGGCGCGGAATGTCGTGGGCGGCTATGCCAATGCCGGTGTCCTGTACGGAATAGCAGGCTGTACCCGACTCGGTCTTGTACCAGCTGACGGTAATGGTTCCGTCCCTGGGCGTGTAGCGTACGGCATTGGTAAGCAGGTTTTCGATACCGGATGCCAGTTCAGACTCGATGCCGGTGATGTAAAGGTTCGGGTCGACGTTTACCACGAATACGTGTTGATCCTTCGACAGGCTGCGGGCACGCTGCAGCGCGATTTCGATCAGGTCGCTGACCCGCACCGGCTTGCCCTGGCTCGAGGGCGACGATTCAAGTGTGGATAGCGTCAGCAGGTCGTCGACAATGGCCTGCATGCGGCTCGCCTGTTCAACCATCATCGTGTGATATTGCTCGCGCTGCTCGTCGCTGATTGATTCCTGCGGCATGTCGTGCATGGTTTCAAGAAAGCCTGCCAGCACGGTCAGTGGCGTACGCAATTCGTGCGATACGTTGGCGACGAAATCCTTGCGGGTCGTCTCAAGCTTTTCGAGTTGCGTCACATCTCGTGTGACGATCAGGAACTGCTTGACGCCATAGCGGGTGAGTTGTACCAGCAGCGCACGGTCCCGGCCGTCACGAGTCAGGTGCAGCAGCAGCGGTTCGTTCCAGTCGTCCCGACGCGCATACGCTGCAAACTCTGGCGTGCGCAGAATATTGAAGATGCTGAAGCCGCGGTCGGTTTCCAGGTTCAGGCCGGTATGTTCGGACGCCATCGGATTGCACCAGGTGACGTTCATTTCCTCGTCCAGCGTAATTGCACCGTCCGGCAAGGCGCCCGCTGCGAGCATGATGCTGTCGACATTCCGGCGCAGTTCGTCGATTTCCTGACGATTGGCACGCAATTTTCGGTAGATGGGGGCCAGTATTTCATCCCACGGGCCGATCGACGGCGGGGGAGGGGCATCCAGGTTCTTTACCCATCGTTTGATCTGCGACAACTGGATGCCGCTGATGAGTATCATGCTGACCAAACCGAATGTCAGGATCGCCCAGCCGGTTTGGGGATTGATCCATTGACCAATTAACCAGGCGACAAGAGCCCAGATGCAGATGGAGAAAAGGGTTTTGGTCATGCTGGAAGAAGCAGCAGTGCTGGTGTTCGTCAGTGTCAGTTCGGGTGCACCGGCTTTTGCGCGGTGAATCGGTAACCTGCGCCGCGCACCGTTTCGATGTGACTGTCGTGACCGGTGGGCTCGAGAGCTTTACGTAACCTCCTGATGTGCACGTCTACCGTTCGCTCCTCGACAAATACATGGTCTCCCCAAACCTGGTCCAGAAGCTGGGCGCGTGAAAATACGCGTTCGGTGTGGGTCATGAAAAAATGCAGGAGGCGGAATTCGGTGGGGCCGATTGTCAGGGTTACACCGTCGCCAGTTACGCGATGCGTTGCAGGATCCAGTGAGAGTGTACCTATTTTTACGATGTCGTCGGTCAGTTGCGGCGCGCGTCGTCGCAGGACGGCCTTGATCCGCGCCATCAGCTCTTTGGGAGAGAAGGGCTTCGTGATGTAGTCGTCGGCACCGGCTTCCAGACCTTCTATCTTGTCATGTTCGGAGCCTTTTGCCGTCAGCATGATGATCGGAACCTGACGGGTGCGGTCGTCGCTACGCAGTTTTTTGGCCAAGGTTATGCCGGAAGCGCCCGGCAGCATCCAGTCCAGCAGTATCAGGTCGGGCAGCTCGGCGCGAATCAGGGTTTGCGCCTGCTCGGCGTCAAACGCTCGAAGAACCTTGTGTCCGGCATAGCTCAGATTCACGGAAATCAATTCCTGAATGGCCGGCTCGTCTTCGATGACTAATATGGTGGTACTCATGACTGAATCGTCTCGCAAGGAATACGGGTTGACTGATGTAGCCTGCCATCTTATGGCTTGATTATTACAGGTTTGTTAATTGCGCAGAGGCGCCGGTTGCTGGCCGGCAGGCCAATTGGCTGTACGCACGGCATGTGTTACCTGCCGGAAACCGTCGACCTGATGATCGGCCCCTCTGAGCGGGTTTCATCTAAAATGGTCTGTTCAAGCATCGAAAAAGCGCGCAATTATGGAAGATTCTCGTTCCGATAACTCCGGTACCAACACGACTCATTTCGGCTTTCAGACCGTTGCAGAAGCCGAGAAAGCACGCAAGGTGGCCGAGGTGTTTCATTCGGTGGCGGCCAAGTACGACGTCATGAATGACTTGATGTCTGCCGGGCTGCACCGCGCCTGGAAAGCATTTACCATCGCGCGCGCCGATGTCCGGCCCGGCATGAAGGTTCTTGACATCGCCGGTGGAACCGGTGATCTGGCCAAGGCGTTTGCCAGACGTGTGGGCTCAAGCGGTCAGGTATGGCTTACCGACATCAACGATTCCATGCTGCGAGTGGGGCGCGACCGCATGGTGGATGCCGGTCTTATTCTGCCTACCGCAGTATGCGACGCCGAAAAACTTCCATTCCCCGACGGATATTTCGACCGCGTAAGCGTAGCCTTTGGACTGCGCAACATGACTCACAAGGAACAGGCGCTTGCCGAGATGCGGCGTGTGCTGAAACCTGGCGGAAAACTGCTTGTGCTTGAGTTTTCCCGGATTGCCAAACCCCTGGCACCGGCTTACGACTGGTATTCGTTCAATATCCTGCCCTGGCTCGGGAAAAAGGTCGCGGGCGACGAAGAAAGTTATCGCTATCTGGCCGAATCAATACGCATGCATCCCGATCAGGAAACTCTTGCACAAATGATGCGGGAAGCAGGCCTGTCCCGAGTGCGCTACTTCAACCTGACAGCCGGGCTCGTCGCGCTGCATGAGGGCGTGAACCTCGGTTAATTGCAGCTGCGTTGAACTTTAGTATTGGGTGCCGGTCAGAATTACGCTACTATTCAGGTAAACGTAAGCTATGGCCTGCTCACCCTTGGTGGGTCCGCCATTGCGACCATTCCATTTTCCCTGGCCAGGCGCCCCAGATGGTGTCAGTTCAAAACAGGAGCACTCAATGAGCAAACGGATATCCCGTTTTTTTGCCATGGCAATCCTCGCGGTAAGCGCGGTTGGCATGGTGTCGATGTCCTTCGACGCAGAGGCACGTCGTTTCGGGGGCGGAAAAAGCTTTGGCAAGCAGTCTTCCCGTGTAACGCAGAATCAGCCGGCGGCCTCTGCCCCGCCAGCGGCTACCACCACGCAGCGTAGCGCCTCGTCAGCGGCTGCTCCGGGTGCCGCTGCCGCCGGAACCGCCGCTAAAAGCGGCATGTCCCGTTTTCTCGGCCCATTGGCCGGCATAGCCGCCGGGCTGGGTATTGCAGCGTTGCTGTCCCACCTTGGCCTAGGGGGCGCGTTCCTCGAGATGATGTCCAGCCTGATCCTGATCGCGTTGGTGATCTTCGCAATCATGTTCATCGTTCGTCGCCTGCGCGGTCCCAGTGCGGCACATCAGGCCGCGGGCGGTGCAATGCGGCGTGAAAGCATGGGTGCGTCCGAGTGGTCCCGGCCCGCGCCGGCCGCCGCACCGTCGTCGCCGTCTACTGAACCGGCAGCTGCAGCCCAGCAACCCCAAGACGGCTGGTTCATCCCGCAAGGGTTTGACACCGCCGCCTTCCTGGCCAATGCCAAGCGTCAGTTCATCGCCATTCAGGGCATCTGGGATCGGGGCGACACCGACCAGCTCAGCGAATACCTGACCGACGATCTTATTGCGGAATTCCGTCCTCAGATCGAGGCACGCGAAGGACGTCCCGAGCATACCGAGGTCGTACTGCTGAATGCCGAGCTGCTGGGCATTGAACAGGTCGCCGGGGGGCACCTTGCCAGTGTGAGGTATTCGGGCATGCTGCGTGAAGCCCCGGGAGCCGAGGCGTTCCGCTTCGAAGAAGTCTGGAATCTGTACAAGGCCGATGGCGCGGGTTGGTTGCTGGCAGGCATACAGCAGATTCGCGGCGAAGAGGCACATTAACCGGCAAATGGGCGGCCCGATTTTTTAGGGTGCCCAGCCCGTTTTCCGTCGAAGCACTCCAAGGGCGCGCACGGCGCGTTCTCCGGGGTGCTTTTTCTTGAGACTGGCAATCGGCTTCAAATCGTCAAAACCGTTAAACTTAGGGCCTGATACCCTTTGAATAGCTTGCTGTAACGCGGCTTTCCGATTCCTCATGCTTGCATTTGCGCCATTACCTGTTCCGGCTTCTGTCTCTGCCCGACTGCTCAATGCCTTGTTGCGTCGGGAGGATTGGGCCGCACAACGACTGGCACGTCATGCCGGCAAGACGGTCCGCTTCGTTGCCATACCTTGGGACATCAGCCTTTCCATCGGTTCAGACGGTATGGTCGAGGTATCGGATCAGTCTATTGTGCCCGACGTCACACTCACCTTGCCCCGTGGCGGCCTTGCAAAACTTCCCGACATCCTGCGGCGCGGAGATACCGACGAAATTACAGATTTGCTTCACATTGAAGGCGATGCCGGGCTGGCGCAGGTCGTCTCCGAGCTTGCTCGCGGCTTGCGGTGGGATGCCGAAGACGATCTGGCGCGACTGGTAGGTGACGTGGCGGCGGTCCGAATTGTGTCGGCTGCGCGTAGTCTGGCTCGCGGTGTCGAACAGTCTGCCACCCGCATCACCGAGAACCTGGGCGAGTATCTGGTCGAGGAGAGCAGGCAGGTATTGGGGCGGCACGCCTTCGAAGACTGGCGTAGTGGCGTAAATGAACTGGCGCAACGCCTGAACAAGCTCGAGCACCGGGTAGAGCGTCTTGAGCGTGGTACGGTTCATATGGGGCCGGCGTAACCATGTTGACGTTGTGTCGCCTGATCCGAATTATCTTTGTCTGCCTGCGTTACCGGCTCGACGAGCTCGTTCTTTCCAGCATCAAGCATCCGCTTGCCTATGGCATGTTGAAAGTGGTCCGGCTGGGCCGGCCGCCGCGCATGGCGCGCGGAGTGCGCTTAAGGCTGGCGCTTGAGGCACTGGGGCCGATTTTCGTCAAGTTCGGTCAGGTTCTTTCGACCCGGCGTGATCTTATTCCTTTGGATGTGGCCACGGAACTTGCCCTGCTACAAGACCGGGTGCCTCCATTTCCGTCCGAGCAGGCAGCAGCGTGCATCGAGACGGCCTTGGGGGCATCACCCCATGTCCTGTTCCAGCACTTCGAAAAAGATCCTGTTGCCTCGGCATCGGTGGCACAGGTGCATTTCGCGGTCTTGCATGATGGTCGCGAGGTGGCCGTCAAGGTTCTGCGCCCCGGCATGCTCAGGGTCATCGACAAAGACCTTGCCCTGATGCGGATTTTGGCAAATATTGTCGAGCGACTGCTGCCCGACGGTCGCAGGCTGAAGCCGCGCGAGGTAGTGGCCGAGTTCGACAAGTATTTGCACGATGAGCTCGATCTGATGCGGGAAGCCGCCAATTGCAGTCAGCTGCGTCGCAATTTCGGTCCGGATACCGGACGGCATCACCTGTTGATGGTGCCCGAAGTGGTGTGGGAGTTCACATCCAGCACCGTTTTCACGATGGAGCGCATGCACGGCATTCCCGTCAGTCAGCTCGACCGACTGCGGGATGCCGGGGTGGATATCGAGTTGCTGGCGCGTACCGGTGTCGAGATCTTTTTCATGCAGGTCTTTACAGACGGGTTTTTTCACGCCGACATGCACCCCGGCAATATCTATGTGTCGGACGCACCTGAAACCCTGGGGCGCTATATCGCGCTTGATTTCGGGATCGTGGGATCGTTGTCCGAGCATGATAAAAACTATCTTGCTCAAAACTTCCTGGCGTTCTTCCGGCGGGATTACCGTCGTGTTGCCCAGTTGCATATCGAGTCTGGCTGGGTACCCCGGGATACGCGCGAAGAAGAGCTTGAGGGGGCTGTGCGAGCCGTTTGCGAGCCGTATTTTGACCGCCCCCTGGCGGAAATTTCTTTGGGACAGGTGCTGATGCGCCTGTTCCAGACTTCACGGCGCTTCAACGTCGAGATTCAGCCCCAACTCGTGTTGCTGCAAAAAACCTTGCTCAATGTCGAAGGGATGGGGCGCGAGCTGGATCCCAATCTCGATCTCTGGAAGACAGCCAAGCCTTACCTGGAGCGCTGGATGCGCGAACGGGTGGGGTTCGCCGGTTTGCGTCAGCGCCTCGAACAAGAGGCGGTGCAGTGGGGGCAAATGCTGCCCCAATTGCCGCGCCTGACCTATGCAGCCCTGGCAAGGCCTGACATCAAACCACACCTGCATGCCGAGTTGCTGCGTCTGCGAAAAGCCCAGGAGCAGACCAACCGCTTGCTGATAGTTTTTGCTGCCACAGTGGCGGTAGCGATCGGTGTTGCAATCTGGGCACTTGCGGCCCATTGAATTGGGTATTACGCTTTATTTCATGAGTTTGTCAAGTTTCCGTCTTATCCTGGCGGGGCAAGACTCGAGCTTGGCGATCAGGCTTGCGTGGGTATTCCAATGCAGTCGATTCACCAATACTAAGAGAGATTTCTATGCTTTATCCTGAATTGTTCAAATCAATGGAAGCAGTGCGCTGGAATATGGGCACTGATATTCCCTGGGATCAGTTCGAGGCCAGCAAACTGTCGGACGAACAGGCCTACACCATCAAGATGAACGCCATCACAGAATGGGCGGCCTTGCCAGCGACTGAGATGTTCTTGCGCGACAATCGTGACGACAGCGATTTTTGCGCTTTCATGTCTATCTGGTTTTACGAAGAGCAGAAACACTCTCTTGCCCTGATCGAGTATCTGCGCCGCTTCCGTCCCGAGCTGGTTCCCACCGAAGAAGAGCTGCACAAAGTGCGTTTCGAGTTCGATCCCGCTCCGGCACTCGAAACCCTGATGCTGCACTTTTGTGGCGAGATCCGGCTCAATCACTGGTATCGTCGCGCCGCCGATTGGCACACCGAACCCGTTATCAAGGCTATTTACAAGATCATTGCGCAAGACGAAGCACGCCACGCGGGAGCGTACCTGCGTTACATGAAACGCGCGCTTGTAAATCAGGGTCAGGAGTTCGGTCAGTCTGCCCGCCTGGCGTTTTCCAAAATCGGCGTGTTGATGGCTTCGGCCCATCGGACGCCGCAGGCCCTGCATCCGACGAACCTGCACGTCAACAAGGAAATGTTCCCCAATGACACCGTTCAGTCCAAGCTGCCCAGCCCCGGCTGGCTCGAGAACTGGCTTGATAACCAGATTTGCTTCGACAAGGAATGGGAGGGCAAGGTCAGTGCCCGGATCCTGCACAACCTGTCTTTGCTACTGGACACCACCTTCAACACGGTTCAGGATCTCAACCGCTATCGCAAGACCCTTACCCGAGGCCAGCCGGCTGCGGCAGACGCATGAGCGTCCGGTTCGAGTCAAAGATGCTGACGCGCGATGAATGTATTGCGCGTTCGGGCGAATTTGCCCGGCCGCTGGTGTTCACCAACGGCGTCTTCGACATTCTGCACAGGGGTCATGCAACGTATCTCGACAAGGCGGCACAACTGGGCGCGACCCTGATTGTGGCTGTCAATACAGATGACTCCGTCAAGCGCCTGGGAAAGGGTGCTGACCGGCCCCTGAATTCGCAGTCCGATCGCGCCGCCTTGCTGGCGGCGCTTTCCAGCGTTTCGTACGTGACGAGCTTCCACGAAGACACACCTTTCGAACTGATCTCTGAGCTTCGACCAGATATCATCGTAAAGGGGGGCGACTACGACATGAAGGCCTTGCCCGAAACCGCATTGGTCGAATCCTGGGGTGGTCGCGCGGTAGCAATTCCGTTCGAATTTGAGCGCTCTACCACGGCTCTGATCAATAAGATACGAGCCTGAAGCGTTTTTTGGCGTCAAGCGTGAATATGCCTGGACGTGTGGCCGCTTACTGGGATAGTTGCGTCGGGACCTTGAGCAGGCTGTTGATGGCGACAATGTCTTCATCGCTGAGGATGCCGCTGGCTGCCTTCAGGCGCAGGCTGTTCATCAGCGTTTCGTACCGGGCGCGCGACAAGGCACGCCGTGTTTCGTACAGCTGCTGCTGGGCATTGAGCACGTCGATATTGACCCGTACGCCCAGTTCATAACCGGTACGGTTGGCCTCAAGTGAAGCCAGACTGGACTTTTCGGCGGCCCTTAAAGCCTCAATGCGAGACAGGCCGGATATCACTCCCGAAAAATACTGCTGGGTCGATTGCACGGCCTGACGCTTGGCCGATTCGTAAATATAACGAGCCTGCTGAAGGCGGGATGTCTGTTCGCGAACCTGAGACGAAATTTCGCCTCCGCTGAACAACGGGATTGACAGTTGCAGCCCCACAGCGGAATCGATCGAGCGAGGGCCGTTGCGCTGGCCGTTGATTCCGCGATCGCTCGCGCTACCTGTCTGCGCATACAGGCTTAACGTGGGGTAGTGGCCGCCCTTGGCAATATCGATTTGTTTTTCGGCGATAAGGGTGTCGAGACGCGCGCGAGCGACATCCAGACTTGCCTGCGCAGACTGGGCGGTCCAGTCATCGAGGCGCGCCGGAGCCGGAGGGGGTAACGAGGTTTCGGGATCAAGCCCAGCCAGTTCGGCCGGACGTTCGCCGGTGATTTTTGCAAGCTGGTCTTCACTGATCTGAAGGGCGTTCTGCGCTTCGATCTCAGAGGCATTGAGAAGATCAAGTCGCGAACGCGCCTCGTGAATGTCGGTGACGGTGGTAGCGCCCAGCTCGAAGCCACGCTCGGCAGCTTCGAGTTGTGTTTCGACGGCGCGTTTCTGTGCCTGGATTGTGCTCAGCGTATCTTGTGCGGCAAGCACATCGAAGTAGGCTTGCGAGACGCGCAAGATGAGGTCTTGGTACGCCTGCTGCAGGGCCAGGTTGGCAGAGTCTGCGATGTATTCTGATTGCCGCAGGCGGCTCCAGGTGCCGACGTCGACAATAGGTTGGGTCAGGGTCAGGGCCCACAGGCCAACGCCGCGGGTTTCGTGATGCTGGAAGTTGGTCCTGCGTACGTCGTTGATTTCGCCGGCCGAATCCAGAGTGATGTAAGGAAGCAGCTTGGCGCGCGCCTGGGGAATCTTTTCCTGGTCGGCATCTCGTCCGGCGCGTGCGGCAGCGTAAATCGGGTCACGCTGCAAGGCGGCTGCCCAGGTTGCGAGCAGGTCTTGGGCCAATGCCGGAAAACAGGCGGCGAAACTGATGACTGCCGCGAGAACGTAACGCATCGGGCCCGGACGCATTTAGAACTTGAACTGAGACACTGCCGTACCGCGCAGTGGCTTGATGACGGTGTCGAACAGGCCTTCGGTGTCGAAGCTGGCGGCACTGGTTCGCGTAATACGACAGGCAGTCATGACCGGCTGTGTTCCCACCACCACGACCATGCGACCCCCGATGCTCAGCTGGTACTTGAGGGCGTCGGGAACGGCAGGTACCGAACCTGTCAGAAGGATTGCGTCGTACTCGGCTGTACCCCAACCTGCATGGGCGTCGCCGACTTCAACCTTGACGTTGTCGACCTGGCTGCGCCTGAGGTTGTCGGTGCCGAAGGCCGCGATGCGGCTGTCGATTTCAATGCTGGTTACCTGCTGAGCCAGGCGTGCAAGCAATGCCGCCTGATAGCCGGAACCCGTGCCAATTTCAAGGACGCAGTCGGTGGGCTCAAGTTGAAGCTCTTGAATCAGGCGGGCTTCGACTTTGGGGGTGAGCATGGTTTCGTGGGTATCGACGGCGTTGATGACCAAAGGCAGTTCGATGTCGGAAAATGCCAAGGCCCGCATATGTGGCGGTACGAAGCGCTCGCGTCGCACATCAAATAGTGCTTGCAGGACTTTGGGATCCTGAACCTGCCATGGGCGGATCTGCTGCTCTACCATGTTGAAGCGAGCGAGTTCGGTGTCGGATAGTCCGGTTGCGGTCATAACATCAAGAAAAGAAGGAAGAACAAACTGGGGTCATTGTACCGATTCTGTATCGATTGGTTTCGATTCAAGTGTATCGACGGACACTTACCACCAGTCATGAAAATGGTGAACGGGGCCTTGTCCGGAACCCACTTTCAGCTTGTCTGCCTGGCCAATGGCGGCAACAAGATACGCTTTGGCGCGCTTGGCGGCTTCGGGCATGTCGCCACCGGTTTGAGGCAACAGCGCAGCCAGTGCGGCAGACAAGGTACAGCCAGTTCCGTGGGTATTGCGCGTATCGATGCGACGGCCCGGAAGCTCGATCATGCGGTCGCCGTCATGAAGCAGGTCGATGGTATCCTGGCCTGGAAGGTGGCCGCCCTTGAGAAACACCCAGCGCTCACCGGAGTCATTGAGCAGACGGCGAAGCTTTTCGGCGACACGACGCATGTCGCGCAGGTTGTTGACGGCAGATGCTTCGACCAGTACACCGGCCTCTGGCAGGTTGGGAGTCAGGACGGTGGCCAGTGGCAGCAGGCTCTCACGCAGCTCGTTGACTGCGCTGGGTTCCAGCAAGGCGTCGCCGCTTTTGGCGATCATGACGGGATCCAGCACGATATGGGCCGGCTTCCAATGGGCCAGGCGTTCGGCGACGGCACGTGTGACGGGCTGCTGGCCAAGCATGCCGATCTTGACGGCATCAACCCGTACATCGGCAAACAAGGTATCAATCTGTTGAGCTACAAATGCTGCGGGCACGGGACTCACGCCGGTCACGCCCTGGGTGCTCTGGGCGGTAAGCGCAGCAATAACTGCCATGCCATAGGCGCCCAGGGCGCTCATGGCCTTGACATCGGCCAGTACGCCGGCGCCGCCGGAGGGATCGACTCCGGCGATGGAAAGAGTGTTTGGGATCATGTCTGGACGAAAACTGGTATCGAACAACTAGCCTTGAACAGCACTATTTTGGCTGAATAAGACCTTCGGTTGGCGAGCTTGGATCGGCGGTGTAAAACTTGCGGGGCATGCGGCCTGCAAGGAATGCCTCACGTCCGGCCTGGACGGCTTTCTTCATGGCACTGGCCATGAGAACGGGATTGCGGGCACCGGCGATGGCACTGTTCATCAGCACGCCGTCACAACCCAGTTCCATGGCAACGGCAGCATCGGAGGCCGTACCAACGCCGGCGTCAACAAGCACGGGAACGCTGGACTGGTCGATGATCAGACGCAGATTCCAGGGGTTGAGGATGCCCATGCCGGAACCGATCAGCGAGGCCAGGGGCATGATGGCGACGCAGCCGATGTCTTCCAGCATGCGGCACTGAATGGGGTCATCGGCACAATAGACCATGACCTTGAAGCCGTCCTTGACCAGTGTTTTGGCGGCTTCCAATGTTTCGGGCATATTGGGGAAGAGGTTGTTCTGGTCGCCAAGGACTTCGAGCTTGACGAGATCATGTCCATCGAGCAGCTCTCGGGCCAGTCGCAAGGTGCGTACGGCGTCAACGGCGGTGTAGCAGCCGGCGGTGTTGGGCAGGATGGTGAACTGGGACGGGGGAAGGTAGTCGAGCAGGCTTGGCTGGTCGGGATCTTGGCCGATGTTGGTCCGGCGGATTGCCACTGTAATGATCTGAGCACCGCTGGCGTCGATGGCGGCGCGGGTTTCCTGGAAGTCTTTGTATTTTCCGGTGCCGACGAGCAGGCGTGAAGTGAATTCGCGTCCGGCGAGCTTGAAGGTGTCTGATTGAGTCATTTACGAGAGATTTGGCATTCGGTGACGGGAGGTGCACTTGCGGTAAAGGGTGCGAGTGACCGGATTGCCGTCTTGGAAGGGGTTGCTGCGATGAATATAAAAGAATAATGCATTTGGTGAGGTTTGTGCAGGAATGGCGCCGGCAACCGGGATGATCTGTCATTTGCGTGTGATTGGCCATCATGGGTTCTTAAAGGCCCTGGGACGTCAGGTGCGTTGCGCGCCGCTCCCTGCGGCCCGGCGTTGCCGGGCTCCCCTTGCAGTCGAAACGTTTGGGGCGCCTCGCGAACTCGCGGCGTCGGACCTGTGGTCCGACAATCGTGCCGCTCAAACATGCGCGAGGCTTGCCTCCCCAAACGCTCCGGCTGCGCGGCGTGGTCGGACGGCGCGCAACACACCAGACGTCCCAGGGCCTGAGACTGGGGGGTGGTGGTGGGCTGAAGGTGATCGGCACTTTGTATCCCAGGGGTGCATTTCCTACGCCTGTATGTGTTCTGGTCGCACTGGAGATTATGTAGCCTGGACGGGGGCTGCCCTGTAAAAAAGGGCGTCCAGCGTGCGCCGGATGCTGACGAAGGGAGGCGGGGAAGACGGCGGCCGTCTGCCGAATCCCGAGCTGCGTAGCAGCGAGGTTGAGTTCGGCCGACGCCCGCCGGACGAGGCAGATCCGGGAAGTCCGGCGCAGCCGGACCGCACGATGCGCCCATTTTTACAGGGCAGCCCCCGTCCAGGCGCCTTAAAAACCCTGACAGATCATAAATTCGCCTCCGTCGCGGTATCCATCGCGCCAAACGTTTCTCGCGCCTTTTCAAGATATCGGCAGATAGCGACGGCGGCGTCAACCAGCCGAGGTCCTGGGCGGAAGAGAGCATCGGGGTTTATGCCGTAAATCCTCGTATGGGTCGGGCCAAGACCGAGTCTCCCCCAACGTGCTTGAGCCTCGTTCAACTGGTCAGGGTTCGTCGTGGCTATCAAGATAAGCTGAGGACGTTGGTGAAGCACGCGTTCCGGGCTGATGGGAAGGGCCGGGAGCTTGCTGTCCCGGAAAATGTTGAAGCCGCCGCAGGTGCTCAGCGCGTCGTTCAGAAGCGTGTCGCGGCCAACCGCGTAAAGCGGAGCAGCGCCGATTTCGATGTATACAGAAACGGGCGATTTCCGGGCATATTGGCTGCGCAAGGCCGCCAAGGTTTCTCGTATGTTTGATGCCCGCGAGCTTGCTGCGGCTTGTGTGTCCAAAAGCGTGCCCAGTTGTTCGATGGCGTCGGGAATGTCATCCATTCTTTCGGGGGCAATCAGGGTAATGGGAATGTCGACGCTTTTGAGTAAAGGGGTGGCAGCGGCCACGGCCCCCGAAGCCTGCCAGGCGAGAACGACGTCAGGATGAAGACTGATGAGCGTTTCGATGTTGATGCTGGCGGCCCCGTCTCCTACCTTTGGCAAGGTTTTGACTGACTCCGGGTAGTCACTGCTGATGACCGTGCCGACCAAAGTGTGGCCGGCACCCGCGGCGTACAGCAGTTCTGTGATGTGCGGGGCCAGAGTGACTACTCGCTCGGGGGCGGAGGCCGGAGCGGAGCCTGAGGCGAACAGCAGGATAAAAGCCATTATCCAGTGCCGTATCGGGTGCAGGCCGAGTCGGGCGCCCCAGGATGCCAAAAGCGATGCATTGATCAGGGGCTGTGCATGAGCTTGGCATGACATCGCTTTTTGACTCCGAAGCCGGTTTCGCCTACATCTTCACAGAAAGGTTTACGAAGACATTTGACCCCGGCATGTTGTAGCCGTGCGCATTCGCGTAGTCCTTGTCGAAAACGTTGTTCCAGCGCAGCTGTACAGCGACGGCGGAGGTGAAGGCATACGACGCTGTCAGATCCAGCAAGCCGTAGCCGCCCAGCCGGACGGTATTCGTGGAGTCATCGTAGCGGTTTCCGGTGAACTGGTACTGGGCGCCCAGTTCGAGTTGGCCGATGCGATGATGTGCGCCTACGCGGTACACATGTTTCGCGCGGCGGCTAAGCTGAAGGCCGGTCTGGTCGTTGCGGGCGTCGAGATAGTCGTAGCCGCCACTGATTGTCGTGTCCTTCCAATGGCGTTCTGCGGTAAGGCTCAGGCCGCGCAGCGTCGCCGAGTCGATGTTTTGAAGTATCCAGTTCTCGTCAGCGTTTATAAGATTGCGCACCTTGTTCCGGTAGGCGGTCAGGCTCAGATCGTAGGCCTTCGAGGTGTACTTCAGACTCGCTTCAATATTGCGCGACTTCTCGGGCTGGAGGTTTGGATTGGCGCTCCAGGGGCCGTACAGGTCTCTCATGGTGGGCATCTTGAAGCCAGTGTTGCCGGCCACCCCAAGCTGCCAGCCGGGGGCAATATCGTAGCGGTAGGCCAGCGAGCCTGTGGTCTGGCTGCCGTGGCCGGAAATGGCGTCGTTGCGCAGGCTGGCCTGCAGGTGGTGGCGGGTGAATTGTCCGCGCCAGACGAGATTGCCCGAGTTTGTATTGCGCGCGTCCTGATCGAACAGGTCGGAACTTCGGATCCGTTCTTCCAGGCGTTCCAGTATCAGCGATACGTCCTGATTTTGCGTTAGTTGCAGATTGTTCTGCCAGGTGTAGCTTCGTTGCAGGCTGGAATATAAATTTGACCAGTGCGGGGTCAGTGACTGTCCGGTTTCCTTTGTCAGGCCAAGTCGCAGAATGCTTTGCCACCTGTCAGTGATGTCATGGGTGCTTGTCAGCGTGTAGGCCTGCTGGCGCGTGACGGTCAAAGCGGGGTCGGTCTGGAATTCGTCATAGTCGCCATGGATATAGCTGTTGTAGGCTGAGAGATTCACATGGTGACCGGGACGCCACCGGTAGCCCAGCGACCCGGAGATGCTGTGTTGATGGTAGCCATCATGATCCGGATGAAAATAGCCGAAACGCTCAGTTCTGTTGGTGGCACTGTAGCCGTCGCTGCCGGCCATCGCGGCTGAAAATGCATAGTTCCATCCGTCTTGCGCGCCGGAAATGCCGGTGCTTGATTTGAAGGTACCGTAGGAGCCCGCCCCAAAGTTTGCAAAAGCACTGAACGGCTGGTCGCCTTCGGCCTGTCGGGTGATGATATTGATGACGCCGCCGATGGCGTCGGAACCGTACAGGCTGCTGGCTGCCCCCCGAAGGATCTCAACCCGCTCGATCATGGCAGGGTCCAGGGCGTTCCAGTTCGGGTAGCCCCCGATCGAACTATTGATGCGGACACCATCGACAAGCACCAGTGTCTGGTTCGAATTGGCCCCGCGTACGAACACGCTGTTCAATGTCTGCGGGCCACCATAATCATCGTATTGAATCCCCGAATGGCGAGAAACGATCTGCGCGAGATTGTTTTGGCCAGCCATAGAGAGTTCTTCGCGGCTGATTACGGTGACGTCTCCCAGGGCGCTGGCTTGTGACTGGGCAATGCGGCCTGGCGTGACGACAATGCGTTCGAGTTGGGTGGAATCTTGCGCGTAGGAAGGGGCGAGGCAGAGGGCAAGGGCAGCGCAGGCGCCGGCCCGGATGAAAATAGTCATGATGGGTTTCAGAGCAAGGCGTGCGTCCCCGCACGCCGTAAGGAAAAAACCATTGCTTGGCTTGCTGATGACGGGTTGCGAACATGGCAAGGCAATGGGCTCGTGAAGGCTGGTGTCGGGCTGGTGCATGAGCACATTACCGTTGCGGGGGCAGCACAGTTTTCGCGGTCAAAAAAAAGCGACGGCGGTCTGTTTCCCATTGAACTTTCGCAGATCATGAGCCGGGAATGGCGTCATGAACCGAAAGCACTTTCAGGCCGAAATTTAACACGCGGGAAGCGCCCCTGCTTTAGCACGAGTAAAGCTAAAGAATAAGATGAGTTTTACTCATGTTGACCTGTTTATGCGGCCTTTCAGGCGTGTTTTGCCGTTTTGCACAGCGTTTTTGAAGCGCGGTCGGTGGTCTGGCCGATACAATGATTTCTCATTTCCGCCCGAGACTTTGTCTTGCACCGGTTTGTCTGAACAGGCGGTTCCCCGCCTTTCAGCAACGCTCTGTTTTTCTTCTTTAGGTAGTTGTTCACGTGTCTTATCCAGCTTTGCCGTACCCCCTGTCCTCGTACACTCGCGGCGCCGAGTTTGTGCGCCTTTTGGCATCGCGCATGTTGATACTGGATGGCGCCATGGGCACCATGATCCAGCAGGAAAAGCTCACCGAGCTGGATTTTCGCGGCGAACGTTTTGCCGATCATCCCAAGGATGTGAAGGGTGACAACGAACTGCTGTCATTGGTGCGGCCCGACCTCATATTGAACATCCACCGACAGTATCTCGATGCGGGTGCGGATGTTATCGAGACGAACACCTTTGGGGCCACCTCCATTGCTCAGGGTGATTATGGTCTGGCCCACATCGCGTATGAACTGAATCTGGAGTCGGCTCGCCTGGCGCGCCAGGCTTGCGACGAGTTCAGCACTCCGGAGCGTCCGCGCTTTGTAGCGGGTGCCCTCGGGCCACAACCCAAGACAGCGTCAATTTCCCCTGATGTCAATGATCCCGCAGCTCGTAACGTCACCTTCGACGAGCTGCGTGTGGCGTACGCCGAACAGCTGAACGGGCTGCTGGATGGCGGAATTGATATCGTCCTGCTCGAAACGATCTTCGATACCCTGAATGCGAAGGCGGCGATCTTTGCCATTGAAACTGTGTTCGAGGAAAGGGGCGTGCGTCTGCCCGTCATGATTTCGGGAACCGTGACAGACGCCTCTGGACGAATACTTTCAGGGCAGACCGTTGAAGCGTTCTGGAATTCCGTGCGACATGCGCGCCCTGTCACCATCGGTCTTAACTGTGCGCTGGGTGCCGCTTTGATGCGCCCCTATGTGGCCGAACTTTCGAAAATCTGCGACACCTATATTTGCGTGTATCCCAACGCCGGCTTGCCCAATCCGATGGCAGAGACCGGCTTTGACGAAACACCGGAAGACACGTCTTCGTTGCTGGAAGAGTTCGCTCGGGCAGGCCTGGTCAATATGGTGGGGGGATGTTGTGGTACGACGCCTGAACACATCAGGGCCATTGCCGCCAAGACGGCCGACCTGCCGGTGCGGGAAGTGCCGGTCATTCCAGTGCGTACGCGCCTGTCGGGCCTCGAGGCATTGAACTTCGACGCGGATTCATTGTTTATCAACGTCGGCGAACGCACCAACGTGACGGGCAGCAAGATGTTCCTGCGCCTGATCCGGGAAGAAAAGTACGAAGAGGCGCTGGCCGTGGCGCGTCAGCAGGTGGAAAACGGCGCGCAGATCATCGACATCAATATGGATGAGGCCATGCTGGACTCGGCAGCGTGCATGCACAGGTTCCTGAACCTGGTTGCGTCCGAGCCGGACATTGCACGAGTGCCCATCATGATCGACAGCTCCAAATGGGAAGTCATCGAGACCGGGCTGCGCTGTATTCAGGGCAAGCCCGTGGTTAATTCGATTTCCATGAAAGAAGGAGTGGAACCCTTCCTTGAGCATGCCAGACTGTGCCGCAAGTATGGTGCGGCGGTTGTGGTCATGGCGTTTGATGAGCAAGGCCAGGCCGATTCGTTCGAGCGTCGCAAGGAGATCTGCGGCAAGGCGTACAAGCTGTTGGTCGAGGAAGTGGGCTTTCCGCCGGAAGACATCATTTTTGACCCCAACGTGTTCGCCATTGCCACAGGCATTGACGAACACAATCACTACGCGATGGACTTCATCGATGCCGTCGGCTGGATTACGCGGAATCTGCCGCATGCACGGGTGTCGGGGGGCATTTCCAACGTCAGCTTCTCGTTCCGCGGCAACGAACCGGTGCGCGAGGCGATTCACACGGTATTTTTGTACTACGCCATTCAGCAAGGTCTGACGATGGGTATCGTCAATGCCGGCCAGTTGGGCGTGTACCAGGATCTCGACAAGCACTTGCGCGACCTTGTCGAGGACGTCGTGCTTGACCGAGCCGAGCCGGTGGGTCGCACCGATCCCAATGACGCGCGCAGCAATACCGAACGTCTGGTTGAGTTTGCTGAAACAGTGCGTGGCACAGGCATGCGCAAGGAAGAAGATCTGACCTGGCGTGAGCAGCCGGTAGAGCAGCGGCTCACCCATGCGCTGGTCAATGGAATTACCACTTACATTGTCGAGGACACCGAAGAGGTCAGGAAGAAGATCGAGGATGCAGGCGGCCGGCCGATTCAGGTCATCGAAGGTCCCTTGATGGACGGCATGAATGTCGTCGGCGACCTGTTCGGCGCAGGCAAGATGTTCTTGCCGCAGGTGGTCAAGTCAGCCCGGGTCATGAAGCAGGCCGTTGGTCACCTCGTGCCTTTCATTGAAGAAGAAAAACGCCAGATTGCCGCAGCCGGCGGTGACGTGCGGCCTAAGGGAAAGATCGTTATTGCCACCGTCAAAGGTGATGTTCACGATATTGGCAAGAATATTGTCACGGTCGTATTACAGTGCAATAACTTCGAAGTCGTGAACATGGGCGTAATGGTGCCCTGTGCCGACATTCTGGCCAAGGCCAAAGAGGAAAAGGCCGACATGATCGGACTTTCGGGGTTGATCACTCCCAGCCTCGAAGAAATGGCGTACGTGGCCTCAGAGATGCAGCGTGACGAATATTTCCGCAGCCGCAATATGCCCCTGCTGGTAGGGGGCGCCACCACCAGCCGGGTGCATACGGCCGTAAAGATAGCACCCCAGTACCAGGGTCCGGTCATTTATGTGCCGGATGCCAGTCGCTCTGTAGGCGTGGCCACGAACCTGATGTCTGATTCACGCGATACCTATCTGGCTGAAGTGGCCGAAGAGTACGAAACGGTGCGCAGGCGCCATGCGAACCGGAAGGAGACTCCGCTGATCACGCTCGAAGAGGCGCGTGCGGGGCGTCCTGCCATCGATTGGAGCAGCTACGAGCCTCCGCGTCCAAAGTTTATCGGTCGGCGTGTATTCGCCAATTACGATCTTGCAGAAATCGCAAAGTACATTGACTGGACGCCTTTTTTTCAGACCTGGAGCCTCTTTGGCCAGTACCCGGCGATTCTCAAGGACAAGATTGTTGGCGAGCAGGCCGTCAAACTGTTCGAGGAAGGCCAGGCGATGTTGCGCAAGATCATCGACGGTCGCTGGCTGACGGCAAGCGGGGTGGTGGCGTTCTATCCTGCCAACACGGTCAATGACGAAGACATCGAAATTTATCGTGATGAATCACGTTCCGAGGTGCTGTTTACCTGGCGCAATGTACGTCAGCAAACGGTCAAGCGTGAAGGCGTGGACAATAAGTGTCTGGCTGACTACATTGCCCCCAGGGATAGCGGGGTCATGGACTACATCGGCATGTTCGCTGTCACGGGTGGCCTGGGAATCGAAGTACGCGACAAAGAGTTTCTGGATGCCGGCGACGACTACTCAAGCATCATGCTCAAGGCCCTGGCAGACCGCTTCGCGGAAGGGTTCGCCGAGTGCCTGCACGCCAGGGTGCGACGCGATCTTTGGGGATATGCGTCTGACGAGGCACTGGACAACGAAGACCTGATCGCCGAAAAATATCAGGGTATTCGTCCCGCTCCGGGCTACCCGGCGTGTCCCGAGCACGTGGTAAAAAAGGACATGTTCACGTATCTGAAGCCCGAGGAAATCGGGATGCAGCTGACCGAAGGTTACGCCATGTACCCCGCATCCAGCGTGTCGGGCTTTTACTTCAGTCATCCGAAATCACAATATTTCAACGTGGGACATATCGGACCGGATCAGCTGGCGGATTACGTCAGACGCAGTGGCCGTGACGAAGAAGATGTACGGCGCAGTCTGGCCAGTGTCCTGCGCTGAGTCCATTTCACGTTGAGCCCATCAACCGGGAACGCATCAGGCGATGACGACTCCAGAGACTGGTTCCGATAAACGAGATGAAGCAGGCCGCGCCGGTGACGGGCAGGCCCGCTCCGTTCGCCGGGCGGCACTGGGCGAGTTTTTGCGCAGCGTCAGGGCGCGTATCTCTCCGGATAGCGTTGGTTTGCCCTCGGGCACGCGGCGACGCACGCCCGGCCTGCGCCGGGAAGAGGTGGCTCAACTTGGCGGCATCAGTGTCACGTGGTACACGTGGATCGAACAGGGGCGTGATGTCTCTGTTTCACCGGCAGTATGGGCGCGGTTGGCCAATGTGCTGCACCTTACCCGCGCCGAGCGGCAGTACCTGTTCGAGCTGGCCGAGTGTGCCGATCCGGAACATGGCGGCGTTCTTGTCGATCCATTGCCCGAGGGGCTGGAAGACTGCGTTCATAACATCGTTGTGCCGGCTTACGTGCTCGACCGTTGCTGGAACGTATTGTCCCGTAATGAAGCCATGCTTCATTTGTTCGATGGTTGGCCCGACCGCGTCAAGAATCCCAACCTGTTGCGCTATATTTTTCTTGATCCTGCCGCTCCCCAACTGGTGGTCGACTGGGAGTCGCGTGCGCGGCGGGTTGTTGCCGAGTTTCGTGCTGACGTGGCGGCCTACGCCGAAGAAGCTGATGTGCGCGAGCTGATAGACGGCCTGCTGCGCGATAGTCCCGTGTTCGCGCATTGGTGGCGCCGACAGGCGGTGGTCGAACGGGAAGGCGGCAGCCGCGAGTTCCGGCATCCGTCCCAGGGCGTGCTCAGCTACCGCCAGATTACCTTTCGTTCTGCCATTCGTCCGGATTGCAAGCTTGTGATGCTGATGAGCGGGTAAGGGCTCAGCCCTTGCCCTTGCTGCGAAGATGCTGGGCAACATCGCCCGGCAATCCAAGAAACGAAAACATCGACAGACAAGCCATCAGGCCCAGCACCATGAAGCCCCAGAAGGTGTCGACCGGCTCGAGATGGTCGGCCCCTCGCAAGTTCATGCTCAGGTTCAGCACCAGCGCTGCCCCGCCTACGCCCAGGCTGATGGCCAGTTGTTGCATCATGGACGAGAAGCTGCTGGCCCGACTCATTTCGCGAGAGCCCAGGTCGGCGTAGGTAAGGGTGTTGACGGCAGTGAATTGCAGGGATCGTGAGAGCCCTCCGATCACCAATACGCCGATCATGATCCAGATAGGTGTTTGGGCGTTGAACAGACCGCAGACCATGACCAGCACACCCGCAATTACTGCGTTCACAACCAGCACGCGTTTGAATCCGAAGCGTGAAATGACCGGGGTCGCCACGAGTTTCATCAACAATGCGCCTGCGGCGCTGCTGAACGTGATCATGCCCGCGCTGAAGGCTGACATGCCAAAACCCACTTGCAGCATCATGGCCAGCAAAAAGGGTGAAGCACCTACGGTGAGCCGGCACAGGTTGCCCCCCAAGGTTGCAATGGCAAAGCTTCGCACTTTCAGCAGCGACAGGTCGACGATGGGGTGGTCGTGACGCCTGGCGTGCCAAATGTAGAGCAATCCACATATCAAACCCGTGCCCAGTAACGCAAGTACATGGCTGCCGGCCACGTCATCGTGACTGATCGATTCGAATCCCGATACCAGCGCTGCCAGGCCGACTCCGCTAAGGATGAACCCGAGCCAGTCGAGTCTGGCCGAGTCTTCGGGGATATCCGGAGCGATATATCGAAGGACCAGGGCAACGCCGAGCGCACCCACGGGTATGTTGATCAGAAATATCCAGTGCCAAGATGCGTAGTCAACCAGAAATCCGCCCAGAGGTGGGCCGACAATGGGGCCCAGCAAGGCAGGCATGGACAGGAACGTCATGGCGCGTAATAGCTGGGCCTTGGGAGTCATGCGCAGCAGCAGTACCCGGCCTACGGGTACCATCATGGCGCCTGCGGTTCCCTGCACGGTGCGGGCCACTACCAGTTGCGGCAAGCTTTGGGCCAGTGCACAGGCTGCAGAGCTTACAGTGAACAGTACGATGGCCGCGACGAACACTTTGCGGGCGCCAAAGCGGTCGGCCGCCCACCCGCTTATCGGAACAAAGACGGCCAGTGCCAGCAGGTAGCTGGTAATGGCCACGTTCATTTTGACCGGGGTGGTGTCCAGAGCCTGCGCCATGGTGGGCAAGGCAGTGGCGACGACTGTGGAATCAAGCATCTGCATGAATAGTGCACAGCCCACGATAAAGGGGATCATGCGAACCGCTTTCTGTTCGGAAGCCGAACGTCGCGGGGGCGGGGGTGCAAGAGTGTCTGACGCCATCCCGGCATTCTAACTTTGTTCGACTGCGTTAAACTCTCGGTTGACGTTAAATGTAGCGATACGAAGCATATGGCCCGCCATTACGAATCTGACATCACGAAATTCATTAATGAGTACAAGCGCAAGCATGCCGACACCGAGCAGCGCCAGCGTGAAGGGCGCGCGCTCCTGTGGGACAAGAACCTTGACCCCGAACAGCTTGAGTACTATCGCTCGGGCCGGGTTAACCAGCGTCCTTACGTCTACCAGACCGACTGATAACTCAAGTCAATGACTGCGTCCGTCTCGGCCGATGATCTGAATGCACTGGTCGACCCCAGGATCGACAGCACACCCGACGTCGTTGATAGCGTAGCGTTGGCTCGCTTATACGGCGAGCCTCTGTTCTCGCTTCCTCAGGATCTATACATTCCTCCTGATGCTCTCGAGGTTTTTCTCGAGACGTTTCAGGGGCCGTTGGATCTGCTTCTGTATCTGATTCGCAAGCAGAACTTCAACGTGCTGGATATTCCCATGGCCGAGGTAACGCAGCAGTATTTGTCCTACGTCGAGCAGATCCGGAATCAGAATCTCGAGCTGGCGGGCGAATATCTGCTTATGGCGGCTTTGCTTATCGAGATAAAGTCCCGAATGCTGTTGCCGGTCAAGAACTCCGACACTGGCGAAGAACCTGACGATCCCAGGGCAGAGCTGGTACGTCGCCTGCTCGAGTACGAGCAGATGAAGCTGGCTGCGCAAAAGCTCGACCAGCTCCCGCGTTTGGGACGAGATTTTCAGCGCAGCCATGCGTTCATGGACTTGCGTGTCGAGCGCGCTTTACCTCAAGTCAGTGCCGACGATCTTCGGCAGGCATGGGCTGACATCATGCGACGGGCAAAACTTAACGCGCACCACCGCATCACTCGCGAGCAGCTCTCGGTTCGCGATCACATGAGCCAAATATTGCGTCGACTCGCCAATGTTCGGTTCATGGAGTTTTCGGAATTGTTCAGTGAGCGCGTACAGCAGGGCGATGCCATTGCTGTCATCGTCGTACACTTCCTGGCCATGCTCGAGCTTTCGCGAGAATCACTGCTCGAAATAACGCAGGCAGAACCTTACGCGCCCATCTACGTGCGCTTGTCATATACGGCAGCGGCAGCCTGATAGCAGGCGCCCCCGACGGAGACCTACTTGAAAGTAGTACACACAATCGAAGAATTGCGCGATCAGCTGCGTGGGCAGTTGCATGTGTCGTTCGTGCCCACCATGGGGAATTTGCACGCCGGTCACCTGGCATTGATGAAGCTGGCTCGCCAGCATGGCAGTCCGGTGGTGGCCAGTATTTTTGTCAATCGCCTGCAGTTTGGCCCCAACGAAGACTTTGATCGCTATCCGCGGACACTCGAATCCGACATCGAAAAGCTCGAACGCGAACGCGATGTGTATGTGTTGTTTGCGCCGCGCGAGAGCGAGATGTACCCCGAGCCGCAAAGCTTCCAGATTCAGCCGCCGAGCGATCTGGGCGGCATACTCGAAGGCGAGTGTCGGCCAGGGTTCTTTACCGGCGTCGGAACGGTGGTGTTGAAATTGTTTTCTTGCGTGCAGCCGCGTGTGGCTGTTTTTGGAAAGAAGGATTATCAGCAACTGATGGTTGTACGAAGCATGTGCCGTCAGTTTCAGCTGCCCGTGAATATTCTGGCTCACGAGACAGTGCGCGACCACGATGGCTTGGCCTTGTCGTCGCGTAATGTGTATTTGTCACCAGCCGAGCGGGCAGAAGCACCACGTCTTTACGCTATGTTGCGCCAGATTCAACAGCGGCTCGAACAGGGTTGCCATGACCAGCTGCAGCTGGAAGGCGAGGCGCGCGAAGAACTGTCTCGGCGAGGCTGGAGTGTGGATTATGTATCGGTGCGGCGCCAACGCGATCTGGGAGTGCCCACGACAGCCGAGATTCGGGCCGGTGAACCATTGGTCGCACTGGCGGCGGCCAAACTGGGCTCAACGCGCCTGATCGATAATCTGGAGATGCAGTACCACGGTTGAACGCGGCGCGGCGGGTTGGAATCAGTAGGCTGAATCTGTCAGAACTGACAGGCGACAATATGTTGCACTTTATGACAGAATCCCTTCAAACTAATGACAATAAGAAGGGAATGGCATGAACGGAAACCCGCCGATCACCACATTGATTTCAACCTTGACCCCGCGTGAGCGCGACGTCATGGAGTATGTCGCCCTGGGCATGCCCAACAAGATAATTGCCGCCGAACTGGGTGTGTCCCAACGCACTGTCGAAGCGCATCGCGCACGCTGCTTTCAAAAGTTGCAGGTGCGCAATGCGGTCGAACTGGCTCGTCGGGTTGCAGGGCTTCAGTTGCAGCTTGGTGCGGGTGAACCGCTCAACTCGTCAATGCCGTCTATATCGGCCTGACGGGTCAGGTGGAAATCGAGCAGCGGCTGCTGGTCGTTTACTGTATTGACCCGCAGCAGATTGTCATTGACGAAGGTGAAGCTGGCGGCCGAGGCCGTGGAATTGTCCAGACTCAGGCGGATGCGCCACGGCGAATTCCCGGTTACTTCCCAGCAGCCCTGCTGAGCCGTTGCCGCTGTAGTACCACTTCCTGAAAGTGGTTGCGACCTGGCACGCCATTGCCCATTGGGCGCTAATGTGAGCGTGACACGGCTCGTGTCGCATGTGCCCCCCAGCAAGCAGGGCAGCGTTCCCAAGAAGGTCTTGGCTTCACGCAGCGGTCGTATCTGAGCAGCCATTGCTTCACGGGTGGCTTGCTGCGCTTCGGTGGCGGCGGCCTGCGATTCACGCCGCGCAGCATCTTCGCCGAAACCAAGTTGAATCTGCGATGGAGCGAGGCTGGTGCTGCGTCCCCGCGCCTGTGCCTGGGCGTCGGTAAGTGTTGACTCGGGCTGTTGGTATCGCACAGATTCCTGCTGACCCGCGCAGCCCGTCAGGACGACCATTACTGCACAAGCTGTCAGGGTGCTGATCTTTGAATTCAGATAAGCATAGCGGCGTGATGCGGCTGTCATGGTATGTTGTCGTTGAAATTGGATTTATGAACACCACGCGCCTTGGACGCGACTTGCTTTCAAAGGCATGTGGCCGGCAAATTCAGGCTTATCTTAACAGGCAAAGCTCGCCCGTTCGCATGGGACTAAGGTAAATTTAAAGTTTTGGCTTGGAAGGGATTTGTCCCATGTTGAAGATAGGCTTGACGGGTGGAATAGGCTCCGGAAAGACACAGGTAGCCGATTTTTTCGCCTCATGGGGCGCTTCCGTTATCGACACGGATGCCATTGCGCATCAGCTGACAGCACCCGGCGGGGCGGCGATCGGGCCGATTCGTGCCGAGTTCGGGCCGCAAGCCATTGCACCGGATGGGTCGCTCGACCGCCGAGCCATGCGCGAGCTTGTGTTCGCAGACCCCGACGCCCGGCGACGGCTTGAAGCCATTCTTCACCCAATGATAAGGCAGGTTACACGCGAGCAGGCGCAGCAGGCCACGGGATGCTATCTTGTATTTGTTGTCCCGTTGCTGATAGAGTCGGGGCGTTGGCGCGATGAGGTGGATCGCATCTGCGTTGTCGACTGCGATCCGGCCACCCAAGTTGCCCGTGTACAGGCCCGTAGCGGGCTGACGCAAGAAGCTATTGAGCGTATCATGTCGGTGCAGGTTGGCCGCGAGGCTCGTCTGGCCGCCGCCGACGACATCGTGCTCAACGATGGCGGCACAACTCTGGATGAACTCGAGGCGCGCTCGCGGGCGCTGCATGATGCCTGGTGCAAGTTGGCAGCTCGGCGCGACTCCAGCGGAAAGGACGAAGTGTACTAACCACCAAAAGGTTACTGGTCGCGTGATTCTTTATGAATATCCTTGCAACGAACGCGTTAGAACTCTGCTCCGGGTCGAGCATTTGTTTGGCAGGCTTTTTTTCTTTGCCGACGGCCCAGATGTTCACCACCACCAGATAGCTCTTGATACCCTGTTCGATCTGCTCGAAGTTTCCGAGCGCACAGATCTGCGTGGCTCGGTGCTTCAAGATCTTGAACGCCAGCGCGTGTCCCTCAGCAGCCTGAGGCAGCATCCGGGCGTTGACGGCAGTGCCCTTGATGCAATGCTGACCGAAATTCAGGATGCGGCGGCTGCGCTTGGCGCCCAGGGGCGAATCGGGCAGGGGTTGCGCGACAACGAATGGCTGGCCAGTCTGCGTGGCAGGCTGGCTGTGCCCGGCGGTTCGTCCCCGGCCGATATCCCCTCGTATTACGCCTGGCAGATCAAACCCCACGAGGTCCGGGTCAACGACCTCAAGCAATGGATCAGCCCGTTTCTGCCCTTGTATAGCGGACTGGCCCTGATTCTGCGAATGCTTCGTGACTCCAGTGACATCGAGTCGCTCGAAGCCCGTCAGGGTGCCTATCAAGAAATGCTCACTGGCAAAACCTATCAGCTGCTGCGCACCTGGGTTGATGCCGATCTGGGTGTCTTCCCCGAAATGAGCGCCAATAAATATGTAATCTGGATCCGTTTTTCGACCCAGGACAACGAGCTCAAGCCCCAGCCGGTCACGCGCGATATCCCTTTTCGCCTGGCTCGCTGCAATCTTTGACCGTCGATACTCCACCCGCTGGAAAGTTGTTGCGGTCGATTTCATTTGGCTATTTTTTGTTCGCGCCTTTCATGGAATTGGCGACAATAGCGGCTTGATTTCCTATTGGAGAACTTTGCATGTCGGATTTGCGTCCCGAAGCGGGCAGGCGACGTATTTCCCGCCCCTGGTGGTGGGCGGTGTTCATCGTGGTAGTGGCACTGGCGGCCTACTGGTACTGGAGCGGCAGCAAGCCGGCGCCGGCGGGCCGGCCTGGTGGCGGTGCTCCTTTCATGGGCAGCATGATGGGTGCGCCGGTTCCCGTGCGCATCGCCACCACCGAGGACAGCACCATTGACGTCGTCTACCGCGCCATTGGTACCGTTACTGCCTACAACACTGTCACTGTACGGGCCCGGGTCGACGGCGAACTGCAAGAGGTGTTGTTTGAAGACGGGCAAAAGGTAAAGAAGGGTGACGTGCTTGCCCGGATTGATCCGCGTCCGTATCAGATCAGACTGGATCAGGCACTGGGGCAGCAAAGGCAAAACCAGGCGCAGCTGGAAAATGCTCAGCGCGACCTGCAGCGCTATCAATTGCTCTTCAAGCAGAACTCCATTGCCAAGCAGCAGGTGGACGCGCAGGTGGCGTTGGTCCAGCAGTATCTGGGTTCGCAAAAAAGTGATCAGGCGGCGGTGGATGATGCCAGGCTGCAGCTCAGTTTCACCGAGATCGTGGCGCCGATGGACGGGCGTCTGGGTTTGCGCCAGGTCGACCAAGGGAATCTGATATCGGCGGGCAGCACAGAAGGGCTGGTCGTGTTGACTCAAACGCAGCCCATATCGGTCGTATTCACCCTGCCGCAAGCCCGGGTCCCAGAGGTGCTGGAGCAGTTCAGGCAAGGTTCCCCCCTGGAAGTCGATGTTTACGACAGCAGCGACACCCGCAAGCTGGCCACCGGCCAACTGGAATCCATCGACAACCAGATAGACATTGCCACGGGCACGCTCAAGCTGAAGGCCCGCTTCGAGAACGAGGACGAAACCCTGTTTCCGAATCAGTTCGTCAACGTTCGTCTCAAGGTGCGAACCGGATTGCCGGCCATTGTGGCACCGGCCGCAGCCATTCAGCAGGGGTCGCAAGGTGCGTTCGTTTATGCACTTGACGACTCGGATTCAGTGCAAATCCGCCGAGTCGAAACGGGAACAGTGGAAGGCGATAAAGTGGCAATCACCCAGGGTCTGGAGGCCGGTGTGCGTGTGGTCACCGAAGGTGTCGACCGGCTGCGGGAAGGCTCCAGGGTAGAAATTGTGACAGCCACGGCAGACGCGGCGCGCCCGGCACCGGTGCCCGGTGGACGGCGTGGTGCTCCCGGCGTCGGCGCACCTCATTAGCAGGACATCGGGTTGACCTTGCCATGAATATTTCCCGCCTGTTCATTCTTCGTCCGGTGGCCACTACTTTGGCCATGATCGCGTTGTTGATTGCGGGCATCCTGGCGTATCGCATGCTGCCGGTATCGGCGCTGCCCGAGGTGGATTACCCCACCATACAGGTCAGTACGGAATACCCTGGTGCGAGTCCGGACGTCATGGCGGCATTGGTGACCTCGCCGCTTGAACGGCAGTTTGGCCAGATGCCGGGCCTTATTCAAATGAGCTCGACCAGCTCTGGGGGGTTGTCGTCCATCACCTTGCAGTTCGATCTTGAGCTGGCGATGGACGTGGCTGAACAGGAGGTACAGGCGGCGATCAATGCGGCTTCAAACCTGTTGCCCAATGATCTGCCCGCGCCGCCCGTTTACAACAAGGTCAATCCCGCCGACACGCCAGTCATTACGTTGGCCGTTACGTCTCCCACTCTGCCCCTGTATGACGTGCGTGACCTGATCGATATCCGCGTAGCTCAGAAACTGTCCCAGATTACGGGTGTGGGGCTGGTGAGTATTGCCGGCGGGCAGCGACCGGCTGTGCGCATCCAGGCAGACCCGCAAGCCCTGGCGGCGCGGGGCCTGACACTTTCTGATCTACGCAGTGCCATCACATCGGCCAATGTCAATCAGCCGAAGGGAAACCTTGATGGTCCGAACCGATCAACCACCATCAATGCCAATGACCAACTGCGCTCCATCGAAGATTATGAGTCGCTCATCTTGGCGTACGAGAACGGTGCCGCCCTGCGCCTGCGCGATGTGGCCGTCGCAACCAAAGGCGCAGAAAACATCCGCCAGGCGGCCTGGGTGGGCAACCAGCCCGCCATACTGCTGAACATCCAGCGTCAGCCGGGCGCCAACGTCATTGAAGTGGTCGATCGGGTAAAGCAGCTTTTGCCGTCGTTGCGCCAGGCCCTGCCTATTGGCGTAGACGTTGAAGTAGCGACTGATCGCACCCAAACCATACGTGACTCGGTCAATCACGTTCAGTTTGAGATGATGCTGGCGATCGTTCTGGTGGTGCTGGTCACATTCGTCTTTTTGCGAAGCTGGACGGCCACCTTCATTCCCAGTGTGGTGGTGCCGCTCTCCCTGATTGGCACGTTCGCAGTCATGTATCTGGCCGGCTTCAGCATCAACAACCTGACCCTTATGGCGCTTACGATTGCGACCGGGTTTGTGGTGGACGATGCTATCGTGATGATCGAGAACATCGCGCGGCATATAGAAGAAGGCGAGTCCGCGCTTCAGGCAGCGCTCAAGGGTGCGTCGCAGATTGGATTTACCTTGGTGTCGCTGACCTTGTCGCTGATTGCGGTGCTGATTCCCCTTCTTTTCATGAGCGATGTCATCGGCAGACTGTTCAGTGAGTTCGCCATCACGCTGGCGGTCGCGATTCTGCTTTCGCTTGGCATATCGCTGACACTTACGCCTATGATGTGCGCGCGCCTGCTGAAGACCGAGTCGGAGCAGAAACATGGGCGTTTTCAGCGCTGGCTCGGCGACGCGATGGACCGTCTGGTGGCTGCGTATGATCGGGGTCTGGTGTGGGTGCTTGCTCGCCAGCGGCTAACGCTTTGGGTAGCATTTGCGACATTGCTGTTAACAGCCTTGCTGTACGCGGTGGTTCCCAAAGGGTTTTTCCCTCAGCAGGACACCGGTCTGATTCAGGCCATCAGCCAGGCGCCCGCCACCGTTTCATTCAACGCCATGGCACAGCGCCAGCACCAGGCCGTTGACGTCATCCTGCAAGATCCGGCGGTGCAGAACGTGTCGTCGTTTATCGGAATCGATGGTAGCAACGCAACGATCAATACCGGTCGCATGCAGATCGCTCTGAAGCCCCTGGCGGACCGGGACGACAACGCTACCGATATTATCCGTCGCTTGAAGGAAAAGCTGTCCGGCTTGCCCGATATCAGGGTGTACATGCAGCCTGTGCAAGACCTGACCATCGAAGACCGGGTGAGCCGGACGCAATATCAGATGTCGTTGTCCGATCCGGATCCTGCGGTATTGCTGGAGTGGGCCCCGCGTCTCGAAGAGGCGATGCGGCAGCTGCCTGAATTGGAAGACGTTACCCTGGACCAGCAGGCCGGAGGTTTGCAGACCGTTCTGGCCATAGATCGCGACGCTGCCGCGCGGCTGGGTGTTACCACCTCGGCCATTGACGAGGCTCTGTACGATGCTTTCGGACAACGTCTGATATCGACGATTTTTACGCAATCGGCGCAGTACAGGGTGGTATTGGAGGTGGAAGAGTCGTACCGTCGCAGCCCGGCGGCACTGGATCATATCTACGTGCGCACTGACTCGGGGGGCACCATTCCGCTTGGCAGCGTGGTGACCGCCACACAGCAATCGGGATTGCTGTCGATCGAGCGGCTGGGTCAGTTTCCGGCCACTACCCTGTCGTTCAATCTGGCGCCTGGCGTAGCGTTGTCGGACGCGGTCGATGCGATTACCCAGGCTCAGGCAGAGCTCGACATGCCCATCACGACTGAAATGAAGTTTCAGGGTGCCGCCCGTGCATTCGAGGCCTCGCTGGCCAGCACATTATGGCTGATGCTCGCCGCCGTGGTGGCCATGTATATCGTTCTGGGCATCCTGTACGAAAGTTATATCCACCCCGTGACGATTCTGTCGACGCTGCCGTCTGCCGCCATCGGAGCCTTGCTGGCATTGCTTCTGACCGGCAAGGCTCTCGACATGATCGGCATCATCGGCATTATCCTTCTGATCGGTATCGTGAAGAAGAACGCGATCATGATGATCGATTTTGCGCTGGATGCAGAGCGTCAGCGAGGGTTGGCGCCGCGCGACGCGATCCATGAGGCGGCCCTGCTGCGTTTTCGTCCTATCCTCATGACCACGTTGGCAGCGCTCTTTGCGGCAATCCCGCTCATGCTCTCGACAGGCGCCGGGTCCGAGTTGCGTCAACCCCTGGGCCTGGTGATGGTGGGCGGACTGGTTTGCAGCCAATTGCTGACTTTATTCACTACACCGGTCATTTACCTGATGTTTGACAGGCTTTCGCGGCGCTATTCGGCCAGTCGTCGCGCGCGCGCCGATGCGCAGCAGGTAGCGCCATGAGATGGCTGACCCTGTTCATCCTGCGGCCGGTAACCACGACCCTGCTGTGCATCGCAATGGTGTTGTCGGGGGTATTGGCGTATAGGCTTTTGCCGGTGGCCCCCTTGCCACAAATTGATTTCCCGATGATTTCGGTCAATGCCCGCATGGCGGGGGCCAGTCCGGAAACCATGGCGTCCAGCGTTGCCATGCCACTGGAACAGGCGCTGGGTTCCATTGCGGGCCTGTCGGAAATGTCGTCGCGAAGTTCGGAGGGTTCGACAAACATCACGCTGATGTTCGACATGGATCGCGACATCAATAGTGCGGCGCGCGATGTTCAGGCTGCCATCAATGAAGCGCGTGCGATGCTCCCTTCGGGATTGCGTAACAACCCCACCTATAACAAGGTGAATCCGAATTCGGCGCCGGTCATGGTACTGGCGCTGACATCAGACATTGCCACACAAGGCCAGCTATACGATCTGGCCTCTACCGTCTTTGCGCAGAAGCTTTCTCAAGTCACGGGCGTGGGCGAGGTGACCGTAGGCGGCAGCTCCTTGCCCGCTGTCCGCATCAGTCTGAATCCCAATGCCCTTAATAGCGCGGGAGTATCGCTGGACGAAGTTCGGGCCGCCCTGTCTGACGCCAACACCTTGCGGCCCAATGGCATTGTCGAAAATGACCGGCATCATTGGCAGATACTGTCGAGCCCGCAGATGACACGCGCGGCCGAATATGCGCCGCTGATCGTAGCCTGGCGGGATGGAGCACCCATTCGCCTGGGTGATGTGGCGAAGGTCGAGGACTCGGTTGAAGAGCTGTACAACGTGGGGTATTTCAATGACAAGCGGGCGGTGCTGCTGATCATTCGCCGCCAGCCCGACGCCAATATCATTGAAACCGTCGACGCCATCCGCGCGCAGCTTCCGATTTTTCAGGCTATGGCGCCGGCCCATGTGACTCTTACTGTGGCGCAGGACCGCACACCCAGCATACGCGCATCGTTACACGAGGCGGAGCTGACCCTGATTATCGCGGTTGTGCTTGTCGTGCTGGTTGTGTTGCTGTTCCTTCGCAACTTCAGGGCCGCGCTGATTCCAAGCGTTGTAGTGCCGGCCTCTCTGATCACGACCTTCGGGCTGATGTGGTGGTTTGGATTCAGTCTGAACACCATTTCGATCATGGCGTTGATCGTGGCAACAGGCTTTGTCGTCGATGATGCCATTGTCGTGCTAGAAAATATCTCGCGGCACATCGAACGCGGCATGTCGCCATTTCGTGCAGCGGTGCGGGGTGTCCGCGAGGTTGGTTTCACCGTAATGGCGATGAGTGTCTCGCTGGTGGCGGTGTTCATTCCCATCCTGTTGATGGGCGACCTGCTGGGACGTCTTTTTCGCGAGTTCGCCGTTACCTTGACTGCAGCGATCATGGTGTCGTTGGTACTGTCGCTGATTCTGACGCCGATGATGTGCTCGCGACTGCTCAAGCGCCAGAATCAGGCAGAGCGCCGGCCGTCAGCATTCAGACGTTTCGTTCAATCACTGGGAGACCGTTTTTGGCGTGGGTACAAGGCATCGCTTGAGTGGGCGCTGCGCCATAGCCGCTTCATGCTGTTGGTGCTTGTGGCAACGATCGGCCTGAATGTGTATTTGTACTCGGTAGTACCCAAAGGGTTTTTTCCTCAGCAGGACACGGGCCAGCTGATGGGTTTTTTCAGGGTCGACCAGGGCACTTCCTTTCAGGCTGCTCAACCCAAGCTTGAAAAATTCCGCCGGATTCTTCTTGAAGACCCGGCCATTGAAAGTGTCACGGCGTTCATGGGCGGGCGAGGCGGTACGACATCCAGCTTCATGATGATCCAGCTCAAACCGCTCGAAGAACGAAAGGTCAGCGCGCTTCAGGTCGTCAATCGACTCCGTCCTCGTTTCAGTAGCGAGCCCGGGGCAAGGCTGACGTTGATTCCAGAGCAGGATCTGCGTGGCGCGGGTCGTCGCGGCTCGGCGTCCTACGATTACACGTTGCTCGCAAGTGATCTGCCGTTGTTGCAGACGTGGGTCACACGATTACGCGCGGCCATGTCCCAGTTGCCGGAACTGGTCGATGTGGAAGACGGGATCGAAGACAGGGCGCAGCGGGTTGAGCTTGTCATAGACCGGGACGCAGCCACTCGGTTGGGAGTGGATATGTCCTTGATTTCGTCTACGCTGAATAATGCGTTCAGTCAGCGTCAGGTGTCGATTATTTATGGTCCGCTGAACCAATACCACGTGGTGATGGCCGTGGACCCAAAGTTCGCCCGTGACATCGAGTCGCTCAAACAAGTGCAAGTAATTACTGCGCAGGGCAACCGCGTGCCGCTCGCTTCTTTCGCGCGATTCGAATCCGGAAACGCGCCGACCAGTGTTCGGCATGAAGGGCTGCTGGCGGCGGAGAACACCTCGTTCAACCTGGCACCGGGGGTTACCCTCGAAGAAGCGGCACAGGCAATCGAGCGGGCAGTAGCGCGTATCGGGCTGCCCAGCGACCAGATCCAGGCAGGGTTCCTGGGTGATGCGCTGGATTTACAGAAAGCTGTAAGGCAGCAGCCCTGGCTGATCCTGGCGGCGTTGGTGACGATGTATATCGTATTGGGCATGTTGTACGAAAGTTATATCCACCCCATTACCATTTTGTCCACATTGCCTTCCGCCGGCATCGGCGCGCTCCTTGCCCTGCAATTGCTGGGTCATGAATTTACCCTGATCGCGCTCATCGGGGTTTTCTTGCTGATTGGCATCGTCAAGAAGAACGCCATCATGATGGTTGACTTTGCGCTGCAGGCTGAACGCCAGCGTGGTCTGTCGACGCGCGACGCCATATTCGAAGCATGTCTGGTGCGCTTCCGGCCCATCATGATGACGACAATTTCCGCCTTGTTCGGAGCACTGCCGCTGATATTCGCGACCGGCGCAGGGGTGGAAATTCGCCAGCCGCTGGGAATCACCATTGCGGGTGGGCTGATTCTGAGCCAGGTGCTTACCTTGTACACGACGCCGGTTGTGTATCTGTATCTGGATCGATTGCGTTTGTGGTCGAAGCGGCGCAGGCAGCCACGCGGTAGCGCCCCGCGAGAATTGACGCAGCAATGAACGGGCGAAAAACAAGGAGTTTTTTGGCGGCTTTCGCTTTGCAAGGGCAAGGAAACGAATGACGGGAAACGATATCACTCTCAAGTTCACCGGGGCGCGGCTTGGCACGGTGCTTTTGTGCGCGGTTTTGGCGGGTTGTGCTGTCGGCCCGGACTATCGCCTTCCAGTCGTTGAGGTGGGTGGCGAGTTCAAGGAAGCAAAAGGCTGGGTACAGGCGCGCCCCAGCGATCATGTGCCTCGACCCGACTGGTGGCGCGATTTTGAAGATGAAGATCTCAACCACTTGATGAGCCGGATGCTGGAGGCGAATCTTTCCATTGCGCAAGCGGAGGCGCGCTATCGGCAAGCCCAGGCGTTGGTGCGCTCAGCGGGCGCGGGATTTTTCCCCACCATCGGCACGTCGGCATCCGCGACACGCTCGGGCGGTGGAGGCGGCAATGCCGGGCAGGGCGCTGCCACCGGGAATCAGTATTCGCTATCGGCGAACGTAAGCTGGGAGGCGGATCTATGGGGCCGGATACGTCGTACGGTTGAAGCGGGCGAGGCCGGTGCGCAGGCCAGTGCGGCCGACCTTGCGAATACGCGTCTCAGCATGCAGTCCACGTTGGCCCAGACGTATTTTCAGCTGCGTGCGTTCGATGCCGAAAAGGCATTGTTCGCCCAGACCGTGGCTGCCTACGAGCGGTCACTCGAGATGACGCAGAATCGCTATGCGGCGGGAATCGCCGCGCAGGTGGATGTGGCATCGGCACGGACCCAGCTCGAAAACGCGCGCACGCAGATGCTTGCGCTGGAGCGGCAGCGGGCGCAGCTTGAACATGCATTGGCTGTCTTGCTTGGGCAGCCTCCGTCGCAGTTTGGTCTGGACGAGGGCAGGATGCCGGGTCTGGTCCCTGTGATACCCGCCGGTCTGCCGTCCCAGTTGCTTGAGCGTCGTCCGGACGTGGCTGCAGCCGAGCGGCGCACGGCGCAGGCAAATGCGCGCATTGGCGTGGCTCAGGCGGCGTGGTTTCCAGACCTGACTTTAAGCACGCAATATGGCTACCGGGGTAGTCAGTGGGCACAGTGGCTCAGTGCACCGTTTCACTTCTGGTCTTTGGGGCCGGCGCTGGCCCTGACGGTGTTCGATGGTGGAGCACGGCGGGCCCAGCTTGAGGAAGCTCGGGCCATTTACGATGAGCAGGTCGCGAATTATCGGCTGACGGTGCTGCAGGCCTTGCAGGAAGTCGAGGATTTCCTGGTCCAGCTTCGGGTGCTGGAACAGGAGCAGGAAACGCAGGGACGTGCTTTGGCCGCAGCGCGTGAATCGCTGGAACTGACGCGAAATCAGTACAACGCGGGCATGATTGATTATCTGAGCGTGGTGCAGGTCGAGGCGACGGCACTTAGCACGGAGCGGGCGGCCCTGTCGCTTCGGCTTAGTCGGCTGTTGGCCTCGGTGCAGTTGATGGTGGCGTTGGGAGGGGGCTGGCAGGTGGATGCGTTGCAAGACGTGCCGCCTGTGCTGCCGTAGTCGAGGTTTGGCAGCGTAGGCGGTTCACGTTGCGAGTCACTCAGCCAGAAACCGGATTCCCGCGATGCCGTGAGCGCCGTGCTGAATAGCAGTGGACAGTGTGCTGGAACTTTGTCCGCCTATGGCATACACGGGCAGGCCGCCTTCGAAGGCAAGGGTGCTGAATCGCGGCCAGCCCAATGGCTCATGGTCGGGATGCGAGGGGGTTTCAAGGACATGGCCAAGTACGGCGAAGTCGGCACCCAGGCTGCGGGCGGATTCCAGTTCGTCTGCGTTATGGGCCGAGACGCCGACGAGTCGTCTGGGGGCGAGGTGGGTGGCGCTGCGCGTAAGCGCGTATTCGCGGCTGTTACGGTCGATGCCCTGGGTGTCGTCGCCGGCTGAATAGAGAATGCCTTCGGGAACCGGGCGATCTTTGTTGAGGATGGCGATGGCATCCTGGGCGCGGAAATGGACGCCGTCGGCCTGGTGCCACCAGGATTCGGGATGGATGCTGTTGACGAGGCAGGGTGAACCAGCCTGGCGGCAGGCATGCAGGACTGCGTCGAAGGCGGCCTTAATTTCAGTGGAGCTTGCCCGGCTTGCCCATTGGGGCTCACGAAATTGCACCAGCATCTTGCCATGGCTCAGGGCGCGTTCAAGTCGCTGCAGGAAGTTTGCGAGGTTGTCGGCATTGCCTATTGAAGTAATGAGGTAACGGTCGGGCAGCTGAAGCCAGCGCAATGGAGGCTCGGTGGCGGGCAGGAGGGGGCCGACGTCTAGCGGACGGTCGGTGCGGACCCAGGCGAGCCGTTGTCCCTCGATGCCGGTGGGGGTGCCTTCCCAACCGGTGACCTTGCAGAAGGACAGTCGCACGATGGTCTTGGGATACTCGTGCACATGCGTTACCCACCGGGCCGATTCGGTTACCTGGATGTCGAGTTCTTCCTTGAGCTCGCGCGAAAGGGCCTCAAGAACGGTTTCGCCGGGTTCGATCTTTCCGCCGGGCAGTTCCCACCAGCCCGACCAGGGTTTGTCGCCGGGTCGTTCGGCCAGCAAGAGCTCATTGTTGGAACGCAGGATCAGGCCGGCGGCAACGTCTACAAACGGTTTAGACATGGCGTGCGGCCCAGTCCCGTGCGAATTGGCGGGCGACGCGGCCGGAGCGGGAGCCGCGCTCAAGGGCCCATTGAAGCGCTTCGACGCGCGATTCCGCGATGCTCTCGGGCGAGCAGCCATGCACTCCCAGCCAGTAATTGACGATGTCGAGGTAGTCGTCTTGCTTGAAGGGATAGAAGGACAGCCACAGGCCGAAGCGCTCTGAAAGAGAGATTTTTTCTTCGACGGTCTCGCCGGGGTGGATTTCGCCATCGGGCTGGTGCTGTGCGGCCAGATTTTCGCTGAGGTACTCGGGCATGAGGTGACGGCGGTTGGACGTGGCGTAGATAAGGACGTTGTCGCCCGCGGCGCTAAGGGAACCGTCCAGCACGGACTTGAGTGCCTTGTAACCGGCTTCGCCTTCTTCGAACGAGAGGTCATCGCAAAAGATGATGAAGCGTTCGGGGCGCTTGCTGATGAGCTCGACGATCTCGTCGAGGTCGGCCAGATCGGATTTGTCGACCTCGATGAGCCGCAGGCCACGGTCGCCGTACGCGGCCAGCATGGCCTTGACGAGGGAGCTCTTGCCGGTGCCACGCGCACCGGTCATCAGCACGTTGTTGGCCGGCTTGCCTTCCAGGAAGTGACGGGTGTTGCGGTCGATGATGGCTTTTTGCCGTTCGATGTGCTGCAGATCGTCCACTTCGATGCGTGAGACTTGCCTGATGGCGTCAAGCCATCCCTTGGAGCCGCGCTTGCGCCAGCGAAAGGCGTGGGCGGTCCAGTCAATTTCGGGCGGCGCGGGGGGCAGCCAGGCTTCCAGTTGCGCCAGCACGCGCTCCGCGCGTTGCACTAGTGTGGTCAGGTCCAGGGCAGTCAAGCGAATCTCCAGGTGTTTCCGGGCAAACCGCTATTATCGCCAATTTCGGCAGTGCGAGCCTGTGGCAAGCACGTATAATCTAGCCTGGCCCGTGCGGTTGCCCGGCATCCGTCAGCGGTCTCATACCCGCCCCTCAGGCTTTTTGTAGCGGACTCCCTTTGAACTTAGCCGATTTGCTTGCGCCCATCTCTGACGACATGAAGGCCGTCGACGCGGTGATCCGGGCGCGTCTGAATTCCGACGTCGTATTAATCCGAACTGTGGGTGATTACATCATCGGTGCCGGGGGCAAGCGCATGCGCCCGGCGCTGCTGTTGATGATCGCCAACGCGCTGGGCTATCAGGGCGAGCGCCATCATCTGCTGGCGGCCGTGGTCGAATTCATTCATACCTCGACCTTGCTCCATGATGATGTGGTCGATGAATCCGATCTGCGACGTGGCCGTAGCACGGCCAATGCGGTGTTTGGCAATGCCGCCAGCGTGCTGGTTGGCGATTATCTTTATTCCCGGTCGTTCGAGATGATGGTCGAGGCCGACTCGATGCGCATCATGCAAGTGCTGTCACAGGCCACTACCATCATTGCCGAAGGCGAGGTGTTGCAACTCCTTAATGTGCACGACCCGGCGGTTTCCATCGAGCGGTATATGCAGGTGGTACGCTACAAGACCGCCAAGCTGTTCGAAGCGGCCTGTCAGGTTGGTGCGATCATCGCGGGGGCCGATAGCGCCCAGGAAGAGGCTGCCGCGGCGTATGGTCGCCATATCGGCACCGCCTTCCAGCTGGTAGACGATGTGCTGGATTACAGCGGCGATGCAGGAAACCTGGGCAAGAACGTAGGTGACGACTTGCGAGAGGGCAAGCCCACGATGCCGCTGATTCGTGCGATGGAAGTGGGCACACAGGTTCAACGCGAGCTGATTGCCGGGGCGATTGAATCGGGCGACGGTGATTTCGACGCTGTTGCACGTGCCATTCACGACACCGATGCGCTTGAATACACCCGTCAGGTCGCTGTGTCGGAAGCGGATATTGCACGCGATGCACTGAAGGCATTTCCGGCCTCCGCACATCACGATTCTTTGTTAAAATTCTGTTCTTTCGCGGTCGAGCGAGATCGCTGAAAATCTTCGGGGTGTAGCTCAGCCTGGTAGAGTACTACGTTCGGGACGTAGGAGTCGCATGTTCGAATCATGTCACCCCGACCACGATATTGTTCAAAAAGCCCTTGTTTTTACAAGGGCTTTTTGTTTTTGCGCCCGGCATGGGCGCACTTTTTGTGGGTGCAACTCCCGCAGGCCGGTGCCCGATGGGCTTAAGGTCTCTGGTCTGGTGTCGTTATGACTTTGTGCCGAGTCTGCGGGCAGGTCTGGGCAAGCGGCACGTTGTTCATTTTCTTTGATTTGGATTGCAGGTGGTTTTAATGTGGAAGCGTTGTCGGGTTGCTATAGTGTTTAGCGTTGCGGTGTTGTTGGCAGCCTGTGGCGGAAAAGGTGTCGACAAGTCGATCGCTACCGACAGCGAGGCCGCCTATCGCAAGACACTCGATGAAGCCTGGGCTGACATGACGGTTGAGCAGCAAAATGCCTATAACTGGGCTGTCAGTACTTACACGCTCGAAGGGCTGATCCAGGCTTACCCAAAGATCACGCCGCGCAAGGTCATTGACGCAGAATCAGACGCTTATATCGCGCTGCACACAAGGAAGATTGCGTCGATTACGGCTGAGATGGCCGCTAATGCCGAGCGGCTGGCAGCGGATGAGCGTCGCCTGAAGGAAGTCTCTGAGGAACTGGCAAAAATCAGGCTCGAGCCGGTAGCCATCAAGGAAGACAAGTACTTAAAACGCCCGAAATTCGAATATGTCGTTCATAACGGCAGTCAGTACGACATCAGTTCCCTGAGCTTTCATGCCTGGTTGTATGTGGATGACGAAGACCACTCGGATCGCAGATGCAGGGTAGCCGAGCATTATCAATCCAGAAATGGTCTGCCACGGGGCGCGTCGATCCAGGGCGATTGGTCAGTTTCCAGATGCAGTTTCTGGGACACACTCGAGGTAAGAAATGCAAAGAAGCTTTCCTTTCGAGTGCAACTTCTGCCTGATAGCGTCAGAAATTACGCCGAGAAAAAGATCTTGCCGGTACTGTCGTCACCCACCCGCCAGGATTATCAGCAGCAAATCAAGTTTTCAGAAGAGGCAATAGCGCAGGCACTGCTGGCCAAGGCATCGCTGGCTCCCGTAGCGCCGGCGTCAGCAGATTAAGCCGAACTCTTCGTAAAGCGGCCCTGCGTTGACGATTTTCTTTGTTGATAAGCACCGGTCTTCCGCCCGCTGCGGGCCTCAGGCTCGCAGCGACCCTTCCTTGACGATCTCCCTGCAGGGATTGAACCCCATCGCGTAGGCCAGATCGCTCGGCCGGTCAATGTCCCACAGGGCAAAGTCGGCCTTCTTGCCAAGCTCGAGGCTTCCGTGCGTATCGTCCATGCCCAAGGCCTTTGCGGCGTGGAGGGTTGTTCCGGTAAGGGCCTCCAGCGGTGTCAGGCGGAATATCGTGCAGGCCATATTCATCGCCAGCAACAGGGAGGTCAATGGAGACGTGCCGGGGTTGCAATCGGTTGAGACAGCCATTGCGACTCCGGCATTGCGCATGGCCTGAACAGGAGGCAGTTGAGTGTCTCGCAGGTAATAGAAGGCCCCCGGAAGCAGTACGGCAACGGTGCCTGCCTGGGCCATGGCTGCGATGCCTTCGGCAGAAAGGTGTTCCAGGTGATCCGCAGAAAGCCCGCCATAGCGTGCGGTGAGTTGCGCCCCGCCTTGGTCGGACAATTGTTCGGCATGAAGCTTGACGGGCAGACCATGTTGCCGGGCAGCCTGAAACACCCTTTCGGTCTGGGCCGGTGTAAACCCGATGTTCTCGCAGAAGGCGTCGACGGCATCCACCAGACCTTGTTCGACCAAGGCGGGCAGCATGACGTTGCAGACTTCGTCAATGTAGGCATCGGCCCGCCCGGCATATTCGGGCGGCAAGGCGTGGGCACCCAGAAAGGTTGTGCGAACGGTTACGCCCAAACGTGCCTGGATTTCGCGAGCTGCACGCAGCATTTTTTCTTCGTTGGCCAGATCAAGGCCATAGCCAGACTTGATTTCCAGGGTTGTAACGCCTTCTGAAATCAGGGCTCGGACCCGTGGCAGGCTTTGGTTCAGCAACGATTCCAGATCGGCCTCGCGCGTGGCACGTACTGTAGAGACAATGCCGCCGCCTTCGCGAGCAATCTGTTCGTAGGGCACGCCATTCAGTCGGGCTTCCCACTCGTTGCTGCGGTTGCCTGCATAAACTATGTGTGTATGACAGTCGATCAGGCCCGGCGTAATCCAGCCACCCTGGCCGTCGTGTTCTTGTGAAACTTGAACACCGGCAGGTAAATCGCTGCGTTTGCCAAGCCAAACGATTTTGCCGTGGCGGGTGGCTATGGCTCCGTCGGTAATTTCGCCGTAGCCCTGGCCATGTTGCATTGTGGCCAGGTGCACGTTGACCCACAGCTTGTCCCAATAATGACCGGTTTGGCTCATAGTTCGCTCGAATGGTTGGCAATGCGTGTCACCAGCCGGGCGGCGACACGCGCACTGCGATGGTCGATATCGAAATCGGGATTCAGTTCGGCGATGTCGGCCAGACGCATCTTGCCCGACGCTGCCACATGATCCGTGATGGCTTCGACGATATCCAAAGGCACGCCTCTGGCCGCAGGGGCGCTGACCCCCGGCGCTACGTAAGCCGGCAGGACGTCCAGGCAGATCGTGAAGTAGAGGTGGTCGACCTTTTCAAGGAAGGCGTCGAGGCGCTCGAGCACGGCAGTGCGTCGAGTGATGTCCATCTCTTCATCCAGAAGCCAATCGACACCCAAGGAGGCTGCACGGTCGAACAGGGCCTGGGTATTGGCGAATTCACTGACGCCCAGGCAGCAGTAGTTGAACGCCCAGCCGCGTTGCCGGCAGCTTTCAGCGATCTGCCGAAAAGGTGTGCCTGAACTGGCGTGCTCAGCCTGACGCAAGTCGAAATGTGCATCGAGATTGAGGATGCCGATTCGCGGAGATGCTTCGTCGCCTGCGCTCAGGTGACGAGCCAGACCTTCGAACGATCCGAATGCAATCTCGTGCCCGCCGCCCAGGGTGATGGGCATATGACCTTTGGCAAGGATACTGGCCAAATGGTCAGAGAGCTGGTCTTGCGCCGGCTCCAGGCCATCGGTGGCATCACTGGATTGCGGAGCGATGTCGCCCGCGTCGAATATGTCGCTGCGCTGGCGCACAGGCATATTGCTCAGCATGGCACGAATGGCGGCAGGCCCCTTGCGGGCTCCGGGCCTGCCGTGGTTGCGCTGTACTCCGGCGTCGCAGGCAAATCCGGTAAGCACCACGCCTGGGGCAGAGTTGTTGTCGAAGGGGCGAACCACTTGATGCCAACGTTGTCCCGTGGGGCCCTCGGCCGCATCGACGCGGCCTTTCCATTGGTTCATGTCAGCAGGAGTATGCATGTCGTCCGTTTGCTTACTTGATCATGGGAAGCTTCAGCCCGAAGCGCTTGGCGCATTCGATGGCGGCTTCATAGCCGGCATCGGCGTGACGCATGACGCCCGAACCGCAGTCGTTGATCAGAACCCGTTCGAGTCGCTTGGCCGCCGCGTCGCTGCCGTCGGCCACGATGACCATGCCGGCATGTTGAGAATAACCCATTCCAACTCCACCGCCGTGGTGGAAGGAAACCCAGCTTGCTCCGCCCGCGGTATTGAGCAGAGCGTTGAGCAAGGGCCAGTCAGAGACCGCGTCGGTGCCGTCGCGCATCGATTCCGTTTCGCGGTTGGGGCTGGCTACCGAGCCGGTGTCGAGGTGGTCGCGGCCAATGACGATTGGAGCCTTGAGCTCGCCGTTGCGAACCATTTCGTTGAAGGCAAGGCCTGCAATGTGGCGTTCGCCCAGACCCAGCCAGCATATGCGCGAGGGCAGGCCCTGGAAAGCGATGCGGTCGCGGGCCATATCCAGCCAGCGGATAACCGATTTGTTTTCGGGGAAAAGCTCTTTGATCTTGGCGTCGGTTTTATAGATGTCCTCGGGGTCGCCGGACAGTGCTACCCAGCGGAAGGGGCCCTTGCCTTCACAGAACAGCGGACGGATGTAGGCGGGCACGAATCCCGGGAAATCGAAGGCGTTGGACACGCCGGCATCGGCGGCAACCTGTCGGATATTGTTGCCGTAGTCGACAGCGGGAATGCCCATCGCGTGGAAGTCGAGCATGGCTTTGACATGAACGGCGCACGATTCGCGTGCGCGCTCGGTCAGTTCAGCGTGTTTCGAGGCGTCTTTGCGTGCAGCCTCCCATTGCTCGACTGTCCAACCCATGGGCAGGTAGCCGTTGACCAGGTCGTGGGCGGAAGTCTGGTCAGTTACCAGGTCGGGTTTCATGCCGCCTTCTTTGGCGCGACGAACCAGCTCGGGCAGAATTTCGGCCGCGTTGCCCAGCAAGGCTATGGAAACCGCTTCCTTGCGTTCGCAATGGTGACGGATCATGGCAAGCGCGTCATCCAGGTCTTTGGCCTGCTTGTCGACATAGCGTGTGCGCAGACGGAAGTCGATTCGGCTTTGCTGGCATTCAATGTTTAGCGACACGGCACCGGCCAGTGTCGCGGCCAAGGGTTGTGCTCCGCCCATTCCGCCCAAGCCGGCGGTAAGGATCCAGCGTCCGGCCCAGTCACCGCCGAAGTGCTGGCGTCCGGCCTCGACGAATGTTTCGTAAGTACCCTGAACAATGCCCTGGCTGCCGATATAGATCCAGCTGCCGGCGGTCATCTGGCCATACATGAACAGGCCCTTGCGATCGAGCTCGTTGAAGTGCTCCCAGTTGGCCCACTGCGGAACCAGATTGGAGTTGGCGATAAGAACCCGGGGCGCGTCCGGATGGGTCTTGAAGACACCGACCGGTTTGCCGGACTGCACCAGCAGGGATTCGTCTTCTTCGAGGTTTTTCAGTTCAGCCAGAATCTGGTCAAAGCATTCCCAGTTACGCGCTGCCCGGCCAATGCCGCCGTACACCACGAGATGTTTGGGGTCTTCGGCGACTTCAGGGTCCAGGTTGTTCTGGATCATGCGGTAGGCGGCTTCGCTGATCCAGTTCTTGCACGTCAGCGTATTGCCGCGGGGGGCGCGGATGGTACGGGAGGCGTCGTAGCGGGGGTCGGCAGCGTGTTGGTCTGTTGCAGTGTTCATTTTCGGTTCCTCTTACTTTCTAGCCCGGGCACGCGGCATAAGGCTGCCGCGCGAGCCCGCAATGAAGTTCGTTAATGCAAGCCCAGATAGGCGGCGGCCAGGTCCGGATCTTTTGCGGCAGCGTCGGCAGTGCCTTGCCATACGGTGCGACCCGATTCCAGGACGCAGACCTGATCCGCCACGCTAAGCGCACGGTCGGTGTTCTGCTCTACCAGAAGGATGGTCATGCCTTCGGAGCGAAGCTGTTGAAGCGCGTCATAGCAAAGATCGATGACCTTGGGCATGAGGCCCAGCGAAAGCTCATCGATCATGATCAGTTTCGGGCGGGTCATGAGAGCGCGGCCTATGGCCAGCATCTGCTGTTCTCCGCCCGACAGGTTGCCGGCCAGCGAATTCAGGCGCTCGCCCAGGCGCGGGAACAGGGTAAGGACCTTATCGCGGTCTTCCTGAAAGTCTGTCTTGGGCCGGATCAGGCCGCCGACGCGAAGGTTGTCCTCAACACTAAGGTCTTTGAAAAGGCGACGGCCTTCGGGCGAGATGGCGATGCCAAGCCGGACCCGGTCGGGCGGTGCCATGGTGCTGATGTCGCGTTTTTCGAACAGGATCGTGCCGCGCTGCAGTTGTACGTGGCCGGCAATGCACATCAGGGTGGAAGACTTGCCTGCACCATTGGCGCCCACCAGCGCGGTAATCGTCGCCGGCTGCAGGATTAACGACAGATCGGACACGGCCTCGAAAGTGCCGTAGCCACAAGTGAGGTTTTTTAATTCAAGCACCTTGTTCCTCCGTGATGTCGGCAGATTTTTCTGCGCCCAGATACGCAGCACGCACTTGGGGTTGCTGCATGACCTCACGCGGAGGGCCGTTGGCGATGTTTCGTCCGTTATCCAATACGACCAGTCTCTGGCAGATGCGCATGACCTCACCCAGATTGTGTTCGATCAGAATGATGGTGACCCCTTGGCGATTGATCTGGGCAATGGTGTCGGCAAGCGTCGTGGCTTCGCGTGAGTTCAGGCCTGCCAGGGGTTCGTCCAGCAGCAGAAGCTTGGGTTCTTGTGCCAGGGCGCGAGCCACCTCCAGACGCTTGAGCACGCCCAGCGGTTGAATTCCGGGCATCTGGTCGGCGTGTTGGGCTATGCCCACCCGCTCCAGCATGCTTCGGGCGATGTCTCGTTCACGGGTGGAGTCAGTGTGCAGCAACGCTTTCAAGGGCGAGCGCGTGTGTGCGCTACCGGCTGCCAGCGCGACGTTGTCCAGCACCGAGATTTCGCGAAAGGGTCGAACCAGCTGCTGGGAGAAGGCCAGGCCGCGGCGTATGCGCTGATGTGTCGGCAAACCTGTCAGGGCCTGATCACCAAGATGAATCGAGCCCGAGTTGGCAGTGACCACGCCGGTAATCGCGCGCATCAGCGTTGTTTTGCCCGCGCCGTTCGGCCCGATCAGTCCGAGCAGTTCGCCTTGCTGAACGTCGAACGACACGTCGTCGACAGCCTTGAGGCCGCCGAACTGCACGGTAATGCCTTTGACGCGTAATAAGGTGTTTGCGGTCATGGGCGTGCTCCTTCAGCTTGCTTGCGGTTACCGCGGCGGCGCATGAGTGCGCGCACCATGCCCGCGACACCACCCGGCGAAAAGCGCATCATCAAGAACAGGACGCCGCCGTAAACCAGCAGCTTGTAGTCGCCGATTACCTGGAACCATGCCGGAAGGGCCGACAGCAAGGCCGCCCCGAAGATCACGCCAGGAACCGAGCCTATGCCGCCGAACACCACCATCGACAGCACGGTGATCGATTCGATGAAGCCAAAGCTTTCCGGCCCTATGTACTTGAAGTGCTGACCGTAAAGCCCGCCAGCCAGGCCGGCGATTGCCGTACCCATGGCAAATGCAGCCAATTTGTACCGCGGTACGTCAATGCCAAGAACCCGCATGGTGTCTTCGTCTTCGGCAATGCCGTTAAACACGCGGCCCATCCATGATTTCTGGATGTAGATGCAGAAAATGGCAACCAGAGCAGCCAGGCCAAGCGAGAACCACATGAACTCCACACGGTCCAGCCCCGATCCCGGAATGCCGGAGATGCCCATTTCGCCGCCCAGCCACTCTTGCTGACGGACGACGCCGACAAACAGGAATACGGCTCCCATCGTGGTAATGGCCAGGAAGTCGGCGCGTACCCGCAGGCTGGTGAGCCCAACGATAATGCCCACTATGCCGGCAAGCAGCATGCCGACGGGCAGGGTGGCAAAAAAGGGTACGCCTGCTTTGCATAGCATGGCCGAGGTATAGGCCCCGATACCCAGAAAGGCAGCGTGACCCAGACTGATCTGGCCACAAAAGCCCGTGATGAGATTGAGGGACAGCGCAAAGATGACGCTGATTCCCATGGCTGTGAGCAAAGAAATTTCGTATGCCATGTGCGTCTCCTAGCGTCGAGCGAAAAGTCCCTGGGGACGGACCATGAGTACGAGAATGAGCAGGGCGAATGCCACCGCATTGCGGTCAAGCCACTGGTCGAGGTAGATGGTGCCAAACGATTCGACGACTCCGAGTACCAGGGCGGCCATCAAGGTGCCGCGGACAGATCCCATACCGCCAAGAACGATAATGGCCAGAGCCTTGTATGAAGGCACGCTGCCCATGGTGGGTTCGACGAGGTTGTTGAGCAAGGCTACCCAGACACCGGCAAAGCCGGCCAGGGCCGAACCGACGAAGAAGTTGAGGTCGCGGACCGTGCGCAGGCGAATGCCGAAAGATTGAGCCATCTGGGGGTCGGAGACGGTTGCCTGACAGGCGATACCAATGCGGGTGTGCGTTTGGAGATATCCCAGGGCGGCAATGATGGCCAGCGAGCTGCCCATGACCATCAGTTCGGCCAGGCTGAAATGAAGCCCGCCGAAGACATGCACGTACTGCTGCAGTGGTGGGGAGTCATAGGTGAGGCCGGCCGCACCAAACAGTATGCGGAACGCTTCTTCAAAGGCGATATACAGCCCAATGGAAGCAATCAGCGCAACGAAGGGGGGCTGATTCAATATGGGTTCGTAGCAGAGGCGATAAATGATCACGCCTACGATGCCGGCGCCAATCATGGCGGCAATACAGGCCAGCGTAAGGCTGCCTGTAGCGTTGGTGGCGATAACGCCGATGTAACCACCCAGTGTAAACAGGGCGGCGTGGGCAATGTGCAGGATGCGCAGCAGTCCGTACACCAGGGTCAGGCCAAGGGCGATGAGGGCGTAGATGCTGCCCTGCACCAGTCCTTGTGCGACGAGCTCGACAAAGAGCATAGCGGCTCCTGGATAGGTCTTATTGAAGGAAGCCGCCCCTGCTGGGGCAGCCTTTTGGCCTTCTTCTTTGGAGAATAAACGCGCCGCCCCGCGCGGCGCGTCATTTAAAGCAACTTACTTGCTGGGAGGTGCAAGAAGCTCGGGATCGTGCAGGACAGAGTGGCGACGGAAAGCGCCATCCTTGACAACCTGTACCTGCAGGTCTTTGCTGACTTCATGCAGATCGTTGAACTTGAGTTCACCGATAGGCATGGTGTAGGTGCCCTCTGCGATGGCGTCGCGCAATGCTTCGCCGCCCTTGCCATTGGTCTTGCGCAGACCTTCGATCAGAATGGCGGTGGCAGTGTAGGTGGATGCGCCCACCATGTCAGCACCAAAGCCGGCCTTTTCGCGGAACTTCTCGAGGAACTCCTTGGTTTCGGCGACATCGGAATCGCGATCCAGCGACGTTACCAACAGCGTTCCTTCAGCGGCCTTGCCGGCGATCTCGATGAACTTTTCGCTGTCGTAGCCTTCTTGGCCGATGATGGGTACTGTTACGCCGGCAGCACGCATTTGCGACACGAGGGGACCGGCGTTGAAGTAATAGCCCGAAGCATAGATGACTTCCGGGTTGTCAGACTTGACCTTGGCGATCAGGGAGCCGAACTGGCGATCTTTGATGTCGTATTCATATTCGCTGACGATGTCCAGGTCGAACTTCTTGGCAGCGTCCTTGAAGCCGCGCGCCAGGGTCTGGCCAAAATCGTTCTTTAGCGTAACGAGCACGACACGCTTTTTGCCCAGCTCATGGACCAGCTTGGCACCACCACGTCCCTGGACTTCGCCCATGGATGAAACGCGGAACATGTAATCGCCGGTTTGCGTGACGCTGGGGTCAATCGAATAGGCAACCACGTAGGGAACCTTGGCCGCCTGGAATATCTGTGCAGCAGGGCGGGTGGCAGCCGAATACGAACCTGATACGGCACCCACGACCTGATCGCGCTCGATCAGCTTGGTGGCAACCGGGGTCGCTTCCTTGGCAGAGGCCTGATCGTCATAAGCGATCAACTGGATTTTCTCTCCGTTGATGCCGCCTTCTGCGTTGGCTTTCTCGACGGCAAGCTGAGCTCCGATATGAGCGGAATTGCCGTCAAAGGCTGCAAAGCCCGTTAGCGGGACATTAAGCCCGATCTTGATATCGGCCATGGCCGAAGGGGCGGCGAAAGCGGCTGAAACAGCCAGGGCCAGCGCCAGCTTGCTGGTGGTTAGAAGACGTTTCATTGTTGTCTCTCCTGTTAGTTGACCACGTCGCTTGAAAGTTGTTAAGTTGTATATACAACTTTATCATACAGAACTCTATCAAATAAGATTGGTTGCATCAATAGTGGTTTACGGAGGCAGCGTGCGCAGCAAGAAACGGGACATTCCCCGCTATCTGGAGATCAAGAACTACCTGATTGCGGGGATCGAAAAGGGCAAATGGAAGGAAGGGGACGTAGTTCCCACTGAAGAGGCTCTGGCCAGGAAGTTTGGCGTCTCGCGAATGACAGTCAACCGCGCGGTCAAGGAGCTGACTGCCGAGCGGGTGCTGACACGTGTGCAAGGCTCGGGCACCTATGTGGCCAAGCAAAAATACCAGGCCACGCTGATTGCGATCAACAGCATTGCGGATGAAGTACGCGAACGCGGTCATGAGCATAGCTGCGAGGTACATCTTCTTGACAGTCTCAAGGCGCAGGATCCGCTTACCCAGAAGTTTGAGGTCGCTGCCGGGCATCCGCTGTTTCATTCGGTGATCGTGCACCTGGACAACGGCGTTCCGATCCAGGTCGAGGACCGATGGGTCAACGCCGTGGTGGGCCCCGACTACCTGGAGCAGGACTTTTCTGTCACTACCGCCAACGAGTACCTGATGATCGTGGCCCCCTTACAGGGTGTACGCTATAGCGTCGAGGCCATGAGTGCGCCTCGGGATATCGCGCGGATGCTGCAGATTCCCGAGGGTGAGCCCTGCCTGGTTCTGAATCGAACCACGTTGTCGGGTGATCAGGTCGCATCGGTGGCGACCATGTGGTATCCCGGCAGCCGCTACCAGCTGGAAGGTACGCTTTGAGCGGCTTTTGGGCTAGGTGGCGATGGTGTCTTCTTTTTTGGCGCGGCGATCGCTGTTTTTGCTTGTATGTAGCGAGATCATGGGCGGCTGGGCTTGTTCTGCGCGCTGCTGCACGAGTCGTGCTTCGGGGGAGAGTGTGTAAGGCTTGACTTTCCAGGTGCGGTACGGAGCAAGAGTTTTATTCGTTGCGGACATTGAGATTCCTGGTTGAACATCCGGTTGTTGAAAACATGGCCGGCGTTACGAAAGCCCTTATCGTTGCACAGGCAGATTGCAATTGTGCGACTGGGTCGAAGTTTGCTGGAAAGCACAAGGGCCACCGTGGCAAACCTGCCCTAGCATGACACATGCATCTACGTTCGCGCATCGGTGATATCCCTTGCAAAACAGCTTCAGTCTTGTGTAAGACTTTTCTTAATTACAGCGTGTACGCCTGATAAAAGATTAGTGTACGTATTATTTGACTAGACATAATGTGGCCTGGTGCGTATACTCATGCCTTTGTTATTTTACGGCATCAGCTGTTTAAACGCTTTTATTCGAGCCTAAGTTCGTTCTATTTCTTGGGCTCTGTCAATTGCCATCGTGCGATGGCTCGGCGGTATCCGTCGATATCAACGGTTCTATGAACCGCACAAACGTACGAATCACGTACGGTCAAGGTACTCAATAAGTACTCGCAGGAGCGTCATGCACGTATACGTGACTGACGCTGCCTTGGTGTGGCCGTCGACAACGTGCCTTTATTGTTGCGGGCCCTGGTGGGCCCGCCCTGCGTTGTGTCGTCCATAGAAAATCAATCATAAAAGGATCTTGTTTCATGCAGGACACAGAGCTATTTCAGTTATCAGGGTTAACGGCCGTATTGCTGCTGGTTGGCTTTTACGCAATTACCTTCTTGATGTCGTTGACCATTCGGCAGAAGCAGGAAAACGTTGACGGCTACATGGTGTCGAACAACGCCATCGGATTCGGCCTGTCGGCGGCGAGCATGATTGCCACCTGGATCTGGGCAGCCTCGTTTTACGCCAGTGCCAGTGCAGGCTATCGATATGGCGTTTCCGGGCCGATCCATTACGGCTTGTGGGGTGCCTTGATGATTCTGTTCATTTATCCGTTTGGCCGCCGGTTCCGGCAACTTGCGCCAAAGGCCCATACCCTGGCCGAAGTCATGCATGCGCGCCACGGAAAGTCCAGTCAACTCATAATGGCCGTGTCCAATCTTGTTGGCAGCTGTATCAGTCTTATGGTGAACTTCACGGCGGCTGGGGCACTGGTTTCCATTCTGAGTCCTCTCAGCTTCGTGCAAGGGGTCCTGATCGCGGGTGTGGGCGTGCTTTCTTACACGATCTGGTCGGGTTTCCGGGCCTCGGTCATGACGGACTTTGCCCAGCTTGCTGCCATGATCGTCTCGGCCGTGGTCATCATTCCCATCATCTTCTTCAATGTGGGGGGTACCGAGATGCTGGCGGCAAATATGTCAACACTGACCGACCAGCAGGCGAGTTTCTTTTCTTCCGAGGCGTTCCTGAATCAGGGTGCGCCGTATCTGGTTGCCGTTCTTGCCTATGCCATTGGGAATCAGACGATCGCGCAACGCTTGTTTGCAGTGCGCGAAGACCTGATCAGGCCGACCTTCATCTCGGCGACCGTGGGCTACGGAGCCATCGTCATCGGGCTGGGAATGCTGGGTCTGCTTGCCTTGTTCGTCGGTCTTGAGCCTGCCGACGGAAATCTCAACAACATCATTCCGCAGATGGCTTCGGCCTATTTGCCACCATTTGCAATTGGTCTGTTCTTCATTCTGGTGATCGGATCATTGTCATCGACGGCAGATTCCGACCTTTCAGCCTTGTCCGCGATTGTGATGACGGATATCTATGGCAAGAACCTGGCCAAAGGACGGCCGGATCCGGCTCGCATGCTTTTCTGGGGTCGCATGACCATGATCGTGGCCACTATGATAGGAATCATATTTGCCAGCCTGCGCATGGATATTCTGGTGATGCTGGTGTTCGTCGGAGCTCTTTGGGGAGCCATCGTGTTCCCGGTCATCATGAGCTTCTACTGGGACCGCATCACCAACAAGGCTTTTACCTGGGCAGTCATCTGCGCCGTCACCGTGTTTACCTTGTTGCGCTTTGAACTTCTGCCCCTGCAGGGTCTTGTGGCCGTCGTATTCGAACTGCTGGCTTCAGTCGGGGGCGGCATCGTCATCGGTCTGATGGCTTTTGGATTCTTTGGAAAAACCGCGGGCCTTGTGATGGGCGGCCTGACGATGCTGGTGCTGGCGCCCTTCAGCGTCGGATTCTTGCGTGATTATGTTGTCTTGCTCAGCTCGCTGACCGCCTACGGCGTAAGTGCCATCGTTTGTGTCGCCATCAGCCTGCGCTCGAACGAGCGTTTTGATTTTGATCTGCTTGACGAAAGGGTCGTGGCTTTTCAGCAATAAATCCTGCAACCGGAGAAAATTTATGAATGCATTGGGATTAAGCGTCTACATTTTGATCTGGCCCGTTATCTCAACGGGTATCCTGATCATGCTCATCGTTGCCCTTATCCGTGACATGCGGGCTGCACGCAGAAGCGGCGAAGAAATGGTCTGAATGTAAATTGGTAAACTTGGTGCTACCCGTAACCTGCTTAGAGCCTTCAAATGCCGCAATATCGTTCCCGTACCTCGACTCACGGCCGTAACATGGCCGGCGCGCGTGCCCTGTGGCGTGCCACCGGCATGAAAGACGACGACTTCAGCAAGCCGATTATCGCTGTCGTCAACTCCTTCACCCAGTTTGTACCCGGTCACGTCCATCTCAAGGACATGGGCCAACTGGTGGCACGCCAGATCGAAGCGGCGGGCGGGGTCGCCAAGGAGTTCAATACCATAGCCGTCGATGACGGCATCGCCATGGGCCATAGCGGCATGCTGTATTCCTTGCCGTCGCGCGAGCTCATCGCCGACTCGGTCGAATACATGGTCAATGCTCATTGTGCGGACGCCATGGTCTGCATTTCCAACTGCGACAAGATCACTCCGGGAATGCTGATGGCCGCCATGCGGCTGAACATTCCGGTGGTTTTTGTGTCAGGCGGGCCCATGGAAGCCGGCAAGGTCATCGACTCGAGCACCAAGAAGATATTGATGAAGCTCGACCTGGTAGATGCCATGGTCAAAGCGGCCGACACACAGGTCAGCGACGCTGAAGTCCAGACCATCGAGCGTAGCGCCTGCCCCACCTGTGGTTCATGTTCAGGGATGTTTACCGCCAACTCCATGAACTGCCTGACCGAAGCCCTGGGATTGGCCCTGCCGGGCAACGGGTCGTTGCTGGCCACACACGCCCTGCGTCAGACCTTGTTTGAAAACGCCGGCAAGCTGGTGGTCGATCTGTGCAAGCGCTACTACGAGCAGAATGACGAATCGGTTCTGCCGCGAAGCATCGCCACGTTTGAAGCCTTTGAAAACGCCATGACCCTTGATGTGGCCATGGGAGGCTCGACGAACACCGTGCTTCACCTGCTTGCAGCGGCACAAGAGGCCGAAGTCGATTTCACCATGGCTGATATCGACCGTATCTCGCGACGCGTACCCTGTCTTAGCAAGGTAGCTCCTGCTACCGAAAAATACCATATGGAAGACGTCCACCGCGCAGGCGGCATCTTCGGCATCCTGGGCGAGCTGGCCCGGGCCGGGCTGCTCAATCTGGACGTTGGCAATGTGCATGCAGGTACGCTGCGTCAGGCCATTGATCAGTGGGACATCAACAGCGGGCATGCAAGCGAAGAGGTCCTTAATTTCTATAAGGCGGCTCCCGGCGGTGTACCGACGCAGGTCGCGTTCAGTCAGAATAAATATTTCGACTCGCTCGACCTCGATCGCAAGAGCGGTTGCGTTCGTTCGCGCGAGAACGCCTATTCGCAAGACGGCGGGCTGGCTGTGCTGTACGGCAATCTTGCGCCCAATGGCTGTATTGTCAAGACCGCCGGTGTCGACGAAAGCATCCTGACCTTCACCGGTACGGCAAAAGTCTACGAGAGCCAGGACACCGCCGTCGAAGGCATTCTTGGCGGCGAAGTCAAGGCAGGGCACGTTGTGATCATTCGCTACGAAGGCCCCAAAGGCGGCCCGGGCATGCAAGAGATGCTGTATCCCACCTCGTATCTCAAATCGATGGGTCTGGGAGCCAGTTCTGCGCTGCTGACTGACGGCCGCTTTTCCGGCGGGTCGTCGGGGCTCGTAATCGGTCATGCTTCTCCCGAAGCTGCCGAAGGCGGAAACATTGGTCTGGTGGAAGACGGCGACACAATTGAAATCGATATTCCGAATCGGCGCATTCATCTTGCCATCAGTGAGCAGGAACTCGCCGACCGCCGCGCCGCCATGGAAGCACGTGGCGACAAGGCCTGGCAGCCCGTAGACCGCGAACGCTACGTGTCGCAGGCTTTGCAGGCCTACGCCGCGCTGGCCACTTCGGCAGATCGCGGCGCCGTTCGCGACGTCAGCCAGCTGCGCAGGCGTTAAAAGCCTGCCGGCACAAGCATGCTGCTGACGCTGCTGAACATAGTATTGCCTGTAGCGTCAGTGGCAGCTTTAGGATTTCTCTTTGGCCGGCGTCAGGCCCGGCCGCCCGACATGGCGTTTATCAATTACGCCAATGTCATGCTGTTTTGTCCCGCGCTCGTCTTTGCAGCGCTGCTGGATAATCCGGTCAATCTTGTCGATAGTTGGCCGCTTGTGGTGGCCGGCGCATTGATTATCGTTGTGCCCGGCCTCTTTTTGGCCCTGGTTCCCAGGCCAGGCCTTGTTCGCCGCGCCTTTTTGCTTTCCGGCATGTTCCGCAACACCGGCAATGTCGGCATTCCCCTGATGATGCTGGCGTACGGAAGAGACCAGCTGGGCGGCATCGTTGTCTTGTTTGTCCTTTCGAATCTCCTGCAGTTTTCCCTGGGACTATATCTGCTGTCGCCCAAGAGCAGTCGATGGATGTGGCTGCGCAACCCGAATATCTGGGCAGCCGTACTGGGTGTCGCGCTGGCTCCGTACCGGGATTCGTTACCGGTCTTTTTGCTGACGGTGGTGGAAATGCTCGGCCATCTCGCCATTCCACTCATGCTTTTCACCCTGGGAGTGCGGATCTCTCAAGACCGCATCCAGCATCTGGGCCTGGCCCTGCGCATCAACGTCGTGTATTTGCTGGCCGGCGCATTGTCCGTGACACTTGTTGTCTGGTTGCTTCCCCTTACTCCCGAATGGACCCGTCTGGTCGTACTGTCGGCCATGTTGCCACCCGCGGTACTGAACTACATGTTGTGCGAGCAGTATCGTGCCGACCCGCAAATCGTGGCCGGTGTCGTGCTATTGGGGAACGTCATGGCACTGGCGACCATTCCTGTTGTGGTCTGGTTGACCCTGACCTGGTGGTAAAGCCACTTTGCAGCGGGTTTTCGCGCCTGTAAGGGGCGCCCTTTCAAAAAGTTACAGCTGGCCCGGAAAAAATCGAACTATAAGGGCTTACCCACATTGCGCGCGCGAAATTATTCCCTTAGTATTTTTTAGCGTATTTAGTAACCACTACATTTTTATTTAGTAGCGGCTACATTTTCGAATTCGCGGGCTCGGAAATTGGCCCGACATATCAACAACAATCCTGCACGCTGCATACTTCAGGAGAAAACCATGAAGTTCTTAAAAATACTGGCCGTTGCTACGGCTTTGTCGGCAACGATGGCCGGAATTTCCGGGTCCGCTCATGCCAAATCCGACGATGTGATTCTCATCGGCGAAATCAACAGCTATAAGGCCCTGCCCGCCAACATGGGCCCCTACAAGAAGGGTTGGGAACTGGCGCAAGAGCAAATCAACGCCGCCGGGGGTGTACTGGGCAAAAGACTTGAAACAATTTTTCGTGATGACAACGCGAACGCCGGGGAGGCCGTCCGGATAGCGGAAGAACTCGTGTCTCGCGAGGGTGTTGATTTTCTGACCGGCGTAACCCTGTCGCACGTGGGCCTGGCTGTAGCTGACTATGCCAAGCAGCGCAAGATATTCTTTTTGGCGTCGGGCCCGCTTTCCGACAAGGTGATCTGGCAAAACGCCAATCGTTACACCTACCGCATGCGTTATGGCACTCACCAGCTTTCAGCGTCGGTGGCACCCGCGGCAGCCGCTCTTAACAAGAAACGCTGGGCACTTATTTACCCCAACTACGAGTACGGCCAGGCTGCTGTGGCCGCCTTCAAGGCAGAACTCAAAAAATTGCAGCCCGATGTTGAATTCGTGGCCGAGCAGGCACCGCCGTTTGGCAAGCTTGATGCGGGCCCGGTTGTGCAGGCTCTGGAAGATGCCAAGCCCGACGCCATTTTCAACGTGTTGTTTGGTCCCGATCTGACCAAATTCGCTCGCGAAGGCAAAACCCGTGGTTTGTTCAAGGATCGTGAAGTCGTAAGCTTGCTCACCGGCGAACCTGAATACCTCGATCCGCTGCGCGGTGACGCGCCCGATGGCTGGATTGTTACTGGCTACCCATACACCAGCATCGATACCCCCGAGCACAATGCGTTCAAGAAGGCGTATGAAGACAAGTATGGCGAGTACCCGCGACTAAATTCGGTCATCGCCTACGCCACCGTGCAGGCGATTGCTGCGGGCATCAAAAAGGCCGGCTCCACCGACACCGAAGCCCTGATCAAGGCGTTCAAGGGGCTGGAGTTCGACACGCCGTTTGGTCCTGCACACTTCCGCGAGATCGACAATCAGTCCACCTTCGGCCTGCACGTGGGTCGCCTGGTCAACGAGGGCCGCAAAGGTTCCATGCCCACTGGCGAGTACATCGATGGCGGCAAGTTGTTGCCTGGCGACGAAGAGGTGAAAGCCCTGCGCCCCGCAGTGGACTGATGTTTTCGTAATTCTGCAAGGGCGTTTGAACGATACAAGAGGCGAGGGCACGGGTGGTGACTCCACCCGTGCCTGCGAACCGCCCTTCCCTTTGAATAGCCCTGATTTCATTATCTTTATTGCGGGTCGTCGTCATGGATATTTCCGGTTTTATCGTACAGCTGCTTAACGGGCTGGCCGGCGCCTCGTCGCTCTTTCTGGTAGCGGCGGGTTTATCTCTTATTTTCGGTGTCACGCGCATCGTCAACTTCGCGCATGGCTCGTTCTACATGGTGGGCATTTATGTTGCCTACTCGCTGGTGTTCGAACTGGAAGAAAGTCTTGGTTTTTGGCCGGCGATATTGCTGGCAGCCATTCTCGTGGGAGTGCTCGGCGCTCTGATCGAAATTCTTCTTCTGCGCCGCATCTATCATGCACCAGAGCTTTTTCAGTTATTGGCCACCTTTGCTGTGGCTCTGATCCTGCGCGACGTTGTCCTTTGGTACTGGGGTCCCGAAGAGCTGCTTGGGCCGCGGGCGCCTGGTCTTGAAGGGGCGGTCGAGATTCTGGGGCGCCAGTTTCCAACTTACGATCTTTTCCTGATCGCCGCAGGGCCGGTGGTGCTGGGCTTGCTGTGGCTGCTGCTCACGCGTACCCATTGGGGCACGCTGGTTCGTGCCGCCACACAAGACCGCGCCATGGTCAGCGCCCTGGGCGTAAACCAGGCATGGCTGTTTACAGCAGTGTTTGCGCTGGGCGCTGCGCTGGCAGCATTGGGCGGCGCGTTGCAGTTGCCGCGCGAGCCGGCCAACCTTGAAATGGACATTCACATCATTGGTGCCGCCTTTGTCATTGTCGTGGTAGGCGGCATGGGGTCGATCCCAGGTGCCTATGTAGCTGCACTGCTGATCGCCGAACTCAAGGCACTGTGCGTGTGGCTGGGTGTCGTTGAAATTCTGGGCGTTACCGTGTCGTTTACCAAGCTGACGCTTGTGGTCGAATTCATTGTGATGGCGGTGGTACTCATATTGCGGCCATGGGGCTTGTTCGGCCGGCCCCAACGACCAGGTCACAAAAACAGCGCAGGTGAAAAGCCTCTTATCCCGGCAAGCGCGCGCTTCAAGATCGGCGCCGGCTTGTTCGTCGCGATACTGCTGGCCTTGCCTGTGCTGACAATCGACTCGCCCTACGTCACTGTATTGCTGATCGACTTGCTGGTGGCATCGCTGTTTGCAGTCAGTTTGCACTTCATCATGGGGCCCGGTGGAATGCACTCTTTCGGTCATGCCGCCTACTTTGGCCTGGGCGCCTATGGTGCAGCGCTGCTCGTAAAGCAGTTGGGCTTGCCCATGGAAGCGGCCCTGATCGTGGCCCCGTTTGTTGCGGCGGTGGGCGCGTTCATATACGGATGGTTCTGTGTCCGTCTTTCGGGCGTGTACCTGGCAATGCTGACGCTTGCGGTGGCGCAGATAACCTGGGGCATTGTCTTCCAGTGGGACGATGTTACGGGCGGCAGCAACGGCATGACCGGTATCTGGCCGGCTCAGTGGCTTGCAGATAAGACCACGTATTACTACCTGACCCTGATTCTCGTGATCGCCGGTATCTTGTGGCTGCGGCGTGTGCTGTTCTCGCCGTTTGGTTATGCCATGCGCGCCGGACGCGATTCCTTCCTGCGCGCCGATGCCATCGGCATCAACGTCAAGCGCATTCACTGGTACGGCTTTATCCTGGCAGGCATGGTGGCCGGCCTGGCGGGTGCCTTGTTTGCGTTCTCCAAAGGCAGCATTGCGCCCGAAACCCTGCATGTCAACAAGTCGATTGACGGTCTGGTCATGGTGCTTCTGGGTGGCATGCAAACGCTGGTCGGCCCCATAGTCGGTGCCGTATCGTTTACCTGGCTGCACGATACCGTTGCGCGCAGTACCGATTTCTGGCGCGCCATGCTGGGCGGAATCATTTTGCTGCTGGTCCTGCTGTTCCCGCAGGGCATTGCGGGCACGCTCAAGCAGGTTTACGACGCATTCCTCAATCGTAGAACCCAGCACGTCGGCGCTAAAGGGGCATCGCTATGAGTCTGTTGAAAGTTTCCCGTCTCGGAAAATCCTTTGGTGGCGTCAAGGCCGTGGACGAAATCAGTTTCGACCTGGCCCCGGGCGAGCTGCTGGCACTTATTGGCCCCAACGGGGCGGGCAAGTCCACTACCTTCAATATGGTCAACGGCCAGCTTCGCGCCGATCGCGGTTCAATCAAGCTAGACGGACACGAGCTTGTCGGCCTGCCGCCGCGTGATATCTGGAAGCTTGGAGTGGGCCGCACATTTCAGATCGCTGAAACGTTCTCGTCCTTTACCGTGGTCGAGAACGTGCAGCTGGCCCTGCTGTCAGCCGACAACAAGCTGCTTTCCACGTGGCGTCGGGCCGCAGGTCATAAACGCGACGAGGCCATAGAGCTGCTGGACAAGGTGGGCATGGCGCAACAGGCCGATCGTCCCTGTGCCGATCTGGCTTACGGCGATGTGAAGCGCGTTGAGCTGGCCATTGCCATCGCCAACAATCCCAAGCTTTTGCTGATGGATGAGCCCACTGCGGGCATGGCACCGAAAGAGCGCAACGAGCTGATGGCGCTGACAAAGCAATTGGTGGTCGAACGTAATATGGCGGTGCTGTTTACCGAACACAGCATGGATGTGGTCTTTGCTTACGCCGATCGCATGATTGTGCTGGCCCGCGGCCGGCTGATCGCAGAGGGCAAGCCGCTTGAAATTCGTGATCACCCGCGCGTGCAGGAAGTCTATTTCGGCACGGGCAAGACATTCGAGAAGAAATCGCCTCAGAAGGAGCCTGTTTGATGACCACGGCGACGCAGACATTGCTGGATGCCAGAGGCCTTCGTGCCTGGTATGGCGCCGCCCAAATTTTGTACGATCTGGATCTTCAGGTGCAGGCGGGCGAAGTCGTAGCACTGATGGGCCGCAACGGCGCCGGAAAATCCACCACCCTGAAGGCCCTGATGGGCATGCTGGACAAGCGCCGCGGCACCATCAAGTTCATGGGCCACGATATTTCTCGTAGCGAGCCTTATCACGCCGCGCGTCTGGGCCTGGCTTTTGTTCCTGAGGACCGGCGCGTGTTTACCGACCTTACCGTCATGGAGAATCTGGCGGTAGGGCGGCAGCCGCCGCGTTCATCCCAATTGCCAGGTGGTGCTGCCGAATGGACACCCGAACGCCTGTTCAAGCTGTTTCCCAACCTTGGCGAAATGCCGCAACGCCTTGGCGGGCGCATGAGCGGAGGCGAACAGCAGATGCTTACCGTAGCTCGCGCATTAATGGGCAACCCGTACCTGGTGTTGCTTGATGAACCTTCCGAGGGCGTAGCGCCGGTAATCGTCGAGCAAATGGTGAACATGATTCTCGAACTCAAGGCCAGCGGCGTCAGCATTTTGCTTTCCGAGCAAAACATGCATTTTGCCGAGCTGGTCTCTGACCGCGCTTACGTGCTTGAAAAAGGTCAGATCCGCTACCACGCCACCATGGAAGAGCTGGCCAATAACGAAGAGGTCCGTCGAGCTTACCTGACCGTTTGAACAGGGGGCCGCATTATGCGGCCCTGCCGCAGCCTCCGCCGGCCAGCAGGCAAAAGCCGCATAACAGACGGTTTATGCGCCAGTGGCATCCGGTTGTTTCTTCAGAACGGAATCCAGAAGCAAATCGCTGATGTAGGCGGCCCAGTCGTCGATCGTCTTGCCATCCATGAGATCGAGATTCAGAAACGCCGAGAACGTGTACCGATTGGAGACGTAAAAGTAACCCAGGGCGGTAATTGCCATATACAGCCTGCGACTGTTTACCCCTTCGCGAAACAGGCCCTTGTCCACGCCGCGCTGAATGACATCTTCCAGAATCGACATGATCGGACGCGCGTACTTATCTGCCGTACGGGACTTTCGGATGTGCTTGCCCTTTTGGAGGTTCTCGGTGCCCAGGAGCACGATCACCTCGGGATTCTGAAGGTAATAGCGAAACGGAAACTCGATGATCTTGCGCAACGCCCCGACCGGGTCTTCTGTGTCCAGTTCGAGGTTTCTCTCTGCTTCGAAAATGTCTTTGTACGCGGCTTCAAGGACGGTTACGAACAACCTCTCTTTGCTGCCAAAGTAATAGTAAATAAGGCTGTCGTACGACTTCGCCGCCCGGGATATTTGTTCGACGCGTGCACCTTCGTAGCCGTCTCTGGAAAAAATCTTTTTGGCTGCACGCAGAATGTTTTCGCGCGTGACTTTTGCCGAACGCGGACGTGACTTGCGTTTTGCATGTGTTTCAACCGTGGCATCGTTTGCATGTGGGCTGCCGGAAGTGTCGGGGTCGCGGTCGGAGGAGGGCATGTCTGTGTCGAAGGTGGCATGTTTTTATGTCGGATTCAGTTGCCGGCCGATCTTGTTGCAAGGAGCGGCAACTGTTTCCACCAGCGCGGAAAAAGCCATTGCCACCACGATGATCATTCAGTATATTATACGTTAATTTAGTGAGTACTACATAAACTATTGCTAAAGAATTTCCCCTTTGCAATTATTTTTGGCCTGTTGTTCACAGGCGCTACACCGGAGACAGACATGGCTGAGTATGTATTGAACACCTGGTACCCCATTGCTTGGTCGCGGGACATTTCCTACGAGCTGGCCAAGCGTCGCATCGTGGGCAAGGATGTGGTGTTGTATAGGGCCAGCAACGGTCAGGTGGTGGCTCATCTGGACGTATGCCCGCACCGCATGGCGCCCCTTTCCATGGGACGACTGAAAGGTGATTCGATCGAATGCGGCTACCACGGAATGACCTTTGACTGCTCGGGTGCCTGCATCCGCATTCCCGGGCAACGCATTGTGGGCAGCCCCTCTGTCGAGACATACCCCACGCACGAAAACATGGGCCTCGTGTGGATCTGGATGGGGGACCCGGCCAAGGCCGACACGTCGCTGGTATATGACCTGCCCCAGTATCACGACCCCGAATGGAGCTCTGCCGAAGGCGACGCCCTGGAAATTCGCTGCCATTACCTGAACCTGTGCGACAACCTTTGCGACCCTGCGCACGTAAGCTTTGTGCATCTCAGTACCCTGGGCACCCCCGCAGGTGAAGACGTGCCCGTACAAATGAAGCAAACGCCGCAAGGGCTGGTTACCTGGCGCTGGATCAACGATGCACCCGCCATCCCGCTGTTTCAAAAGTTCGGTAATTTCACCACTAACGTCGATCGTTGGCATTATTACCACTACACGGCTCCCAGCATTGCGGTAATCGATTTTGGCAGCGCCCCTACAGGTACTGGTGCGCCCGAGGGCAATCGCGACAACTGCATTCAGATCTATGCCTGTCATTTCATGACTCCGGTCGACGAAAACACCACCATTGATCACTGGCTGCACGTCAAGAACTTCAAGGCTGACGAAGAAACCAACAAGAAATTGTCCGCCGAGTTTCGTGTGGCGTTCAACGAAGACAAGGTCATTCTTGAGGCTATTCACCAGAACGAATTGCGCTCGGTGAACCCCACCCCTGTTCGTCTGGCCATCGATGCTTCGCCCATGCGCATGCGCAAAATGGTCGCGGATTGGATCAAGGCGGAACGCAACGAGGCAGCGGCGGCCAACCGGCCCGAGCCGACTCACGCCTGATAGATCTCTGCACGCAAGTGGCAGATATGTGGCAGGGCTTTCTGATGCGGGAGTAGAATGATTTCAGACTACTTTCAAAGAGGCCCTCATGCCGCAAGAAAAACGTCGTTTGCGCTCGTCGCACATCACGCAGGGGGCCGAACGCGCCCCCAACCGTTCGATGTTCTATGCCCTGGGCTACACCGAGCAAGACTTCGACAAGCCCATGGTTGGTATCGCCAACGGGCACAGCACCATCACCCCGTGCAATAGTGGCCTGCAGAAGCTGGCTGACGCGGCGGTGGCAGCCATTGCAGCCGAAGGTGGCAATCCTCAAACCTTCGGCACGCCCACAATTTCCGACGCCATGGCGATGGGCACCGAGGGCATGAAGTATTCCCTGGTTTCGCGCGAAGTCATTGCAGATTGCGTCGAAACCTGTGTCCAGGGCCAGTGGATGGACGGGGTGCTGGTGATTGGCGGTTGCGACAAGAACATGCCCGGCGGAATGATGGGCATGCTTCGTGCGAATGTGCCGGGCATTTTTGTGTACGGCGGCACCATTCTCCCCGGCAGGCTCGACGGCAAGGATCTGAATATCGTCAGTGTTTTTGAGGCGGTGGGTGAGAACGCTGCGGGGCGGCTTGGCAACAGCGAGCTCAAGCGTATCGAACTTCACGCCATTCCCGGACCTGGGTCGTGCGGCGGCATGTATACGGCCAACACCATGAGCTCGGCGTTCGAGGCACTGGGCATGAGCCTGCCTTACTCGTCTACCATGGCAAATGTGCACGACGAAAAACTTGAATCGGCGGCCGAGTCCGCGCGCGTGCTGATGCGTGCGATAAAGAACGACATCAAGCCTCGCGATATCGTCACTCGTGAATCGATCGAGAACGCGGTCAGTGTCATCATGGCCATTGGTGGGTCGACAAATGCAGTACTGCATTTTCTGGCGATTGCACATGCAGCAGGTGTGAAATGGACCATCGACGACTTCGAGCGCGTGCGCAAGAAGGTGCCGGTAATCTGCGATCTAAAGCCAAGCGGCAGATATCTGGCCGTTGATTTTCACCGGGCGGGTGGCGTGCCCCAGGTGATGAGGCTGCTGCTGGATGCGGGTTTGCTGCATGGCGACTGCATGACAATCAGTGGTCGCACTGTGGCCGAACAGTTACAGGGGGTGCCTGCCGAGCTTTCGTCTGATCAAGAGGTGATACGTTCGTTGAATAACGCCTTGTATGCAGAGGGGCATCTGGCCATACTGAAGGGTAACCTGGCTCCCGAGGGGTGTGTTGCAAAGATCACCGGACTCAAGACCCCTGTCATGACCGGACCAGCCCGTGTGTTCGATGACGAACAATCTGCCCTTGCCGCCATATTGGCCAAAAAAATCAAGGCCGGCGATGTCATGGTGCTTCGGTATCTTGGGCCGAAGGGTGGGCCCGGCATGCCCGAAATGTTGGCGCCAACGGGCGCATTGATTGGTGAAGGCCTGGGCGAATCGGTGGGCCTCATCACTGACGGGCGGTTTTCGGGTGGAACCTGGGGCATGGTGGTAGGTCATGTCGCCCCCGAAGCCGCCGTCGGCGGCAACATTGCGCTGGTCCAAGAGGGTGACTCCATCACCATAGATGCACATCAGCAGCTTCTGGAGCTGCACGTGCCCGATAGCGAACTTGCCCATCGTCGCGAATCGTGGAGCCCGCCGGCCCCACGATATACGCGCGGCGTGCAGGCCAAGTTTGCGCAGAATTGCTCCAGCGCCAGCACTGGTGCGGTGCTTGATAACTATTGATGTTGTCAGATCCGATTCGACCCGGGGGGGTCACCGGATCATCTGAAAACATTGGTCGTTATCGGGTCAGAAGTTAAAACAAGCCGTCGCTGCTGGAACAGCGACGGCTTGTTTTTTCTGGACTGGCACTCCACCTTTCGGCCTGCCTGGAGCGGGCGGCCGGCCCCGGCCCAGGCTTGACTTTGCGTGACCGCCTTAGAAGGGATAGTGGCGAGGCGTGGTTTGAACCGAGATCCAGCGCAGTTCGGTGAACTCGTGGATGCCGGCCTTTCCGCCGAAACGTCCGAATCCGCTGGCCTTGACGCCTCCGAAGGGCATCTGGGCTTCGTCGTGAACAGTTGGGCCGTTTACATGGCAGATACCGGACTGGATGCGCGCAGCTACCTGCCAGGCGCGGGCGGAGTCCTGGCCGAAGACGGCAGCGGACAGGCCATAATCGTTGTCGTTGGCGACGGCAATGGCTTCTTCGACACCGTTGACACGTACGATTCCCTTGACAGGGCCGAACGACTCGTCGCTGTATATCTTCATGTCTGAGGTGACGTTGTCGATAAGGGTGGCGGGGATAAGCGTGTTTTCGGCTTTACCGCCGCAAAGCAATTTGCCGCCTTTTGCCAGTGCATCATCGATCAGGGCGTTGCACCGCTCGACTGTGGCCATGTCAACCACCGATCCCAGCACGACAGGACCCTTGCGCGGGTCGCCCAGAGGCAGGTTCTTGGCTTTTTCGGTAAGGCGCGATACGAATTCGTCGGCAATTTTTTCGTCGACGATGATTCGCTCGGTGGACATGCAGATCTGGCCGGAGTTGGCAAATGCTCCGAAAGCGGCAGCATTGACGGCGTCGTCGATATTGGCGTCGTCCAGCACGACCAGCGGTGCCTTGCCTCCCAGTTCGAGCACGGATGGCTTGAGGTATTTGGCGCAAGTGCCGGCGATGATCTTGCCCACGCGGGTGGAGCCGGTGAAATTGACGCGGCGGACTGCGGGATGCGCAATCATGGCCTCAACGATCTCTCCGGCGTCGGCGGGGGCGTTGGTGATGAAGTTGACAACGCCCTCGGGGAAACCGGCTTCGATCAGGGCTTCAATGATAAGGCCGTGTGTGGCCGGGCAGATTTCAGAGCCCTTGAGCACCACAGTGTTGCCACATGCCAGCGGGGTGGCAACTGCACGAACACCCAGGATGACAGGAGCGTTCCATGGCGCCATTCCCAGCACAACACCGGCTGGCTGGCGTACACCCATGGACACGCTGCCCGGAACGTCGGACGGAATGATTTCGCCATGAATTTGAGTCGTAAGTGAACCCGCTTCAACAAACATGCTGGCCGCAAGCTGCACGTTGAACGATGCCCACATCGCCGATGCGCCCGTTTCGTTGGCGACGGCTTCGACGAATTCTTTTTCTTTGGCCATCAGTGCTTCGCCGGCCTTGATGAGCAGTGAGCGGCGCTGGGTCGGGCCCATGGCGGCCCAGGCAGGAAATGCCTTGGAGGCGGCTTCGACGGCAGCGACGGCATCTTCAACTGTGGCGGCCGGGGCTGTCGTGGCGACTTTTCCGTCAAGCGGATTGCAACGCTCAAAGGTGGCGCCATTGCTGGCGGCCTTCTTCTGGCCGTTTATAAGCAGGGAAATCGAAGACATTATTTTCTCCAGGGCTAAGTAGGTTGTTTGGAATCGGCCGCTTATGTTTCACAGGCATCGATATCGGGCGGCCGGAAGCCTGCGCTCGCACGTGCGGGAAGGTTCGGCAGGCGAGGACGTTGGTCTTGCATCTGGTAATAATAGCCAAAGCATACCCCAGGTGCGAGGTATTTCAGCGAGCTGAATGTATTAAAGAGGCAGACAGCTACGTTGCTTTCTGCCTCGGAACTGGTGCTGCCGCCAGGCAAGGTGCGGTTCGTCAGCCGCCCATGATCTGGCGCTCCTTTATGAGTTTGCCAAAGCGTTCTGCGTCATCGACGGCTTTTTGGTGGAACTCGTCGGGAGTCATGGGTGCAGGCTCAGCGCCGATCACAGCCAGGGTTTTCCTGAAATCCTCGGATTCGACAATCTTGTTGATTTCGGTGTTCATTTTCTGGATGATTTCGGGCGGCGTTCCGGCCGGGGCGTAGAACCCGAAGTATGTATCAGCATCGAAGTTGGTCAGCCCGGCTTCGTGCAGGGTGGGTACATCGGGAAAGCGTGTTGAACGTTGCATGCTGCCGATTGCTAGCAATTTCAGTTTGCCGGCTTCGACACTGGCCAGGCCGATTCCGGGGTCGAACATGAAATCGATCTGCCCTCCCAACAGGTCGCGCATGGCCGGCGCAGCGCCCCGATACGGTATGTGTACCGCATCAACCCCGGCCATCTCCTTGAAGAGCTCGCCTGCCAGGTGGGGCGATGAGCCATTGCCAGGTGATCCGAAGTCGAGTTCGCCCGGGTGCTTCTTGAGGTAATCGATGAATTCCTGGACGGTATTTGCCGGAATGTCAGGTTTGGTTTCGAGGAACACCAGGACTCGGGCGGCGGCGGCTACCGGCACCAGGTCCTTCATGGGGTCAAACGTCATGTTGTTGTAGATCAGCGGATTGACTGACACCATGCCGCCCGAAGACATCAGAAAGGTGTAGCCGTCAGGTTTGGATTTGGCGGCGGCGTCGCCGCCGATGTTCCCGCCGGCCCCTCCCTTGTTTTCGACCACGAACGATTGTCCCAGTACCTCGCTCAGAGGCTGGGTGATGGCGCGAGCAATACGGTCGGCGGCGCCGCCGGCGGGGAAGTTGACGATGACGGTAACGGGTTTTTCGGGCCACTGCTGGGCCGATGCGCTGAGGGGGCTTAGCGCCAAAGCCGCAGAGCTGAGGGCGGCCAGGGCCATGCCGCGTGCAAGTAAGCTGCGTCGACGAAATGAAGTAGCGGTGTTCATGCTTGTCTCCCTTAGGGTTATGAGTGCTGCAACTTCAGGACGTATTGCTGGGTTCGTCCCTTATATGGCTGATTCCTTATATGGCTGATTTTTGGCCAGTTAATCCGGGATGAATCATGCGACTCGAACTTCGACCAGTATTGGCCCCTCGGATTGCAGTGCCTGTTTCAGGGTGGGGGCCAGTTGGGCGGGATCTTCGACCCGCACGGCAGGGCAGCCATACCCGCTTGCCAGTGTCACGAAATCCAGTCCGGGCAGTTCGGACCCCTGCAGGGTGTCGCCCGGCTTGAAGCCGAAGGTGTGGGCAAATTCTTGCAGTGCTGCGTAGCGTTGGTTGTTGATGATGATGAACGTGATGGGAAGCTGCAGCTGAACTGCGTTCCATAGCGCCTGTATTGAATACATGCTCGAGCCATCGCCCACCAGACCGATGATACGCTGGCCGGGCTTGCCCAACGCCACCCCCACCGCAGCCGCCAACCCGAAGCCCAGACCGCCGCTTGCCATGGTGTAGAAGGTTTCCTTGCGGTATATGGGCATGTAACGGTGCATGACAGGCCGGGCGCTGGGCGACTCTTCGACGATGACAGTGCCGGGGTCGCGCACTTCGTCCAAAGTCTGAAGCAAGTACGCAACCGGCATTGGTTGGTCCGGCTGCGCACGCGGTGCTTTATCCCGTCGCGGTGGAGAGGGTCGCTGGGGAGGTGTGGAGGCCTGTAACAAGGCCGCGACTCCGGCCTTGATGCCGCAAACCATGGCCGTACCCACGGGTGCCCAGGCGGCGATGGAGGGGTCGTCCGTGATCTGAGCCAGGTCGGCGCCCGGCGGAAGATGGGGCCCCGCGCCTTCAACATGGTAGGTAAAAGCCGGCGCACCAATAACCAGGATGGCGTCATGGCCTCCTAGTGCGCCCACGATTTTTTCGCGCTCGGCGGCCAGATAGCCGGCGAAGAGGGGGTGGTCTCCTGGAAAGCCGCAACGTGCCGACATCGGCGCAATCCAGACGCGGGCGTTGTGCTGTTCGGCCAGCTGCACGGTTTCATCCCAGGCGTCACTGCGATCGACTCCGGTGCCCACGACAAACGCGGGCCGTTCAGCCGAATCGAGCAGTTCGACGACCTGAGCCAGTACATCGGGCTGCGGGAGGCTTGTGGTGCTGACTGTACGGACGCCAGCCATGCCTTCGCATGGCCGGTTCCAGTCGTCGGCAGGAATCGACACCATGACCGGACCGCAGGGTTCCTGCATGGCCATGTAGTACGCGCGCGCAATGGCTTGTGGAACGTCTTCGGCTCGGGCCGGCTCAACGCTGTACTTGACATAGGGCATGGGAAGAAGCGTGGCGTCAGCCGACGACAGGAAGGGGTCGTAAGGCAATATCGCGCGCGCTTGCTGGCCGGCGGTAATGACCAGTGGCGTGGCATTCTTGTAGGCAGTAAAGATGGCGCCCATGGCGTTACCCACACCCGCGGCCGAATGCAGGTTCACGAACGCCGCCCGGCGAGTGGCTTGGGCATAGCCGTCCGCCATGCCCACCACAACCGCTTCCTGCAAGCCCAGCTGGTAACTGAAATCGTCGGGGAAATTAACGAACAGCGCCAGTTCGGTAGAGCCGGGGTTGCCAAAGATTGTGGTCATCTTCAGAGACCGCAACAGCTGGATGACGGCATCGCGCACAGTGGCCGGTGGACTGCATTGGCCAGGTTCGGCAGGTAGGGCGGATGGACCTGACATGACACTTTCCTAATCAAGGGTGGCAGGAAAAGGTGGATTGCACCTCGGCTACCGATTGATTATGTGGCTGTGTCGGTCATAATCCAATAATATAAAAATAATAAGGGATATTAGATAAATGAATATCAAGTCCATTGACCTGAACCTGTTGCGCCTGTTCGATGCCATTTACCGCAGACGCAACATCAGTCGCGCAGCCGAATCCCTTGACATGAGTCAGCCGGCAGCCAGTCAAGGACTTGCGCGTCTGCGCGCGGCGCTGGACGACCCCTTGTTCGTACGCCACTCATCCGGCGTGCGGCCCACGCCGCGAGCGGATCGGCTTGCTGTTGTCGTGGCGAAAGCGCTGAACGACCTGGAACATGCCTTGTCTGAAGCGGCCTCGTTCGATCCTGCCGTGTCGCGACGCGTGTTTCATATTCACATGAGCGATATCGGGGAGGGGCGTTTTCTGCCGGACCTGCTGGTGGCTTTGCGGGAAAGGGCGCCCGGTGTGCGGGTGGATACTCGCCCCATGGCTCCAGCCGAGATCACCGCTGCCCTGGATAATGCGACCCTTGATTTTGCATTTGGCTTTCTGCCGCAGGTGCGTGACACGCGACATGTCAAGTTGCTGGACGACCGCTACATAGTTTTACTGCGCAGTGGCAATCCGTTCCTGAAGGGGCGCGACCACATCGGGATTGCAGACCTGCGCAAGCTTGAATTCGTCGCCGTGCGTACGCATCGCGACACATTGCGTATTCTGCATTTGCTCGGCCTTGAAGACCGGCTGCGGCTGACTACCGAGCACTTCACCATATTGCCTTCAATTGTCAGGGCCACTGACCTTGGCGTGGTCATGCCCCGCAATATTGCCCGTACATTTATCCAGGGCGGGCCTTACGTCATTATCGAGCCCGAGTTTCCCCTGCGTGACTTCACGGTGTCATTGCACTGGAGCAAGCGGTTCGAATCCGATCCGGCAATTCAATGGTTCAAGGATCTGGTGGTAGAGATTTTCGCCGATTGAGAAATATCAATGCACGGTGTCGCGGAAAACACTACGATTCGTATCAAAATCAGAATCAGCTTCGGAGCTTTACCATGTTCTTCCACAACACCACCTTGCTGTTGCTTGTCGTTTTAGGCGTCATTGCAACATTTATCGGGTTCGGGCTGCGCGACAGAAACGTCGGGCTCGTGCTTTTGGGGGTTGGTTTTCTGGCTATCGTATATGCCGTCATCACTAAGGCCATCGCGCTTTTCGGCTGATTCTGAATAAGTGTCACTGCGGTTCAGGCGGGGATTTACCGGGGATAAACCCTGCTTTTTTTTGATGTAAAAATCTAAAAAATTAGACTAATATCGAAATTTATACATGGGGCGGTCACGGTCAGGCGTTGCTTCCCTGGTTAAAAACACTCATAGGAGTTGTACTGTGCAAGCTCAGACCTCAACGGCGAACGTCACCGTCGACAAAGACAAAGTCACCAAATACGGGTGGAAAGCCCTGGCAGGCTCGGCTGTAGGCTATGCCATGGATGGATTCGACCTGCTGATCCTGGGTTTCATGCTGGCAGCCATTTCATCGGATTTGCTGTTGAGTCCCAGCCAGGCGGGGTCGCTGGTGACCTGGACGCTTGTGGGAGCAGTGGCCGGCGGCATTATCTTCGGAACCCTCAGCGATTACTACGGACGAGTCCGGGTATTGACCTGGACCATTGTTCTTTTCGCCGTGTTTACCGGCTTGTGTGCGTTTGCCCAGGGGTACTGGGATCTGCTCATCTATCGCACCATTGCCGGACTAGGCCTGGGTGGTGAATTCGGGATCGGCATGGCACTGGCAGCCGAAGCGTGGCCCGCCAAGCATCGGGCTCGTGTGTCGTCGTATGTGGCGCTGGGCTGGCAGGCGGGGGTTTTGGGTGCGGCGCTTCTGACTCCCTTGCTGCTGCCTCACATCGGCTGGCGTGGCATGTTCCTCGTCGGCATTATTCCGGCGTTTATTGCCTGGTACATTCGAAACCGTTTGCACGAACCAGAAGTGTTCGTTCGCAAGGCCAAAGAAAAAGGCGCCTTGGGCCGGTCGTTCAAGTTGCTGGTCAAAGACCGTGCCACCACGAAAGTCAGCATTGGCATCATCATTCTGTGCGGGGTGCAGAATTTCGGGTACTTCGGCATCATGATCTGGATGCCCAGCTATCTGTCTACCGAACTGGGTTTCAGCCTGACGAAATCCGCCATGTGGACGTCCGTCACCATTCTGGGCATGGCCATCGGTATCTGGGTGTTTGGCCAGCTTGCTGATCGCATCGGGCGCAAGCCAAGCTTTCTGCTGTTTCAGGCGGGTGCGGTGGTCATGGTTCTGTACTACTCGCAACTCACCGATCCGGCCACCATGCTGTGGGCGGGAGCCGTCATGGGTATGTTCGTCAATGGCATGTTGGGCGGCTACGGCGCCCTGATTTCCGAAGCCTATCCCACCTCCGCACGCGCCACGGCCCAGAATGTGCTGTTCAACATCGGTCGCGGTATTGGCGGCTTTGGTCCGGTAGTGATTGGCGCGCTTGCCATGACCTATTCTTTCCACGTGGCCATCGCCCTGTTGGCGTCCATCTACGTTCTGGACATGCTGGCGACGATCTTCCTGATTCCGGAGCTCAAGGGTGTCGAGCTTGAATGAGTGTCAGGATTCACTGGGTGACCGTGGCGGTCACCCGTATGCACAGGGGGCGCAATGACGCACGAAGAAGGCTTTCAGCGAAACGCGGATAGCGTTGCCTCGCACCGCTGCGAGGTCATCGAGCATCGCTGGGTCAACGACCGCTACAAGTATTTGCGCTTGCGCGCACCATCCGCGCTGGGTTCGGTTACGCGAGCGGGGCAGTTTTATCAGTTGCGATGCCCGATTAGCGACGACATGCAACCTTTCCTGCTAAGGCCCATGAGCGTGTATGGCATGGGGCCCGCGCCCGATGAGCTGGAGTTTCTTTATAACGTGACCGGTCTGGGAACGCGTGCGGTGTCTGTCCTGCCCGTTGGTGCTAGCATGGATATCGTCGGGCCGCTTGGCAACACCTTCCGGCTTGAGGAGAGCTTCAAGCGTATTCTGGTTGTGGCCCGGGGTGTAGGCCTGGCAACCATGGCGCCGCTGGTTCAGAAGGCGGCCGCGCATCAAATAGCCATCACCGCAGTCATGTCCGCGCGAGAGCCCAAAGACCTGATGCGCGACGAATTCCTGAGGGGTGTCGCGGCCGATGTTCATTGCGTGTACGACAGCGATGGCACATCCGGGGTCGAAGCTGTGGAAGCACTTATCCGCAAGGAACTCGCAGCGCGTCATCATGACGCCGTGTACACCTGCGGATCGCACCGGCTGCTGATGTTGCTCCAGCGGATATTGGCCGATCATCCCGAGCTCATCGGCCAGGTGGCAATGGAACAAAGAATGGCGTGTGGCATGGGGGTCTGCCTGTCATGCGTGCGTCTGTTTGATACCGCCGGGGGTGACAAGCAGTTTCTGCGGGTATGCCGTGAAGGGCCCGTATTTTCCATCCGCGATGTCGTGGGGGAGGTGGAATTTGGCTAACCTCAACGTCAGGGTCGGTGACCTGTCTCTTCGCAATCCGGTCATGCCGGCTTCGGGGTGCTTCGCAATCGAATATGCCGAAGCCCTTGACTTCAATAATCTGGGCGCGCTGGTCATAAAAAGTGTGTCACCCAAGACACGCGCCGGCAATCCCACGCCACGCGTATCCGAAACGACGGGTGGCATGCTCAATTCCATCGGCATCCCCAGCAAGGGGCTCGATTATTATCGTCGTGAAGTCCTGCCGCCATATACACGCTACGACACGCCTGTGGTGGTGTCAATTTCGGCTGACACTGTCGATGAGTTCGCCCAGGCGGTCGCCGAAATGTCGCTGCCGGAAGTGGCTGTCATCGAAGCGAATATTTCATGCCCGAATCTCGAGGCAGACGGCATGGCTTTCGCTATGGATCCCGACACTACCTACAAGGCGGTAAGCGCCATTCGCCGTAATACCAATCATCCGTTCTGGGCAAAGCTGACCCCCAATGCGTCCAACGTCGCGGTGGTTGCCAAGGCCGCTGAAGAGGCCGGCGCCGACGGCATTGTCATGGGCAACACGATTCTGGGCATGTCAATCGATGTGCGCACCCGCAAGCCCAGTCTTGGCAATGTCATGGGCGGCTTGTCGGGCCCTGCCATCAAGCCCGTAGCGGTCCGCATGGTGCATCAATGCTATCGCAGTGTGCACATTCCCATTATTGGATGTGGTGGTATCCGTTGTGCCGAAGATGTCGTCGAATTCATGCTTGCCGGTGCTTCTGCAGTGCAGGTGGGTACGGCATCGTTTATTGATCCAGGCATCATGCAAAAGATTATCGATGGCCTTCATGCCTATTGCGAAGAAATGGGCGTCGAAGCCATCGGCGATCTGACGGGTCAAGTCAAACTCGATCGACAGTTGACCGACCGCTGGCTGCGCTTTGCGCAGCAGTCGGGATAATCCTGTCAGAGGACGTCATGGACATGATGCAGTTCCGCGATCTGGCGGAGAAAATTTTTGACGACATCCGCGAGATGTCTTTTGACGGAGTCGGGGTCACCCGCGAAAGTTACGGCTCCGGAGAATCGGCTGCCGGCGACTACCTGACGAAGCTGGCAGAATCCGAGGGTCTGGTGGTCGAGGTGGATCGCGCCGCGAACATCATGTTCAGCTTGCGGGATATCCCGGCGGACGAGCCGGCAATCTGGGTGGGTTCGCACATGGACTCCGTTCCTCAAGGCGGCAATTACGACGGTCTCGCAGGAATTGTGGCTGGTCTTTTATGCCTCGTCGCCAGACAGCGAAATGGCGATAAACAGGCTCCTCCCTTGCGTGTTGCCGCGTTTCGGGGCGAAGAAAGTGCCTGGTTCGGCAAGGCGTACATGGGTTCCAGTGCGCTGTTGGGCAAGCTGAGCCAGGCTGATCTCGACCTTACGCACCGAAGTACCGGTGAAACCCTGGCCCAGTATATGGAAAGAGCAGGCGCCGACGTACCGGCCATCCGCGAGCAGACTGTCCTGACAGACCTCAACAGCATCCGGGCATATCTTGAACTGCATATCGAGCAGGGGCCCGTGATGGTTGCCCGCGAACTTCCCGTTGCCGTTGTGTCTGGAATTCGCGGTAATATTCGCCACAATCGCATTGAGTGTCTGGGTGACGCGCAGCATTCCGGGGTGGTACCACGCTGGTTGCGGCACGATGCCATGTTTGCTGTTTCAGATCTGATCATGCGTCTGGACGAACACTGGCGTGTTCTGCTGGAGCGAGGCACCGATCTGGTGGTCACCGTAGGTGTGGTGCAGACCGATCCTGCCGAACATTCGATTTCACGAATTCCCGGCCGTGTCACTTTCAGCTTTGAGGTTCGCAGCAAAAGCACTGACACGCTCGAAGCCTTTTACCAACTGATGCGTGCAGAAAGTGCGGCGATCAGCAAAGAAAGAGGCGTGAAGTTCGAATTTGATCGACGAGTATTCAGCGAACCGGCTACTATGGACCCTCAAATTTGCGAAATTTTGTCCAAAGCCAGTGAAAATTGCGGCGCGCCCTACGAAGTAATTCCCAGTGGCGCGGGGCACGACGCGTCGCTGTTTGCCAATATCGGCATACCCAGTGGCATGCTGTTCGTGCGTAACCAGAACGGTTCCCACAACCCTCACGAAGCGATGGATATCGAAGATTTCATGTTGGGCGTCCAGGTCTTGTCGGACGCCCTTTACCTATTTACCTGAGGGCTTTTGTAATTATGAGTGCATTTCGCATCGAGCGCGACCTGCTAGGCGAGCGCGAAGTACCTGTCGATGCCTATTACGGGGTTCATACGCTGCGCGCGTGTGAGAATTTTCAGATTTCGGGAACGCCGGTGTCGGTCTTTCCGGAACTGGTGGTGGCGCTTGCTTCGGTAAAGCAGGCTGCAGCCGAAGCCAATGCCCAACTGGGCCTGCTCGCGACCAAGAAATCCGAGGCAATCAAGGCGGCATGTACCGAAATCCGCCAGGGCGCACTGCATGAGCAGTTCGTGGTGGATGTCATTCAGGGTGGGGCAGGTACCTCGACCAACATGAATGCCAACGAGGTCATCTGCAACCGGGCACTCGAAATCCTGGGCTACGAACGTGGGCAGTACAAATATCTGCACCCGAACGAAGACGTCAACATGGCGCAAAGTACCAATGACGTCTACCCGACCGCATTGCGTATTGCCACTTTGTTCTTTATGGACGGCATGCTTGCGGCCATGCGTCATTTGCGAGAAACGTTTGACGCAAAGGCGGTTGAGTTTTCGCCCTTGTTGAAGATCGGGCGCACCCAGTTGCAGGACGCCGTGCCCATGACCCTGGGCCAGGAGTTCTCTACATACGCCTTGATGATCGAAGAAGACATCATTCGTCTGGATGAGGCCAAACGGCTCATCAGCGAAATCAACCTCGGGGCGACCGCGATAGGCACCGGCATCACGGCCCACCCTGATTATGCCGCCAAGGCGCTGGCATCCCTGAATCGCATCACGGGCCTGTCGCTGCATACCGCGCCCAATCTTATTGAAGCCACTCAAGATTGCGGCGGATTCGTTCAACTGTCTGGCATTCTTAAGCGGATCGCCGTAAAGCTATCGAAAATTTGCAACGATCTACGATTGCTTTCCAGCGGTCCGCGTGCCGGCTTTGGCGAAATCAATCTGCCGGCCATGCAGGCAGGGTCTTCCATCATGCCGGGCAAGGTCAATCCCGTCATTCCCGAAGTCGTCAACCAGATCGCTTTCGAAGTAATCGGCAACGACCTGACCATAACCATGGCTGCCGAAGCAGGACAGCTTCAGCTCAACGCATTCGAGCCCATTATTGCCAACGCGCTGTTCCGTAGCTTCAAGCATCTCACCAGCGGCTGCCTTACGCTGGCCGACCGTTGCGTACGTGGAATTACCGCTAATCCCGACCGGCTCAAAGAGAACCTCGATCGCTCGATTTCACTGGTAACCGCGCTCAATCCCTTTATCGGGTACGAGGCCGCCACCGCTGTGGCGGCCGAAGCCTATGCCAACGGAACCACAGTGCGAGAGGTCATCCTCAGTCGTCAACTCATGACGGAAGAAGAACTCGATGACGCGCTGCGTCACGAAGTTCTGACCCAGCCCCGCGTGTACGAAATCGTCAACCGGGCCAAGCCTCATCAGCCCGACGATGGTGACGCGGTCAGCTAAAAAACCGGAAAGTCGCATGATCAAGGAGAAACCGTGACCCTCAAGCACACGTCCGATTCAGACTCCAGGACTGTTGCGGCTGCCTTGCTCGACGCCGGCTGCGTTACCGCCCGTACGGATGAGCCGTTTCGGCTTCCTTCGGGGTGGGCCAGTCCGGTCTATATCGATTGTCGACGGCTGATCTCGTTTCCTGCGTTGCGTCGCGACCTGATCCGGCGCGCGCAGGCCGTGTTGTCAGCCGCCGGCGCGTTGGACAATGTACAGTCTGTGGTGGGCGGAGAGGCCAGCGGTATTGCACTGGCCGCCTGGCTGGCCGACGCGCTCGACCTTCCGCTGCAGTATGTTCGCAAGAAGCCGGCCGGCCAAAGCCAGATCGAAGGTGTGCTTGAACCGGGTTCCAAGGTGCTGCTGGTTGACGACATGATGGCTGGCGGACAATCCAAGTTGCGGTTTTGTCAGGCGTTGGCCGCGGGTGGCGCGCATGTTGAAGATTTATTCATAGTCTTCGATTACGCTACCTTCCCCACGGAAGAACTGCTGGATCCGCTGGGCGTCAGGGTTCATGCCCTGGCCACCTGGCACGACATCTGGCAGGTGGCGTCCGAGCGCAACGATTTCTCGCCTGAGGTCATCGATGAGCTGGCCGAGTTTTTACGCGATCCCACCGCCTGGTCGCGCGATCGTGGCGGTCGTGCCAGCTATCACGATATTTCCCCATGAGTTCCCGTCGTCCGTTCAAGTCTTCCATCGATTATGTTTCGCTGGGCAACCGGCTGCGCGCGTATCGGTTGGGCGCCGGCATGCAGGCAGACGAGGTCGCCCGGAAGCTCGAGGTGTCGCGAGCCGTCGTCTATCGCATGGAAAAGGGCGAAATCGTAAAGATCGAGATGCTCGAGCGGGTGGCGCATATGCTCGACACTTCGCTGGCTTCCTTGCTTGGTGTTGAAATCGAGTATTACTCGAATGCCATCGGGCTGTTCGAGCGCATGAGGCAGCTTGAGCAGAAGTCGGATCGGATTTTTGCGCATTTCGAGCCGGTATCGCTGTTGCTTACGACTGACAACTATCTTGAGCATATGCGCCTGATGTTGCTCGAGGCATCTCCCGGCGATGCCGGCCCCGTTCTCAAGGAAAAGGAAGTAGATGAGCTGATCCGCCTCATCGCCGAGCGCAAGGCCACTTTCGAGCAACGCAAGCCCCACCTTATCAGTCTGGTAGGGTTGCGCGAGCTTGAACGTTTCCTGCATGTGGGTCTGGTAGGGCGGATGGATCTGCCCGCCAGAACACGCAAGGCGCGGCAGAAGGCGGCGCGCGCCGAGGTGGAGCATATGGCCGAACTGATGGAAAGCGAGCCCTTGCACGTTCAGATCGGTTTGGTAGACGAGACCATGCCCGCCTCGACCTTTCAGGCTTTCACCATGGGGCGCAAGAAGGCGGTTGCAGTCAGTCCTTTCCGTCTGGGCGAACTTCCCAATGTTCGCAATGGCATTGCCACCGTCACAGAGTCATCGCAAGCCCTTCGTATGTATGAAAACCTGATCTCCCGGTTATGGCGCCAGGCCCACCGCGGAAAATCGGGTGCTCGCCGGCTAAGGCAATTGCTTGCAGAGACTTGATCGCTCGTGCCAGGCAGCAGGCGATCAAGAGGTTTATTATTTGGGATATGGGCGCATATTTGCCCATTTGTCCCGTTAGTTCTGATGGAGTCTGCATCTCATGACGTTCAAAGAAATTACCGAACGCTTCGCACGTTCTGAGTCCGGTAGTGATTCGTTCAAGCTCTTTTATAAAGAGGCGTTCGAACTCATGAAATCCGACCCCGAGAACGCGGGCCTGTATTTTGTTGTCGGCGTGGCCGCCCAGACTTACGTCATCAAGTACGAGGATCAGGCCGTTGACCCCGAATTCGCCGATCGGGCAAAGGCGACGCTCGAAGGATTCAATCAGCGGCTGCTCGAAGCCCTTGGCATGGAGCCGCTCGAGCGACTGAAGGTGCTTGGGCAGGTTGCCGTGGAGTACGAATGGGAGGTAGATGCCTTCTAAACAGGCCGCTTGAATGATGGTGTGCTGGTGACCGTCTTGCGACGGCACAAACTTTGCTATGCTCTGCCATCCGAATCTCAGGAACACAGTAATGAGCAACAACGATACGAAGTCACTACGCACCCTAATGGGGCGGGCAGGCCTCCTTTCGGCCGCATTGTCGGTGTGCCTGTCAGCCCTGCCGCAGGCCCAGGCACAAACAACGCTAAACCAGAATTACTCCACCGCAGCGCCCGGTCAGGGGTTTTCCCTGCAGTACGGCTACCACTCGAGTTACGAGCGCTACGGTCTGGCCTACGAGACCGCGCCCCTTTGGAGCCACGCCTTTGGCAATGACAGCCGCGTCGACCTGACTGTCGAGCTTGGCGCTGCCTACTGGAAGGCCGACCGCGATCCTGACACCATGTGGCAGATCGCCGCGATACCCATGCTTCGCTGGTGGCCGGGCAACACGTATTATCTGGAACTGGGTGTTGGCCCATCGCTGCTTAGCCGCGCCAGCTTTGCAGGTAGGGAGCTGAGCACACGGTTTCAGTTCACCTCGCATATTGGCGGTGGTTTTGTCGTGAACAAGGTGCATCGCTTCGGCTTGCGTTATACCCATGTCTCGAACGCCAGCATCAAAACCCCCAACCCCGGGCTTGATTTGATCGAAGCCTCTTACACGTATCATTTTTAAGCGCCGTAATGCCCCGTGCGCGCTTAAGTCGACGCGCACGGCGTTTTCCGGTCCGACTGCAGTTGGACTGAATGTGATCTTCCGCCCGAAACATCCAGATGTGGTGGTTACGAGCGTGCCAGCACCGTCCGCACGGGGCGCTCGCCTGACGCCTTGCCCGTAATGGGCGGGTTTGGAAGCATGGCATCCCCCGGCTCAATAATGAAGTGCCGCTCCAGCGAGTACCAGGTACCTGTTACGGCAGGGTCTGGCGCCGGTTCGGTGTGGCACTCGTAATCTGCGACCAGAGCGCGGGTTACACCAAACTGAACATCGGTTTCAAGATGCGGGTCGTCCGAGGAATACACCTGAGAAAACTGGGTCTTGTAGCCGGGCTTGTAAATCATGAAGTGAATGTGCGCAGGGCGCATATTGTGTCGGCCCTGTGCGCGAAGCAGTTCGCCTGCCACACCTGAAACAGGTATGGGATAGCCTTGTGGCTTGATGGTACGAAACCAGATGTGGCCTTGGTCATCGGTGGTGAACTTGCCCCGCAAATTCATATCAGCCTGCGTGGGGTCCTGGTTTTCGTAAAAGCCCTCGCCGGAGGCCTGCCAGACGTCGACTTCGGCACCTGCAACGGGTTTGCCGTCGCGATCGCGCACCCAGGCGTCCACAAATACTGGCTCGCCGGCGGTTTCCGACCGCAAGATCGAGCCTCCGTTCTCTACCGAAGGCGAATTCATACGCCAGAACGGGCCCATGAGGTTGGCAGTAGTTTCGGTTTGCCCCTGATCGCCATTATTGAGAAGGCATACCAGAGATGAAAGGCCCAGAGAGCCGGCTACCAGCACCACCTCGTTATGTGAAGGCGTCGTAAGTTGCCCCAGCTTGGCAATATAGCCACAGATCTTGTGGAATTCGGCTTCGGTCAGCCTGGTTTCCCGGGCAAAGTCGTGCAAATGGCGGACGGCGGCCGATAACAATTCCTTGAACCGTGGGTCGGATGCGCGTGCAACCTCTTCCAGTACTGCTTTGGTCACATCGTCTTGTGAACCGATGATCATGCATTTCTCCGGGGGTGAGTGTTGGCCTAGCCGCCATGGTAAATGAGGGGGGATGGTTGAGTACAGAGCTGCAGGCGTTAGAACCCGTGAGTGATGCCCACGCCTGCCGTCCAGTTGCGACCCGGCGCGGGCTCAAAATATCGACCTTGCCCCGCGTTGACTATCAGCGAGCCCATGTAGCGACGGTCAAGCAGGTTGTCCACGCGGGCGAACAGCTCAATTTTCCATGTGTCCACCTTCCAGACATGACCGGCAAAAATAGAGGCGGTGAAATACCCTGCCGCCGCCGCAGAGTTCGCGTCATTGGCCATGACCCGTCCGACAACACGACTTTCCAGGCCGGCCCGCCATCCGGTCGGCGGCTCCCAGCTTATCGACGCGTAGGCATTCTGCCTGGCGACTCCCGGGATGCGATTGCCCGACTGTATGACGTCGCCTCCGGGGAAGTCGGCAGCAAGGTCGTCCGTGTATCGTGCATCCAGCCAGGTATACGAGAGCATCCATTTTCCGCGCTGCTTCCAGCTACCTGACCAGCCCAGCTCGAAACCGGTTCTTCGGCTGCGTCCGGCGTTTCGGTAGCTGCTCCTGCCGTCCTGGGAACGGGCCGCCACAATTTCATTGTCACTGCGGGTCTGAAACACGGCGGCGGCAAGCATGCTGTTTTCGAGGCGTACCTTGGCGCCGGTCTCGATACTGGTACTGGTAGAGGGAGCTAGTTCCAGGTTGAGCCCAGGTGTGGCATCGGGTCGATACGAAATTTCATTGAAGGTCGGTGTCTCGAAGCCTTTGCCTGCGGTCAGGTAGAGGTTGATGTTCTCGGTGGCACGAAACTGTATGGCGCCGACCGGGAGCAGCTTGCGATAGCGGACGCTGCCGCCGTCGTCGCCATTGCCGGCAGCTATGTAATGGTCCACAGAGCGGAATCGTATGTCGCTATGTCGGGCACCCGCCTCCAGCAACCATCGCTCGGTCAATTCCCACGATGCCTGTAAATACGGATCAGTACTGCGCAGCTTGTTGACTTCGTCGCGCCGCTTTGCGCCCTTGACGCCCAACTCTTCACCCACGAAGTTTTCATATCCCTGTCGGTTTTCGACAAGCGTATCGAAGGCGAGTCCGGCGGCCAGGGTAAACGGGCGCCCCGACAATCGAAGACGGGTGGTCCAGCGCATGTCCACGCCGGAGTAGTCGCGAGTCAGGTCCACGACCCCGCCCGAATGACCCGGTGGCAGCTGAGCTTGTCTTGGAATGCCCAGGAACTGCAGGGTCTTTCGTTTGCCAAAATAGGCGCTCAAGCGCAGCTCGTTGTCGGGGTTGGGGAGGAATTTCTGTACGATGCCGGCTTGTGTCTGTCGAACGGACTTGCGCGTGTCGTAGGCCAGCGCGTTTGGAGCGGCTTGGCGAGGGGCGCTCATCGCTTCGTCGTAGGTCAGCCCCTGTGGGTCGTCAGCCCGCAGGTCGACCCAGTTCGCCACGATTCTCAGCGAATGGCGGTCATTCACCTGGAAATCCAGGCGAGCATTGCTGGTGTCCTTGCGTGCGGCGCTTTGAGTGCGGTAGCCGTCAGTCTGGTAGCGGTTTACGCTAAGAAGATAGCGAAACGACTCGTCGGCAGTGGCGCCATCCGCAACTATCCCGAGTTTTCGCTGATTTTCGCTGCCGGCGGTAAATGTGGCGCCAAGTGAAGCTGGTGCATCGCCAGGGCGGGTGAATACCTGAACGACGCCACCAGACGAATTGCCATACAGCGCCGAAAAGGGTCCCCGAAGTACTTCAATGTGGTCGACCGAAGCAATGTCGATATTCGAAGTCTGTCCCTGGCCGTCGGGCATCGTCGCCGGTATGCCGTCGACGTATAGCCGCACACCCCGCACGCCGAAAGTGGAGCGGGCCCCGAAACCCCGAATCGACAACTGCAGGTCTTGCGCGTAGTTATGACGATTGCGTATAAGCAGTCCCGGCACGTGTTCGAGACGCTCTGAAAGGTCGACCTGCATCGATGCATTGCGAAGTTGTTCGCCCTCTATCAGGTCGATCGACGCAGGCGTACTGAAAATCGGACTGTTCACAAGCCCGGCGGAGACTTCGACAGGGGCTAGCGTGACGGCCTCGTTGGCTGCTGATGCCGCCACGCTGTGTGCCGACGCCCAGAGACATGCCAGCACGATCAGACGGCTTGTCCTCATCGTTCGCGGCGTGCACTGTCGGCGGCAATTCAGATTCACTGGCCGGTGTACAGCTGATAGACGACCGTGTCCAGGCTGGAAACACCATTGGCCTTGAATTTTTCTTCATCCTGCAGAATGTCCAGCCGCTCCACTTCACGTGCCTGGGTACGGTCCTTGAACAGGGCCTGTATCTCGGCGTCGGGCACCGAGAACGGCGGCCCACTCATTTGTTCTTGCGGGTAGTCCAAGGTAATCAGCAGACCTTTGCAGCCCTCAGGCAGCTGGTTGTATACGTGATCGACATAGTCAGCTCGCATCGACTCGGGAAGTGCGATGAGTGCGGCCCGATCGTATACCCCGCGGCAATTGGACAGGGTTTGCGCAGTCACGTTGAAGATATCCCCACAGATGATCTCGATATCGCCGGCCACATAGTGACGTCCCTGACTGGAGTCATGTGTCAGCGGGGTAAGGTTGTGCTCATCGAAGAACTGCTGAACCGCCAGCGGAGACAGCTCCACCCCCAATACGCGATAGCCTTGAGCGGCCAGCCAGGCCATGTCCAGCGATTTGCCGCATAGGGGTACCAGTACTTGTGAACCGGTCGGGATCTGCAAGTCGGCCCAGTGCCTGCGGAGCAGGGGCATGACCTGATCCTGATGAAAATTGGTTCGCCCCTCTTGCCAACGTCCCAGCCAGAATTCCGGGTCCATAGTCACGACTCCTTTTAATATTGACGGTAAGCGGGCCATTTTAGACAACGGCAATGTGCCGCAACCCCTATGTTAGTATCACCATCGCGATCATTCAGTTGGTATTGTCATGTTCAGATGGCTGGCGGGCCGGGGCGCGCGCAAGCGTGAGGTCGAGCGCACACTGGCCGGCATCGATCCCCAAGACTGGCGCCGTGCAGTACAGGCGCTGCCGTTTCTTGCCGGCTTGTCGGTCGACGAAGATGCAGCATTGCGAGCACGAACCGCCTGGCTTTTGGCAAGCAAGTCGTTCAGTGGTGCCGGCGGACTCGAGGTCGACAATGACATGATGATGTCCATCGCCATTCAGGCCTCGCTTCCAATCTTGAATCTGGACACCCGCCTGTACGAGGGGTGGACACAGATCATTGTTTACCCCGGTGGTTTTCTGATTCCGCGTAGCGAGCAGGATGAAGCGGGGGTCGTGCACGAATACATGATGGAGGCATCCGGCGAAGCCTGGGAAGGTGGCCCGGTAATTTTGTCGTGGGATGACTTGTCGCGCAAGGATAGCGAAGGTGTGAACGTGGTTATTCATGAGTTTGCGCACAAGCTCGACCTGTACGCCGATGATGCCGATGGCATGCCGAGTTTGGGTGCGCATCCCCACATCAGGCCGGCGCACTGGCGCCAGGTTCTGGAAGAATCGTTTGAGGGCTTCAACCTGGCGCTTGAGCGGGTTGAGGCGACGATTCCCGATCATGTTGATCCTGAATCGGAAGAAGCGGCACCCTGGTACGACGCACTACCTCTGGATCCCTACGCCGCGACGGATCACGCCGAATTTTTTGCTGTCAGTTCGGAAGCTTTCTTCGTTCAACCACAGCCTTTGGCCGAAGCCATGCCCGACTGGTACGCCCTTTTGTCTACCTATTATCGGCAGGATCCGCTGGTCAGGCTGGCCGGCACAATCTCCTGAGCGCACGTCAGGTCAATTTCCCTGTTTCAGAACTGACTTCTGCTAACAGTTGTGGGCAAGGCTCTTGCTGAATCGTTTATGGCAAAACCAAACAGGAGATCACCGCCATGAACAGATATTTTTTGCTCGCCGCTTCTGTCTCTCTTGCAGGCATGCTTGCTGCATGCTCGTCGCCGCATGAAATGACGACGCGCGATGGTCAGACCATCGTTACCAGCGACCGTCCCGACGTGGACGATGACAAGGATTTCATCACTTACGAGCGCGATGGTAACGAAACTCGCATCAATAAGTCCGAAGTGCGCGACATACGCGAGATAGATTGAGTGGTGTGGCTCGGCGTTCGTCGAGTTGCGCCAGATACAAAAAAAGCGCCGATGGCGCTTTTTTTTGCGAACCATGGTTCGAATTAGTCTTGACGACTGGTGACTTCGACCAGGTGATAACCGAACTGAGTCTTGACCGGACCCTGTACTTCACCGACCGGAGCACTGAATACCACTTGATCAAATTCGGGGACCATCTGGCCACGACCGAAGGTGCCCAGGTTGCCGCCGTCGCGGCTGGAGGGGCAGCTGGAATTTTCCTTGGCAACCTCGCCGAAGTCTGCGCCGTTCTGGATGGCGGTCTTGAGCTCGTTGGCTTTTTCTTCGGTACTGACAAGGATGTGACGGGCTGAGGCTTGAGCCATGTTAGTTTGCTCCTGAAATCGTTGATGGAGTGTGGAAAGCGCAAGAGCTGACCAATGTCTTGACAGAGTAACGCACTTTGCCGAAGGGGTGTGTGCCGGCTTAATTTGGTTTCATGCGTTTACATCGCGCCAATCGACTTGCCAGGCTCCTGACAGGACATTTTGCAGCCACAGCGTACAGGTGAGAGTCTTCGCATCGGTTACCTGGCCTTCGCGACATTGCTGCACAAGCTCTTCAACCGGCAGGGTGATGACGTCGAGAAATTCGTCACTATCCAGCTGCTGTCGACCCTGGATCAGGCCTTTTGCAAAAAATATGTGAATGATTTCGGTTGAATAGGCAATGGCCAGATGAAGGTGGCCGGCGTAGGCCCATTGGCTTGCGGTATAGCCGGTTTCTTCCAGAAGTTCTCGGCGCGCGCAGTCGAAAGGGTCTTCGCCCGGGTCGAGCTTGCCTGCAGGAAATTCCGTCATGATCATGCCTACCGGGTAGCGGTATTGTCGCTCCATCAATACGCGTCCGTCGTCCAATAGCGGAATGACGACAACGGCTCCAGGGTGAACTACATACTCGCGTTGGCTGCTTCTGCCATTGGGCAGGCGAACTACGTCGCGGCGCACCTCGAGGAAGTTGCCGTCGTATACGGTTTCGGTCTGAACCTGGGTTTCGATCAGATGCAAAGAGGCTTCGTCGGCCATATCAGAGAGACGCAAAATTGGAGAACGGCCTAGATTAACATTCAGCGGGGCAGGCTACTGGCCTGTTGAAGCTGGCTGACCCCTAATGCTGCGACCCCAGGTAGGCGCGCTGGACCGCCGGGTCGTCGCGCAACTGGGAGGCGCTGCCTTCGCCCACAATGCGTCCGGTTTCTATAAGGTATCCGCGGTCTGAAATCGCCAGGCTCAGGTTGGCGTTCTGTTCTACCATCAGCACTCCGACTCCAAGCTCGCGTATGCGTTCGATCGCCCGGAACAGTTCCTGACACATCAAGGGTGAAAGCCCCAGGGACGGTTCGTCGAGCAGCAGGATCTTGGGGGCCGACATAATCGCACGTCCCACTGCGACCATTTGCTGTTCACCGCCACTCATGGTGCCCACACGCTGGTCAAGCCGTTCGCCAAGACGGGGAAACAATTCGATGACCCGCGCCAGGTTCTGGGTTTCGGTGGCGCGTGCGCGCTTGTTCAGCGCTCCGAGCTTGAGATTGTCGCGCACAGTTAGCTCAACAAAGACGCCGCGACCTTCGGGCACGACCGCCAGGCCATGCTCGACAAGATGATGCGGCGCCAGACTGAACAGGTCGGTGCCCTCGAGCGTCGCGGAGGCGCCGGCTTGAGGCCGCAACATGCCGCCAAGGGCTCGCAACATGGAAGATTTGCCGGCGCCATTGGCACCCAGCATGACGACGATCTCTTTTTGTTCAACTCGCAAGGCGACGTTATCCAGCGCCAGATGCTTGCCGTATCGGACCGACAACTGTTTGACTTCAAGCATGGGGGGCTCCAAGGTAAGCGGTAATGACTTCTTCTTGGGAAAGAACTTGCGAGGTCTCGCCTTCGGCAAGCTTGGCGCCTGCAAACATCACGACACAACGGTCGCAAAGTGAACGGACGGCGTCCATGACATGCTCGATGAGAATCACGGTAAGACCTTGGGCACGCAATTGCCGGATGAGTTCTATGCCAACTTGGAGTTCGGTGGGATTGAGCCCCGCCAGCCATTCGTCCAGAAGTAAGAGCTTTGGCTGGAGGGCCAAGGCGCGAGCCAGTTCAAGACGTTTCTGGTCGATGTAGGTCATGTCACCGGCCGGGATATCGGCAGCGTGGCGCAGGCCGACCAGCTCAAGCAGCTGCAAGGCCTCGCGAGCAGCGTCGCTGCCAAACGAGGGTTCGGCCCGAAAGGCCATGCCGGCCTGTACATTTTCACTGCAGGTCATGCCTCCCAATACACGGACGAGCTGGAAGGTGCGGGCCACGCCCAGTCGGGCGATTTTGTACGAAGGCAGGCCGACCAGTTCGTGGGACCCCAGGCGGACGCTACCTGAATCGGCCTTTAATGCGCCCGACACCAGGTTCATGGCAGTGGTCTTGCCGGACCCGTTTGGACCAAGCAGGCCCAGGACCTCACCTTGCTGGACGCTAAAGCTGAGTCCATCCACTGCCTTCAGGCCGCCAAACGACTTTCGCAGGTTTTCTATGGTTAGCAAGGTCATGTCGCAGCCTTTGTCGATGGTTTGCGCCGTCGCGGACGCACACCCTTGCGCAGGACGTCGGCAATGCCGTTTGGCACAAGGTAGACGATGATGAGGAAAGCCGCACCAAGCAAGATAGAGAAGTGGTTTGGAAACTTGGCCGACAGTACTTCGAAGAGCGCCGTCAGGGGAATGACACCGGCAAGCGGGCCCAGGATATGGCCGACACCCCCCAGCAACGCCATGATGAGCACCTGAAAGGACACGGTGGGATTGAACACGATACCCGGATCAATGTATGTCCAGCGTGGCGACATGATGGCACCGACCAGGGTCATGAAGGTGGCGCTGATGACAAACAGCGAAACCTTTGCCTTGGTGGTATTCATGCCCAGGTGGCGGGCCACGAGTTCATCTTCGCCAATGACCCGAAGCGCCAGGCCAAGTCGTGAGCGCTGGATGATCCAGGCAGTCAGAAGAACTAGAGCCAGTAAGGCCACCAGTTGCCAATAGATTTGTTCCTGGGTGATATCCAGGAAAATATATCGGCCAATGACGCGTGTGATATTGACTTCATACCAGGTAACCAGCTGACGAATGAGCTCTGCCAGGCCAAACGTGAATATGACAAAGTGCACGCCGGACAGTCGCAAGGTGGACAGGCCCACGACTAGTGCCAGAACGATGCCGATGAGGCCGGCCACCCCAAGTACGGCAAACCAGGGCAGGGTTTCGGACAGAACCGCCACCGTGTAGGCGCCGATGCCAAAGAAAGCGGTAGTGGCCAGCGAGATATACCGCGTGGGCCCGGAGAAGAGCGTCCAGGCAGTAGCCAGGACGCCGTACTGAAGGACGTTGATCGAATAAGAGATGAAGTAGGCGCTTTGAAAGAAAAATGGCAGCGCCGCCACGATTGCCAAGGCGATGGCAACCAGGATAAAGCCAGGGGAAAGCGCGGATTGCTTCATCGGGTAGCCCTCCCGAAAATGCCTTGTGGGCGCAGAAGCAACACAAGCAGAAAGATGGTGAAAGTGGCCGCCATGGTCAGGCCCGGATCGATAAACCGCGACACCAGGGTTTCAACAATGCCCAGCAGCATGCCGGCAAGCAGGCAGCCCAGGACATTGCCGACTCCGCCCATGATGACAATGACCAGGGCCTTCATGGTGAACGCAACGCCCATTGAGGCGCTG
>NZ_JAJUFE010000039.1 GCF_029263785.1 Pusillimonas sp. | reverse complement strand
GTCAGGCCGGTTCACCCCCGCCGCAGAAACCTTGATCAGCACCTCTCCTGCGCCTGGTTCAGGCATAGGACGTTCGACAGGCACCAGCACCTCTGGTCCACCCGGCTTCGTTATTTCTACGGCTCTCATTTTGACTCCTACAAAAATTGATGTGCCCAGGCGCGAACGTGTCCAAGGCACCCTTATTCGATTCGCTGCTTATTATCGCCCACCCCCGCTACGGCTGGAGTCTGGCCCCGCCTCATGACAAGCCGCCTCTCTATGCGGTACACTGCCTACCCTTACGGAAGCGTGCCAGAGTGGTTGAATGGACCGGTCTTGAAAACCGGCGACGGGGCAACCCGTCCGTGAGTTCGAATCTCACCGCTTCCGCCACATCCCCCTATCTCGCAGGGCCTATTTCCGTCCTGACGTCACTCTGAAGATTCCCATCCACCAGCGTCAGTGTCCGGTCGCATTGATCGGACAGTCTCGGGTCGTGGGTTACCAGCAACACCGCACAACCGAACTCGCGATTGAACTTCCTGAACAGTTCAAATACTTCGGCGGCAGACTTGCTATCGAGATTGCCAGTAGGTTCATCGGCCAACAATAAGGCTGGTCTGGCTATCAGGGCCCGTGCAACGGCAACACGCTGTTGCTGGCCTCCCGACAGTTGGTCGGGCCGGCGTTGCTCGAGGCCCCTGAGCCCGACCTGCTCGAGCAATTCATAGGCGCGGTCGACATACTTCGGCGCTGGGCGCCCCCCGATTACCATCATCGGCATCAGCACGTTCTCCAGTGCGGAAAAAGCCTGGATCAGATGATGAAACTGAAATACGAAGCCGATCTCGCTGCCGCGCAGGGCCGTACGCTGGGCATCGTCCATCTCGTGGGTCGGCTTTCCCAATAAGTACAACTTGCCCGCTGTCGGCCTGTCGAGCAAGCCAAGCACATTCAGAAGCGTACTCTTGCCTGATCCCGATGCACCAACCAATGCAGCAAAATCGCGGCGCCGCAATAGGAAGTCGATGCCGTGCAACACCTCAACCTCGGTGGGCTTGCCGATGTTGTAGCTCTTTCGCAGACCTTCAAGCCGCAGCACCTCCTGTTCGGAATCGTGTTCAGACATGTCGTATTGCCTCAACTGGATCCAGACCGGAAGCACGGCGCGCCGGCACCGCTGCAGACAGCAAACCGGTAAGCGTTGCAAGCGCGGAAGCGGCAAGCAGCAACACCGGGGGTAATGGAATAAAGAACAGTCTTGGTCCGAACTCGTTGAATGCTGTGACCAGACCGAGTCCTGCCAGCCCGCCAATCAGCGACCCGATCAGCCCCAGCAAGGCGCCCTGCAGCAAGAAGACCCGCAATACCTGTGGACGGCGCATGCCCATGGCACGCAGAATACCGATCTCGCGCGTGCGTTGTACGACACTGACCGACAATACGCTGGCTATCCCCAGGGCCACACTTAAAGCGACGAAAACGTTGATCATTCGCGACGCTATGCGCTGCGAGCTCAAAGCATTCACCAATTGCGAATTGGTGGCGATCCAGCTTTCAGTCTTCAGCCCTGTCAGGCGAGCAATGCGCGTGGCAATCTGCTCGGCATCAAAAATATCGTCAACCTTGAGATCAATGGTGGTGGCGGCACCAGGCAGATCAAGCAGCGATTGTGCGCGCTTCATATTCAAGAATACATATCGCGCATCCAGCTCACGTACGCCCAGTTCGAAGATACCAGTGACATTGACAATGCTTTCACGACCCTGGCCGCCGTCAAGTCGCAGCTTGTGCCCCACGCGCAAGCCCAGATCGTGCGCCAATTGCTTTCCGATAACTGCGTCGTCGGCCTCGATGCGGAACTGGCCCGCGACGATGTCGTCCTGGATGGGCACAATTCGCTGATAGCGCCTTGCATCCACCCCCATCAAGGCAACTGACGCCAAGGCATCACCGCGGCGCGCGAAGGCCGGCCCGGTCACGAGGGGTGAAACCGCCACTACACGAGGGAAGGAATCCAGGGAGTCGCGCACTTGCTGCCAGTTATTGATCGATCGCAGCCGCTGGGCTCGTTTGTCTTCAAGCACGAGGTGCGCACTTCCCTCTGGAGGGGGCACGATCACATTGACCTCCTCGGCGCGTTCCACCTTGATGTGTGCCTGAGTACCCAGCGTTCGTTCCACAATATTCGCTTGCAGCCCCGCAATAAGTGCACTCAAGAAAACGATAACGGCCACGCCCACCGCTATTCCAATCAGAATAAGCAGGGTCTGAGCCTTGCCTTCACGCAAGAATCTGATGGCGATGGTCCATTCGATCCACATGCGCATCAGTCCATTTGCATGGGAAGTTCTTTACGCGTGGATGTATCAGCAACTTCCGTCGGGAAGCCTCCCAATACCGGTCGAACACGCTCGCCAGTTCGAATCGTGCCGGCACGCCCATCTGCCAACACAATGTCGCCTGACTGCAAACCCTGGGTGACCTCGCTACGCGTCAACCCACGGAGACCCAGTTGCACCGCACGCCGCTGGCTTCGGCCAGCAGCCACCACCCACACTTCGGCCCGATCGCCATCCAGAATAGCCAGGGCATCATTCGGTACGACAACGGCCCGGTCCCGCCTCCCAGTTTCGACATTGACTGACACCGTCATGTCCTGGCGCAGGAATTCAGGGGGGTCTTCTACCAACAGCCGGATATCGACCGTACCTCGTTGTGGATCAACGCTGGGAGCAATAAGGCGTACCTTTGCATTGAAAGGTTGCGATGGATAGGCATCGGCAATGCATACTGCTGTTTGCCCCAGCTCCAGAACCTCCAGATTTCGCTCGTCGAGCGGAACCAACACTTCGATTTCGTCATCCCGGGCAATTTCGAATAACACGCGACTAGGTTGCACGAGATCGCCTGGCTCGGCGTTACGAGTCAAAACAGTGCCGGACACCTCAGACCGAATTATTGTCTTGTCCAACTGTGCCCGTGCACTGGCTACGCGCGCACGTGCAACCACCTCATTGGGCTGGCCGCTGGCCAGCGCTTGTGCCACCAGGCGCGCGCGTTCCGCCGCTGCGAGAGCCGCAGCTTCCGCCTGGGTGGCCCGCTCGAGCTCCTCACGAGAAATGGCTCGTTCCTTGAAAAGTTCTCGGCGACGCCGCGCCTCGCGTTGCGCCTGATCCAGCGCCGCCTCAGTTTCGCGAAGGGCTGCATCGGCTTGCGGACGGGTTGACTGCTGCAGCTCGGCCAAGGCCGCCTGCGCCTCATTAAAGGCTGCTTCAAGGTCGTCGGCGCGCAATACGGCGAGAATGTCTCCCGGCTTGACCTTGTCTCCTTCTCGCACGCGGCGTTCGACCACTACGCCCGTGATGGTACTGCCCACTTGCGCACGCGAAATGGAGGACACCCGGCCCGTTGCCACTACCGTTTGCACCAGGGGCTGTTCGGCCACTTCGTAGGCAGGCAGCGCCACACCCGATAATCGCGCAGCGATAAGCCACGCGATGACCGCCAGCATCAAAACGACAACTACAAGGCCAACGCGAGATTTCATAAGTGTCTCTTGAGAACTGCTATCGGTGTTTGCCAGCCATACTAAATGACAGACACTACCTCTCGGATTCTACTCACGGCGGAATACGGACGGCATCGAGTTTATTGCACCACGCAACTATGCGATAATGCCGGGCTACACTGCCTGCCGTATTTTCTGCATTGCCCGAGTGGTGGAATAGGTAGACACAAGGGACTTAAAATCCCTCGATCATTGCGATCGTACCGGTTCGATTCCGGTCTCGGGCACCAGTGAAAATCTAGCCCGCCATGCCGGGCACGCCACGTGCTCTATCAGGTTGCTACGCTTTTCCTAGCCGCGCCATCTGGCGCCCAAGCGTATCACCCAGGAGAGCACCATGAAAACCCCAATCATTTTTTGCCTATGCGCGCTGGCGCTTGCTTGGTCGATACCCGGCCACTCACAAGTGAGCCCGGCACCGGAGGCCGCCAGCGCCGTCACCACTACCTCGACCAACGCGGCGTCGACCGGCGTCACTGGGAACGACGGCAGCGCGCCCCAGTCCGATGGAGCGGATAGCCGCTCGGACAAGGCCAGCACTCCGGACTATCAGGAGAGAAAGCCGACGGGAAAGGAGACCGGTGACAAGGACGACTTCAGTGGCAACGAAGGCACCGACACGGAAAGTACAGGCACCGGCACGGGACACGGGACAGCCGGTAAGGACGGCGACGCATCCAGGCAGACGCAAGGTTCTGGCGGTGACGGCTCATCAACCAGTAGTGGCAAGCAAGAATAGCGACGCCTGGGCTACCCAACCGATCCACAAGTCTATTTGAACTCCGCATAAGGTATCAAAGGGCCCGGACCCAGCGGCAGGTCCCCTTGCCACGGCTTGAAGGTGTATCGCAAATACACGATGAAGTGGCTGGGCGAGTAATCCTTGCTGCGACGAAAATCAATGCCCGCGCCCAAAACCCAATTGTCAGCCAGTCGTCTCTCGACAAACCCGGCCACACGATAGCCGGTGCTTGAACTACGGCTGCTGTCTTCTGGGCCAGTGCTGCGCGCGAAAGATCGAGCTATTGAACCTTCCAGCAAGAATGACCAGTCGGAGGTGCGTCGCGCATAACTGACGGGAAGTGAAACCGCGATATAACGTTGGGGACTATAGTAGCCGCCCTGTCCCAACGAATAATCACCCAGGTCTTTGCGGTATTTCCAGTACATCAGGTTGACGCCCGCAGACAGAACTTCGTGGTTCTTATTTATTAGTCGGCGATAGTAACCACCCATGATCCGGGTTCGATGATTATCGTCGACATTTTTTCCAGTAAGCCGATGATGGCTGATATCGGCCCATACTCCATTTTCCTGACCCTGGTCCCAGCTCAGGCTCAAGGCACCGCCTGTGGCCATCACCCCTCCCCATTCAATGCCAGTCGAGGGGTCGGTAGCTCCCGCGAACGAGAGCAGTGAGTTGGACATGGGACGCCGCGAAGCCGTCATGCGCCAGCCTAGCGATCCCAGCTTACCCGAATAACCAACCCCACCAGTCCAGTTGGTCACTTTGAATCCCATCGGCGTTGTACCCAGATCAAAGGCAAACCGCTCGCCTTGCCAACCCAGTGCCACGCTGGTGCCTATGGCTCTCTGCCTGAAACCGCTAGTACATGCCGGCAGTGCCTGCCAGCCGGTTGCTGTATTGGCTGCTTCAAACGAACAGCTCCCAAACTCGCCCCGATATACGCCATCGCTGTCCGGCTCCAACGTCCCGGCGTCCATGCGAACGTGGTCGGCCCGCACAAATCCCCGTCCTCCGAATACCGGATAATCAAGCTGCAGCATGGTTGTGTCAGCGTGAAGCCGGGACAATCCAGGCGTTCCGTCACGGCGCCACCACCGATCGTTATGCAACGTCAGTGTCGGATTCTGCTGTTCGTAAAGCTCTTGTGCTTCACGCCGAATCCCGCGCTCAAGCCAGCTATCGTCATTATTTACGCGCGTGGCACGCGTAAAGGCTATATCGTCGCGAGGGGAATCTGGTGGTAAGCGCGGCAACAGGTCTGCATCGGCCATGGCCCTGGCGTACTGGTCGAGCGCAGACCCAGGATCCGACGTTCTGGTCAGGCGCGCCAGATCCCGGTGCAACAACGGAGCGCGTTCAGACGGCGCCAGGTTCTTTGATCGCTCCAGCAGAACCTGACGCGCGCTCTGCTCATCGCCCAACACCAACCATAATTCCGCGATGCGCCTGTGGACGCCGGTGGGTTGCGAAGGCAGATCAAAATCGTTTCTCGTCAGCGCGGCAAGAACACTGGCTGTCCTGCCCTGCGCTGCCCACACCTCGATCTGACCCAGCCTGGCATCGATATCTGCGCTGTCCATGCGCAAGACGGCCCCATAGTTGGCCAGTGCTTTCGGATAGTCGCCGTCCTCCTGGGCCCACCGAGCCACCTGAAGACGGGTTTCAATGGAGTCAGGCCGTTCCTCGAGGAGCGCCACCGCCGCTGCGCTTTGACCTGCCTCGCGATAGGCTCGAGCCTGACGGATTGCCAGGGTGTCCAGCAAGCGGACTTCGAGTTGTGTCATGCGTTCGTCCCAGCTCGAGCGTGGCACCAACGCCAGTGTTTCCAGGGCCGCTTGGTCTTGCCCCACAGCCGCCAGAAGCAACCCGTGTGCGTAGTGGCTGCCAGGCGCGCCCCGATGTCGATCCAAATGAGTATTGAACGCAAGCAAACCTTGGTCGCCCCGTCCTTGTTCGCGCATGGCGCGCGCCAATCCGTAGCTGATCCATGGATCATCCGCGTCCAGCTCCTGCGCTTGCAACAAAGCAGTCTCGGCATCCTCCCAGCGTTGTTCTTCGGTGGCCCTCTCTGCCCGCTGCTGAAGCAGGCGTACATGCAGACGTTTTTGCAACGGGGCCAGAGCCGGATAGCGCCCGGACGGAAGTTCGTTCGTCAGGCTCAAAGCCTCGTCGGGCGGCAAGCTCTCGAGGAAACGTGATACGCCCCGCAGCACGGACGCTTCTTGCGCAAACATGCGCAGTGCCAGCTTGTAATGACGCCACGCCTCTGCCTGCTGGCCCAAGGCGCTTGCGCTGTCAGCAATCCCGATGCGGGCAAACGGGCTCTGTGGCTCAAGAGCAAGAGCCTGCGAATAAAGCCGCTTGGCGCGAGCCCAATCCCCGGTCTTCTCCGCGTGGGCAGCCTGCTCCAGAAGCAGCCAATACCGGGTAGATCCGATCAAACTTACCCATCGATAGGTGCGATCAACGCGCGGCTCTTTGGCCTTGGCAAGCTCAAAGTAGTAAAGCGCCTGCTCGCGATCTCCTGCCCGCAAATAGGCAATGCCAAGCGACCCTGCGAACTCCACGTTGTCGGGATAGGCAAAGAAGGCTGCCTGGAGCTGTTGCAGTGCTTCAGCTCCTTTGCCATCTTCAATCATTTGCAGCCCTTTCTGGCCGCCCTGCCAAGCCGGGTCGTTCAATTTTGCATCGAAACGCGCCAGTTCATGGCGGCCATGCGCGCCAATCTCGAGATCACCATAGGTTTGGGCGAAGTCTCGCCAATGCTCACGATTTGCCGAGTTGACGGGCAAAGTGACAAGGTAATCGTATTCTCGTGTAGCCGCAGAGACGCGGTGTGCCTTCAACTCGGATAGCCTGCGCAAATACCGAAGTGCTTCTTCAGGTCTGTCTGCTGTGAATAGCTGATTGGCTACTGCAGTGAGCAAGGGGGCATGGCTTGGATAGTCCTCGGCCAACGATTGCAACTGCGCGATTGCCGCGTTCCGCAATCCAGGCTGGCGCGCGTAAAGCTGCCAATATTCAAGGGCGATATCAACAGTGGGGTACACTCCTTGCAGCAAGCCGTCGTATATGTAAAGGGCATCTTCGACCCGACCGACTGCCGAGAATAACCGGCCCTGTGTAAGCGAGCTCACGGAGCCGGGCTCGGCAAGCCGAACCAGAGTCCGGCCGGTGATGGCCTCGGATGTGTGAGGTGCCAGACGCTCCAATCGATCAAGCAGACGCTGAGCCTCAAGGTCTTGTCGCAGGCGAACGGCAATGCGCAAGCGGGCAAGCATGGCTTGGGGATGATTTTCTTGAATCCGCTCGAGCCTGTTTGCCGCATCCGTGACGATGTCGTCGCGATACAGGGTTTCGCCCAAGCGGATCTGCTGCAACAGCAATGCCTCCCCAGACGGCCCGCTCGGCGATTCGCCTTCAACATTATTCTCTGCCCAGGCGACAGGGACACAAGCTGTCGCCGCCCACAGAACAGACACGCTCAGCCCGTAGACAAGGAACTTCATCGGCACCTCCGCCATGCCGGAAGCAGATAGCCGTTTTCATCAAAGGCAAAGCGCTTTTCATCCCAGCCGGTGCCGAACAGGTAGAGAACTCGGTTGTAGTAGCCCGTGGGCATCTCCGTGAATGATGCAAGGCTTTCACGAAGTCGTTGTCCAAACTCCGTATGGCGAAACAGGGGCAGCATCGCAGCAGAAAAGCCAAGGGGTCCGGCTTCCGATGCACTTCCGTCCAGTATGTCAACGCGCTCGGCGACCCCTCCATCGACTTCCAGATAAGCGGAGGCCTGTCCAAAATGCGCTTTTAGCCGTGCAGCACTCAGCGCGGCGTCATGCAACATTCCGATCCATAGATACACACGGATGGCGTTATAACTGCCAACGCGCCCAGCGGTGGAAGGTTCTATCTCACCACGATGCAGATCGACCCAGTCGGGGGCCAGACCAAGAGGTGCCGACTGAACAAGAAACCCTACCGAACTTTCCAGGACCCGCCCCCAGACCGAACCGGGCAATGCCGCATGGGCGCGCGCCAGCAACTGCGGCGCCAGATAGCTGGGGTTAAGCCGCCCCCCGCTTTCTGACAGAAAACCTGCCTTGCCTGGAATCAGCAAGGTTCCGAAAGGAGGAAGGCTTTCAGTCTCTTCTTTTGCGATCCGTTGCAGCATCAGGTTCCCCAAGGCAGAGTAGGAGTGCTCCTTCCACAACCGCCCTGCCTCAAGCAAGGAATAGGCTATCCATAAATTCGCATCTGACGCCGAGTTCCCGTCCAATACTCCCCAGTTGCCTTCCTCGTCTCGACCCCACAACCAGGCAGGCAGGTGCGCAGTCAGATCACCCTTTGCCAGGTTGCGTTCAGTCCAGCGCAACAAACGACGAAACAGCACGGGGTCGTTATCGACGAGAGCAAAGAACATGGCATAGCTTTGCCCTTCTGATGTCGTGATCTCGCGATCATCCGAGTAGTCAATTACCCTGCCCTGGGAATCGATAAGCTCGCGCTGGAAAACGTGCCAATCCTTCCAGTCAGAAAGCTCACAACGCGCGCAGGATGTACCGGCCTGAACAAGCGCCATTGTCAGGCCCATCATCGCGAGGCTCCGCCTAATCCACATGCTGCAGGCGCCGACGCGCCACCCGGTAAAGACCGATCCACAACAGGACGGCAATCGTGAGGACACTGAGCAGTGAGCCCAGCAGCAGCGCGAAGGGCTGGTCCGACAAGGCAAACCACACTTTCTGCCACCAGGGCAGGTGTCCCACGTAGTAATGGGGGCCCACCATCTCGGACGAGACACCCGACTCCCGGATGATCACGACCGAACCACGCATGACATCGCGTTTGCCTGAATCCGACAAAGCGTCACGTAGCAGCAGAAAGTCTTCGTCCGTCGTCCCCAATAATGCAACGACGCTTCTTTGCGGATGACTCGTGGATTGCATTCCAACTATCGCCGCCATGGGAGCCACAGAATTCACCATCACGCGGCTGGTCGCTTCACGTTCGGACCGCAGGCCGGCTCGCGTGTAAGCGACGGGAGATGGCATCGCATCTGCATGCCTGGATTGTCGCGCATGCTGTAGTGCGGATCGTGCGTCCAGCATCAAAAGGCGAGCATCGGGACGCGCTTTGAGACTGTCAGGCGTCGACCCAATCAAAAGCAGGTCGGCATCTTCGTTCTGCGCCACGTTCCAGTCGTGGCTCACGCGGACGCCCAGCGCCGGATAGCCAACCTGCGAACCAATGCCCGCCAAGGTTTCAAAAAGAGTCTGTGCCTGTGCCGCGGTGGGAGTTCGCGGTAGCACGACAACGGTTTCTGACAGGTCTGCCATTTTGCTGAAAGGAAATCCGCTTCCCGCGAAGCTACGAAGATTCGGCATTTCCAAATAATGATGGAAACCCGAGAAATCCATCGTTGACTGCTCATCAATGGTCGCCCGGAAATCACTACTCGAGAGTATCTGGCATGGTTGGTCCTGCCCGGCCACTGCACCTGTACCCGCGAACGAGAAGTCGAAGCGCAGCTGATTTTCGCCACCCAGCTTCAATGCAGGCATGACAAGCTGATCGCGATCGCCAACGTTCTCACTACCTCGCACAGCCAGGCGTAATCGGGCGAGTCCGGAATCACTATCCTGCGGATGCAGCAAATAACTGTTCACGAACCGTCCATTCAAGCTCAGGCTAAGCCGCGATTCGTCGGCATGGCGCGGAGAAGAATAGCGATATCGAATCGCCGTGGGTATGCCGCTGTTGCGCCACACGAAAAGATCAGGCGGCAGATTCAACGAGACAAGTATCGGTCTGGGTTGCATGCCAGACACATCCAGTTGCTCCGGATAATCAAGCAGCTCAGACAGCGCCACCGGCCTGTCGACGGGCGCCCAATTCGGCGCATCGTAAGGCATGCGCGGTGCAAGCTGCTGTACTTCCTTCACCTGAACGCTTTGGCCACGGAAAATCATGTTGCCAATGGCCAGGGCAGACGCCGCGGTGACAAGGTCTGCCGTATCACGCCCGAGTATCAGAAGCAACTTGAGGTAAGGACTGGACGGATGACTGATCATGGCCACGGTGGGACCATCAACCCGCGGGTACCCGGCCAGCACGCCGGGCCGTGCGTGGTTAGTCGCAAACACCACCGCGTTAGATACTGGAAGCGAACCGTAATGCACGGGAATTCGAGCACGTCGCCACTTTGACAAGCTGCCAAAATATGATGAAAGGATGGCTCCGGCGCGCAACTGATCACTGGAAGGCGCAGCGGGAAACACCAGGGGAATGCTCTGCGCCGACATGTCCCTGACATCGAAGAAGGGTTCAGGAAAAAAAGCAAGATCATTGACGGTTCGCAGTGCCTGGGACACGATCCTGACGCTGGTATCACGACTGATATCCAGCCAAAGCGCGCTATTTTGTTCGTCTTCACAGACGCCTTTGTAGTGCCCGACAAATTCCAGGCGCAGTCGGTTGAAGCGCGTCATTACTCGCGGATCCAGCGTCACGGTCTTTGTCTGACGCAAGCTCTGTTCAGTTGGCTCCACCGGAATCACGCCCATCAGCTCTTCATTCAGGTAAACCCGCAGATGGGACAGGCGCGGCTCCAGAACCGGGGAAGGAGTGAAGACAAGGTTCAACGCCGCACTTTCAACCACCTGATCACGACGCAAGGTAAATTCCAGCGACTCGGCGGGATGACGGCCCCACAAACGATGTTGCTGTCCTTGTGCCATATCGGCCATATGCAGGACCATTGTTCTTCGCGGTGCATCCGGATCCGCCTGGGTGCTTACGGCCAACGGCGGTGACGGGTCGGCCATTGCCGGGTTCGGAAAAGAAGCGCTGACCAGGGCTATGCAGAACGCCAGCAGATATTTACCGTGGGAATCAAGCATGGGTCACGCTCTTTTTCTAAAGGCGGCTGGAGTATGTGGAACAAATGACCACAGCCAGTTCAAGATATGCCGGGGACCTTCGATGACACGCAGAAACAGCGAGGGCAGATAGGTCAGCATTCGCCAATACCCCGTCGCGGCGACGCGCGCTACCCCAAGGCCACTTCTTATGGGTCGATCCGTGCGGTACTGATGTTGTCGATTGAGCCAGATCTCGCTGCGGCCAAACGTGCATTGCAAGTACTCCATCTGTTGCTTTGGCGTGAACAGATCCAAACCAAGACCCAGGTGCTTGCCGGAACGTGAACTCAGATGTGCTGGAAAGTCGTACGGCTCCCGATCCTGCCAAAGCCTCAGCACCACCGGCTCGCGTGGCTGAAACTCCCGGTCCGTCTCAAGTTCCAGCCCGACTCCTCCACCTGAAAAGTCGACCAGGGTCGCCGGCAACCAGGTTCCCTCCCGCGTGTGTACTTCGGCCTTCATGGATGAGGAAACACGATGACTGCGACGTGGTTGGCGGGTTTCTGCAGCTACGGCAATCGCTCCGCCGAGCAATACCAGGTTGTATACGGTCCACAGCATCGTCAACAACACCGTGCCGACCTCGGCAGTCGGACCGGCCGACAAGCGCCAGACTCCAAAACCCAGGCCGGCTATGTTTGCTGTTGCCAGCAATACATAGGGCATGGCCATCTTCCAGTCGAAGTAAGGCTGCTCGATCCGCCCCCCTTTTGCTGTCACATTGAACGCACCTTTGGCGGGCGAGAACAGGGCGACCGTCGTCGGCAGCGCTATGTACCAGGACAGGACGGTTTCATAGATCTCGCCCCAGAAGGTGTACCGATATGCGCCTTGCATGCGCGAGTTCGCCACATTTGCATGCATCATATGAGGCAATACAAACAAGACCACCATCAATGCAGGTGCATAGATGATGTAGGCATGCGCCATCAGAAAGGCCAGTGGTGCCGTCAGGTAAATCAGGCGCGGGATGCCGGCCAGAAAGTGCAGCATGGCGTTGAAATAGCACAGGCGCTGCGCAAGCGTCAGGCCACGCCCCATCAACGGGTTGTCCGTACGGAAGATCTGTATCATTCCGCGCGCCCAGCGTATGCGTTGACCGATATGAGCCGCCAGATTCTCAGTGGCCAGTCCCGCGGCAAGCGGAATGCGAAGGTAGGCCGAGCGGTAACCGCGCCGATGGAGTCTCAAGGCTGTGTGTGCATCCTCGGTTACCGTTTCCACGGCAAAGCCACCGATGTCTTCCAGTGCGCTGCGGCGAAGCACCGCACAAGAGCCACAAAAGAACGCCGCATTCCACAGGTCGTTACCGTCTTGAATCAACCCATAGAACAATGTGTTTTCGTTGGGCTGCTTATCGAAATGACCAAGATTGCGCTCAAACGGGTCGGGCGAGAAAAAGTGATGAGGTGTTTGCACGAGGGCAAGTTTTGAATCTGCAAGAAACTCACCCGCCGTCGTCTTCAGGAACGATCTTGCGGGCACGTGATCACAATCGAACACGGCGATCAGGTCAGCATTGGTTTTCTGCAACGAGTAATTGAGGTTGCCCGCCTTGGCATGAAGCCTGTCAGGGCGAACGGTATAGTTCACCCCGGCCTGCCGGGCGAACTCGCGAAACTGCGCCCGATTGCCGTCATCAAGCAAATGGACCCGCAGCTTATCCTCGGGCCAGTCGATACCGGCTGCGGCATAAACAGTAGGCCTGACAACTGCCAGGTCTTCGTTATAGGTTGGAATGAACACGTCTACCGTAGGCCAGGAATCTTGCGTCTGGGGCAGCGGACGGAACGTGCGTCGCAATGGCCACGCTGTCTGCAGGTAGCCCAACACCAGCACCAGCCATGAATAGGTTTCGGCGACCAACAGGGTCAGGCCGAAAGCCATGTGCTGCGGCGTCGTCCAATGGAGAGTAGCCGTGTACCGCCACCAGATATACCGGCCGGAAGCGATGAAAGAAAATACAATAAGCAGCAGTACCGCGAAGCGTCCCGGCACCCGTCTTATGATCAGGGCAATACTTAACAGAACGACGACAAAAACAGCATGTCCTGCCGGCTCGAGCGGTTGCGTGACGACAAGCACGAAGCACACCAGCACAATCGCAAATACAACAAACCGGATTCCTGGTCGTGGCAAGCGAGGACTCGCGCCCAAACTCTTCATGTGTCGTTCCAGCCTGTTGAACAGGCTTGCAGACGCCCGGCGCAGGTCACGCGCCGCAACAAGGCGAAACTGGCGCAGTTTTCTGTTCGCCCAGCGATAAAGACGGGGTTGCGCTGTTTCGTGCCGATCCAGGCGCAGCAAGGCCAACGCGCCTACCACCCATACTGCCTGCAGCAGATAGCGCAAAGGGTCGCCGAACTGGTAAGGCTTGGCATTCAAATGAATAAACCACGGCCTGGCGCGCTGCAACCAGTGCTGCCATGACTCGCTTTCCAGCGGAAGGAGCGCATGCGCAAGGGCCACTAAGCCAACCACGATGCTTGCCACAGTCCGGCCCATTTGTCTGTCCCGCCGCAAATGCTGATAGCGGCGCTGGGCAACTCCATACACGTCAGGTGCAAGCAGCAGACGCAAACCAGTCCCCATCCGGTTCTCCCCAATCGTGCGACGTTTGCACGACCCCACCTGGGTCGCGACATTGCATTCTTAAAGTTGACGCATCACATCTATTGCCGGTATTGAATCCACTCCCGCTCCCCCAAGCGAACAAATGGTACGGCGTTATATGTCATCAGCACGGTGCCGGAATTCTCTGACACTGGCCGGGTCAATGGCAGGTCCGAGGTCAGTTCACTCCAGTCGATGGCTTCCTGGTCGAAAACCGACTGCCGCAACAGACGGGACAACAATTCGGAAAGCGCCAGATAGCTCGTGTCACCAGATATTCGCTGGCCCGCCGGTGCCGAGCCGGCGGGGTGACCGATGATCTTCAAACCCACGGGAATATGGGTGATGCCGGGCGTAGGAATCTCTCGCATTCCGGCGATCTGCATGAGGTCACCACTTAGCGCAGCGCCATGCTCAGGGACGAACACCACAACGACCGGCTTGCCAAGACCTTCGAGCCGTCTGATGAAATGATGCAAATCGTCCAGCAAGGCCTTGCCTCTTGTCGCATAAGGTGCCGCACGCCCTCCTCCATCTGCAGTGGCTTCACGATTGCCATCGTGCAAGGTAATGGAGTTGTATAAGGTGGCGCGCCGGGTAGCGTCCGTTGGACGCATTTGCCACCAGTAGTCCAGGGTTTCGAAATCCCCCCAGACAGGCGAGCCGTCAAAGGCCGTCCAGCGCGGCGGCAGAGCTTCGGGAATAAGCGGCTCTCCCAAACTCGGATGCATCGTGAGATCGCCAAGGAAATCCTGAAATTTGCCATTGTGGTTCAGCACAGCCTGGGTCTGAAATCCAAGATTCCGCAGATTCTCGAACAGATAGCAATCATCTGGCGAATCGTCGTACAACGCTGAATGCGAAGTCTGACCGCAGCTCGCCCTTAGCAAGCGCCGGATGGCGGGCCCGCTGTATGCCGTTGCTGCATTGAAATTATCGAAAATTACGTCCATGTTCCTGAACAGAGGGTGCTGGTCGAGCTGTGCCGTCGACAGATCTGACCACCCCAGCGAGCAGATGCTCAAGACGATGATGTCGAAATCGGTGGTGCGGGCAGTGCCGGCATCCGCGCCGAAAGCAGAAGTCCGTTTGGCCTCAGCTTCATGAAAGGCGGCCAGCGCTCCATTCAATATTTCCGTAATCGATCTCTGGGTTCGCGGCGTAGTCGCGGGCACAGCAGCACCTGATGCACCCTCCTCCATCGCTGCTCCGTTTCCGTCTGGTCGTTTCGATCCATCACCAGGTTGACCGGCTGACTGCGCCTGAACATCAATGCCAGTTGCATAGCCCGCCTGTAAATTCTGCAGCAATTGACGCCCGCCGTACTCTGCAGGCATCGAACAAATGACCAGGGCGCCTACACTCAACACCGTCACTCGGACCCACTGGGCAAGGAACAGGCAGGCTACAAACAGCAAGATCCCGGCACCGACCATGTTCCAATTGATGAACCGGTTGACGAGCTCCAAAAGGTAAGGCGCCGAGAACTGCAAGACTTCCGGACGCTCCAGCAGCCGGGAAATCGGTGGAAACCAGGAGTCGTAATACAACAGCCCTATCCCCACAGGTATTGCCAACACGTGCCGCAACCTGTGCAGCCATAGCGGCGGCAGGGGCAACAACAGGATCGATGCAAAAACCAGGTTGTAATAAGCGTGAAAGTTCAGATAGCCGGCCCAAAAAAGTATGAGCTTGGCAATGAAATAAACGTTCCACAGCCCCAAACCACGCCAGTAGCGCACGCCCGTATCGGATTCGCTTGTCATATTTGGCTTCCAACAAGTCAGACGATAAGGCCTAAGGCAACCTCCCTTTGGTCACAGTCAGAAAGTAAAGAATCGGTCAGCAGTCTGCAATTGTCGGAATGGATGCATCATTCCAGCCTAGGCCGATACACCACTTGTCGGCGCAAGAGAGAGTGAATTATGGTGTGCGGTTGACATCCAGGCTTCCTGCCGTCCCGCGCCGCGCCAACCCACGGACTTCAGGCAAAAAAAATCCCCTTCGGTAATCCGAAAGGGAGTTCTTTACATCAAGGTGGATCAGGGCATAGCTACATGATGTGCCCTGTCCGCCTTTTGGCGCGAAGCGATCAGGCCTCGGGCGCGGCCACCGGAGCCGAAGTTGGTCCGCCTTGTGCCTCGATCCCGCCGATTGCCTTCATGGACAAGCGCAAACGGCCCTTGTCATCGGCCTCGATAACCTTGATTCGCACAACCTGACCGACCTTGAGAATGTCGTTGATGTTGTTGATGCGATAGTTGGCGATCTCGGAGATATGCAGCAAGCCGTCGCGCCCGGGCAGGACCTGGACGATTGCGCCAAAATCAAGCAGACGCAGCACCGGCCCTTCGTATTCAAGGCCTACCTCGACGTCGGCTGTAAGCTCCTTGATGCGGCGCTCGGCTTCGCGAGCCTTGTCGAGATCAGCACTGGCGATAGTGATCAGGCCATCGTCGCCGATATCGATCTGCGTGCCGGTTTCTTCGGTCAGTGCACGAATCGTGGCACCTCCCTTGCCGATGACATCGCGGATTTTCTCGGGGTTGATCTTGACCGTCAGCATGCGAGGCGCAAACTCGGAAAGCTCGGTCCGCGAACCTTCGAGTGCCGCGCGCATTTCGTTCAGGATGTGCAGGCGGCCTTCGCGGGCCTGGGCCAGTGCAACCTGCATGATTTCTTTGGTGATGCCCTGGATCTTGATGTCCATCTGCAGCGCGGTAATGCCGTTTTGCGTACCCGCGACCTTGAAGTCCATGTCGCCCAGGTGATCTTCGTCGCCGAGAATGTCGGTCAGAACTGCAAACTTGCCACCGTCCTTGATAAGACCCATAGCGACCCCTGCGACGTGATCCTTGATGGGCACACCGGCGTCCATCATGGCCAGCGAAGCACCACACACCGACGCCATGGATGATGATCCGTTCGATTCGGTGATTTCAGAGACGACGCGAATGGTGTACTGGAAATCTTGCGGGTCTGGCAGCACTGCGATCAACGCACGCTTGGCCAGACGCCCGTGACCAATCTCGCGACGCTTGGGCACACCGAAACGGCCGGTCTCGCCCGTAGCGAACGGAGGGAAGTTGTAGTGCAGCATGAAACGGTCGCGCGTTTCACCCATGATGGAATCGATGATCTGCTCGTCTTGCTTGGTACCCAGCGTTGCCACCACCAAAGCCTGGGTTTCACCGCGAGTGAACAGGGCACTTCCGTGCGCGCGCGGCAAGGCGCCCAGACGGATGCTAATGGGGCGCACCGTGCGGGTGTCACGTCCGTCAATGCGAGGTTCGCCGGCAAGAATCTGGCTACGAACGATCTGGGACTCGATATCGAAGAGGATGTTTTCGATCTCGACTTCGTCGGGAGCCGCTTCGCCACGCGCCGCGGCATGTTCAAGCATCTTGGCCTTGACATCGGTATACACCTGACGCAACTGCGCAGTGCGCTGCTGCTTCTGACGGATGCTGTAGGCCGCTTGCAGGCCCTCTTGTCCGGCAGCCTTGACGGCGGTGATAAGTGCTTCGTTCCTGGGCGCAGGCTGCCAATCCCATTCCGGCTTTCCGGCTTCGGCAACCAGTTCATGAATGGCATTGATGGCCACTTGCATTTGCTCGTGACCGAACACAACGGCGCCCAACATGACTTCTTCCGAAAGCTCGTTCGCTTCGGACTCGACCATCAGCACCGCTGCCTCGGTACCGGCGACAACCAGATTGAGTTGCGATTCCGCAAGCTGGCTGGACAAGGGGTTGAGGACGTATTCGCCATTGATATAACCGACGCGGGCCGCACCGATGGGACCGTTGAACGGGATTCCCGAGATTGCCAGCGCGGCCGACGCGCCGATCATGGCAGCAATATCAGGGTCGATCTCGGGGTCGACCGATACGGTGTGCACGATGACCTGAACATCGTTATAGAAGCCCTCGGGGAACAAGGGGCGCAGCGGACGGTCGATCAAGCGCGATGTGAGGGTTTCTTTTTCAGACGGACGGCCCTCACGCTTGAAGAACCCACCGGGGATACGTCCCGCTGCATACGTTTTCTCGACGTAGTCGACGGTCAGGGGGAAAAAGTCTTGCCCGGGTTTGGCCTGCTTGGCAGCAACAACGGTAGCCAAAACGACGGAGTCTCCAATCGAAGCCAGTACGGCGCCCGAAGCTTGGCGCGCGATTTCACCGGTTTCGAGAACCACCGTATGCTGACCATACTGAAACGTCTTGGTCACTTTATTAAACATTACGGAATTTCCTTACAATAAAAAAACCGTGCACACGGCGACTGGTGTCGCGGTGTGCACGGTTGTACATAGTGGGGTACCTGCCCCGGGTATCACTTACGCAGACCGAGCTTTTCGATCAGAGCACGATATGCGTCGGGGTTACGGCCTTTAAGATAATCAAGCAGCTTGCGGCGACGGCTGACCATGCGCAGCAGTCCGCGGCGCGAATGATGGTCTTTCATGTGGGTTTTGAAGTGGTCGGTGAGCTCGTTGATGCGTGCAGTAAGCAGCGCGACCTGCACTTCGGGTGAACCCGTGTCGCCTTGGGTACGTTGAAACTGTGCGACGATATCGGATTTTTTGATGTCAGCAACGGACATTTTTAGCCTCGTAAACATGCGTCAGGGCCGAGGTGCCCGGACGTGATTGATAAACAGGAAACAATTACATCGATAGCGTCACACCATGCACTCGGGGCATGAGGTAATCTAACGACTTGAGCATTATACCGGATTTGGTGGCCCTCATGATTCCCTTTCGTCTTGCCGCGTTCACTGCCCTGCTAAGTGCCGCCCTGCTGGGTGGCTGTGCTTCGATGACCAGTGTCGCGCCCGGCACACCGCTGGCGCAGGTGGAATCCGAGTTCGGCCGCCATAATTATTCCTGCCCTCTGCCCGACGGAGGCCAGCGCGTCATCTGGAGCCGCCAGCCGTTTGGCCAGTTTGCCTGGGGCGCGAATGTCGACTCGCAGGGCCGCGTGGGCGAAGTGACGCAGCTTCTTACCGATCAGAATTTTGCCAAACTCGGCCAGGGCACCTGGACCGACGAACAGGTGTTATGTGAATTCGGCCCCCCGGCCGAGATCGACGGAGTAGGTCTTCCCTCTGTGCGCCAGATAGTATGGAGCTACCGGTATCTGCAGAACGGAGTCTGGAATTCATTGATGTACGTGTATATGGGGCCGGACGGCAAACAGGTAACGCGCTTTCACCCCGGCCCAGACCCCCGCTTCGACCCTGACCGCTTCCTGCCCTTTTTTTAAGGGCCGGGCGAAGCACATCGGGTCGGGAAGCGGCAAGACATCACGGGCGGGGCTCTTCGTCCTGGCGTACGCTGATGGTATGCGAGGCTTCGGTTCCCGGCACCGGGTCGGGCAAGCCTTCATGACGCATGCGATTCAACTGCCGGGCCCGGCGCCAACGCCACAGCATGATGCCCCAGCCTGACAGACCGTAAATCACGAAAAGGCCAAACAGCATCAACGGCGGATCGCTGGAAACAAATACAAATACCGCCACCAGAACCAGCATGACCCAGAACGGCACGCTATGCCCCAGCGCGAACGACTTACCGCTATAAAACGGCGTGTTGGTGACCATGGCGATACCGGCATAAACGGTAACGACGAACGCGCACCAAGCGATGGTACTGACGCTCATCTGCAAACGGTTATCGACCGCTATCCAGATGAAACCGGCCAGCAATGCCGCGGCTGCAGGACTGGGCAGGCCTTGAAAGAATCTCTTGTCCACCACGGCAATATTAGTGTTGAAGCGGGCCAGACGCAGCGCAGCGCCCACAACGTAAATAAATGCAGCCAGCCATCCCCAACGCCCCAGATCTTGCAGGACCCACTGATACATCACCAATGCCGGAGCGATGCCGAATGAGGTCATGTCGGACAGGGAATCGTACTGCTCGCCAAATGCCGACTGCGTGTTGGTAAGACGCGCCACCCGACCGTCCATTCCGTCGAAAATCATGGCTACGAAGATGGCGATAGCCGCTATTTCGAAGCGTCCGTTAATAGCCTGGACGACCGCATAGAAACCCGCAAAAAGATTGGCAGTGGTAAAGACGTTGGGCAACAGGTAAATGCTGCGTCGGCGCCTGCTTTCTTCCGAAAAGTGGGGCATGTGTCTTTCCTCGCGCGGTTAAATCAAGCTTCGGGGCCGGCTTCCGGTACGGGGAGCTCGGCCAGCACCGTGCTGGTGGCACTGACCTTGTCGCCAATGGCGACGCGCGGGCGCGAACCCTTCGGCAAGTAGACGTCCACGCGCGACCCGAAGCGAATGAAGCCGTAGCGCTGACCATGATATAGGGAGTCGCCCGGCTTCGCATAGCAAAGAATCCGCTTGGCTACCAGGCCCGCCACCTGGACCGCTGTAACGATGTGGCCGTGCCTGGTGCGCAGAACCATCGCATTGCGCTCGTTTTCGAGGGATGCCTTGTCAAGTGCCGCATTGAAGAACTTGCCGCCAAAATAATCGACAGAAAGCACCTGGCCATCAACCGGAGAACGGTTCGAGTGGACATTGAACACATTCATGAACACGCTGATCTTCAGGGCATCGCGGTTCTCGTGATAGGGATCCTGGGTTTCCTGCACCACTACAATCCGCCCGTCAGCAGGACTGAGCACGTTGTACTCGCCATCGGGCGCCAGACGGGGGGGATCCCGAAAAAACTGCAACACAAACAAAGAAAGCACCCAAAATGGAATGCTTGCCCAGCCGTACCAGATGGTGACGAGGATCGAAATGACAACGATGCCCGCCAGAAACGGCCAGCCTTCGCGTGCTATGACAGGGTGTGGATAAGAGGGTTTATTCATTGTATTTAGAATAACTGAAAACGACGCTAAGCACTCCACCTTGAGCAAGCGACTTGCCCGTGACGACGGCTGCAACTGCACCGTGACATGGTAAAAAAACACCCCGCACTGAACCGAAGCAAAGCTTCGGCGTGCAGGGTGCTTTCAAATCGACCAGAAGAACCGATCAGTTCTTGGATTGGTCCACCAGCTTGTTGGCGGCAATCCAGGGCATCATGGCTCGCAACTGGCTACCGACCTGCTCGATCTGCGATTCGGCGTTCAGGCGGCGACGCGAGGTGATGCTGGGCGCACCGGCGGCGTTTTCCAGAATGAAGTTCTTGGCATACTCGCCGGTCTGGATGTCCTTCAGGACTTCGCGCATGGCTTTCTTGGTTTCTTCGGTGACAATGCGAGGACCAGTGACGTACTCACCATACTCGGCGTTGTTCGAGATCGAGTAATTCATGTTCGCGATGCCGCCTTCGTAAATCAGGTCGACAATGAGCTTGAGCTCGTGCAGGCACTCGAAGTAGGCCATTTCCGGAGCGTAGCCCGCTTCGACCAGGGTTTCGAAACCGGCCTTGATCAGCTCGACGGTGCCGCCGCACAGAACGGCCTGCTCACCGAAAAGGTCGGTTTCGGTTTCTTCACGGAAGTTGGTCTCGATGATGCCGGCACGGCCGCCGCCGTTGGCCATGGCATAAGACAGGGCCAGGTCACGGGCCTTGCCGCTGACGTCCTGATGCACGGCAACCAGGTGAGGAACGCCGCCGCCCTGACGGTAGGTACCGCGAACCGTGTGGCCAGGAGCCTTCGGGGCCACCATGATGACGTCGACGTCAGCACGCGGCTTGACCTGGCCATAGTGCACGTTGAAACCGTGAGCAAACGCCAGTGCAGCACCGGGCTTGAGGTTGGCTTCAACATGATTGCGATAGACTTCGGCAATGTTCTCGTCAGGCAGGAGAATCATGACGACGTCGGCCGATTTGACGGCGTCGGCAACTTCCTGCACCTTGAGGCCGGCGTTTTCGGCCTTGCTCCACGAAGCACCGCCCTTGCGCAGGCCAACCGTGACGTTGACGCCCGACTCATGCAGGTTGAGCGCATGCGCATGGCCCTGCGAACCGTAGCCGATAATGGCAACCGTCTTGCCCTTGATCAGGGACAGGTCGCAGTCTTTGTCGTAGAAAACTTTCATTTATAGTGCTCCAAACTAAGCGTATTTGTAGCGGGCCGGACTGACCGGCCCTGATTGGATTGAATAATTCCGAGGTTTGAATACGGGCCGAATACCGCTGCCGAACCCATGATTTTAATTACAATTTCAAAACGCGTTCACCGCGACCAATACCGGACACGCCGGTACGCACGGTTTCGAGGATGGCGCTACGGTCAAGCGCGCCCAAAAACGCTTCGATCTTTTCCTGGTCGCCCGTAAGTTCGATGGTGTAAGCCTTATCGGTCACGTCAATAATGCGGCCGCGGAAAATATCCGCCATACGTTTGAGCTCGTCGCGCTCCTTGCCCACTGCCCTTACCTTGACCATCATCAGCTCACGCTCGATATGGGGTCCTTCGGACAGATCAACGACCTTCACGACGTCAATAAGACGATTCAGGTGCTTGGTGATCTGTTCAATGACGTCTTCGGACCCTTCTGTGACGATAGTCATGCGGGACAAGGTGCTGTCTTCGGTCGGGGCCACAGTCAGCGTTTCGATATTGTAGGCGCGGGCCGAAAACAAGCCCACCACCCGCGAAAGTGCGCCTGGCTCGTTCTCCAGAAGGATGGAAATCACATGTTTCATTGTTCTGTCCTTATCCTTATAGATCTTCGGCGCCAAGCAGCATTTCGGTCAGTCCGCGGCCTGCCTTGACCATCGGCCACACGTTCTCGGTCTGGTCAGTTATGAAGTCAAGGAAGACCAGACGGTCTTTGTATTTTCCGAAAGCTTCACGCAGCGCGGGCTCGACATCGGCCGGATTTTCGATACGCATTCCGACGTGACCATAACTTTCGACCAGACGCACGAAATCGGGCAATGCGTCGACATAAGACTCGGAATAACGCGAACCGTAGTCGATTTGCTGCCACTGACGAACCATGCCCAGGTATCGATTGTTGAGGCACAGAATCTTGGGCGACAGATGATACTGCTTGCAGGTTGACAGCTCCTGGATATTCATCTGAATCGAGCCCTCGCCCGTGACGACGGCAACGTCGGCGTCGGGATTGGCCATCTGCACG
>NZ_JAJUFE010000041.1 GCF_029263785.1 Pusillimonas sp. | reverse complement strand
CCTTGCCCGTAGCCCACTTCGATAGACTAGGCGTTCCGAGGCTCTCTTAACCTCAACTTCTCGAACCGCCCGGTGCGGACCCGCATGCCGGGTGGTGTGGCAGGGGCGCAGTTCATCAGAACTGCCCCCTATGCCGATTGTGCGCCCGGCAGGTTGCTCTCCTGCGGTGCATGTCCCGCCCTAAGCTGATCACTGCGGTGCGGACGCGCATGCCAGGTGGTGTGGCAGAGGCGCAGTTCATCAGAGCTGCCCCTATGCCGATTCGGCGCGGTCAATTCGCGTTCTGTTACATTTTTGCTCGCATATTTTTTAAGGGTTTGCCCTGACTGTTACAGTTTCGGATCATAATGTGGGTTGATCAATCGGCTGTTGCCCGCGCCCTATTGCGGCGTCTCGATCAGCCCCATTGGAACGTGGATTCATAACCGGGAAATCTCTGACTGTGCCTCAAACCTGGGACACTCTGACTTGGCTTTATATCTGTATTGTCGCCTTTACGGTCGGCGGACTCATTGTCGCGTCTGAACGCTGGCACGGTGCCTTTACCGGCGATTCCGACATGTCCAAGCCCCAGGCCTCGCATTCGCGGGCCGCGCCCCGGGTAGGAGGGTTGGCCGTGGTGGCGGGCAGCTTGGCAGGATTGCTGGTTCTCGGACCCAGCAACATGACGCTTACCTGGCTCTGGCCGGTGCTGTTTATTGCCGCCATGCCGGTGTTTGTAGCCGGGCTCCTCGAGGACATCACCAAAGAAGTGGGGGCCGGCAAGCGCCTGATGGCCGCCTTTGTGTCTGCCGCAATCGCATGGTGGCTGCTGGGTGGAGTTTCACGTGTCGGGTTTACCGGCATCGACTGGTTATTGCAGTTCTGGCCGATTTCCCTGATTGTGACAGTCGTGGCGGTCGGCGGGTGCACACACGCCCTGAACATCGTGGACGGAATGAATGGTCTGGCCGGCATGGTAGCAACGCTCATGGCACTGTCCATCGGTCTTGTTGCGCTTCAGGTCCAGGATATTCCCATTTTCCTGATTGCGGCGGCGTTGGCGTCCGCCACGTTGGGATTCCTGGTGTGGAACTTCCCCTTTGGTCGCGTCTTTCTCGGAGACGGCGGAGCGTATTTTTTGGGCTTCATGTTGGCCGAGCTTGCCGTGCAACTCGTAGTGCGTAATCCAGGCGTCTCGCCGTTCTATGCCCTGGCTGCGGTGTTTTATCCAGTGTTCGAGACATTGTTCTCAATCTGGCGCCGCCGCTTCAAACGCGGCACACCTGTAGACCAGCCAGACGCCCTGCATTTGCATCAACTGGTTTTCCGTCGTCTGGTGCGTGTAACCTTCAGTCGCGATCGGCGACATGCAGTACCTGCCTTGTGCAACGCCATGGCTTCGCCTTACCTATGGGTGTTGACTCTGATTGGTCTGGCACCCGCTACTATCTGGTGGGACGATCCGGTTATCCTGTGCATCAGTCTGGTGGTGTTTGCTGCCGTGTACATCTGGATTTATACGCGCCTGGTATTGTGGCGCCGCCCATCATGGCTTCTGCTGCCATCATTGGGTCGCAATACGCGCGACAAGCGTTGACATCGGGAAGCCGGTGTGACTTGCAGTGGAATGACGTGCGAGCTAATCGGGAACCCATTAATATCATTCAAAAATTCTTTCTGGGAGATTTGGTTTGCAACTGCAAGACGTAAAACTGGCTGTCGTCGGCCTGGGCTATGTAGGCCTTCCATTGGCGGTGGAATTCGGGAAAAAGCGCCCCGTTCTTGGGTTTGATATCAATGCCAAGCGAATTGCCGAGCTAAAACAGGGCATGGATCATACGCTCGAAGTCGAGCCCGAAGAACTGGCTCAGGCTACTCAGTTGGAGTTTTCCCACGAGGCCGAAATGCTTGCCCGCGCAAACGTATACATCGTGACGGTACCCACGCCTATCGATGACTTCAAGCAGCCCGACCTGACACCCTTGATTCGTGCCAGTGAAACCATCGGAAAAGTGCTCAAGCGGGGTGACATCGTTATTTACGAGTCCACGGTTTACCCCGGAGCCACCGAAGAAGACTGCGTCCCTGTTCTGGAGCGGGTGTCGGGCCTGCGCTTCAACGAAGATTTTTACGCAGGCTACAGCCCCGAGCGTATCAATCCAGGCGACAAGCTGCACCGCGTGTCCACCATCAAGAAGGTGACGTCGGGTTCCACCCCGGAAGTGGCCGAACTGGTCGACCAGCTTTATGGTCAGATCATTACCGCAGGCACGCATAAGGCGACGTCCATCCGGGTGGCTGAGGCTGCCAAGGTCATCGAAAATACCCAGCGCGACGTCAATATCGCACTCATTAACGAACTTGCCCTTATATTCAATCGTCTGGGCATCGATACTCAGGCGGTACTCGAAGCGGCAGGAACCAAGTGGAACTTCCTGCCATTCCGCCCTGGCCTGGTGGGCGGACATTGCATTGGCGTTGATCCGTACTATCTGACGCACAAGGCCCAGTCCATTGGCTATCACCCGGAAATCATCTTGGCCGGCCGCCGCCTGAATGACTCCATGGGAAGCTATGTGGTTTCTCAGCTTGTAAAGGCCATGACAAAGCGTTGCATCCAGGTGCAAGGGTCCAAGGTTCTGGTAATGGGCCTGGCGTTCAAAGAGAACTGCCCCGACCTGCGCAACACACGGGTGGTGGATATTGTTCGCGAGCTGGGCGAGTACAGCATTGATGTCGACGTTTACGATCCTTGGGTCGACGAAGCGGCTTCGCAAGAAGAATACGGCATCACGCCCGTCAAGGCACCTGCGCAAGGCAGCTACGACGGCATCATTGTGGCAGTCGCTCATGAGCAGTTTGTTCAGATGGGAGCTGATGCCATTCGTGCGCTGGGCAAGCCGCAACATGTATTTTACGATCTCAAGTACATCGTGCCGGCAGATCAATCGGACCTACGCCTGTGATCACGAAACCGGAGGTGCACATGAGTAAACGCTATCAAGAGGTCATCGCGTCGCTGCGCGAGGAACCCAAACGCTGGCTGGTGACAGGTTGCGCCGGCTTCATTGGCTCGAACATTCTTGAGACCCTTTTGGCCTTGGGCCAAAAGGTAGTTGGGCTGGACAACTTCTCGACCGGCTACCAACATAATCTGGATGAGGTTCAGAAGACGGTTGGCGGCGACAAGTGGGCAAACTTTTCGTTTATCGAGGGCGACATCCGTGACCTGGATGTATGCCGGCGTGCCATGCAGGACGTCGATTACGTCTTGCATCAGGCTGCGCTGGGTTCGGTGCCCCGGTCACTGCAGGACCCCATCACCAGCAACGAAGTCAATGTTTCGGGCTTTCTGAATGTTCTGGTGGCTGCACGCGATGCAAAGGTCAAATCCTTCGTGTATGCAGCTTCCAGCTCCACTTACGGTGACCACGAGGCCTTGCCTAAAGTCGAAGACCAGATAGGACGGCCCTTGTCGCCGTATGCGGTCACCAAGTATGTCAATGAGCTTTACGCCGATGTGTTCGCGCGTTCATATGGCTTTGGAAGCGTAGGCCTGCGCTACTTCAATGTGTTTGGCAAGCGTCAAGATCCTAATGGAGCATATGCGGCAGTCATTCCAAAGTGGGTGGCAGCAATGATCCGTGGCGAAGAGGTCATCGTAAACGGCGATGGCGAAACAAGCCGCGACTTCTGCTTTGTCGAGAACGCTGTTCAAGCCAATATATTGGCGGCTCTTGCCCAGCCGGAAGGCGTCAACCAGGTGTACAACGTGGCTTTCAATGCGCGTACCACCCTGAATGAGCTGTTCCAGTATCTGGCTCGGACGCTTGAAAGCCAAGGTGTCAAGTACGATAAGCAGCCTGTCTACCGTGAATTCCGTGCGGGCGATGTCCGGCACTCGCAGGCCGATATCAGCAAAGCCAAAGAGCTTCTGGGTTACGAGCCGATGCACAATATCGTGCAGGGTCTGGAAGTTGCGATGCCTTGGTATACCCAGTTCCTTCGTTGACTTGAAGACTTTTTCTCAGCGCTTGGCCGGACTTCACGCGGACCATCGTCGCATCGCAAAGGGTGCCGCCCGAGTCGCCTTCTTTTTGTTATTGGGCAAGGCGGCCGGCGCACTAAAAGAGATGGCGGTCGCATACCGCTACGGTATCAGCGACGTTGTTGATGCCTATCAGTTTACGCTGACCATGGCCAGCTGGCTGCCCGTCACCATCGTGGGGGCGTTATCGGTCGTGCTGATTCCTGTATTGGTGCGAACGCGGCGTGAAGAACGTTCCGCCCGGGCGCGCTTTCTGGGTGAGCTGCAAGCATGGACGATCGCGCTTGGGGTGGTGCTCGCCGTCCTGACCTACCTTGCGTGGCCGTACCTGCTGCAGTTTGCGGGGCAAGGGCTCGATCCACAGACCCAGCGGATGACGTCGCAGTTGATGTTTGCGTTTGCGCCCGCTGCCATGCTTACCTTGTTGACCGGCATCAGTGCGGCGCGCTTGCGTGCCCACGAGCGTCACATCAATACCTTGCTGGATAGCGTGCCGGCTGTAGTCATCCTTGTCTGGGTGTTGCTGGCGGTCTCCGTCGATAGTGTTGGTCCGCTGCTTTGGGGCACCCTCGTTGGTTACCTGATCCAATCCGCCTGGCTGCTATGGCTGGCGTCTCGTGCCGACGGAATGTGGGGTCGCCCGCGCCTGGGCTTTTCAGCGCCTCAATGGCCCGACCTGGTCAAGGCCGCCGGCATTATGCTTGTTGGGCAAGTCGCCATGAGTTTTGTGGGGCCGATTGATCAATATACTGCAGCCAACCTGGGCGCCAATGCTAACGCGACCCTCGGTTACGCTGCGCGCCTCCTGTCGCTTGTACTGGGCATCGGAGCCGCGTCGGTAGGGCGTGCCGCCTTGCCGGTACTGGCCGATGTACACAGTCGTGGCGACACCGCACACGCCCGGGCGGTCGCCTTGAAATGGTCAGTGTGGATGCTTGCAGCTGGCGCAGCGGCGGCGGCATTGGGGTGGCTGCTGGCACCCTGGGGCGTCAGCCTGCTTTTTGAACGAGGTGCATTCACCGAACAGGATACTCAGGCAGTAGCGCATGTTTTGCGGTGGGGTCTTTTACAGCTTCCGTTCTATTTCGGAGTGCTGATCCTGGTACAGCTTTTAGCCAGTCAAAACCGCTATCGGATCATGGCTGCGATAGCGGTGGCCAATTTTGCCATCAAGGCGATCATGAACCAGATCCTGGCGCCCACCATGGGCACCGCCGGAATCATGCTGGCAACCAGTTGCATGTATGCGCTGTCCTATAGCTGTTATGTAGTTGTTGCGTTGCGATCGCCGAAACCGGCGACCGCGGTACGCTGAGGATGTCAAGGTAGATAATTTGTCGCGTTCTTCCACTCGTTCTTCCTATTTGATGATCGTCATCCACTCCCTGCGAGGGGGAGGAGCTGAAAGGGTAGCTGTCGATCTGTCTTCTTACTGGGTCAGTCGCGGCTATCGGGTTGCCCTTGTGACCCAGGCGGATGCGTCGGGCGATGTTTACGAACTCGATCATCGTGTCAAACGTATTGTGCTGGGCACAGCCGCAGAAACCGGAGGTGGGCTGCGAGGAGTTCTTGCGAATGCACACCGGGTCTGGAAATTGCGACGCATTTTCCGTCGCGAGAAGCCGTCGCTGGTGCTGGGCATGATGACCACTTCTTCGATACTTTCCGTCATGGCGGCTCAAGGCTTGCCATGCCGGGTTATTGCAACGGAACACACGCATCCACCTGCGCAGACGATATCGCCCCTGTGGCAGCGCTTGCGGCGTTGGGCGTACCCCAGGGCCGAACGGGTGGTGGCCCTCACTTCGGGCACCGCCGCCTGGCTCGAGCAGAACGTGCCGGGATCGCGGCTTAGCGTCATTCCGAATTCGGTTCGTTGGCCCATGCCTGTCGGAGAACCCGTCGTTGAACCGCCTGCCCGTTATGGCAGGCGCCGGCTGCTGGCTGTCGGGCGCTTGCACCACCTGAAAGGTTTCGACATTTTGCTGGATGCGTTCAGACAGGTGGCGACCTATTTCCCTAATTGGGACCTGGTCATACTTGGCGAGGGCAAGTGCAGGGAGGCGTTGCAGGAACAAATCAAGGCGGCGGGCCTGTCCGAGCGTGTAAGCATGCCGGGTCGGGTTGGCAACGTGGGGCAATGGTATGCCGAGTCTGATCTGTATGTGCTCAGTTCCCGCGTCGAAGGCCTGTCGAATACCTTGCTTGAAGCCATGGCAAGCGGTCTGGCCCCGGTGGCGTTTGATTGTGAAACCGGCCCGCGCGAGATTATCCGTCATGGCATAGACGGAGCGCTCGTGAACCCGCCCGAAGACGCTGATGCGCTGGCCGCCCATCTTTCTGACATGATGGGGCATGAGGACAAGCGGCGTGCGTGCGCGCGTCGTGCTGTCGATGTGCTGGACCGATTTTCGACGGCCCGTGTAATGGCCTTGTGGGATGAGGTCTTGCGCGGCCATTGAGCCTTGATCGCCGGAATCGTCCCCGATCAGACCCGAACTCTGGAGCACCGAGATGAAACGAATGTTGCCGGTTGAACTCGCTGCAAGACGCATCAGACCATGAAGATATTGTTCTTGGCGAGCTCGTTGAATAGCGGCGGTGCCGAAAGGGTGGCGACAACGCTGGCCAGTGCGTGGGCGGATCGGGGAGACGACATTACGCTGGTGTCGACCTACCCTCGACGAGGCGAGTGCTTTTACCCCCTGAACGCCAAGGTCAAGCTGGTATGGATAGCTGATCGTTTACCAGGTGCTGGCAATCGGGCAAGCGTCACCCTGGCCAAGCTCAGGGCGCTGCGCCAGATGATGCGCGATGAAGAGCCAGACGTGGTCATCTCTTTCCTTACCAACGTAAACGTGATGGCATTGCTGGCACGAACGCGTTTGCGCGTTCCGATAGTGGTTTGTGAGAGGACAAGCCCCATGGCCGCCACCAATAGCGGTTTTGTCCTGCGGCAATTGCGCCGCGTTCTGTACCCAAGTGCCGATGTGGTTACGGTACAGGCAGACTCCAGCGTCGAACCATTCAAGCGCATGGTTCCCGGCATCCGGCGTCTCGAGGTGGTCTCCAACCCTCTTCCGGAAGGTCTTCTGCAACGTCCGCATGCGTCGTTGCCAAAATTGGCGCGAAAGCGATTGATGGCAATGGGCAGGCTGGTCCCGGCCAAACAGTTTGATGTTCTGATCGAGGTCTTCGCGCTGCTTGCGCCGCAATTTCCCGACTGGGATCTGGTCATATGGGGAGAAGGACCCGTACGTGATCTTTTACTCAAGCAGATATCTGCGTTGAATATGGAAGAACGGATTGCGCTGCCTGGGCGTACCCCTCAGCCCTGGGACGAGCTTGCCAAGGCAGAGGCGTTTGCCCTGACGTCGTCCGTAGAAGGTTTTCCCAACGTTCTGCTAGAGGCGATGGCGCTGGGGCTGCCCTGCATTGCATTCGATTGCCCGAGCGGTCCTGCCGAAATGACCAGAAACGGTCAGGATGCCCTGCTTGTGCCGTTAGGAGATGTTGCTGGTTTGTGCAAGGGTCTGGAACAGCTGATGCAGGACGACGAGCTTCGAAAAAAGCTTGGGAAGCGAGGTGCAGAGTCGGTCAGGCAGCGCTACGCATTACCGCAGATTCTCGAGCGGTGGGACGAGATTATCCGCTTGGCAACGGCAGGCAGCAGCAGAAGGGAAGCACATGATCGAACGTGAAACCTTCCACGTCGTGCATATCATCACGGGTTTGGGGCAGGGCGGTGCCGAGACTGTGCTGCATCGGCTGGTCACTGCGCCCGGGCAGACTACCCGGCATACTGTCGTTTCGATGGGGGGTGAAGGGGTGTTCGGGCCCCTGTTGCGGGATGCCGGCATCCCCGTCATCACCCTTGATATGCCGGCGGGAAGATTGACCTGGGACGGCCTGCGACGGCTGCACGCTTCGCTCAAGTCCCTGAAGCCGGATGTGGTCCAGACGTGGATGTATCATGCGGATCTGGTCGGTGGCGTTACCGCGCGCCTGGCCGGGATTCGTGCCGTGTCATGGGGAATTCGAAATTCCGGCGCCAATCTCGAAAAAAGCAGTCGACTGACCAATATCATTGCGTGGATCTGCGCACGACTTGCACGTCTGGTACCTGCGGGCATCGTCGCCTGCGCTCAGGATGCCGCGGCCCGCCACGAGGCGCGTGGGTACCCTGCGAATCGCATGGTGGTCATTCCCAACGGTTACGACCTTGCCCGCTGGACACCGCGCAAAGAGGCTCGAGCACGAATTCGACGCGAGCTGAACCTTGATGACAACACACTGCTGGTGGGTAGTGTGGCTCGCTGGAATCCGTTGAAAGATCACGCGAATCTCTTGCAAGGGTTTGCTGTATGTCTGCGTGCGTTTCCCAACGCACGTTGCGTGCTGATTGGTCAAGGCCTCTCGCCCGACAATGGTGCCTTGATGGCACTGTTGGACCGGTGGCAGCTGCGTGAAAAGGTAGTTTTGCTGGGGCGACGCGATGACATACCCGATGTCATGTCGGCCCTGGATATTCATGTGTTGTCCAGTTGTGCCGAGGGCTTTCCCAATGTAGTTGCTGAAGCCATGGCGGCGGGTGTGCCCTGTGTTGTCACCGACGTGGGTGACGCAGCGCGTATCGTGGGAGATTTCGGATGGGTTGTTCCGCCGCGGAATGCGGTTGAATTGGGCAGGGCCATGCAAGATGCATTGCAGGAACTGGGCTCGCCTGCAATGCTGGAGCGGATTCAGCAAGGCACTGAACGCGTCCGACGCCTATTTGGCTTGCAGGCGATGGTGTCGTCCTACACGCAACATTGGACTCGCCTGGGTTTGCAATACCCTGCGCCCCAGCGCGTAGCATTGAGGGCGGATGCTGAAGAGTCGGGGCGGCCGCCCATATCCGCTGCCGCCAAATCGGTCCAGGGCATGGATGAACGCAAGGGGCGACGGCTGCTATATGTCGTCAATAACCCCGCGTTCTTTTTGTCGCACCGTTTGCCTATCGCGTTGGCCGCCAAGGACGCGGGTTATGAGGTACATGTGGCCACCATGCCGGGAGAGGCTGCAGCCGACATTCGTTCGCATGGCCTGCAGCATCACGCGGTACCCATGTCGCGCAGTGGAAAGAACCCCTTGCAAGAGGCCGCAACCTTGTTCTCTTTGTGGCGGCTGTATCGCCGCTTGCGGCCCGATGTAGTGCATGCCGTCACCATCAAGCCCGTGTTGTATGGTGGGATCGCGGCGCGTCTGGCGCGAGTCCCGGCGTACGTCGCCGCAGTGTCGGGTCTCGGGTTCATCTTCATGCGTGAGCGCACTGGCTTTGATTTTTTGAAATGGTCCGCACTGACCTTGTATCGGCTCGCTTTGGGCCATCGCAACAGTCGCGTGATCTTCCAGAACACGAGTGACCGCGATGTTCTGCTGAAGGCGGGCGTTGTGCGCCAGCAGCAGGTTGAGCTGATTCGGGGCTCAGGTGTCGATCTGGACCACTTTGCGGTCACACCCGAGCCAGAGGGCCCGGTTGTTGCCGTCATGGTCGCGCGTCTGCTCGCAGATAAGGGAGTAAGGGAATTTGTTGAAGCAGCCCGCATGACATCTGAACGCAGGCGAGTATTGCGCTGGGTACTTGCGGGAAGCCTGGATCGTGGCAACCCTGCGAGCATCACTGCCCAAGAGCTGCAGCAGTGGCGCGAAGAAGGCGTCGTTGAATATATTGGAGAACAAAGCGATGTGGCGGCCTTGTATGCGCGCTCGCACATCGCGGTTTTGCCATCGTATCGCGAAGGTTTGCCAAAATCGCTGATCGAGGCCGCCGCTTGCGGCAGGGCTGTGGTCACGACGGACGTGCCGGGGTGTCGGGACGCGGTCGAGGCCGACCAGACAGGTCTGCTTGTGCCGGCCCGCGATGCCACGGCGTTGGCATTTGCGGTGCAACGCCTGGCCGACGACCCCGTGCTTCGACAAAAAATGGGCGAACAAGGTCGCCAGTTGGCCGAGCGGGCATTCGATATCCGGCAGGTCGTGCAGCGCCATTTGGAAATCTATGGCCTGCTCGCGGATATCGCCGGCGCCAGGCACCGGTTTGAAGCTTCAGACCTTGATTAGGGGCTGCTGTACCACCGGCATAAGTTGGCCTGCGCTAGAAGGGCAGGCGGGCGTCGCCGGCAAGCGGATACAGGGCGTCCCGGAATTCCTGCTGGATCCGGTCCAGGGCCTCCTGGCTGTCTGCCTCGAAACGCAGCACCACTACCGGTGTCGTATTTGATGCGCGCGCCAGGCCAAAGCCATCTGCGTACTCGGCACGCACTCCGTCAATGGTGTTGATGCTTTGGGCCGTCGGAAACTTGCCCTCGGCCTGAAGCCGGGCAATTAATGTGTGGGGCTGGCCTTCTTCCATCTCAAGCTTGAGCTCGGGAGTGGACAGGTCTTTGGGCAGGGCCTCAAGGACTTCCGAGGGGTCGTTGGCTCGCGCCAGGATCTCGAGCAGCCGGGCCCCGGTGTACAGGCCGTCGTCGAAGCCGAACCAGCGCTCCTTGAAGAAGGTATGACCGCTCATTTCACCGGCCAGCGGTGCGTTGGTTTCAGCCAGCTTGGCCTTGATCATGGAATGGCCCGTTTGCCACATCAGCGGGGTGCCGCCGGCCTGGGCAATGGAGCTTGCAACGTGACGGCTGCATTTTACGTCGAAGATAATGGTGGCACCGGGTTCGCGCGACAATACATCGCGGGCGTAAAGTATGAGCTGACGGTCGGGCCAGATGATTTCGCCCGACTTTGTCACGACTCCCAAGCGATCGGCGTCGCCGTCAAATGCAAGGCCTATCTCGCAGTCTGTGTTCTGTACATGTCGGATGAGGTCTTGCAGGTTGGCGGGGTCGGCGGGGTCGGGGTGGTGATTGGGAAACCCCCCATCGACCTCGCAGTACAGTTCGTCGACCTTGCAACCCAAGGCACGGAACAGTTGGGGCGCAACAGCGCCTCCGACGCCGTTTCCACAATCGATGGCAATTTTCATGGGGCGCGCCAGCTTGACATCGCCTGCTATGCGCTGGATGTAGTCATCGATAAGATTGACCGTTGATTGCCTGCCTTGCAGTGACTCTGCGGTGGGGTCGATTTCGTTCATGACCTGCTTTAGCGCCTGGACATCTGCGCCGTGCAGGGTCTTGCCGCCCATCATCATTTTGAAGCCGTTGTAATTGGGCGGATTGTGGCTGCCAGTAATGGCAACTCCGGATCCGGTTCGCTGGGTGTGTGCGGCATAGTAGACAAGCGGTGTCGGTGCCATGCCTATATCCAGCGAGTCGACGCCTTCTGCGTTGATGCCTTCCTGCAGGGCCTTTGCCAGATCGGGGCTGCTGAGCCTTCCGTCGTAACCCACCACAAGTGTTTCGATGCCCTCCGACTTGGCTCGCTGGGCCAGGGCTCGGCCCAGCAGGCGGGCGAACTGTGGGTTGATTTGATCTGGCACTGTGCCACGAATATCGTAAGCCTTGAAAACCGCATCAGGCAGGGCGTTGCTGGATGTCACGTAGTTTCCTTCTTCGTTATGAAAAACAGCGGCATTCAGTACTTGAAGCCAGTTTGTTCAATATCCGCGTTTTGCGCGCGCAGGCCTTGGGATTATTGCACAGCCGCTCAGGGGCTAAAATGAAGCAGGTTAACCGCGCATAGGGCGCGTTCAGCAAAGGCAGGTAATGACTAAACTTGATCAACTCGTTGAACTTCTGGGTTCTGCTCACGTACTCACGGGGACGGACGCAGCTTCTTATGTCGAGGACTGGCGTGGGCGGTATCGCGGCCAGGCTCTGGCGGTCGTCCGGCCAGGATCGACCGAGGAGGTGGCGCAGGTGGTCAGGTGGTGTGCTGCAAGCGGTGTGCCGATTGTGCCGCAGGGTGGAAACACCGGCTTATGCGGTGCGGCGACGCCGGATTCAAGCGGCAGGGCGATAGTGCTGTCTTTAGGCCGCCTGAATCGAATTCGCAGCGTGGACACGGACAACGACACGATGGAAGTCGAGGCGGGCTGCATCCTGCAGTCGGTACAGCAGGCGGCGCGCGAGGTGGATCGATTGTTTCCGCTCAGTCTGGCGGCTGAGGGCAGTTGCACTATTGGCGGCAATCTGGCTACCAATGCGGGGGGCACGCAAGTCTTGCGCTACGGAAATGCGCGCGACCTGGTGCTGGGCCTTGAGGTAGTGACGCCGCAAGGTAAGGTCTGGCATGGTTTGCGGGGGTTGCGCAAGGACAATACCGGGTACGATTTGCGCAATCTGTTCATGGGCAGTGAAGGAACCCTGGGCATCATTACTGCAGCAACGCTGAAGCTGTTCCCGCTGCCGGTTGCGCAATGCACGGCTTTGGTGGCGCTTGGCTCGGTGGATGATGCGGTGGCGCTGTTGTCGGTCGCCCGCCGCGGATTTGGCCCGGCGCTTACGGGATTCGAGCTGATTGCAGGCCACTGTCTGCAACTGGTCAACCGGCACTATCCACAGCAGAAAATACCGTTCGAGGGTGAGTCAGCGGCTTTGCCCTGGTACGCGCTTCTCGAAATATCCGATAGTGAAAGTGCGGAACATGCGCGCGAGCGTTTTGAGACGATAGTGGGTGAGGCGTTCGAAGCCGGCCTGGTTGCCGATGCGGTCATTGCCGAAAACATTTCTCAGAGCAAGGCATTGTGGCATTTGCGTGAGAGCATTCCGCTTGCCGAGAAGGACGCTGGAAAAAGCATCAAGCATGATGTGTCGGTGCCGGTTTCGAACATGTCTGTGTTTATCGAGGCGACGAACGCGGCACTGCAATCCCGCTTTCCCGGTATTGAACACGTGATATTTGGTCACTTGGGTGATGGAAACCTGCATTACAACGTGGCTCGTGGGCAGGCGTTTTCCGAAGACGAGTTACTTGCGCAGCAGGATGCGGTGTACGAGATTGTGCATGACAATGTGCATAAGCTTGGCGGGTCGATCAGTGCTGAGCATGGCGTCGGACAACTGAAGCGGGATGTGCTCCCCCGATACAAGGATCCGGTCGAAATGGAGTTGATGCGGCGGATCAAGCGGGCGTTGGATCCGGATGGGTTAATGAATCCTGGAAAGGTGCTGGCTGACTGAACAGGTTGCTTCTTTGGCTTCGGACAGGTGACGCCGAACTCCTCTGTCTCGCGGCTAAGAAAACGGCATAGTCTGGCCGGGTGCCAAGCCCCCCAACCACTCCAGACCCTTGCGTTCAGGATTCTTGGCCTCTTCAAATTGCGGGCAGGACGGTTGCGGAGCAGTCTCCGAATCCGATTGAGGTGTGGCCTTCTTTTTGGCAGTAGGCCCGCATGATGACGCGGTCGTAGTCTTCGAGGAAGCTGCGGTCCTCGCCCCAGGGCAGGGCGACGCATTGTTTGCCTCCCCGGGTCATTTCGAGCAGGCAGCCTTCCTGGCCGGCGTCGGGACCGGACAAGGTGCCGGTGCCCAGCAGGTCGCCGGGACGGAGGTTGCAGCCGTTGACCGTGTGGTGTGCGACCAGTTGGGCGATGTTCCAGTAGGCGTATTTGAGATTGCTGCGCGCGAGCACATGGGGGTCGTGACGGGCGGCGCGGGATTTGCGGGTGCTTAGGGCAACTTCGAGTTGAATGTCGAAGGCGCCTTTAAGTGTGTTGTGTTCCGAGCTGAGATAGGCCAGCGGCTGCGGGTCGCTTTCGTCGCGTCGAAATGCAGTCCGAAACGGTGCCAGTGCCTCCAGTGTCACGACCCACGGAGATATTGTGCTGGCGAAGCTCTTGGCAAGGAAGGGGCCAAGGGGCTGGTATTCCCAGGCCTGTATGTCGCGTGCAGACCAATCGTTGAGTATGCAAAGCCCAAACACATGAGACTCGGCTTCGTCGATGGGTATGCGTTGACCTAGGGCGTTGCCGCAGCCTATGAAGACGCCCAGCTCCAGCTCATAGTCCAGGCGCTGGCTGGGGCTGTAGCTGGGGGTATCCGAACCAGGGGCGGGGCGTACCTGGCCTGCAGGGCGTGCGAAGTCCGCACCCGACACGTTGATGCTGGATGCCCGGCCATGATAGCCGATGGGCAGCCATTTATAGTTGGGTAGCAGGGGATTGTCGGGCCGGAAAAGGCTGCCTACTGTGGTGGCGTGGTATTTGGAAATATAAAAGTCGGTGTAGTCACCGATCTGGGCGGGCAAGGTGAATTGGGCTGTTGCCCGCGTGGATAGCAGGGGTTGCAATGCCTGTTGTAGTGAGGAACCGCGACGCAGGGCGCGTGAAAGGGCCAGGCGAAGTGCAGACCAATGCTCGTGGTCGAGACTCATCAGTTCATTCAGGCTGCTTCCGCGGCACGCGTCCAGTGCTTGCTGGGCCAGGCCGCTGAAAGGGTGTAATTCGGCCAGTTTGCGCAGGTCGAGTATGTGCCGGCCTATGGCAACGCCTGCTCTGTACTCAGCTTCGCCTTCAGGGCGGTACATGGCATATGGCAGGTTTTGGATGGGGAAACAGCAGTCGTCGTCGTTGGCGGACTCCACCCAGCTATCAAGGTCGGGATCGTGGGTTTCGTTCAGGTCGGCCATGATGTCTCCGTGCGCACTGCTGCAAGCTCGTTGGCGCGCAGCGTGACTAGGGTTGATGTGGGTCGAAGTGTTTGGGCAAGTCTTGCCAGCACTGCAGATAATCCTGCTGAAGCAGGGGCGAGTTCAAGGCGTGCCCGGTGGGATGAATGATGCGCCGGGTCTCGAACATGAAGGCAAGGGTGTCGCGCAGGTACTGTGGCTCGTTGGTGCTTTGGTTCAGGGCGGTGGAAAAGGTCTGGGCATCAGGGCCGTGGGCTGACATGCAGTTATGCAAGCTTGCACCGCCAGGCAGGAAGCCATCGACCTTTGCGTCGTATACGCCCTGGATCAGGCCCATGAATTCGCTGGCAACGTTGCGATGAAACCAGGGTGGGCGAAAGGTGTTTTCAGCCACAAGTATGCGCGGCGCAAACACGACCACGTCGACATTGGCACTGCCCGGCATGTCGGACGGAGATGTCAGCACGGTGAAAATGCTTGGATCAGGGTGATCAAAGCTGATCGAGCCTATGGCGTTGAAGCGCCGCAGGTCGTATTTGTATGGAGCGTAGTTGCCGTGCCAGGCAACGACATCAAGTGGGGAATGGTCCATGGATGTACGCCACAATCGGCCTGCAAATTTTGCGATCAGTTCAAATTCGCCGGCTTTGTCTTCATACCAGGCAACAGGCGTTTCGAAGTCCCTGGCGTTGGCCAGGCCGTTTGATCCAATGGGGCCCAGTTCAGGTAGCCGCAGGGGAGCGCCGAAGTTCTCGAGCAGGTAACCGGAAGAATGGTTATCGGGCAGTTCAACGCGAAACCGGATTCCTCTTGGAATGACGGCAATCTCGGCCGGTTCCAGCTCGATCAGGCCAAGCTCGGTGGCCAGGTGCAAGCGACCGTTCACCGGCACAAAAAGAAATTCGCCGTCGGCGTTGTAAAAGTGGCGGCCGGTCATGTCAGCTGACGCGGCATAAAGGTGGATGGCAACACCCGTCAGTTGGTCGGGACTGCCGTTGCCTGCCCAGGTCTGGACACCATCGACCCAGTCAGTACGCTGCGTGTTTTCTGGTCGCGGGTTCCACCGCAAGGGGTTTGGAGGGGTTGCCGTTTGATCAAACTGGCTTACCCAGCCTTGAGCCTCGTAGGATGAAAACGGCCGTTGGTTTGCGGCGGAAGGCCGCAAACGGTACAACCAGCTTCGCCTGTTTTCCGAACGTGGTGCTGTAAAAGCGGTTCCCGAAAGCTGTTCGGCATACAGGCCGTAAGGACAGCGCTGTGGCGAATTGCGGCCCACGGGCAAGGCACCGGTCAGGGCTTCGCTTGCCCAATCGTTGCAAAAACCTGTCTGGTATTGCAAATTGGTCATTGCCAGTCTCCCACATAGGGTGAAGCGGCGCAGTAAGGTAGGTGATTAACGTCAGTGTCGCGGTTGTGCCTGTACCGTGTCAACGTGTTGAAAAAATCAGTGCCGCTGGCAGCGCGGACAGTAATAGGTGGCCCGCTGACCTTGCACAATGCGACGAATCAAGGCGCCACATGCCTTGCAAGGTTTGTTCTCGCGATCGTATACGGCGGCATGAATGTCAAAGTAAGAGCCGGGGTTGCCGGTTGCGTTCACGTAGTCGCGAAGCGTGCTGCCTCCTGAAGTCAGTGCGTCGCTCAAGGTGGCGCGTATGGATTCGCAAAGTCGCTCGCAACGCTTGAGCGACAGTCTCCCGGCGGGAGTCATCGGGTGAATGCGTGCCCGAAACAAGGCTTCTGACGCGTAGATATTGCCCACGCCGACAACAATGTCACCGGCAAGAAGCGCCTGCTTGATATTGAGGCGTTTGCCCTTGAACCGATCGTGCAGGAAGGCAGGTGTGAGATCCGGTCCGAAGGGCTCGACGCCCAGCCGGACCAGTAACGGGTGCTCAAGCAGCGAACCTTCCTGGTTGTCATGCCACAGCACGGCCCCAAAACGACGCGGGTCATGCAGCAGAAAGCGGGCGTCGTCGAACAGCCATTCGACATGGTCATGTTTGCGGCGTGGCTCATCCAGCTGGACGCGGCGCAGGGAGCCTGACATGCCAAGATGGATAAGCATGGTACCGTGCTCGAAGATTAGCAGCAGGTATTTGCCCCGACGCTCACAGCTTTGAACGACGCGGTTGGCTACGCGTTCGGATAGGTCAGCAGGTACGGGCCAACGCATTCTGGGTTCGTAAACCGCTAATTTTCGCAGTGGGCGGCCGGGCATTATCGTCGCAATTCCGCGACGCGTGGTTTCGACTTCTGGGAGCTCAGGCATAACAGGGTGATAACATCGCTAAATCTGATAATGTATTTTCGTCATTTTGCGCTTTTCGCATCGCGCCGCAGCGGCGATTCATGAATGAAACTATCCAGTCTCCTGTTTTGGGCAGTATCGGCAAGTTTGTGTCTGCAGTTTCCTGGTATGGCGTCGGCGGCTCAAGACGAAGTCGTCGAGCAAATACGGCTGCGAGCCGGGGAACCGCCCGCTGTTGCACTCACGCCCGATCTGCTGTATCGCATTTTGCTGGCGGAAATTGCTGCCCAACGCGGTGATTTCGATGTGGCCAGCGAGCAGTTCCTTAGCCTGGCCAAGGATACCTCTGATCCGCGTCTGGCCCAAAAGGCGTTCCGGGCTGCGATCATCAATCGCAACATGGCTCGCGCCAACGAGGCGGCCCAGCAATGGGTCCTGCTGGCCCCTGGCGACCCCGAAGCGGTTGCAAGTTCCCTGGCCCTGGCGGCGTCAAACGGGCAGACCTCGGGCATGGCCGGGGCCTTATGGAAGCGGATAGAACGCGCAGAAGATAAGGATACCGCCATCCTTCAGGCTGCCGCCATCATCGCCAAGCTCAGCGACAAGAAGGTGGCCCTGGACGTGCTCGAGCGTACGCTGCGTGCGCCGGTAAGGTCGTTGCCGATTTCGCATGTGGTTCTGGCTGACGCGGCCTGGGCAGCCGGCGACCCGGAGCGCGCGCTTGACGAGGCCCGTCGGGCCCAGGCACTTGACCCTGCGCTGGAATCTGCCGCGCAGCGCGTCCTGGAATATGGCATGAGCGTAGACCCGCAGGCGGCACTGGCCGAAACGCGGGCTTTCATCAGGGCCCACCCCGAGGCTTCCAAGGTGCAGCTGTTGTTGGCCAATCACCTTGTACGCCGGGGAGATTTCGAAGGCGCGCTGAACGTCATACATGCGCTACGCCAGACTACGCCCGAGGATTTCGACCTGTTGTATACCGAGGCCGAGATCAACTTCAGGGCCGAACGCTTCGATGAGGCACGCAACCTTTTGCAGCAATACATAAATGTTCAGACCCAGCGTCGTCAGTCCGTCGACGACAGGGCCACCGATGCGATGGGCGACTCGTCGGATGCGCGACTGATGCTCGTCAAGATTGCAGAACGACAAGGAGATCTGGCCGAAGCGATTCATCAGCTTGAACTGATAGACGACCCGTCACTGGTGTTTCAGGCGCGCATCCACAAGGCGGTTCTGGAAAGCCGGCGCGGGGACCTGGCTCAGGCACGCCGAACACTTGCTGCCCTGAAGCCGGCCAACGACCGTGAGCGAGCGGTTGTTGCCCTGACACTGTCGACCATTCTGCGCGAAGGTGGGCGCACCGAGCAGGCGGTCGAAGTGCTTGTCAAGGCTGACAAAGAGCTGCCCAATACGTCAGAAATCAAATACGATCTGGGCATGCTGTACGAGCGCCAGGGTCGTTACGATGATTTTGAAGAAATGATGCGCAGTGTGATCGAGCTCAAGCCTGACGATGCCAATGCGTACAACTCCCTGGGGTATACCTTTGTCGACCAGGACACGCGGCTTGATGAAGCCCGCGAGCTGCTGGAGCGAGCGCTCGAGCTCGAGCCCGATAATCCCTACATTCTCGATAGTGTGGGCTGGTATTTTTATCGAGTAAACGACTATGACTCCGCCCTTGAGTATCTGGAGCGTTCGTACGAACTGCTGCCGGCAGCCGAAGTGGCGGCGCACTTGGGCGAAGTATTGTGGCGCCTTGGTCGGCATGATGAAGCCCGACGTGTGTGGCGTGAAGCGTATGCCAAGGAAGCCGATAGCGAAGTGCTGAACAAAACCATGAAGCGATTCGGAGTTGCCCCCTGATGCCCATGTCAAATCCTGCAGATATCCACCGTCGCCGGCTGCTGTTTGCGGGTATCGGTCTGATCGGTGCATTGGTGGCCGGCTGCGCTTCGCCTCCCCGCATTGACGAAGCGGCCGCCGGCCCGTCATTTGATCGCACGGGGCGTTTTGCCTTGCTCGTCGAGCGGCGAAATTCCGAGCAAGAGGCCGTGCAGGGCGGGTTCGCGTGGCGCGATACATCGTCGGTACAGCGACTCGATCTGGCCAATCCGCTGGGCAATACCCTGGCTCGCATTGATCTTCAGCCAGGCAGGGCGGTACTTACCCGTTCAAACGGTGCGGTCGAACAGGCCTCCAGTCCGGACGCCCTGGTCGAGCAGGTGCTGGGCAGTCCTATCCCTGTTGCAGGCTTACGGTACTGGTTGCAGGGCAGGCTTGCACCCGGCCCCTCCGAGCACGTCGAAAAGGATGCCGACGGCCGGCTTTATCGATTCGCGCAGCAAGACTGGCGCGTCGAGCTTACGCGATACGACAATCTTGGGCCTCGCCTGTTGCGGCTGCGTCGCACCGAAGCTGCGCGCGACATCAGCCTGAGGCTTGTTGTAGACGGGCAGTAGCGAGTTTCATGCATTTGCATAATGTGCCGGCTCCGGCCAAGTTGAATCTTTTCCTGCATGTAACAGGGCGTCGTGCCGATGGCTATCATTTGCTTCAAACGGCCTTTCGCTTCATTGATCTGTCTGACACCCTGAACTTCGAGCGCGTGGGCGACGGCGCCATCGTTTATGAAAGTCCGATTCCCGGTATGTCCGCGCAAGACGATCTTGTCTTCAAGGCGGCTACTGCGCTACGCGAGACTACAGGCACAAAGTGGGGTGCGCGCATCTCGTGCGTCAAGCGCATTCCGCCGGGGGGCGGCCTTGGGGGTGGGTCAAGCAATGCCGCAACCACGCTCATAGCATTGAACCGGCTTTGGGAAACCGGCCTGACCCGGCGTGAACTGATGGAACTGGCCTTGCCGCTGGGTGCCGACGTGCCGGTTTTCATATTCGGCCAGCCGGCTTTTGCCGAAGGGGTAGGCGAAATTCTAAGGCCGATCGAGTTGTCTCCAAGTGCATATCTGGTGGTGCGGCCGGCTGTCCATGTATCGACAGGCGACATTTTTACCGACCCCAACTTGACACGCGACACTAAACCCATCAAAATATCGGTCTTTGCTGATTGGCTACTTAAACAGCAGCGAATTGAACAGCAACAAACGCAGGGCGAACGGCAGCATGAATCGCATGCGGAACAAAATAAAACGCAGGCTTACGGGCTTCATGCTTATTTTGGTCGCAACGATTTAGAGCCAGTTGTCAGGGCAAGGTATCCCAAGGTCGAAAAAGCGTTGGCTTTTTTAGCCCAGAACCAGATACCCGCTCGAATGACTGGGTCGGGTTCGTGTTTATTTGCCCAGTTTGTAACGCATGGTCAAGCTCTGCTGAACCAACAGAAAATTATCGGTAAAATACCCAACTGTGGCAACACGGTGCCGGTCATTGATGAAACGTGGGTTTGCCATGGTTACGTCGATCACCCCTTGCGGTATTGGACCAAAGATTAATTGGGGAATCGCCAAGCTGGTTAAGGCACTGGATTTTGATTCCAGCATGCGAAGGTTCGAATCCTTCTTCCCCAGCCATTTACAACATGGCCCAGACCAACTGTCTGGGCCATGTATCACAAGCTGTTGAGTCAGCGCGTCGCACTGACGCGCGTCAACAGCTTTATTATTGACGCCGCGGAATCCCATCCATCATGGCAAATGACAGATTCATGATCTTCACCGGCACCGCCAATCCCCGGTTGGCGGTCGACGTTGTCAATCATCTGGACATGTCGCTCGGTAAAATGACCGTAGGCCGTTTCTCAGACGGTGAGGTCATGGTCGAAATCAACGAAAACGTCCGCGGCAAGGACGTGTTCGTACTGCAGCCCACCTGCGCTCCCACCAACGACAATCTCATGGAAGTCATGGTAATGGTCGACGCGCTGCGCCGGGCATCTGCCGGCCGCATCACGGCCGCTATCCCATACTTTGGCTATGCCAGGCAAGATCGTCGCCCTCGCTCCGCGCGCGTTGCCATATCGGCCAAAGTCGTGGCCAACATGTTGCAGGTCGTGGGCGTGGATCGTGTCATGACCATGGATCTGCATGCTGACCAGATCCAGGGTTTTTTTGATATTCCCGTCGACAACGTATATGCAGGACCCATCCTTCTGGGTGATATCTGGCGTCGCAACTATAAAGACGTGGTTGTGGTCTCGCCCGACATCGGTGGTGTGGTCCGTGCCCGTGCGCTGGCCAAGCAGCTTGAAGCCGACCTCGCCATTATCGACAAGCGTCGTCCGCGTGCCAATGTTTCTGAGGTGATGAACATCATCGGAGAAATCGATGGTCGCACCTGTATCATCATGGACGATATGGTCGACACGGCCGGCACGCTGTGCAAGGCGGCACAGGCGCTGAAAGAGCGCGGTGCCAAGGCGGTGTATGCATACTGCACTCACCCGGTGCTTTCCGGCGGTGCCATCGATCGCATCAAGGATTCCGAGCTCGACGAACTTGTTGTAACAGACACGATTCCCCTGTCCGAAGAGGGCGCAGCCTGCGGCAAGATTCGCCAGTTGTCCTGCGCGTCGCTGCTGGGCGAGACCATGCTGCGCATTTCGAATGCCGAATCGGTCAGCTCTCTGTTTGTGGAATAAATATATGTGCTGTCCCGCTGGTCGCGGCGGGGCAGTGAAAGCGCGCGGCGCAGTTCGCCGCGTTTTTTAACGGGCAATAGCCCTTTGTGTATTGGAGTCTTTCCATGAAATTCAACGCCACTTTGCGTAGCGTCCAAGGTACGGGTGCGAGCCGCCGCCTGCGCCGCGCTGGCCGTGTTCCCGCCATTGTCTATGGCGGTGCCGACAAGCCCCTGAACATCGAGCTGGACCACAACGAGATCTTCCACGCGCTGCGCAAGGAAGCTTTCCACGCTTCGATTCTCGACATGCAACTCGACGGCAAATCGCAGCAGGTTCTGCTTCGTGCCGTGCAATGGCACCCATACAAGCCGCAAGTGCTACATGTGGATTTCCAGCGCGTCGTTGCCAAGCAGGCCATCACCACCAAAGTGCCGCTGCACTTCATTAATGGTGACGCATCGCCTGCCGTCAAGATCAGCAAGGCCATCATCAGCCACGTGCTGACCGAGCTCGAAATCACCTGCTTGCCCGCAGACCTTCCCCAGAACATCGAAGTTGACCTCAGCAACCTCGAAGCCGGCGCCACCCTGCACCTGGCCGATATCGAACTGCCCAAGGGCGTTACCTTTGTGGGTCAGGGCGAAGCCGCCAACCCCGCATTGGCTACTGCGCTGGTCAAGGGCGGCGGTGCTTCGACAGACGGCGCCGACGGCGAAGACGGTGATGAGGCTGCTTCCGCCGACGGATCTGCAGACGAGTAATCGCTGACCGGTACTCGCCGTAGGCGG